>NZ_JBEAIO010000036.1:0-86727 GCF_040065095.1 Klebsiella sp. CN_Kp091 | reverse complement strand
CTCACCGGAACCCCGCTGACCCGGCGGCTTGTTTGCCGTTGTTCCGTGTCAGTGGTGGCGCATTATAGGGAGTAATTCTGAAGTGACAAGAGGAAATTCAAAAAAACTTTTCGTTCGCTCGATTTTCCACCATAACGCGAGTTTTACGCGCTATTTGCTCGTCATTTGCGCGATTTCTCGGGCAAATCTGGCCACCTGCGGCCAATCGGTATAAACCACTTCTTTACTAGTGTCCGTTTCCCCGCCGGTCATCTTCATAATTAAGCGAATCATTATTCGATCGTACCAGCGATAGCGCGGATAACGCAGCGCACCGGCAAATACCGCGCAGCTCTGCGGCTGCCACGGCGAGTTAAGGAGAAACTTGCGCGTATAGCTGTTGGTTTGCGGCGTTCGCTTTTCCGGTTTGCGCGCCACCAGGTTTACCGAGAAGAACGCTCCCGGCAACGCCTGCAGAGATGCCAGATGCTTTTTCACGAAGCGGTCCAGCGCTGGATGAAAGTGCCCGTAGCGAATAGAAGCGCCAATCACCACCCGATCGTAATGATGCCACTCAACCGTCTCGGTACGGTTCAGGTTCACAGTATCCGCATCAACCCCCAGCTCTTTGAGTTCAGAGGCTAGATAGGAGGCAATTTCACGGGTCTGCCCATCCCGGGTGGAGAAAAGAATTAAAGTTTTCACGAGCACTCCTGTTAATCGCGCCAGAAAGTGGGAGTAAAGAGCACCAATAAGGTGAACACTTCCAGACGACCAAACAGCATATTAGCAATCAGGATCCATTTCGCGACCGGGTTCATTGTCGCAAAGTTATCAGCAACGACCCCAAGACCAGGCCCCAGGTTGTTCAATGTCGCCACAACTGAAGCAAAGGCAGAAAAGTCATCAACCCCAGTCGCGATTATCGCCAGCATACTAATGATAAAGACCAGCGCATAGGCGGAGAAGAATCCCCACACGGCTTCCAGAATACGTTCCGGCAGCGCGCGGTTACCTAACTTAATGCTATAGACCGCATTCGGGTGCACCAGGCGCTTAAGCTCACGATTCCCCTGCTTAAACAGCAACAGGATACGAATGACCTTTAAACCACCGCCCGTTGACCCGGCGCAGCCGCCGATGAAAGCCGAACAGAGCAGCAGCACCGGCAGGAACAACGGCCAACGCGCAATACTGTCGGTGGTAAACCCAGCGGTCGTCGCCATCGACACCACCTGGAAGAACGCCTGGTTCAGCGTTGTTAACACCGAGCCGTAGACATTATGTAACCACAATACCAGCGTACAGACGATAACCAGGGTTAGCTGAACACCGATAAACATTCTGAATTCCGGATCACGCCAGTAAACCCGTAAACTGCGCCCACTTAATAGCGAAAAGTGCAGGCCATAGTTACAGCCGGAGATTAGGAGGAAGATGGCGATGATGGAGTTAATCATCGGGCTATTAAAGTAGCCGACGCTGGCATCGTGAGTTGAGAAGCCGCCGATAGCGATGGTCGCAAAGCTATGGCCAATCGCATCAAACGCCGGCATCCCGGCAAACCATAGCGCTAATGCGCAGGCGACGGTCAATAAGACATAAATAAGCCACAGCGTTTTTGCCGTTTCGGCAATACGCGGTCGCATCTTATTGTCTTTCAACGGGCCCGGCATTTCCGCCCGGTAGAGCTGCATCCCGCCGACGCCAAGGATAGGTAAAATCGCCACCGCCAGCACGATGATACCCATACCACCGAACCACTGCAGCATCTGGCGATAGAACAGGATGGCATGAGGCAGTGAGTCAAGCCCCACCAGCGTCGTCGCGCCGGTAGTGGTTAAGCCGGAGAAGGATTCAAAAAAGGCATCCGTCACTGTCAGATTAGGCTGTTCAGCAAAGATAAACGGTAACGCACCGACGCTGCCCAGCACCGTCCAGAACAACACGACTATCAGAAATCCTTCACGGGATTTCAGCTCGCCTTTTTGCTTACGGTTCGGCCACCACAGCATGGAGCCGATCGCCAGGGCAACAAAGAAGGTTTGGGTGAAAGCTCGCCCCGCGCCATCGCGATATATCAGGGCCACTAATCCCGGGACAATCATCGTCCCCGAAAATAAGATGACCAACAGTCCAACGATTCGGGTTATCGCGCGAAAATGCATCTCTGGCGCTTCCTTTGGGTTACAAAAAAATCAGGTGGGGATTATTCGTCAATCTTCAGTAATTGCAATGAACCACGACTAAAATCAGCCAGTTTTGTCGAAAAAGAGGCCACTTCAGCTTGCGGAAGCGCGACGCGCAGTTGCACAGACGCCTGATATTCGCTTTCCACAATAATGCCCGAGAACTGCGCCAGCAACGCTTCTACCCCGGCCAGCTGTCCGTATTCACATTGCAAAGTATATGCGGTTAACGGCGTCTTGCGCTGCGTTTTCAACTGCGCAAGCGCCTGATGGACGCCGCCGCCATAGGCCTTCACCAGGCCGCCGGTACCCAGCAGAATACCACCGTAGTAGCGCACCACCACCGCGGTTATCTCGCCGACGCCGCTGCCCATCAGCTGCGCCAGCATGGGTTTACCTGCCGTTCCCGCCGGTTCGCCATCGTCAGAGAACCCCAGCTGCTGTGAATCATCAGGAGGCCCGGCAACCCACGCCACGCAGTGGTGACGGGCGTCCGGGTGCTCAGCCCTGACCGATTCGACAAACGCTTTTGCCGCCGCCACGCCGTCGGTATGCGCCAACAGCGTGATGAAACGGCTCTTTTTGATCTCTTCAACAACGCTCACCGGCGCGGCCGGCACCAACCAACTTTCCATTACGCCAGTTTCAGGTCGCGCGTCATATTTTCGATGCTGTTTTCGTGAACCACCACGTTATCTTCGATACGAATCCCGCCAAACGGCTTCATGGCTTCAATTTTCTGCCAGTTGAAGTGCTTGCTGAACTGCCCTTCACGCCAAGGCGCCAATAGCGACTCAATAAAGTAGATGCCTGGTTCGATAGTCAACACCATACGCGGCTCGAGAATACGGGTGCAACGCAGGTAAGGATACTTCGACGGCGCCGCCAGATGCGTACCGGTATCGTCCTGCATGAAACCGGCGACATCATGAACCTGCAGGCCCAGCGGATGACCAATCCCGTGCGGCATAAACGGTCCGGTCAGATCGTTTTCCACCATCGCCTCTTCGCTCATGCCGGTCACTAGCTGGTGTTTACGCAGCAGCTTTGCGATGCGCTGATGGAACTGCATATGGTAATCAACGTAACTGGTGCCGGCCTTCATGGTGCTAATCAGCGCCAGTTGCTCGTCGTTAACGTCTTTAATCAGCTGCGCGAAATCGTTGTCGCTGTGGCCTGCCCAGGTGCGAGTCAGGTCCGCGGCATAGCCGTTGTACTCTGCGCCCGCATCCAACAGGAAGCTGCGCATCTCGGTTGGCGCACGGTGATCCAGCTTGGTGTAGTGCAATACGGCCGCATGCTCATTCAGCGCCACGATATTGCTGTAAGGGACGTCGGTATCGCGATGACCGGTCGCCGTCAGGTAAGCCTGATTAATATCGAACTCGCTCATCCCCGACTGGAAAGCTTCGTGGGCCGCGCGATGGCCGTTGACCGCCGATTTCTGCGCTTCACGCATACAAGCCAGCTCATAATCGGTTTTGTAAGCGCGATAATAATGCAGATAGTCAATAACGCCTTTCGGGTTGATTTTGTCTGCCGCGATCTCCAGACCTAAAGCACGTTCCGGCACCGGGCCGATATACGCGATGTTGCCACGCGCCGCGGGCAGTTGACCGCCAATACCGTCGGCTTTCGGCAACGCAATGACATCCACTTCCTCAGTCCAGAAAGAGGTCGGCAGCGGCTCAACGTTGTGCCAGTAATCGACCGGCAAATAAAACCACAACTTCGGTTTATTCACGCCATCCACCAGCAGCCAGCAGTTTGGCACCTGGGTCACCGGCACCCACGCCTTAAACTGCGGGTTAACCTTAAACGGATACGGATGATCGTCGAGGAAGACATTGATCAGCTCGCCGGAGTGGATAAGCAGAGCATCCAGCTTGAAGCGGTCTAAAACTTTGCGGGTACGTTCTTGTAGGGTAACGATATGATTTTTATAAAGCGCGGCCAGTGATTCCATCTTTTATCCTTTGCTTTTATTGGATCGTGATTCTCCGCATCTTAGCACATTGGCTCCAGGCCGGGTGATTTCTACCGGATGTGATCCGACCAGCAATTATTTAAAGAGTAATTTGCATTTTCTTAACATAAATTCCACACTCCGAATCATCTGGTATGACCAGATCATATTGCTGGATTCAGGAGACTGACATGCTCTACAAAGGCGACACCCTGTACCTCGACTGGCTGGAAGATGGCATTGCCGAACTGGTTTTCGACGCCCCCGGCTCGGTTAACAAGCTTGATACTGCAACCGTTGCCAGCCTCGGTCACGCGCTGGACGTACTCGAAAAACAAAAAGATCTCAAAGGGCTGCTGCTGCGCTCTGAAAAAGCGGCCTTTATCGTCGGCGCCGATATCACCGAATTCCTTTCACTATTCCTGGTGCCGGAAGAACAGTTGAGCCAGTGGCTGCACTTTGCCAACAGCGTCTTCAATCGCCTGGAAGATTTACCGGTCCCTACTCTGTCAGCGGTTAACGGCTACGCGCTGGGCGGTGGTTGCGAATGCGTGCTGGCGACCGACTATCGCCTCGCCACGCCGGATCTGCGCATCGGCCTGCCGGAAACCAAGTTGGGCATTATGCCTGGCTTCGGCGGTTCCGTACGTCTGCCGCGCCTGCTCGGCGCCGATAGCGCGCTGGAAATTATTGCCGCCGGTAAAGACGTCGGCGCCGATCAAGCGCTGAAAATTGGCCTCATTGACGGCATTGTTGCCGCGGAAAAACTGCATGACGGCGCGCTGGCGATTCTGCGCCAGGCGATTAATGGCGACCTGGACTGGAAAGCCAAACGTCAGCCGAAACTGGAGCCGCTGAAGCTCAGCAAAATTGAAGCCGCCATGAGCTTCACTATTGCCAAAGGTATGGTCGCGCAAACCGCCGGAAAACATTACCCGGCGCCGATCACCGCGGTAAAAACCATCGAAGCCGCCGCGCGTCTTGGCCGTGATGACGCGCTGAAGCTGGAAAACCAAAGTTTTGTTCCGCTGGCGCATACCAACGAAGCGCGCGCGCTGGTCGGCATCTTCCTTAACGACCAGTACGTCAAAGCGAAAGCGAAAAAACTCACTAAAGATGTCGAGACGCCGAAGCATGCTGCCGTATTAGGCGCCGGCATTATGGGTGGCGGCATTGCTTACCAGTCAGCCTGGAAAGGCGTGCCGGTGGTGATGAAAGACATTAGCGACAAATCGCTGACCCTTGGCATGACCGAAGCGGCGAAGCTGCTGAATAAACAGCTGGAACGCGGAAAAATCGACGGCCTGAAGCTGGCCGGAGTGATTAGCACCATTCAGCCAACGCTGGAATACAGCGGTTTTGACCGCGTGGACGTCGTCGTTGAAGCGGTGGTGGAAAACCCGAAAGTGAAGAAAGCGGTACTGGCGGAAACCGAAGAGAAAGTGCGTCCGGACACCGTGCTGGCTTCCAACACCTCAACGATTCCTATCAGCGAGCTGGCCAGCGTTCTGCAGCGCCCGGAGAATTTCTGCGGTATGCACTTCTTTAACCCGGTACATCGCATGCCGCTGGTTGAAGTGATCCGCGGCGAGAAAACTTCGGACAAGACCATTGCCAAAGTCGTTGCCTGGGCCAGCAAAATGGGCAAAACACCGATCGTGGTGAATGATTGCCCCGGCTTCTTCGTTAACCGTGTACTGTTCCCCTATTTCGCAGGCTTCAGCCAGCTGCTGCGCGACGGCGCGGATTTCCGCAAAGTCGACAAAGTGATGGAAAAACAGTTTGGCTGGCCGATGGGCCCGGCCTATCTGCTGGATGTTGTCGGCATCGATACCGCGCACCATGCCCAGGCGGTAATGGCGGCGGGGTTCCCACAGCGGATGCAGAAAGATTATCGCGATGCTATCGACGCGCTGTTTGACGCCAGCCGTTTCGGCCAGAAGAACGGCCTCGGTTTCTGGCGTTATAAAGAAGACAGTAAAGGTAAGCCGAAGAAAGAAGAAGATGCCGCAGTCGATAGTCTGCTGGCCGAAGTCAGCCAGCCGAAGCGCGATTTCAGCGATGAAGAGATTATCGCCCGCATGATGATCCCAATGGTTAACGAAGTTGTTCGCTGCCTGGAAGAAGGCATTATCGCCAGCCCGGCGGAAGCGGATATGGCGCTGGTATACGGCCTGGGCTTCCCTCCGTTCCACGGCGGCGCATTCCGCTGGCTGGACACCATCGGCAGCGCAAAATATCTCGATATGGCACAGCAATACCAGCACCTCGGCCCGCTTTATGCCGTGCCGGAGGGTCTGCGTAATAAGGCCCGTCATAACGAAGCGTATTATCCTCCAGTAGAACCAGCCCGTCCGGTTGGCGAACTGAAAACGGCTTAAGGAGTCACAATGGAACAGGTTGTCATTGTCGATGCAATTCGCACCCCGATGGGCCGTTCAAAGGGCGGCGCCTTTCGCAACGTGCGTGCGGAAGACCTCTCCGCACACCTGATGCGAAGCCTGCTCTCGCGTAACCCGTCCCTTGAGGCGAGCGCGATTGACGATATTTACTGGGGCTGCGTGCAACAAACGCTGGAGCAGGGTTTCAACATTGCGCGTAACGCCGCGCTGTTGGCGGAAATCCCGCACTCTGTACCGGCAACAACGGTTAACCGCCTGTGCGGTTCCTCCATGCAGGCGCTGCACGATGCCGCCCGTATGATCATGACCGGCGACGCCAGCGTCTGCCTGATTGGCGGCGTTGAGCACATGGGCCATGTGCCAATGAGTCATGGTGTCGATTTCCATCCGGGCCTTAGCCGTAACGTGGCGAAAGCCGCCGGTATGATGGGGCTGACCGCGGAAATGCTGGCGCGTCTACACGGCATTAGCCGTGAAATGCAGGATCAATTCGCCGCACGTTCCCACGCTCGCGCCTGGGCGGCGACGCAATCCGGGGCATTCAAGGCGGAGATTATCCCGACCGGCGGCCACGATGCCGATGGCGTGCTGAAATCCTTTAATTATGACGAAGTGATCCGCCCGGAAACCACCGTAGAAGCGCTGGCGGCGCTGAGACCGGCTTTCGATCCGGTGACCGGCACGGTAACGGCAGGTACCTCTTCCGCGCTTTCCGACGGCGCGGCGGCAATGCTGCTGATGAGCGAAAGCCGCGCCCACGAGCTGGGGCTGAAGCCGCGCGCTCGCGTCCGTTCAATGGCGGTAGTCGGCTGCGACCCGTCCATTATGGGTTATGGCCCGGTTCCGGCCTCAAAGCTGGCGCTGAAAAAAGCGGGATTATCCACCAGCGATATCGACGTCTTTGAAATGAATGAAGCGTTTGCCGCGCAGATCCTGCCATGTATTAAAGATCTGGGGTTAATGGAGCAGATCGACGAGAAGATCAACCTTAACGGCGGCGCGATCGCGCTCGGCCACCCGTTGGGCTGTTCCGGGGCGCGTATTAGCACCACCTTGATCAATCAGATGGAACGCAAAGACGCGCAGTTCGGTCTGGCGACCATGTGCATCGGTTTAGGTCAGGGGATCGCCACCGTATTCGAGAGGATATAGGTAAAAAACTCGATGCCATTATTGCCTGCCAGCCAACAGGCAATAATGGATTAGAGGGGGTTTAGTTGCCGTTCTTCCCGCCTGTCAGGGGCGGGTTTTTTATTTCTATCATTCAGTTATTATCTCCACTACTGTATAAATCATTAAGGATAATAACTAGTTATGAAAAAACTCTTACTAATTCTCCCACTGATTGCATTACCAGCTGCAGCTCTCGCCGATGAACAAACTGACGCTCAGGCGTGTCTATCATGGGGGATCAGCAAAATGGCGCCTAACCAGCAATTAAGCCATGTAGATATCACTGATATTAATAGCGAACGCTATGATGAGAAGGTAGGTTCCCAGCATATTGCGACACAACTAACCGCAACGCTGGCAAAAAAAGGCGACAGCGTTGGAAACATGCTCTGTTTGCTGGAAAACGAGCGGCCGCGGTACGTTTACTTCAGCGATATGCAGTAAAAAAAGCATCCGGGTCTCGCGCCTGGATGCTTATTAGAAACACGATCAGATAAACGCAAACGCATCGCCAAACAGGCGATCTTCACGCGCGCCGCGCTCATTACAGAACAGGTCGCGGGCAATCTTGGCCATTTCAAAGCGACCGGCAATATAAATATCATGCTCGGCCAGCGTACCGTAATCCTGCAGCACAGCGGTGAGTACCGTACCGGAGCGGCCGCGCCACCCTTCTTCCGGCTGCTCGACCACCGGCTCGATGCGCAGATTCGGATGCTTGATGCTTAACGCTTCCAGCTCGGCCAGATCGTACAGATGCTTAGCCTCGCGGCCGCCCCAATAAATGGCGATATCACGATCCGGGTTACGCGCCAGCGCGGTTAACAGAATAGAACGCACATAAGAGAATCCGGTACCGCCGGCGATCAGAATCAGCGGGCGATCTTCGTCATCGCGCAGCCACGCTTCGCCATGCGGAATATCAACCTCAATTTCACGCTCTTTCAGAATGCGATCCATCACCGCCATCGCATACAGATTGAGTTCAGAAGCACCGATATGCAGCTCGATAAACTCGTGCTCTGACGGCGTGGAAGCCATAGAGAACGGACGCTTGTCGCGCTCATCCATCACTACCATCAGATACTGGCCGGCGCGGAAAGAAAATGCCGCTTCCGGAACTAATCGAACGCGATACACGGTATCGGTAATCGCCTCCACCGAGGTCACTTTACAGCTTAAGGTTGTCATGCGTCCCCTCTGTCGGGTCTATAGAGCAAAACAGCGGCGTTAGCCCCGCTTACTGTTATTTAAAGATGGCCAGTTCATCCCAGATGGCGTCGATACGCGCCGTCACCTCAGGATCTTTTTTGATTGGACGACCCCATTCACGCTGGGTTTCGCCAGGCCATTTATTTGTGGCATCCAGCCCCATTTTTGAACCCAGGCCGGAAACCGGCGAGGCAAAATCCAGATAATCTATTGGCGTATTTTCTACCAGTACCGTATCACGAGCCGGGTCCATACGGGTAGTAATCGCCCAAATCACGTCATTCCAGTCGCGCGCGTTCACGTCATCGTCGCAGACAATCACGAACTTGGTATACATGAACTGACGCAGGAACGACCAGACGCCCATCATCACGCGCTTGGCATGGCCTGCGTACTGTTTTTTCATGGTCACCACCGCCAGGCGATAGGAACACCCTTCCGGCGGCAGATAGAAATCGACGATTTCCGGGAACTGCTTTTGCAGAATCGGCACAAAGACTTCGTTCAGCGCCACGCCCAGCACCGCGGGTTCATCCGGCGGACGACCGGTATAGGTCGAATGATAAATCGCGTCTTCGCGCTGGGTAATATGGGTCACCGTAAATACCGGGAAGCTGTCTACTTCATTGTAGTAGCCGGTATGATCGCCGTATGGCCCTTCCGGCGCCATCTCGCCGGCCTCAATGTAGCCTTCAAGCACGATTTCCGCGCTGGCCGGCACTTCAAGGTCATTGGAAACGCACTTCACCACTTCGGTCTTGGTGCCGCGCAGCAAGCCTGCGAAAGCGTATTCCGACAGGGTATCAGGAACCGGCGTCACCGCGCCCAGAATGGTCGCCGGATCGGCGCCAAGCGCCACGGAAACCGGAAAACGTTCGCCGGGATGCGCCGCGCACCACTCCTGAAAATCGAGCGCGCCGCCGCGGTGGGACAACCAACGCATGATGAGTTTATTTTTGCCGATCAGCTGCTGGCGATAAATACCCAGATTTTGCCTCTCCTTGTGCGGGCCGCGGGTCACCGTCAGCCCCCAGGTAATCAGCGGCGCGGCATCTTCCGGCCAGCAGGTCATAATCGGTATTTTGTTGAGATCGACATCATCGCCCTGGATGATTTTTTGCTGACAAGGCGCGCCGCGCAGGCGTTTGGTCGGCATATTCAACACTTGCTTGAACTGCGGCAGCTTATCAAACAGATCGCGGAAGCCTTTTGGCGGCTCCGGCTCTTTCAGAAAGGCCAATAGCTTCCCGACTTCCCGTAGCGAACTGACGTCTTCCTGGCCCATCCCCAGCGCCACACGACGCGGCGTGCCAAACAAGTTACACAGCACCGGCATCGAGTAGCCTTTCGGGTTTTCAAACAGCAGCGCCGGGCCGCCGGCACGCAGGGTGCGGTCGGCAATTTCGGTAATTTCCAGATGCGGGTCGACCGGCAGGGTTATCCGTTTTAGCTCGCCCTGCTGCTCAAGTAATGTCAGAAAGTCGCGTAGATCGTGGTATTTCATGGAGTTATTATTGACCTCTATACAAGCGGCTGATTATACGATTTTCGCCGCAACGATGCTGTACTTTTGTTAAATAAGCGTAAATGAACAGGCTATTTACGCTTTCGCTTATAATGGTTTTCGCGATTGTTCCAGGCTTTTGTTATGCTTGCAGGTAGTAAAGCGGAAAGAGTCATTATGCAAGCCTGGTACTTACTTTATTGCAAACGTGGGCAGCTTCAGCGCGCCCAGGAACACCTTGAACGTCAGGCAGTCAATTGCCTGATGCCGACGATCGCGCTGGAAAAAATCATCCGTGGTAAACGTACTACGGTCAGCGAGCCCCTGTTCCCAAACTATCTATTCGTCGAATTCGATCCCGAGATCATTCATACCACCACCATCAGCGCTACCCGAGGGGTGAACAGTTTCGTCCGTTTTGGCGCCCAACCGGCAGTGGTCCCTTCAGAGGTGATTCACCAGCTTTCCATCTATAAACCGGAAGGTATTACCGACCCGGAAACGCCTCATGAAGGCGACAGCGTGTTAATCACCGACGGTGCTTTTGAAGGGCTGCAGGCTATCTTCACCGAGCCCGACGGCGAAGCCCGTTCAATGCTGCTCCTCAATCTGTTGAATAAACAGGTCCTGCAAAGCGTTAAAAATACCGACTTCTATAAAATCTGACGGCGCGGTTAAAAGCGCACGCCAAACAGCTTCCTGACGTTCGCATCCGTAACCTCCTCCAACCATTGCGCTTCCTCGCCTCGCCAGCCCGCTACGCTTGCCAGAATATGCGGCAGATAAGCGGGCTCGTTGCGCCGCGAGGAGGGCTTCGGCTTCATGTCCCTCGGTAATAGATATGGCGCGTCGGTCTCCAGCAACAGACGTTCCGCCGGGATTGCCGGCAACAGTTCACGAAGCTCCAGTCCCCGCCGCTCATCGCACACCCAGCCGGTGATACCGATAAATAACCCTTTATCAAGGCACTGAAGCACTTCCTCGCGGCTACCGGTAAAGCAGTGCAACACGGCGCCGGGCAGTTTATTGAGCCACGGATCCAGCAGTGCAAGGAACCGTTCATGGGCGTCACGGCAGTGTAAAAATACCGGCATTGAGAGCTCGGCCGCCAGCGCCAGCTGGGCGCTGAACGCCTTCTCCTGCTCCTGCGGCGTTGAGAAATTACGGTTGAAATCAAGACCGCATTCGCCAATCGCCGCCACCTGCGGCTGGCGGGCCAGCGCGTGGATTTCTTCGGCCACCGACTCAGTCCAGGTGCTGCTATCGTGCGGATGCACACCCGCGGTAGACCAGCAGTTGGCGTAACGGCCAGCCATCTGCCGCGCCTGCTGGCTTTCATGCAGATTGGTGCCGGTTAGCAGCATCCCATGAACACCCGCCGCCTGCGCGCGCGCAACCACCTCGTCGTGGTCGCGAGAAAACTGCGAGCTGGTCAGATTCACGCCAATATCAAACATCATAGCTCCCATATGACAACCGCCCTGACGGGCGGTTGGCGTTGTTACTCTTCTTTGCTCTCCGCCTCTTCGGCGGCGGCATCTTCGTCACGCGTCAGGCGTTTACCGGTATAGAAACGGGCAAAGAACACCCCGACTTCAAACAGGCAATACATGGGGATGGCCAACAGCGTTTGCGAGAACACATCCGGCGGCGTCAGCAGCATACCGACCACGAAGGCGCCCACCAGCACGTAGGGCCGTTTTTTACGCAAATCCTCCGGCGTCGTGACGCCCATCCAGCAGAGCAGGACGATGGCGACCGGCACTTCAAACGACACGCCAAAAGCCATGAACAGCGCCATGACAAAATCGAGGTAGCTACGGATATCGGTCGAAACTAATACCCCTTCCGGCGCGGCGTGAGTCAGGAAGCCGAATGCCAGCGGGAACACGACGAAATAAGCGAAAGCCATGCCGATATAGAACAGCAGCGTACTGGAAACCAGCAGCGGCATGACCAGCCGACGTTCATGCTTATACAGCGCCGGCGCCACGAATGCCCATACCTGATAAAGAATGACCGGCACTGACAGGATCACCGAAACCATAAAGGTCAGTTTGATCGGCGTGAAGAAAGGAGAAGCGACATCGGTGGCGATCATCGTCGCGCCTACCGGCATTTTGCTGATAAGCGGAGCGGAAACCAGTTGATAGATATCGTTGGCGAAGTAAACCAACGCCAGGAAGATCACCAGGATGGCAATGATGCTGTTGAGCAGGCGCTTACGCAGCTCAATCAGATGTGAAATTAACGGTTGAGTCTCGTCTACGCCCATTTTTTACGCTTTATCACTCGATGCGGGGGAAGAATCTGGCACTGCCGCGGCGGCTTTTTCCTTAACCGCCGGGACTTCAGCCGGCGAAACGGATGGCTCCTCGGCAACGGGCTCCGGCGTATGTGCCGGGGCGCTGACCTGATGTTCCGCCGTTGCCGGTGTGACATCCTGGCGCTGCGCTTCGCTACCTTTGACGACCGGATTATGGATGGTGTTCGCTTCGTCGCTGGCCTTTTCAGGATCGTGGGCGGTATAGGAACGCTTCATGGATTCGGCCGCTTCGCGCAGTTCATCCATCGAGGCTTTGAGCTCCGGAGTCAGATTATCCAGGCTGGCCTTCTCCACCTTCTTCAGGCTCTCCTGAAACTCCTGCAGTTTTAGCTCCTGGGCAAGCTCATTTTGTACGGTGGTCGCCAGCGAGCGCAACGTACGGATCCAGCTGGCCACCGTTTTGACGGCGACGGGTAGTCGCTGTGGCCCCAATACGATGAGGCCAATCACGAACACCAGCAATAGTTCACTAAAACCGATATCGAACACGAATTACACCTGCTCTTTGTCGTGGCGTTTTGTCTCGTCTTTTTTCGCATCATCTTGTTTATCAGCGATAGTTTTCGCTGCAAAATCTGCATCGGCTGAGGATTTATCAGATTTCTCATCATCGCTCATCGCTTTTTTAAAGCCCTTGATCGATGCGCCTAAATCCGAACCCAGCGAGCTCAGCTTCTTCGTCCCGAAAAGCAGAACTACGATGACGACAACAATTAATAACTGCCAAATACTGATACCACCCATACACGTTCCCCTATGACAGATGATGAATGATGAGAGCGCATTATACACGTCATCCGGTGAGACGCCTCTTTGTCAGGCCGCTCACATGACTTCGCGCAAGAATCAATGCGCCAGAATAAACGCGAAACCTGTCAGCGCGTTTTTCGCCAACCAATAAGCCAGGTCACGACGCCGCCGGCCATCAGCCAGCCTGGCATCATGCCCCACTCCGGGCGGTGGATAAATAACAGCGTACCGCTTAAAAGCAAAACGGCGCCTATACCAAACAGATAGCGGGACTGCCCCTGGCGCACGTGACGCACCTGGAAGTCGCGCACGATAGTATCGACGCTGGTCTGCAGCTGTTTGCTCTGCTGCAGGCTTTGGTACACCAGCTCAGGAATTTCCGGCATCCTTTCAATCCAGAACGGCGCTTTTTCTTTAAACGCACGCACCAGCGCGGGAATACCGACCTGATCCTTAATCCACGACTCGAGGAAAGGCTTCGCCGTTTTCCACAAGTCTAACTGAGGATAGAGCTGACGACCTACCCCTTCTACGTAAAGTAATGTCTTCTGAAGCAAAACCAGCTGCGGCTGTACTTCCATATTGAAACGCCGCGCGGTGTTAAACAGATTAAGCAATACGTGGCCGAAGGAGATTTCCGCCAGCGGCTTTTCAAAGATGGGCTCGCACACGGTGCGAATCGCAAACTCAAACTCTTCAACGTTGGTATCCGGCGGCACCCAGCCGGAATCGACGTGCAGCTCGGCAACCTTACGATAATCGCGGTTGAAGAAAGCGATAAAGTTTTCTGCCAGATAGCGCTTATCGTCTTTGTTCAGCGAGCCGACGATACCGCAGTCGATACCGATATATTGCGGGTCATGTGGATGATCGTAGCTAACGAAAATATTACCCGGATGCATATCCGCATGGAAAAAGCTGTCGCGGAACACCTGGGTAAAGAAGACCTGCACCCCACGCTCCGCGAGCAACTGCATGTTGGTACCCTGGGCTTCCAGCGCGGCGACATCGGAAACCGGAATACCGTAGATCCGCTCCATCACCATCATGCCTTCGCTGCAGTAATCGGAATAGACTTCCGGCACGTATAGCATTGGGCTGTCTTCGAAATTGCGCCGTAGCTGAATAGCGTTAGCCGACTCGCGTAACAGGTTCAGCTCGTCCATCAGCGTTTTTTCATACTCGCGGACGACTTCCTGCGGACGCAAACGGCGACCATCCGGCAGCAGACGAGGCACCCAGCGCGCCAGGCGGTAGATTAATTTCATGTCCGCTTTAATTACCGGCAAGATATCCGGGCGGATGACCTTGATGACGACCTCTTTACCGTTGTCTTTCAGCCGCGCGGTATGGACCTGGGCAATGGAGGCGGAAGCGAGCGGCTCAATGGCGAAATCATCGAACCAGGCTTCAATGGGCAAACCGCCCATCGCTTGTTCGATCTGTTGTTTAGCCAGTTTGCCATCGAAAGGCGCGACGCGATCCTGCAGCAGCGCTAGTTGATCGGCGATTTGCGGCGGGAACAGGTCGCGGCGGGTGGAGAGCATTTGGCCGAACTTAATCCACACCGGGCCCAGCTCCTGCAGCGCCAGGCGTAAGCGTTGACCCAGCGGTTTATCTTTGTGGCGATTCGGCATCCAGAACAACATTCGCCGCCAGATGCGCAGCGGCAACGTGATACGCATTTTGGGAATGAGCTCATCAAGCCCGTAACTCAAAAAGGTGCGGATGATAAAATACAGGCGCCGTAATTCTCCTGGCGTCATTTGCCCTCCAGCGTTTCCAGCCGTTTTTCCAGTGCGGCCAGCGCGCGTTCTACAGCGGCGGACTCTTCAGCAAACCAGGCCATCTCTAACGGCCCCGGCGCCAGTCGCCACTCTTCGGTAATCGCTTCAGCGACGTAGCGCTGCTGGCTTTTCGCGCCCTGCAGCAGGAAGCGCGCGCCGCCGCGAAGCACCTTGCCAACCCCTTCAGCGACGATGTCGCCGGTATATGGCGCCAGTAGCTCTGCCGGGTCGAACTCCGCCAGATCGCAAAGCGCGACCATGTTCTGCACAACCTGCAGGTCGCCCTGTACTTCCAGATCGCCGCTGCGAATCAGCGCGGTCAGTTGTTGGCGGTTACGCAACTGCGGCAGCACGCTCAGGCGGGTTATCACGGTACAGTCAGCTTCGCCTTCCCACGCGCCGAGCACGTCGATTTGCTGCTCGCTAAAGGCCAGCACGACAGGCGCCGACAGCTCTTTGAGCTCTACGCGCAGCACTTTCCCCAGCAGGCGTTGACGCGCCGGTTTAAGCGCGCGGTCGCGCCAGAGAAAAGTATTAAGAACCGTTTCGATGCCAGCGGTAACCAGTGGTGCGAAAGGCATAGCGTCCCTCCTGTCAGAACTTATAGCCGCGGTGTAGCGCGACAATACCTGCCGTCAGGTTGTAGTAGTCGACGCTTTCAAAACCCGCCTCCTGCATCATGCCTTTCAGGGTGTCCTGATCGGGATGCATGCGGATGGATTCCGCCAGATAGCGATAGCTTTCCGCATCGTTTGCCACCAGTTCGCCGACTTTCGGCAGCACGTGGAAGGAATAAGCGTCGTAGGCTTTGCTCAGTGGTTCGAGAATCGGTTTGGAGAACTCCAGAACCAGCAAACGTCCGCCCGGTTTCAGCACGCGGTACATTGAACGCAGCGCTTTGTCTTTATCGGTAACGTTACGCAGGCCAAAGGAGATGGTGATGCAGTCAAAGGTGTTATCCGCAAACGGCAGCGCTTCAGCGTTGGCCTGAACGTATTCGACGTTACCGACAATACCGATGTTACGCAGTTTTTCGCGGCCCATTTTGAGCATCGAGTCATTGATATCGGCGAGCATTACGCGGCCGGTTTCGCCCACCAGACGGGAAAACTTCGCCGTCAGGTCGCCGGTGCCGCCCGCTAAGTCCAGTACGGTTTGCCCGCGACGCACGCCGCTGCAGTCGATGGTGAAGCGCTTCCACAAGCGATGAATCCCGAACGACATTAAGTCGTTCATCACATCATATTTTGCAGCGACAGAATGGAATACATGCGCCACCATGTCCGCCTTCTGCTCTTTGGCTACCGTTTGAAAGCCAAAATGCGTTGTTTCTTGTGAATCCTCAACCATCTCTATGCCCGCTTACTTATCAAGAAAATGTTCAGCGAGTGTAACAGATTCAGGCCATTTCCCATACGTTTCAGCTTGGCCTGACGTGCTCGTTTGCTCTCGCTGCAGGCGCGGAATCGGCGCTAAGCACATCTTCCTGCGGTGAATTTTCATCTTCCTCAAGGCGGTATTCGTCATCCTGCGCCGTGGCCTGCTCGACTAAATCAGGATTAATCCCGCGCTTAACCTCGACTCCCAGGCCACGGAATGACTCGGCCTGAACCAGCAGGTTGCCGCGCCCCGAGGCGAGCTTTTTCATCGCCTGGCGATAGTTATCCTGGGCTTTATCAAGGCTTTGACCAATAGCCGACATATCGTCGACAAACAGTCGCATCTTGTCATACAGGCGCCCGGCGCGCTCGGCGATTTTCTGCGCATTACGGCTTTGATGCTCATAGCGCCACAAGTTGGCGATGGTGCGCAACGCCACCAGCAGGGTTGTCGGGCTAACCAGCATAATATTGTTCTTCAGCGCCTCGCTGATAAGCTCAGGTTGACGGTCGATGGCCAGCAGGAACGCTGGCTCAACGGGGATGAACATCAGCACATAATCGAGCGAACGTAACCCTGGCAGTTGTTGGTAATCTTTACGCCCCAGCAGGCGAATGTGATTACGCACCGAGGCAATATGCTCCTGCAGCGCCGCTTCGCGGGTGTAATCATCCTCAGCGTTGAAATAACGCTCATAGGCGACAAGGGTCATTTTGGCGTCGATAACCACGTCTTTGCCCTGCGGCAGACGCACGATAACATCCGGCTGCATCCGCGATCGGTTATCGGTTTCGATGCTCACCTGAGTTTGATACTCATAGCCTTCGCGCAGGCCGGAGGCCTCCAGCACGCGGGTTAGCACCACTTCTCCCCAGTTGCCCTGGGTTTTGTTATCGCCCTTCAGCGCTTTCGTCAGGTTCAATGCCTCTTGCGCCATCTGTGCGTTCAGCTGTTGCAGGTTGCGGATTTCATGCGCCAGCGTGTGGCGCTCACGCGCCTCCAGGCCGAAGCTATCCTGCACCTGGCGACGGAAGCCGTCGAGCTGTTCACGCAGCGGCGTCAGCAGGCCATGCAGGCTCTGGCGATTTTGTTCATCAACCCGGCGGTTGCTGTGTTCGAATATGCGGTTCGCCAGATTTTCAAACTGCTCGCTCAGGCGCTGCTCGCTGTTGACCATCTGGCGGATTTTATCTTCGGCATGCAGCTGTGTAGATTCCAGACGGGTGGTCACTTCACGCAGGTCGGCCTCCAGCGAGGTGTTGATATCACGTAGGCTGCGCAGCTCGTTGTTGAGAAGTTCGCACTCATCGCGCCAGTGCGATTCCTGCACCAGCTGCTGACGTGCGGCGCTAAGTTCGATATCCAGCTCGCGGCGCTCTTCAATGAGATCGGCACGGATTTGATCGGCACGGGCTTTTGTCGCCAGCCAGCCAACGATTAATCCTGCCGCCAGCGCCACCACGGCGCTTATCACAATAGAGATATCCACAACGCCTCCCCGGCAACCACTTACGACACAAAAATAGAATTGTGCTGTACAAACGTCCAGTTGAAAAGGATTTTCCTGCGAGGCGCTACGCAAAAAAGAAGGGCCGGAAGATCCGGCCCTGTCAGAAAGAGAGAAGAACTACAGCAGACGGCGCGCCGCTTCCACAACGATTTTTACCGCGTGGCTTTCGGTTTGCTTCATGGTTTCGGCGTTAGGGATCTCTTGCTGGGTACGGTTGACGATAACCCCTGCCACCATCCCTGCGCGCAGGCCCTGGCTGGCGCACATGGTCAGCAGCGTAGCGGATTCCATTTCATAGTTCATGACGCCCATTGCCTGCCACTCTTCCATCGAGCCTTTGAAACGGCTCACGACGCGGCCGGAGAAGGTGTCGTAACGCTCCTGGCCTGGATAGAAGGTATCAGAGGAAGCAGTCACGCCGATATGCGTAGTCGCGCCGATTGATTTCGCCGCTTCCACCAGCGCGGTGGTACAGGCGAAGTCAGCAACGGCCGGAAACTCCATCGGCGCAAAGTGCAGGCTGGCGCCGTCCAGACGGACAGAACCGGTCGTCACCAGTACATCGCCAACATTGATATGCGGCTGAATCGCGCCGGTGGTGCCGATACGCAGGAAGGTACGAACTCCCAGCTGCGCCAGCTCTTCCACGGCGATAGAGGTCGACGGGCCGCCGATACCGGTGGAGCAAACAATCACCGGTTTGCCGTCCAGCTCAGCGCGCCAGGAGGTAAATTCACGATGTGATGCCAGCTTAACCGGCTTATCCATCAGCGCGGCGATCTTTTCCACACGCTCCGGATCGCCAGGGACGATAGCCAGCGTAGCCCCTTGTAAATCGTTCTTAGTGAGGCCGAGATGAAAAACATCAGACTTGGACATAAAAAACTCCTCTGTGGGTCGAAGTATCAGCAGAAGCAAAAGGGTACTTTACAGAAGCCACTCGCTTATTTTTGTGATGATGGTCACCATGCATAACAATGATTGCATTTGTTTTTCAACAAATAGTGATTCACATCACATTAACAAGTTATATTCGCGGTCACAGAACAAAAGATAGCCGCTTTCAGGCACTGTGCTTTATTAACGTTCAGTCTAAGAGTCTATATTTATCGATGCGCTAATAAATAAGGGTACGGAGAATACCATGACCACAACCAAGCAACCCGGATTCGCACCTGCAGCCTCGCCGCACGCCTCTACCGCCGTCCATACGTCGGATGAGCATATTGTCGCCGGAGAAACCTCGATCCCATCGCAGGGCGAGAATATGCCGGCCTATCACGCCCGCCCGAAAAACGCCGACGGCCCACTGCCGATCGTTATCGTGGTGCAGGAAATTTTCGGCGTACATGAGCATATTCGCGATCTGTGCCGCCGCCTGGCGCAGGAAGGCTATCTGGCGATTGCGCCAGAACTCTACTTCCGCCAGGGCGATCCGAATGAGTACAACGATATCCCTACCCTGTTCAAAGAACTGGTCACTAAGGTGCCTGACGCGCAGGTGCTGGCGGATCTCGACCACGTCGCCAGTTGGGCGGCACGCCACGGCGGCGATGCCCATCGTCTGCTGATCACCGGTTTCTGCTGGGGCGGTCGCATCACCTGGCTGTATGCCGCGCATAACCCGCAGTTGAAGGCAGGCGTCGCCTGGTATGGCAAACTGGTGGGAGAAAAATCGCTGAATTCGCCAAAACACCCGGTGGATATCGCCGTCGACCTCAACGCGCCGGTACTTGGCCTGTACGGCGCTAAAGACGCCAGCATTCCGCAGGATACCGTCGAGACCATGCGCCAGGCGCTGCGGGCGGCGAATGCGAACGCCGAGATCGTGGTCTATCCCGAGGCCGATCACGCTTTTAACGCCGACTATCGCGCCAGCTATCACGAAGAGTCAGCCAAAGACGGCTGGCAGCGAATGCTGGCCTGGTTTGCTCAATATGGCGGTAAAAAAGGGTAACTCGCCTGATACATGAAAAGAGGAGGCCGTGGCCTCCTCTGTTGTTTTCCGCCTATCTATCAGGCTGATTCGCGCAGATTCTGCGCCGCTTGCACCATGTTCGCCAGCGCGGCGCGGGTTTCCGGCCAGCCGCGAGTTTTCAGGCCGCAGTCCGGGTTAACCCACAAGCGCTCCGCCGGAATACGCTGCGCGGCCTTCTCCAGCAACCCTTCAATCCACTCCACGCTCGGTACGTTTGGCGAGTGAATATCATAAACGCCCGGGCCGATTTCGTTTGGATATTCGAACTCTTCAAACGACTCCAGCAGTTCCATGTCAGAACGCGAGGTTTCAATGGTGATGACGTCGGCATCCAGCGCGGCGATAGAATCCATGATGTCATTGAACTCGCAATAACACATGTGGGTATGAATCTGGGTGTCATCCTTAGCAACCGCGGCGTTGATGCGAAAAGCTTCTACACCCCACTGTAGATAAGCATCCCAATCACTGCGCTTCAGCGGCAGACCTTCGCGCAGTGCCGGTTCATCAATCTGGATAATACCGATACCGGCCGCCTCCAGATCCGCCACTTCATCGCGCAGCGCCAGCGCAATCTGCTTCGCGATGGTTTCACGGCTGACATCTTCGCGCGGGAAGGACCAGCACAGAATGGTCACCGGACCGGTCAACATGCCTTTGACCGGCTTGTCGGTAAGAGACTGCGCGTACTTCGCCCACTCGACGGTGATCGCTTGCGGACGGCTGACGTCGCCGATAACCACCGGCGGCTTCACGCAGCGAGAGCCATAGCTTTGCACCCAACCGTTTTGCGTGAAGATGAAACCGTCCAGATGCTCGCCGAAATACTCCACCATGTCGTTACGCTCGGCTTCTCCGTGCACCAGCACGTCTAAACCCAGACGTTCTTGTTCGACGATCGCCTGCTTAATATGTTCAGCAATACCCGTCCGATAATGACTGGCATCAAGATTGCCCTTTTTGAAGTCCAGACGTAGGGTACGAATTTCGGTTGTCTGCGGGAATGAACCGATCGTCGTCGTCGGCCATGCTGGCAGGTTAAAGCGCCTGCGCTGCGCCTGTGCGCGCTCGGCATAAGGGCTGGCGCGCTGGCTGTCCTGCGCGGTGATTGCCGCCAGCCGTTTTTCCACTGCCGCGTTGTGTACGCGAGTCGAATGGCGACGAGCCTGGATTGGCGCGCTCCACGCCTCGATCGCCGTCGTATCACCGCTGTTCAGCGCATCGCGCAGCAGCGCCAGTTCGCCGCACTTCTGCAGGGCGAAAGCAAACCAGCTTTTTACTTCGGCATCAAGACGGGTCTCTACGCTCAGATCGATCGGGCTATGCAGCAAGGAGCAGGAAGAGGCGACCCATAGTTCGCGTTGACCGACAATCGCCTTAATTTGCGCATATTTTTCCGTGAGATCGGCGCGCCAGACGTTACGACCGTTGATCAGCCCGGCGGATAACAGCCAGTCGGCCGGCAGGCGTTTATGTAGTTCAGCAACATCATCTTTGCCATGCACCAGATCGACGTGAAGCCCCTGTACCGGCAGCGCGGTGATAACATCAAGGTTGTCGGCGATCCCTTCAAAATAGGTAGTCAGCAGTAGTTTTACCTGCCCCTGCAGGGCCTCATAAGCCGGTTTAAAGGCATCCAACCATGCTTGCGGCAGCTCCAGTACCAGCGCCGGTTCATCAATCTGCACCCACTCAATACCGCGTTTCGCCAGCTCGCCCAGTACCTGCTGGTAAACCGGAAGGATATCGTTCAGCAGGCTTAAACGGTCAAACTGTTCGCCTTTTACTTTGCCCAGCCACAGATAGGTTACCGGCCCCAGCAGTACAGGCTTAATCTTGTGGCCCAGCGCCAGCGCTTCGTCCACTTCATCCAGCAGTTGAGTCCAGCTCAGCTTGAACTGCTGGCCCTGGACAAATTCCGGCACCATGTAGTGATAGTTGGTATTGAACCACTTGGTCATTTCCGCGGCGGCAGCGGGTTCGCCGGTCGGCGCGCGACCGCGACCAATGCGGAACAGGGTATCGATATCGACGGTGCCGTCTTTGTTCTGATGACGAGCCGGCACGTTGCCCAGCAGCAGGCTGGTGGTCAGAACATGGTCGTACCAGGCAAAATCGCCCACCGGCAGCAGATCAATGCCTGCCTGTTTCTGCTGCTCCCAGTGACGAGCGCGAAGTTCGCGACCTACCGCCAACAGCTCTTCACGCGTGGCGTTGCCCGCCCAGTAGCTCTCTTGCGCTTTTTTCAGCTCGCGGCGAAGGCCAACGCGAGGAAAACCGAGGGTGTGATTGAGGATTGTCATGTTATGCCCCTTATGGAATTTTTTGCATTTAGCCATCCAGATGTTTACACATCCATAATGTAAAGGTACTGTATATTCCTCAAGCGCAAATTATTCATGCCGAAGTGAAGGACATTCATGATCGAGATTAAACACCTGAAAACGCTACAGGCGTTGCGGAACAGCGGCTCGCTGGCGGGCGCGGCGGCGGCCCTGCACCAAACCCAGTCGGCCCTGTCCCACCAGTTTAGCGATCTGGAACAGCGCCTTGGCTTCCGTTTGTTTGTGCGTAAAAGCCAGCCGCTACGCTTCACGCCGCAAGGAGAAATTCTGCTGCAGTTGGCCAATCAGGTGCTGCCGCAGATCGCTCGCGCGCTACAGGATTGCAACGAACCACAGCAAACCCGTCTGCGGCTGGCGATTGAGTGCCATAGCTGTATTCAATGGCTCACCCCGGCGCTGGAAAGCTTCCGCGCCCGCTGGCCGCTGGTGGAAGTTGATTTTCAGTCCGGCGTCACCTTTGACCCGCAGCCAGCCCTGCAGCAGGGTGAACTCGATCTGGTGATGACCTCAGATATTTTACCGCGTAGCGGTCTGCACTATTCACCGATGTTTGATTATGAAGTTCGTCTGGTGTTAGCACCGGAACATCCGCTGGCGGCGAAAACGCGCATCTCCCCGGAAGATCTGGCTGCGGAAACGTTACTGATTTATCCGGTACAGCGCGGGCGACTGGACATCTGGCGCCACTTCCTGCAACCGGCGGGGATCAGCCCGCAGTTGAAAAGCGTCGATAACACGCTGCTGCTAATTCAGATGGTTGCCGCGCGAATGGGTATCGCCGCCCTGCCGCACTGGGTGGTGGAAAGTTTTGAACGCCAGGGTTTGATTGTCACCAAAACCCTGGGAGAAGGACTGTGGAGCCGGCTGTACGCTGCGGTGCGCGATGGCGAGCAACGCCAGCCGGTAACAGAAGCATTTATTCGCTCAGCGCGGAACCACGCTTGCGATCATCTGCCGTTTGTACGGAGTGCGGAGCGACCCAGCGGCGATGGACCCATAGCGAAGCCAGGATTACCAGCGCGCCAATGATAAAGCTCGGCCAGTGAGGCTGCTCCTGCCAGATAGCAAGGTTAACCAGCAGCCCGGCGGGGACGTGAACGTTATTCATGATCCCCAACGTACCGGCATCCACCTGCGTCGCGCCGTAATTCCACATGAAGTACCCCAATCCGGAAGCAACCACGCCAAGCCAGACCAGGATTCCCCACTGCAGGCCGGTAGTCGGTAGCCTCTGCGGATTGCCCAGCATAAACCACGCCGCTACCGCCACAATAAAGGCGCCGGCATAGAACCAGGCAAAAGCATTGTGTTGCGGCATCGGGCGGACTTCCATCAAACGCTTGTAGCCCACCATGCCGATGGCGAAGCAGATATTCGACAACTGCACCAGCAATAGCCCGGTCCAGAAATGATCGCTGACTTTGTCATAGCGGATGATCGCCGCCCCTAACACCGCCAACGCCGCGCTAAGCAGATAGCCCCAGCGCAGTTTACGACCGCTGAGCAGATCGTAAATCAGGGTGATATACAGCGGGGTAAAGACCGTAAACAACAGAAATTCCGACACCGTCAGATAGAGATAGGCGCGGAAAGCCAGCAAATACATAATGCCAAGCTGCATTGCCCCCACTAGCATATAGAGCACGATGGTACGCGGAGACTGGCCGCGCGTACGCAGGAAAGGCAGGAACACCAGCGCTGCCAGGCCCACGCGCATCAGCACGGAAAAATAGCTATCGACGCTACCGGCAAGGTATTCGCCAATCAGACTAAACGAAAAGGCCCACAGGATAGTGGTGATAATTAAAAGCGCCACAACGGTCGTCTCATTGAATAAAGAACAGGCATTGTAGCGGAGAGAAGGGTTGACGGCTGACCACTTATTAGCCAGTCGTCAATGTTTATCAATCGAGATATAACTTGCGCAGGTAATGCGGTACGGCATCGTCGGCGTTGCTGCCGATCACTTCCAGCTCCGGATGCAAATCCTTCAACCGCTGATGGGCGTTTGCCATAATGCAGCCTTTACCGGCCATCGACAGCATCTCGGCGTCGTTCATGCCGTCGCCAAAGGCAATACACTCCTTGAGGCTGTAGCCGAGCATTTTCGCAACGGCCTCCAGCGCATGTCCCTTCGAAACACCGCCGGCCATTACTTCAAGACAAGTTAGCGTGGAGAAACTCACATTGACGCGGTCGCCCCAGCGCGCGTTGATAGCCTGCTCAAGCGGCAGCAAATGTTCATGATCTTCACAGGTGAAGAAAACTTTGCTGATGCCATCCGCATCCAGCTCGCCCGGTTCATAAAGCTTGTAGTTGAATACCGCCTCTTTGAAGAAGCGCATCTCTTCCGGGCGATGGCGATTCATAAACCATTCATCTTCACGATAGACGTTGGTCACAATCTTCACATCGTTACGCACCATCTCAAACAGATCGCTGGCGATATCGCGGTCGAGGTTATGGGCGAAGATTTGTTTTCCTTCACTATCATGTACCCGCGCGCCGTTAGAGGTGATCATGTACGACTTAATGCCGAGATTATCGCGGATCTGCCCCACATCGATGTAGTGGCGGCCAGTGGCGAAGACGAAATTTATCCCGCGCGCGGTGAGTAGCTTCAGCGTCTCTTTGGCATATGGGGTGAGGAAATGGTCGGGGGAAAGCAGCGTGCCATCTAAATCAGACGCAACAACCTGGTACATAAAAAATTTAACCTCTAAGCAGGGCGACGAGATCTATCGTCGGATTAAGTATGTCGATTGAAAAAATCGACGATGGCATTTAGCGCGACTGAGCGCATAGCGTCCTTTTCAAAAAGGATCTCGTGATATGCCCCTTCAATAACGAGCGGCTTATCGCCTTCGCAAGGGTGCCCGGCAGCGGAACGGAGTTCACAATAGCGGTCGTGCATCAGATTATCGACCACCCTTTCATCCTCAGCCTGAATCAATAACGTCGGAGTCGTGTCTTTCTCGACGCCGGACAATATCTCTTCACCGGCCAGAATACCTTCACGCACCCAGTGATAGGTTGGCCCGCCAACGCGTAGCCGCGGATCGTCAGCATAAAAACGCAGGTTGCGACGATAGCGCTGGCGGCTATGAGTCAATACATTGAGCGAAAACGGCAGCGCCCGCCAGCGGCCCGTACCGATGGCATACTCTTCGCGAATACGCTGATGGCCCTCAGCCCAGTCGAGAATATGGCGCACCATCCAGTCAGGCAGGCGCATGATGATGCCAAACATTGGCGCGCACAAGGCAATGGCGTCACAATGCTGCCGGTGACGCTGCAAGAACAGCGTGGCAATGGCGCCGCCCATCGAGTGGGCGAGAATAAAACGTTTACGCCAGTGGCCGGGAACCACTTCCTGCTGCCAAAGCGCAGCCAGATCGTCAACATAATCGCTAAAGCGCACAACATGACCGCGGTGGGTATCAGACAGCAACCTACCGGAGCGACCCTGACCGCGGTGATCGATAATCATCACGTCAAAGCCGCTGTGGAAGAGATCGTAGGCTAGTTCGGCGTACTTCACGTAGCTTTCGATGCGGCCGGGGCAAATGACCACCAGCCGGTCGTTATTTGCGGCACAAAAGCGCACAAAGCGTACCGGAACCTTATCGACGCCCGTAAATTCAGCTTCTTCCCGCTGATGCCAAAAATCCGTCAGCGGCCCCATGGTAAAGGCCGCAAACGCGTTTTCTCGTGTGTCCCAGTCCTTTTGCTGCCCAAACATCGGGTTTACACCCCTGTTAACCGCTGAAAATCGTTTTTTTGTCGCACATCACACAATGCTGATGCAATAGCGTATTGTGGCATAAAAATAGACAATCAGGGAGATTCTCATGACCTTCGAGTGGTGGTTCGCTTATCTGCTGACATCAATCATTCTCAGCCTGTCGCCGGGTTCCGGCGCGATCAATACCATGACCACATCCATCAACCACGGCTATCGCGGCGCGGCGGCCTCTATTGCCGGCCTGCAAACCGGATTGGCCATTCATATCGTGCTGGTCGGCGTCGGTTTGGGCACGCTCTTCTCGCGCTCGGTACTGGCATTTGAAGTGTTGAAATGGGCGGGCGCGGCCTATCTTATCTGGCTGGGGATTCAGCAATGGCGGGCGGCGGGTTCAATCGACCTGAATACGCTGGCGCGAACTCAAAGCCGCGGTAAGCTCTATAAACGCGCGGTGTTCGTCAATCTGACCAACCCAAAAAGTATCGTCTTCCTCGCCGCGCTGTTTCCCCAGTTCATCGTGCCGCATCAGCCGCAGGTGATGCAGTACCTGGTACTCGGCGTCACCACTATCGTAGTCGATATCATTGTGATGATCGGTTACGCGACGCTGGCGCAGCGCATTGCGGCCTGGATTAAAGGTCCGAAGCAGATGAAGGCGCTGAATAAAGTGTTTGGTTCGCTGTTTATGCTGGTGGGTGCGCTGCTCGCTTCCGCCCGTCACGCCTGAATACTGGAATCTTGCTCGCACAGCGCTGCGCCATTTGCGGCCTTAGTCGTATTATCACGCGTGCTGGCGCGCAAAGATGAGAGAGACTTTATCCACGCGCTGTCGGCCCCGCCTTTTCAGTGCCAGAATGCCGCCATTGGGTTTATTCACGGATGAACGAAAATGGCGGAAACGGCAACCCCTCATGATGCAGTCTTTAAGACCTTTCTGTCGCGGGTAGAAACGGCGCGCGATTTTATTGAGATCCACCTTCCGCCGGCGTTAATTCAGGTTTGCAAACTGGATACGCTTCGCCTGGAATCCGGGAGTTTTCTGGAAGATGACCTGCGGCCCTACTACAGCGATATTCTTTATTCGCTGGAGACAAACCGCGGCCCGGGGTATATCCATGTCCTGATAGAACACCAGAGTTCACCCGATAAACTGATGGCATTCCGCCTGATGCGCTACGCCATCGCCGCCATGCAGAGGCATCTGGAGAATGGTCATAAAACGTTACCGCTGGTAATTCCCATTCTCTTTTATCAAGGACGCCGCAGCCCCTATCCATGGTCGCTGAACTGGCTGGATAATTTTGACGACTCGATGCTTGCCCATCAGCTCTATTCAGGCGCGTTTCCGCTGGTCGATATTACGGTGATCCCTGATGACGAAATTATGCGCCACCGCAGTATGGCGGCGCTTACACTGGTACAAAAACATATTCGCCAGCGCGATATGGCACAACTGCTGGACAAGTTGACCCATCTCTTAATGTTGGAGCAGATGAGCGGACAACAAATCGCCGTGCTGATAAAATATATGGCTCAGGCGGGAGAAGCTCAGGATATTCGGGCGCTATTGTATGGGCTGGCACAGCGTGTGCCGCAGCATGGAGGAATGCTAATGACTCTGGCAGAAACGTGGCTCGCAGAAGGTAGAGAGAAAGGTATTAAAGAAGGTATTAAAGAAGGTATTAAAGAAGGCATCAAAGAAGGAAAACTACAGGCCCTTTTACAGGTCGCCGCAGCGATGCTCAATCGCGGCATGGATGACGATGCCATCCTGGAAATGACCGGTTTGACCAGGGATGAACTACAGCGCCTTCGTCACTAATGTCTGCCCCACCCGGCAACCAACCGGGTGGATAATCGCATGACGAGTTAGCGCGAAATAATCAGATGAATGCCGAAACCGGCAAACAGGGTTCCTGCGATGCCGTCTATCCACTTTGCCATCCGCTGATAGCCGCGGCGCATTTTCGGCAGTGCGAAGAGGCTGGCTACGATGGTGAACCACGCCAGCGTTTCAAGGACGATCAGCAGGAAAATTCCCCAACGCGCCCCGGCGCCGATGTTATCGCCAACGAACAGCGAGAAGACCGATCCGAAGTAGATAATCGCTTTCGGGTTGGCGAGGTTAGTCAGCAGGCCCTTCAGGAAACTGCGCCCGCTACGCGCCAGCTCAACCTGCGGTTCCGCTGCCGCTACATCAGTTTTCTTCAGCGCGCCGCGCAGCATTTGATAGCCCATCCAGCACAGATACAGCCCACCGCCGACCATAATCAACGTATGCAGCCAGGCCATTTTCTCGATAATCAGATGCAAGCCGAGCAGCGCGACGCCCGCCCAGACCATCACGCCGCCGGTGATCCCCAGCACGCCCATCATCGCCTCTTTGCGCGAGCGGCTCACCGCGGTTTGCGAAACGAAGAAAAAATCCGGCCCTGGACTCATTAGCGCAATGATGTGCACCAGCGCCACGGTGAGAAAAAGCATCAACATGTTTAACTCGCAGGGAAATAGTGAAGAAGGAAACTATTCTGGCACCTTTTCCCGCGGCTGACTACTCATCATCGCCATCGACATGAGCACGTATCAGCGCCATGAATTCTTTACCGAAGCGCTCAAGCTTGCGAGTCCCCACGCCGTTGACGCTAAGCATCTCCCCGGCGGTAAGCGGCGACTGTTCGGCCATCTCAATAAGCGTCGCGTCGTTAAAGACGACGTATGGCGGGATATTCTCCTCGTCGGCGATCGCTTTACGTAATTTACGCAGCTTGGCAAACAGCTTGCGGTCGTAATTGCCGCCGAAGGATTTCTGCATCGCTTTCGGTTTTAGCGCCACGATACGCGGCACGGCGAGCTGCAGCGGGACTTCACCGCGCAGTACCGGACGCGCGGCCTCGGTGAGCTGCAGCGCGGAGTGCTGGGCAATATTTTGCGTCACCAGTCCGAGGTGGATTAACTGGCGAATCACGCTCACCCAGTGCTCGTGGCTCTGCTCGCGACCAATACCGTAAACCGGCAGTTTATCGTGGTTCAGGTCGCGGATACGCTGATTGTTGGCGCCGCGGAGTACTTCAACCACGTAGCCCATCCCGAAGCGTTGCTTCACCCGGTAAATAGTTGAAAGCGCCTTGCGCGCGTCCATTAAGCCATCGTACTGCTTTGGCGGGTCAAGACAGATATCACAGTTGCCGCACGGCTCCTGGCGCCCTTCGCCAAAATAGTTCAGCAGCACCAAACGGCGACAGGTCTGCGCTTCGGCAAAGGCGCCCATCGCATTCAGCTTATGACGTTCAATATCCTGCAGCGGCCCGGCGGGCTTCTCCTCCAGGCAGCGGCGCAGCCACGCCATATCCGCCGGATCGTAAAACAGCATCGCTTCCGCCGGCAGGCCGTCACGCCCGGCGCGGCCGGTTTCTTGATAATAGGATTCAATATTGCGCGGGATATCAAAGTGCACCACAAAGCGGACGTTCGGCTTGTTAATGCCCATACCGAAGGCCACCGTCGCCACCACGATCTGCAGATCGTCACGCTGGAATTTCTCCTGCACGTCGGCACGAATATCATTTTCCAGGCCAGCATGGTAGGCCGCCGCGCTGATGCCGCGGCTTTGCAGCCTGGCGGCGGTGTCTTCAACTTTAGAACGGCTGTTGCAGTAGATAATCCCTGATTTACCGCGCTGATCCTGGACGTATCGCATCAACTGATCGAGCGGCTTAAATTTCTCCATCAGCATATAGCGGATATTGGGGCGATCGAAGCTACTAACCTGAATCAGCGGATCGTTAAGCCCCAGCAGGCGAACAATATCGCGGCGGGTGGTGTCATCCGCGGTGGCGGTGAGCGCCATAAACGGAATATGCGGCATCCGCTGACGCAGCTGGCCCAACGCGGCATATTCCGGGCGGAAATCATGGCCCCACTGCGAGATACAGTGCGCCTCATCCACCGCCAGCATCGCTAAGTTCCAGTGGCTCAGATGCTCCAGGAAGTTGTCCAGCATCAGGCGTTCCGGCGCGATATACAGCAGACGAATCTGCCCGCTGCGGCACCCCGCCATCACCTCTTGCTGCTGCTCGCGGCTCTGAGTCGAGTTAAGACAAGCCGCGGCGACGCCGTTAGCCAGCAGCTGATCGACCTGGTCTTTCATCAGCGAAATCAGCGGCGACACGACAACCGTCAGGCCGCCTAGCACCAATGCAGGCACCTGATAGCACAGCGACTTACCGCCGCCGGTCGGCATCACCACCAGGCAATCGCGGCCTTCCAGCGCCGTGGCGATGATCGATTCCTGGCCCGGGCGGAACTGCTGGTAGCCGAAGGTCTCTTGTAAAACCTGCTTAGCCAGCGATTCCTGATTTAATACTTCCGCCTGTGCCACGTTGACCCCATCCGCCTGAAAAGAAAACAGGCGCTATTTTCAGCGCCTGAGAGCCAGAGTGCAACGATTAAAACAGATCGTTGAGCATCACGCCGACGCCGACCCGCGTCTGATTGAAGTTATAGTCGATGAGCGACTCGCCATAACCGCTGTACACCTGAGTATAGGCGCGCACGTGTTTGGTAATAGGGTAACTGACCCCGATTTCCGCGCCGCCGTAGCCCGTATTCCAGTTATATTGCCCCTGAGCGCTAAAAATAGCTTCCCCCAGCTGGTAGCCAATCTTCAGGCGGTAGTACCCCATGTATTTCGTAATATCCGGGTTATCATCGGTGCTGCCGACCACATACCACGGCTTCACTTCAACCAGCCAGTTACCGTTTTTCGCCATCAGGCGAGTATACAGGCGGTTCCAGCTACGTGACGTTGGATCGGAACGGCCGTTAGAGTCGTGGTTATAGCCGACTTCGATATCGCGCAAGGTCCAGCCGGCAAACTCATAATCCGTCGCGAAGCCAAGGAAGAGCTGAGGCTCGTAGTTAGTTTCGCGAAACGGCGCCGAGCCTTTACTGTTAGAGAGCTGCCACCAGGATTTTTGCGTATAGGAGGCGCCAAGCAGCGAATTATCGCCGAGAATGCCGCGCCATAACGGGAATGCCAGGCTGAGCTGGAACTTCACCTCATCCTTACGCGCGTCATCTGCCCAGTCGTAACTACGAATAGCCTCTTTATTGAGATCGCTGGTCCACGTATAGAGCAGATAGTTGCTCTCATAAGGATAAAGCAGGAACGGATTATCATGGTCCTGCAGCAGGTTGGCGATAATACTGCCCCGTACCGCGGGTTTGTCATGAACGGATTGTTCAATCGGCGCGTCCTGCGCCAGAACGCCCGCCGGCAGCGCGCTAAGCGCCAGCAGCCAGGCTAAAGAGATACGCATTACTGTTCTCCTGAAGAAGGGTTCTTATTTAATGTTTTGTCCTGCTGCCATTCTACCTATTTATCCACCTCCCGCTGCGTTATCGCCTCCGAAAGTGGAAATCAATATTTTTGAAGCATAAAATCAACATTTCATTAACGAAATGGACCTCTGCTATGTCTGAACTGACCGCCGCCGCCGCGCTAAAGCTGGTGGGAGAGATTTTTGTTTATCACATGCCTTTTAACCGTGCGCTGGGGCTTGAGCTGGAGCGTTATGAAAAGGAATTTGCCCAGCTCAGCTTTAATAATCAGCCGATGATGGTTGGCAACTGGGCACAGAGTATCCTGCACGGCGGCGTTATCGCCTCTGCGCTGGATGTCGCCGCTGGGCTGGTCTGCGTCGGCAGCACCCTGACTCGCCATGACACTATCAATGAAGAAGAGCTGCGCCAGCGCCTCTCGCGGATGGGAACTATCGATTTGCGCGTCGATTACTTACGCCCTGGCCGCGGCGAGCGCTTTACCGCCACCAGCAGCCTGCTGCGCGCTGGAAACAAAGTCGCGGTGGCCCGCGTCGAGCTGCATAACGAAGAGCAGGTTTATATCGCCAGCGCCACGGCCACCTATATGGTGGGTTGATTGCCGCAGATCGAGTAACATCACTCTCTTTGGCAATGGATTCTACCAATGGACGCAAAACAAACGCGGCTGGGCGTTATGCTGGCGCTGGCCGCCTATTTTATCTGGGGTATCGCACCGGCGTACTTCAAACTTATTTACTACGTTCCCGCCGATGAAATCCTCACGCATCGCGTGATCTGGTCTTTCTTTTTCATGGTGGCGCTCATCAGCGTCAGCCGCCAGTGGCCGCAGGTAAAAAAACTGCTAAAAACCCCGCGCAAGATCTTCCTGCTCGCGCTCTCTGCAGTGCTGGTCGGCGGCAACTGGCTGCTCTTTATCTGGGCGGTCAATAACCACCATATGCTGGAAGCCAGCCTCGGCTACTTTATTAACCCGCTGGTTAATATCGTGCTCGGGATGATTTTCCTCGGCGAACGCTTTCGTCGGCTGCAGTGGTTGGCGGTGATCCTCGCCTTCTGCGGCGTGCTGGTGCAGTTGTGGACCTTTGGCTCACTGCCGGTAATCGGCCTTGGGCTAGCCTTCAGCTTTGCCTTCTACGGACTGGTACGTAAGAAAATCGCCGTCGATGCGCAGACCGGCATGTTGGTGGAAACGCTATGGCTGCTGCCAGTGGCGGCGATCTGGCTTTTCGGCATCACTGATAGCCCAACCAGCCATATGGGAGACAACCCCTGGTCGCTCAATTTGCTACTAATGGCCGCGGGCGTGGTAACCACCATCCCCCTGCTGTGCTTCACCGGCGCGGCGACCCGCCTGCGCTTGTCGACGCTGGGCTTTTTCCAGTACATCGGCCCGACGCTGATGTTCCTGCTGGCGGTAACGTTCTACGGTGAAGTGCCGGGCACGGATAAAATGGTAACCTTCGCCTTTATCTGGGTGGCGCTGGCGATATTCGTGATGGATGCGGTATATACGCAAAGACGGGGGCGTCGGGGATAGGATATTACCCGATGTCGGCTACGCCTTATCCGGCCTACAAAAGCACAACACGTAGGCCCGGATAAGCGAAGCGCATCCGGCACAACAACTACAGCCAGTTTTTACGCTTGAAGTAGAGATACGGCGCCAGGCCGGCCAACATCATAAACACGATGGCTCCCGGATAACCAAAGCTCCAGTGGAGTTCCGGCATAAACTCAAAGTTCATCCCATAGCTGGACGCCACCAGCGTCGGCGGCAGGAACACCACTGAGACCACCGAGAAGATCTTGATAATGCGGTTCTGCTCGATGTTGATAAAGCCCATCGCCGCCTGCATCAGAAAGTTCACCTTCTGGAACAGCGATTCGTTGTGCGGCAGCAGGGATTCGATATCTCGCAGGATCTCTCGCGCCTGTTCCAGTTGGCCTGCTGGCAAACGCGCCTTGCGCACGAGGAAGTTGAGCGCGCGCTGGGTATCCATCAGACAGAGGCGAACCTTCCAGCCGATATCTTCCAGTTCCGCCAGCGTCGACAGCGCTTCGTCATACTCGTCGCCCTGATGGCCTTCCATAATCACGCGGCTCAGCTTTTCCAGGTCGCTGTAGATGTTTTCTATTTCATCCGCCAGCTGTTCGATTTTGGTCTCGAACAGGTCTAACAGCAGCTCATAGGCGTTGCCGTCGACCAGCGTCTGGTTACGCACGCGCATGCGGTACAGGCGAAAAGCGGGCAGTTCACGCTCGCGCAGGGTAAACAGGCGGCCTTCGCGGATAGTAAACGCCACGGTTGAGTTACCGGCGTGATCGTCAGCATCTTCGAAAAAGAAAAAGGAGTGGATGTGTAAACCATCTTCGTCTTCAAAGAAACGCGCTGACGCTTCGATGTCTTCCAGTTCCGGGCGCGTCGCCAGGTTCTGGCCTAGCTCCGTTTGCACACGGCTACGTTCGTCATCGTCTGGCTCGACCAGATCGACCCACACCGAGCTGGCAAGATGCTTGATCTCATCGGCCTCAAGGCGCGTTAAACGATTATTTTCCAGTTGAAATGCGCTCAGCATGACCGGGACTCCCAATACAAAAAATTTATCGGACAGTTCGATGGGCACACAGAAACTATTTGGGTTTCAGACCATTAAGCCTGACTCAGAGCGACGGGGATAGGACGAGTCGCCGACAACCGCTAAGGCTATCGGCATAAGGGGATAGCCTTAGGAGTTGTTCCTGAATGACAGGAAGTTGAGCCAGCATCTACTGGGTGTGTCCAAGGCGAATGTCCTCTTAGCGTAATCGTGCGCGCATGTTACGCCAGCGCCAAAACGGCGTCAACACGCAAGGGAACGCTAAAGAGCAAATCCTGCCCTTTAGCATATAAGGCTAGCAGATTATTACAAAAAAATTATATTTTTCTTAAAGTTACACCGTTTCCAGCCGGGCATAGGCGGCAACCAGCCATTTAATTCCCTGCCCCTGGAATGCCACCTGCAGCCGGCTATGTTCACCGCTGCCCTCAAGGTTTACGATGGTGCCTTCGCCGAACTTCGGATGCCGAACCCGCTGGCCCAGCTTATAGCCGGTATCGTTCTCCGCCACCGGTGTACCGAGGCGCTGATGGTTAACCGGGCGGCTCACCGTCGCCCGCAGCCGTACCTCTTCCACGCACTCTTCCGGCAGCTCGCCGATAAAGCGCGATGGGCGATGGTAAACCTCTTTGCCGTACAAACGACGGGTTTCGGCGTAGGTCAGCGTCAGTTTCTGCATCGCGCGCGTCACCCCGACGTAGGCCAGACGACGCTCTTCCTCCAGACGACCGCCCTCATCAAGCGCCATCTGGCTCGGGAACATCCCCTCTTCAACGCCGACGATAAACACCTGCGGGAACTCCAGCCCTTTCGCCGAGTGCAGAGTCATCAGCTGTACCGCATCCTGCCAGGTATCCGCCTGCCCTTCGCCGGCTTCCAGCGCGGCGTGGGAGAGGAACGCCTGCAGCGGCATCAGATCTTCATCTTCTTCGTTGTAGCTGAACTGGCGCGTCGCCGTCACCAGTTCTTCCAGGTTTTCGATACGGGTCTGGCCCTTCTCGCCTTTCTCCTGCTCGTACATCATACGCAGGCCGGAATCTTTAATGACCCGATCAGTCTGGACATGCAATGGCATATCGGCGGTTTCCTGCGCCAGCGCGTCGATAAGCTCCATAAAGCGCTGCAGCGCGCTGGCAGCGCGGCCAGCCAGCGCTTTCTCTTTCAGCAGCTCGCGGCAGGCCTGCCACAGCGTCAGCTGACGATCGCGCGAGGTCTGGCGCACCACATCCAGAGTACGATCGCCGATGCCGCGGGTAGGCGTATTGACCACACGCTCAAACGCCGCGTCATCGTTGCGGTTGGCAATCAGGCGCAGATAAGAGAGCGCATCTTTGATTTCCTGACGTTCGAAGAAGCGCATGCCGCCGTAGATACGGTAAGGCATGCTGGCCTGTAGCAGCGCCTCTTCCAGCACGCGCGACTGGGCGTTGCTACGATAGAGAATGGCGCACTGCTCCAGCGCTCCGCCGTTCTCCTGCCAGGTTTTAATTCGGTTAACCACGAAACGCGCTTCATCGAGATCGTTGAAGGCGCAGTACAGCGAAATGGGTTCGCCGTCGGCGCCGTCGGTCCACAGTTTTTTGCCCAACCGCCCGTTGTTGTTTTCAATCAGGGCGTTAGCCGCGCTGAGAATATTGCTGGTCGAACGGTAGTTTTGCTCCAGGCGGATGGTTTCCGCGCCGGGGAAGTCATTCAGGAAGCGCTGAATGTTTTCGACCTGCGCGCCGCGCCAGCCGTAAATCGACTGGTCATCATCGCCGACAATCATCACTTTGCCGGTATCGCCCGCCAGCAGGCGGATCCAGGCATATTGAATGTTGTTGGTATCCTGGAATTCGTCGACGAGAATATTGGTGAAGCGCTCGCGGTAGTGCTGCAGGATATGCGGTTTGTTCAGCCACAGTTCGTGCGCGCGCAGCAGCAGCTCGGCAAAGTCCACCAGCCCGGCGCGATCGCAGGCTTCCTGATAGGCCTGATACACCTTCTGCCAGGTCTGTTCGACCGGGTTGCCGTAGCTCTGAATATGGTGCGGGCGCAGCCCTTCATCTTTTTGGCTGTTGATGTACCACATCGCCTGACGCGGCGGCCATTGCTTCTCATCCAGGTTCATCGCCTTAATCAGGCGCTTCAGCAGGCGTAGCTGGTCTTCGCTATCGAGGATTTGGAAATCCTGCGGCAGGTTGGCATCCAGATGATGGGCGCGTAGCAGGCGATGGGCCAGGCCGTGGAAGGTGCCGACCCACATACCGCCCTGGGTGGTGCCCATCAGTTGGCCGATACGGTGGCGCATTTCCGCCGCCGCTTTGTTGGTAAAGGTCACCGCCATAATGGAATACGGCGAGCAGTTCTCCACGCTCAGCAGCCAGGCGATACGGTGCACCAGTACGCGCGTCTTACCACTGCCCGCCCCTGCCAGAACCAGCATATTGGTGCGCGAGGCCGCTACGGCTTCACGCTGTTTGTCATTAAGGCTGTCGAGCAGGTAAGAAACGTCCATTGGCACCGCCGGAAGAGAAGGGGTTCCACGAACCCCTGTTAATATATACAGAGTTACTGGTGATTATATCAGCGAGGTCAGAGATGCCAACCGTGAAATTTCAATATGCGGCAGCAGGCGGCTATCGGCGGTTTTCATCAGCGAGGCGTCCTGCGGCTTGATCCAGCAGGCCTGCATTCCACAGCGAATTGCGCCAGCTACGTCGGTGGTCAGATCATCGCCGACGTGCAGAATCTGCCCGAGCGGCAAATCCAGACGCTCCGCCGCCAGATGGTACATATCGGCAAACGGCTTGGAGCGGCCATCCGGACCCGCGCGCAGCACGAAACGGAAATAGTCGTTCAGGCCGAACAGTTCCGGCTGGGCGTTACCGTTGGTGATAGCCACCAGCGGCCATTTCTGCGCCAGCTTCGCCAGCGTATCGTGCGTCTCCTGCGGCACATCGACGCGGCTGCGCCAGTGGGCGAAGTTTTCCATCGCCGCATCGGCGCCGGCTTTCGCCTCGGCGGCGGAGAGCCCGGCGTTACGCATCCCTAACTCCAGCGCGCGGTGGCGCCAGACGGTGACATCATGATAAATCTCAGGTTCTGAGGACAATAGCGTTTGTCGCAGCTGATTAAGCGCATGGGCATCAAACTGGCTCAGCGCCGGATGGTAATTGCGCACAAACGTCAGCGATTCCTGCATCGTCCGGTCAATCACCGGGCGGTTATCGTAAAGGGTGTCATCCAGGTCGAACGTCAGCGCGGAGATCGGGCCCAGAGGTCGGTAAAAACGCATTATTTCCCCCGTTTAGCGCGCGGATGCGCGGCATCGTACACCGAGGCAAGGTGTTGAAAATCGAGATGAGTATAGATTTGGGTGGTGGAGAGATTGGCATGCCCCAGCAGCTCCTGCACGCCGCGCAGATCGCCGCTCGACTCCAGCATATGCGTCGCGAAGGAGTGCCGCAGCTTATGCGGATGCACGTGGCTATTGAGCCCCTGCTTGATACCCCACTCGGCAAACCGCTTCTGCACGTTGCGCGCTGAAATGCGCTTACCCAGCTTCGACAAAAACAGCGCGTCGTCATCGCTGCCGAACAGGCCGCGCAAATCCAGCCAGTGTTCGATCCACGCCACCGCGTTGCGTCCAATTGGCAGGCGGCGCTCTTTGCTGCCTTTACCCATCACCCACACTTCCCCTGACTCAAGATCAAGGTGCTTAATATCAAGGTTAACTAACTCAGAAAGACGCAGCCCCGCGCCGTACATCACTTCCAGCATCGCCCGGTCGCGCACCGCGAGCGGGTCGTTAAGGTCGATATCCAGCAGCCGATTCACATCATCAACGTCGATATTTTTCGGCAAATGACGGGGAGTTTTTGGCGCCGCAATCCCCTTCGCCGGGTTAGCCGCTAACTCGCCCTGGCTGACCATCCAGTCGAAGAAACTACGCAGGGCGGAAAGCCGCAGCGCCAGGCTGGCCGGCCCTAAGCCCGCGCGGCGGCTGCGCACGGCAAAGCTACGTACCTGAGCGGCGTCACACTGCTGCCAGCTTTTTAAGCCAGCATCATCCGCCAGCGCGATCAGCGCTTCCAGCTGACGCTGGTAATTCGTGAGCGTAATCGGGCTAAGCTGGCGTTCTACGCCGAGATAGCGCAGGAAGCGGTCGACGCAGGCGAATAGCGGGGAGTCGGTCATGCGCGTTCAATCCAGCGCTCCAGCAGGCCGGGCAGCATACGGGCGATCTCCTGCAGTAGCTGCGTCCCCTGGCCTAGCTGATAATGCTGCGGATCGCGGCTGCTGAAAAACATCACCCCCGGCGCGTCGTCATCGCCCAGTAGCGACATCGCCACCGAGCCGATAGCTTTCGCATCCGGCAGCACCACCAGCAGCTCTGGCCCATTCAGCGGCCCAAGATAGTGACGAGCCTGGCCCAGCCGCTGGATACGAATGGGTTCGAACGCCTGCCGGCTCAACGCCAGATGGGTGAATTTAGACGGCGCGCCGAGATGCCAGCTGTCCGGAAACAGGCGCACCGTCGCACCTGCCAGGCCCAGCTCGCGCGCCCAACGATGAAAGCGGTTGAGCATTTCATCCAGGCTATCGGCGGACGCCAGACGCGTCTGCAGATGGAACAGGCGCTGAAACAGGCTTTGATTGGCCGTCGCCTGTTCCATCAGCAGCGTCATGTTCTCTTCCAACACGTTGATATGGTTACGCGCCCGCAGCATATGCCACTCTACCAGCGAGATGGTGCCACGCACCGGATGCGGGACGCGGATATGCTCTACCTGCGCCGCATTACGAATAAAGAACTCAGGATTTTGCAGCAGATAATCTACTACCGCGCTGTCGTCGAGCGCTGTGGCGAGTTCCTGCTGTTCTTCCCCGATCTGTTTCATAGATGAATAAATCCGTCGTAGACGTGTGCCGCCGGGCCAGTCATATACAACGGTTGACCCGGACCTTTCCAGGCGATGTCGAGACGCCCGCCTGGCAATTCCACGCGTACCTCTTCGGCGAGTAATCCTTGTTGGATACCGACCGCCACCGCCGCACAGGCGCCGCTGCCGCAGGCCTGCGTTTCACCTGCGCCGCGTTCATAGACGCGCAGACGAATATGAGAGCGTTCCACTACCTGCATAAAGCCGATATTGGCGCGTTCCGGAAAACGTTCGTGGCTTTCCATCACCGGACCGAGGGTTTCCACCGCGGCGGTATCCACGTTATCGACCTGAATCACGCAGTGCGGGTTGCCCATTGAGACGACGCCGCACAATACTGTCTGTTCAGCCGCGCGCATAATATAGGTCTTTTCCGCTTTGTTGGCGCGGAATGGGACCTGAGACGGTTCGAAATTCGGCTCGCCCATGTTAACGCGCACCAGATCATCTTCCGTTACGCTTAATACCATACGACCGTTGGCGGTGCTCACGCGGATATCACGTTTATTGGTCAGGCCTTTTAAACGGACAAAGCGGGCGAAGCAGCGCGCGCCGTTGCCGCACTGCGAGACTTCGCTACCGTCAGCATTGAAGATACGGTAGTGGAAGTCCAGATCGGGATCGTACGGCGGCTCGACAACCAACAGCTGGTCGAAGCCGACGCCAAGATGCCGATCCGCCAGGCGACGAATCAGCTCCGGTGAGAAGAAAACATTCTGCGTTACCGCATCAACAACCATGAAGTCGTTGCCGAGGCCATGCATTTTAGAGAACTGCATTATCTACTCCAATTGCGCGGAACAGAACGTTATCGTTAATAGTTAACCTGGGTCGGACCGCCATTATCGCCGCGATCGTTACGATCCGGCGTCGCGCTCTGAATGCCTGGGTTAACCGGCTTGGTCGGCGGCGGCGCGGTTTTGTCTGCCGGCGGGAAATACAGCGGCCCTTTCAAACCGCAGCCGGTCAGGCTGAAGATTGCAAACAGAACGGCAAGCGTGGGTAAAACGTTTTTCATTGATAGTTGCCCATGATTCATTCGTTACTGCTTTCTATCATCGCAGGAGAAGACGTAAAAGCAAGCGTTTAGCATCTGACTGCACGCGCTTTTGTTTCGCGTTATGCTGCGGCCATCTTCAAAAAAGCAGGCTATACCCGTTATAATTCAAGCTGCATGTACGTTGGCTTTCCTCGCTCGCCCCAGTCACTTACTGGAGTAAGCTCCTGGGACTCCCTGCGTCGCCGCCTTCCTGCAACTCGAATTATTTAGGGTATATAACCATGAACGACAGTGAATTCCATCGCCTGGCCGATAGCCTGTGGATGACCATCGAAGAACGTCTGGACGACTGGGACGGCGACAGCGATATCGACTGCGAAATCAATGGCGGCGTGCTGACCATCAGCTTCGAAAATGGCAGTAAGATCATTATTAACCGTCAGGAGCCGCTGCATCAGGTTTGGCTGGCGACCAAGCAAGGCGGCTATCACTTCGATCTGCAAGGCGATGAGTGGATCTGCGATCGCAGCGGCGAACGCTTCTGGGATCTGCTGGAGCAGGCGGCGAGCAATCAGGCCGGCGAGACGGTGAGCTTCCGTTAATGACGTCTTTCCCGGATGGCGGCGCATCGCGCCTTATCCGGGGCAAATCTACGAGTAGCGCTGCTGCAGCACCGGTGAGGCGACCGCTTCCTGGCCCGGCGGCACCGCGGCGGCAATCGCCTGACTGCGGAACGGGATCACCTGCGTGCGTCCGTCAACTTCGACTATCTGATAGAACTGCGGCAGGTTGAAGTTAATGAAGCTTGAGCCGTAGGTGAAGCGATCGTGCGATGACGAGTAGAAGCGGCTGACGTCGCGCACCAGCTCTTCTTTGCTGCCTTCGCAGTGGTGATAGACCTCGGCGCGGTTGCTTTCGTCGAGAATGTAGATGTTAAAGCCGCTGTCATTGTTATCCGCATCTTCAAAGAAGAATTGAATAATCCCTTCGCTGGCGAAGCCATCCACCACCGCCGGCAGCTTAACGTGATTGGTTTCTACCTGTACTGACAGGCCGTGGAGCTTGTTGTGCGAGATAGCGCCGTAGAACTCAATGGCGTTTTCCAGCTTCTGCACCGAAACGTTCAGGCGCTCGAAGAACAGGCCCCAGGTCTGGCCGGAGACGCGCAGCGCTTTGAAGCGCCCGGTGTCCTGACGGGTACTAGAGAGGCGCAGTTCGATGCACTCGGAGACCATCTGCTGCACGCGGGTGCGGATAAGGCCACGCAGATGCTGGCTATAGCAGAACACCTCCACGCTATCCGGCGGCGCGGCATCCTGATGCATTTTGCCGAGAATAGTCTTCAGCGCTTCGATCATCGCCTGCTCGCCGTTAAAGTGCAGCGTGCGCACTTCGTTCCACGAGTTGCGATACAGCAGGTCGACGCTGCCAATCAGGCATTTTTGCTCTTCGCCGAAGCTGAAAACATCGAGCTTACGGAAGTCGAAATGCACCACCTGATTGCGGAAAGCTGCCGTCGGGTCATATTCGAGGTTGACGATAATCGCCAGGTGGCGAATTTCGCACGGGCTGTACAGCGCTTTTGGCGTCGGCGCCGGCAGGCGCAGCGGGAAGTGGTGCGACACGTCGGCCACCATCTCCTGCAGCTTCGGCAAATCGACGATACCGTTGCCCTTAATAAACAGACGGGTGCGTGAGGTCAGCAGGCCGTTAAACCAGGCCCAGGCCACCAGCTTATTAAGATAACGGTTATATTCCAGCGGCTGATGGCTGATAATCGATTCCATATCCGGCGCGCGGTTATACAGATACCAACCGGTACGGTTGGCGCGGCCCGGCGGCACGTGGATAAAGGTCAGATTCGGCTCCGACAGGTCCGGTGAAATTTGCGGGTTCACCAGGGTGACCTTGCCCGGCAGCGCTTCAAAGGCCGCATACAGCTTGCGCGTCAGCACGCCGATATCTTGCGGGCTGGCGGAGACGCTAAGGTTATTGCGCCGAGCGAAGCGGATCAGATTACGATAGCTCTGCATCATCGCGTCGAGCAGTTCGTTGTGCGCTTTGCGCACTTCATCGATTTTCCAGTTAGCGCGGTTATCAAGCATCATCAGACGCTTTTCATCCCAGCCCCACTCTTTCACCAGCTGGCTGACGACTTCACGACGCCAGCCCACGCAGGCGCGCTCGCGGCTGAGTTTTTCACAGACTTTCAAATAGAAGCAGCGACGAACCAGATCGAGACGGGTGTCGTCTTCGATAGCCTGCAGATAGGCGGTTACGCGCTCCAGCATCATGCAGTAAGGGTCGAGACCGAATGAGACAATCTCGCCATCGTGCAGGCGCTGTTTAATATCTTTCGCCAACAGGCGGTTGTTGGGGTATTCCCAGGAGTAGGCTTCCAGCAGCAGCGTTTTCAACACCGCTTTATACGGGGAGTCGATGCTTTTATACAGCTGCCACAGGCTGGCGCCGAAGTACTCTTCCGCCGACAGCGAACTGAGGCCGCCGAGATCGAGCCATTCGTTTGGCGTCAGCACGCCCTGGGCATACAGCCCCATCACGTAATCATCGTAATGATCTTCTTCATCGCCCGGCACCATATTCCACAGAATACGTTTCCCGGCAAGACGCACGGCGGTGCGGTAAAATTCATCGAGCAACAAAATATGCTGGGTCGAACCACAGTCTTCGCCGCCCAGGCTGCCGCTTTCGTTATGGCGGAAGCGGTTTTCGTCGATCAGGAAGAAACTGACCTCGACGCCGAGCGACGCCGCCCAGCTTTCAAGCAGGCTGCATTTACGCTGCAGCAGTTGGCGTTCTTCGTTATCCAGCCAGGCCTGATGGCATACCCAGATATCCAGATCGGAAGAGCAGCTTTGCCCAACGGAAGAGGTACTGCCCATCGAATAGACGCCGGTAATCGGCAGTTCGCCTTTCGGCGGTTCCTGCGTTAGCAGGCCGCGATGCAGTTCGAGTTCGTCAAGATAGTGGCGTTGGGTTTCATCAGGCGTGTAGAGGCAAATGCCGCGGGGAACGTTACCGTCAAGGTAACCCGGCATCAGCGGGTGATGATAATGTAGTAATGTCGGCAGAAGACTGTAAACCTGCTGGAAAGCGGGTCCCATGGCAGCAAGCGCGCGATCCACGCGCAATTGATTGATGGCATCCAGTCTCTGTTTCAGTGTCTCAATATAGAGGTACAAGACATATCGCCTGATGTTCAAAAATCCGACGTACAATAGTACGGAGGATTTCAGTATTTCAACAAGAACCGTCACCATTCGTCATCGGTGTGGTTGTGATGAACTGCTGGCTGACAAATGGTTTAAAACGTGATCAATTTAACACCTTGCTGATTGACCGTAAAGAAAGATGCGCTACATACAAGTGTAGCACCGTTTGCCGGGTGTAAATTCCCCACTACGCTTGCGGCAACCGCATCCGCATGAAACGCTAAAGGTCATCATGCCAGCATCCCACATTAACCGCGAAACTAACATCCCTAAAGCAACAATGTTAGGATGGCTCATGGTCGACAATGACGGTAACAAGCATGTTAGACAAAGTTTTGAGAATTGCCACACGGCAAAGCCCGCTTGCGCTATGGCAGGCACATTATGTGAAAGAGCGTCTGGAGTCCTGTCATCCGGGGCTTTCCGTTGAGCTGGTGCCCATGGTCACCCGCGGCGACGTGCTCCTTGATACCCCGCTGGCGAAAGTGGGCGGCAAGGGCTTATTTGTAAAAGAGTTAGAGCTCGCCATGATTGAGGGGCGCGCCGATATTGCCGTCCATTCGATGAAAGATGTCCCGGTCGAATTCCCTGAAGGCCTGGGATTGGTCACCATCTGCGAACGTGAAGATCCGCGCGACGCCTTTGTTTCCAATCACTATGCCTCAATCGACGCGCTGCCGGCTGGCAGCATCGTTGGCACGTCAAGTTTACGTCGCCAGTGCCAGTTGGCGGCAGAGCGCCCCGATCTGGTGATTCGCTCGCTACGCGGCAACGTCGGCACGCGATTAGGCAAACTCGATAACGGCGAGTATGACGCTATTATCCTTGCCGCCGCCGGGCTGAAGCGCCTGAAACTGGAAGCGCGTATTCGCCAGCCGCTCTCGCCTGAACAATCTCTGCCGGCCGTCGGCCAGGGCGCGGTGGGTATCGAATGCCGCCTTGACGATGAATGGACCAAAGCGCTGTTAGCGCCGCTTAACCATACAGAGACCGCCGTGCGCGTACGAGCCGAGCGGGCGATGAACACCCGTCTCGAAGGCGGTTGTCAGGTGCCGATTGGCAGCTATGCCGAACTGCGCGATGGTGAGCTGTGGCTACGAGCGCTGGTGGGCGCGCCGGATGGTTCGCGGGTCGTGCGCGGCGAACGTCGCGGGCGGCCGGAAGAGGCAGAGGCGCTCGGCGTCTCGCTGGCGGAAGAGCTACTGGATAACGGCGCCCGCGACATCCTCGCGGCGGTCTATGATGGAGAAGCCCCACGATGAGCATCCTGGTCACCCGTCCGCTACCGCAAGGTGAAGAGTTAGTCAGCCGCCTGCGCGCGCTGGGACGCGTGGCCTGGAGCTTTCCGCTGATTGAATTCACGCCGGGTCGAGAACTGGCAGCGCTCCCGCGCCAGCTGGCGGCATTAGGCGCGGACGATTTGTTGTTTGCGCTGTCGCAGCATGCAGTGGAATTCGCCCATGCCCGTCTGCTGCAGGAGAGCCAACGCTGGCCCTCCGACCCGGCCTATTTCTCGATAGGCCGCACCACCGCGCTGGCCCTGCATACGGTCAGTGGTAAAAATATCCGTTACCCGTTAGATCGGGAAATCAGCGAAGTCTTGCTACAATTACCTGAATTACAAAACATTGCGGGCAAGAAAGCCCTGATTCTGCGCGGCAACGGCGGGCGGGAATTATTAGGCGACACGCTGCGTGAACGCGGCGCCGAAGTAACATTTTGTGAATGTTATCAACGTTGTGCGAAGTACTATGATGGTGCGGAAGAGGCTATGCGCTGGCAATCTCGTGGAGTCACTACGCTGGTGGTCACCAGCGGCGAGATGCTGCAGCAGCTGTGGTCGTTAATACCCCAGTGGTATCGCGAACAGTGGCTGCTGCACTGTAGCCTTGTCGTTGTCAGCGAACGTCTGGCCCTTCAGGCCCGGGAATTGGGCTGGCAGGATATTCAGGTTGCCGATAACGCCGACAACGATGCGCTGCTACGCGCATTACAATAACTCTCAACATTGGAAGCCATAATGACGGAACAACAAAATCAATCCGCCGTGGTTGAAGAGACCAGGGAGGCCGTGGAAACCACGCCACAGCCAGAAAACAACGAGAAGAAAAAGGCCGGCAACAAAACCAGCCTGACGCTCAGCGCGATTGCTATCGCTATCGCCCTCGCCGCCGGTATTGGCCTGTATGGCTTAAATAAGCAACAGGTTACTCGGCAAAACGAAACCAGCTCTGAATTAGCAAGCCAGCTCGCGGCGCTGCAAAAAGCGCAGGACAGCCAGAAGAGCGAGCTGGAAGGCATTATCAAACAGCAGGCCGATCGGCTGAGCGAAGCCAAACGCGAACAGGAAACCCTGACGAAACAGCTTGATGAGCTACAGCAAAAAGTTGCCGTGATTTCCGGCAGCGACGCCAAAACCTGGCTGCTGGCGCAGGCTGATTTCCTGGTTAAGCTGGCGGGACGTAAACTGTGGAGCGATCAGGATGTGACGACCGCCGCCGCACTGCTGAAAAGCGCCGATGCCAGCCTCGCCGACATGAACGACCCAAGCCTTATCGGCGCGCGCCGCGCCATCACCGATGACATCGCTTCGCTGTCGGCGGTAAGCCAGGTCGATTACGACGGCATTATCCTCAAGGTTAACCAGCTGGCGAACCAAATCGACAATCTGCGTCTGGCTGATAATAACGACGATGATTCCCCGATGGATGCCGACAGCGATGAGCTCTCCAGCTCCATCGGCGAATGGCGCGTTAACCTGCAGAAAAGCTGGCAGAACTTTATGGATAGCTTTATTACCATACGTCGCCGCGACGAAACGGCGGTGCCGCTGTTAGCGCCAAATCAGGATGTCTATCTGCGCGAAAATATCCGCTCTCGTCTGCTGGTTGCCGCGCAGGCGGTGCCGCGTCATCAGGAAGAAACCTATAAGCAGGCGCTGGAAAACGTCTCCACCTGGGTACGCGCCTATTACGATACTGAAGACGCCACCACCAAGGCTTTCCTTGAAGAGGTGGATAAGCTCAGTCAGCAGAGTATCACCATGAGCGTGCCGGAAACGCTGCAGAGCCAGAGCCTGCTGGAAAAGCTGATGCAAACCCGGGTGCGTAATTTGATGGCCCAGCCTGCGGCAGCCGCTCCGGCGCCAGCGCCAGCAGCGACCGCGCCAGCCCCTGCGCCGCAAGGAGAATAACCGATGCTGAAAATTCTCCTGCTTTTCGCACTGCTGATCGCCGGGATCGTCGTCGGCCCGATGATCGCGGGCCACCAGGGCTACGTTCTGATCCAGACCGATAACTACAATATCGAAACCAGCGTGACGGGCCTTGTGATCATCCTGATCCTCGCAATGGTGGTGCTGTTCGCTATCGAGTGGCTTCTGCGCCGCATTTTCCGTACCGGCGCGCACACGCGCGGCTGGTTCGTCGGCCGTAAGCGCCGCCGCGCGCGTAAGCAAACCGAGCAAGCGCTGCTGAAACTGGCGGAAGGCGATTACCAACAGGTTGAAAAGCTGATGGCGAAAAATGCCGATCACGCCGAACAACCGGTCGTGAACTATCTGTTAGCGGCGGAAGCGGCCCAACAGCGCGGCGATGAAGCTCGCGCCAATCAGCACCTTGAGCGCGCCGCCGAACTGGCCGGCGACGATCTCATCCCGGTCGAAATTACCCGCGTGCGCCTACAGCTGGCGCGGAACGAAAACCACGCCGCTCGTCACGGCATCGATAAGCTGCTGGAAGTGACCCCGCGTCATCCGGAGGTGCTGCGTCTTGCCGAGCAGGCCTATACCCGCACCGGCGCGTGGAATTCACTGCTGGACATCATTCCATCCATGGCGAAAGCCAACGTGGGGGATGAAGAGCACCGCGCCGCGCTGGAACAGCTGGCGTGGATTGGCCTGATGGACAAAGCACTGGCCGACGGCGGTAGCGAAGGGCTACGCGAATGGTGGCGCAACCAGAGCCGTAAAACGCGCGCGCTGATACCGCTGCAGGTGGCAATGGCCGAACGCCTTATCGAGAGCGACGATCACGATACCGCGCAGCAGATTATTATCGATGGTCTGAAGAAACAGTATGACGACCGCCTGGTCATGCCGATCCCGCGACTGAAGACCAATAATCCGGAGCAACTGGAGAAAGTGCTGCGCCAGCAGATCAAAGCCGTCGGCGACCGTCCGCTGCTGTGGAGCACCCTGGGCCAGTCGCTGATGCGTCACGGTGAATGGCAGGAGGCCAGTATCGCCTTCCGCGCCGCGCTTAAGCAGCGTCCGGATGCCTTTGATTACGCGTGGCTTGCCGATGCGCTGGACCGCCTGCATCAGCCGGAAGAAGCGGCGACCATGCGTCGTGACGGCCTGCTGTTGACGCTGCACAATAACCCTCAGCAGTAATTCACGATAACGCTATCGCCTCGTTCGGGGCGATAGCGCCCTTCTCTCGCGAAAAGATAGCCTTCCCCTGAAAGAAAAAAACGCCTGCACTGAAATCAGGGCAGGCGTTAAAACAGGTCTGTTTGACAACAAATTGGGTGCTTCACTCAACGTTATGTCCATGGTGTTTGATGAGACATATAAAATGCGACATCTATCAGTGGACGATAAGCACCGTAAGTACGGCTCTGCATCATTCCCGAGTTTATGAGGCACGAAGGCGAACATAAGAGATGGAATGAGCATCTACCCGATTATTATCGCACAGGATCCAGCGAGATTGCATCTATCGCAGCAATCATTTGGGACAATTCCGGACAATAATTCGCAGAGATAGAAACTATTTTTTACGAGGAAGATCAGCGGGATAAAAGATGATTGAGCAAATCCGGAAAACAAAAAACCCCGCCGAAGCGGGGTTCAAAATTGGTCGGCGAGAGAGGATTCGAACCTCCGACCCACTGGTCCCAAACCAGTTGCGCTACCAAGCTGCGCTACTCGCCGAAATACTGCTTTTTGAATTTTTAGTTCAATTCTTTAAAGTCGTGGTGCGAGGGGGGGGACTTGAACCCCCACGTCCGTAAGAACACTAACACCTGAAGCTAGCGCGTCTACCAATTCCGCCACCTTCGCAATTCACAACTCTATCAAATAATGGGGTGGCTAATGGGATTCGAACCCACGACAACTGGAATCACAATCCAGGGCTCTACCAACTGAGCTATAGCCACCACAACAATTCTTTTACGCGGTATTAAAACCACCGCAGCTCCAGCACCGGGTAAATGGTGCGCCCGACAGGATTCGAACCTGAGACCTCTGCCTCCGGAGGGCAGCGCTCTATCCAGCTGAGCTACGGGCGCTTAGCGCCGTTGCGGGGGTGGATAATACGGACTTCCCCCACCCCTGTCTAGTGCCTTTTTAAATAAAATTTCTATTTGCTCACAGTTTGTGCGCTTTGGCGCTTATTCCGCCGTTTTATCAAGATTCCCCCGCTTGCCGAGGCCGAAAACCTTATAAATAAGGGTCACCAGGGCGAGGAAAATAATTCCGACAAAGAGCGACATCCGGGTTTCATCGTTAATTCCCATGCCGATTAGCACACAAACGAGGAATGCCATCGTCAAATAGTTCGCCCACGGGAACAACAGCGAACGGAACGGATGGCTGGCCATCGCCTGCTGATGCTCGCGACGGAAACGCAGCTGGCTAATCAGGATCACAAACCACGGCACCATCCCCGGCAATACGCTGGCGCTATAAACATAGACAAACACGCGCTGCGGGTTAGGAATAATGTAGTTCAGGCACGAACCGATGAGCAGAATCACGATCGACAGCGCGACGCCCGCTACCGGTACGCCCTGACGCGACACTTTGGCCATTGCCGCCGGTAGCTGGCGGTTGCGCGCCAGCGCGTACAGCATACGCCCACAGCTATACATCCCGCTGTTGCACCCTGACAGCGCTGCGGTCAGCACCACGAAGTTGATAATCCCCGCCGCCGCGGTAATGCCGATTTTGGCGAAGGTGAGGACGAACGGGCTTCCAGTCGAGCCAATCTGGTTCCAAGGGAAGATAGTCACGATAACGAAAATCGCCCCCACATAGAAAATCAGGATACGCCAAAGCACTTTGCCAACCGCGCTACGCAGCGTGACTTGCGGGTTTTTCGCTTCTCCGGCGGTGATACCGATAAGTTCAACGCCCTGATAAGAGGCGACGACAATACACAGCGCCGTCAGGAAGCCTTTCCAGCCGCCGGCGAAGAAGCCGCCGTGTTCGGTCAGGTTGCCAAAACCGATCGACTGTCCGCCATTGCCGAAGCCAAAGAAGATAACGCCCAGGCCGATGACAATCATCACGATAATGGTGGTGACTTTAATCATTGCAAACCAGAACTCGATCTCACCGTAAAGACGTACTGCCGCCAGGTTCGCTAGCGCGACCAGCCCGACGGCAATCAGCGCCGGGATCCACTGCGCCATCTCCGGGAACCAGAACTGCACATATACTCCGATGGCGGTGATCTCAGATATCCCCACCGCCATCCACATAAACCAGTATGACCAGGCCGTGAGATAGCCGAAGAACGGGCTCATATAACGGTGTGCGTAAACGGCGAACGAGCCGGTTACCGGTTCGAGGAACAACATTTCGCCCATCGAACGCATGATAAAGAAGACAAATAAACCGGCGATAATATACGCCAGCAGGACGGACGGACCGGCCCACTTCAGCGTACTTGCCGCCCCCATAAATAACCCTACGCCAATCGTCCCGCCTAGCGCGATTAGCTCAATATGTCGGGCCTCCAGTCCACGCTGGAGTTCCGCTTTTTTCTCAGTCATAAAGCCTCTTGTGTTTGCTGTATTCCGGGTACTGCCGGTTATTGTTATTAATTGAAACCATAGCCTTGCCGACGCGCAGGTCTCCCCCACGCGTTTGAAGCATGCGAATGGTTAATTAATTTTACGGAAATGGCAAATAAAGTATCAGGCGAGTGAAGAGATTACACAGAATATGTATGCAATCTCTTCTGGTTGCAGTGGAATATCAGAGCTTGCCGGAATAATGCCAACGTAAATAGCGCAGTAAACGGAACTGTCTTTTAATGCGGCTCGGCTGCAGGAGCAGGCGATAGAACCACTCCAGCCCCAGGTTCTGCCAGAATTTGGGCGCTCGGTGTACGTGGCCGGTAAAGACGTCATAAGTGCCGCCAACGCCCATATACAGCGCTGCGGGATACACCAGTCGGCAGTCGCGCATCAGAATTTCCTGGCGCGGCGATCCCATCGCGACGGTGACAATTTTCGCCCCGCTGTCGCGTACCCGCTCAAACAGCTGCTGGCGCTGATCGGCGGAAAAATAGCCGTCCTGACTGCCGACGATATTCACCTTCCAGCGCTCACGCAGCTTCGCTTGCGTCTCCGCCAGCACCTCGGGCTTACCGCCAATCAGAAACACCGGCGTTCCCTGCGCCCCGGCGCGCTCCATTAAGGCTTCCCACAGATCGGCGCCGGCAACGCGCGACACCTCAGCCTGCGGATATTTTTTGCGTAATGAGCGCACGACGCTGATGCCGTCGGCATATTTAAACTCGGCGGCCTCAATCAGCGCTCGCACTTCCGGGTTATCTTCTACCGCCAGCATTTTTTCGGCGTTGATCGCAACCAGCGTTCCCTGACGCAGTTCGCCGTCAGCGAAGAGATAGTTGAGCGCATGCTGCATGTCGCGCCAACCAATAAGCTGCAGCCCTCGCAGCGCATACTGCGGCGCGGAAGTGTTATCAGTCATGTTCATCCTTATCATACCTGCGGTTGCGAAAGCGGCTTCAACCGCTTATGAATCAATCCTGCGCTGTCCAGGAGCCAGTACAGCAATTTCGCCGCTAACAAGCAGATACCAAAGATCACGAGGAAAAACACCACGCGGGAGCCAAACGAATCCAACCCTTCGCGCGCCAGCACTATCATGTTGAAGATAGCGCCGAAACAGAAACTATGCAGGATAGCCGCTTTGTAGCGATTGCTCTCCCGATTGCCAAGTTCGTACAACCAGTCAAACCATTTAATGATGAGCCCTACCGCGACGGCGCCCAGCGGAACGAACCATACGCCGCCCATCACCACCAGCGAACCAATCAGCGTCGGCGATATCGCCAGCCCCGAGTGGTTGTTTAACACTTCCCAGGTGAAGTAATTGGCGGTATTCAGCACCATTGTCGGGCGACCGTGCCACATCCAACTGGGGATAAAGACGTAGAAGTCGCGGATCATCGGCGCCAGCCCCTGGAACTCAATCTTGTCGTAGTTCTGCAGCAGCAGCGCCAGGTTCTCCCACGGCGAGAAGGTATCGCGCGTGAGATAGAGGAAAGTATAAAACGCTTCATCGCCGCTAACGTTCATCCCGTAGCGCTTCAACGCCAGCCAGAACATGCCGACAATGCCCAGCACACCCGCCGCCGCCAGCATCCACAGGCTGATCCAGCCGCGAATAATGCCGATAAACAGGAAGATAGCGAAAGCGATAATGATATTGGCGCGGGTACCGCCGACGATCGCGTAGGTCAGCAGGCCAAAGGCGACGGTGCTCACCAGGAAAAAAATCCACGCCTTGTAATCCTGACGCAGGAAATAGATCACCAGCATCGCCGGAATAAAGAAGTAGAAGAAGCGCTTCAACGCCACGCCGGACACTTCCGCAGAGAATATCTGGCTGTATGAATTGAGCTTAAATAGCAGGAAACCGTTGTGGGCGAAGAAGATACCGACGCACAGCAGCGCCAGCCCCATCAAAATCCCCCAGGCCAGATGGGTTTCAACCCGGTTCATGGTAAACAGCGGACGACGTGGAACATCGCGCGATGCCGGACGCAGGCGCGTTTTGTAGGTCACGTAGTAGATAGCATAGAAACACACCGCAACCAGCAGCGTCTGCAGCAAAATTTCCGGTGGCGCTACGCTGACGTCAAAGCGGAACACCAGGATACTGGTTAACGGGAAGCCGAAGAAAAAGGTGAGCAGGAACAACAACGAGAAAAAGACGTTGAAGTTAAATCGCACGCGGCGGAACTCAAACCAGGTGGCGGTAGCGATAAACAGCGTCGACAGTAGCCAGACCACCAACAGCCCGCTAAATTGCATTAACGTCATACCCGCGCCTCCGCTGCCAGCTGTAGCGCCCGCTGCCAGCCCGCCAGATAGTTCGGGCGGAAGAAGGCGATTTGCGTTTTATCAACGCTCGCTAACTGACGCTGTGCTTCGCGCACCACATTGGCGTCCAGGGTATCGGTGGTAAACAGCACCGGGATCTGTTGTTCGGTCATATCCTGCCAGAACGGATTTTCGCGATTGAGCACGCAGGGAATACCCGCCTGAATCAGCAGGCACAGCGTGCCGATACCCTGCTGGCGAGCAAACAGGAAATAACCCAGATCGCAGCGGCGCAGCAGCGCCAGATAATCATCAAACTCAAGCTTCTCGCTAAGGATCTGCAGATGCTCGCGACTAAACAGCGTCTCTCCCGCCTGGCGCACTTCGTCAATGTACGCTTCATTGTTAGCCGGATAGCCCATCGGTACGATGACATTCACCGTATCGCCAAACTGCTGATGTATCGCCTTCAGCGCTGCAATATGCTCGTTACTACGATCGCCGGAATTCCCCACCAGAATGGTCAGGGTGTCACCGCGCGGGGCGGTATCGGCAAGGGAATTTAGCGTCGGATCCATACGGGTCGGGAAGTACAGCAGTTCGCCCGGCACGCGCGGATGGCGATTAGCAAACCAGCTGAGATCGCCGCGGGTGGCGAAGACGCGCCCTACCCGCCCTTGCGCCATGCGGCGCAGAGGATAAAAAAGACGGAATTTCAGGCTAACGGAGTTCTCATACAGATCCGCGCCCCAGATATGCCAGTTAAATTGCGACGGGCGGATCCCGCCGCTCAACAACGCCAGCCACAGACCGGTATTAAACTGGCCGTGGAAAAAAAAGCGCTGCTGGCGATCGGCTTTCGCTTTGGCAATCACCGCCTGCGCCAGCGATTTCTTAGCCGGGTAGCAGGTAATCTCCAGCGCCGGATACGCCTCACGCATACCTGTCGCATCACCCACGACCATAAACGTCCTGGCCCGCGCGTCGGCGGCCAGTTCGTCGTTAAAGAACCGCAATACGGTCTGGTTGTGGTGCGGGATATCCGATCCCAGTACGTGTATCAGTGCTGTCATGCCCGTTTACGCCAGAGTAAAAACACGCCACTACAAAGGGCGAAATAAACAATATAAGTGGCCATATACGCCTGCGCCGCGCCAAGTGCGCCGTGCGCCGGAATAAGCCAGTGTGAAAATGCGGTCAGCAGCGTGAACTGGCTGATTTCCGTCAGAATATAAAAACGCAATGACGCTTTGGCGATCACCAGATAGCCGTAGACGTAAGCGCCAACTTTTAAAACATCGCCCACCAGCTGCCAGGCGAACAGGTCGCGCATCGCGGTGAAGCGCGCGGAAAACAGTAACCAGATGGCAAAATCGCGCAGCAGCCAGACCGTCAGGCTCGCCGCCGCCACCGCCGGCAGAACGAATTTCAACGACTTCACTATCTCACGCGTGATGTCCGTTTTGGCGCTCAGCCGCGACAGCGTAGGCAGCAGATACACGCTAAAGGAGGCGGTAATAAACTGCAGGTAGGCATCTGAGATACTGCTCACCCCCTGCCAGATACCGACCGCCTCCCAGCCGTAATGCGCCGCCAGCAGATTACGCATCATCACATAGGCCACCGGCAGCGTCACCGAGGTAATCAGCGCCATCAGGGTAAATTTCGATAGCTGCCCTGCAAGCCCGTTATCCCAACGCGGGCGTAGCGCGCTCAACGGGATCGCGCCACGCCGCCATAGCATAATGGCGGCCGGAACCACCACCAACGCGGGGACTAACGCCAGCCCTAACAGCGCCCCCTGATAACCACCGAAGTAGTAACAGGCGTAATAGGCCGCAACGCCAATCAGGCTACCGGCAATCAGCGAAAAAGCGTTACCCGCAGCATCGCGAAAACCTTTCATCAGCGCCAGCAAATAGTTGGCCCACGCAATCCCCATCTGCACCAGCGCCACCAGACGTACCAGATTCTGGTAGTGCGAATGGCCGAACAGCGCCTGGCTTATGGGCGCCGCCGCCAGCAAAAAGACCAGCGCTAACAGGGTGGAAAAGCCGAGCACCATTGATGACGACGTCCCAACCACCTGCTTCAGGCGTAGCGGATCGTCGTGATGTTGGGCAACCAGCTTAGTGACGCCATTAAAAATCCCGGCGCCCGCCAGTACGCCAAGGACGGTGACCAATTGCCGGAAGTTACCGGCCTGGCCCACGCCCGCCGGGCCAAATGAGACCGCCAGCAGCTTTACCACCAGCAGACCGGCGCCTATTTTGACTAAGGTGGACGCCGCGGTCCACAGTGACGCTTTTGCCAACGACATATCAGGAGAAGTAGCTCAGCAGCGAGTTAATCACCGTCCGTTGGTTTACCGCAGACAGGTTATAGAACAGCGGCAAACGCAGCAGGCGTTCGCTCTCCTGGGTGGTATAACGATCTTCCCCGCAGAACTCGCCGAACTGTTCGCCAGCCGGGCAGCTATGGAGCGGAATATAGTGGAACACCGCCAGAATTTCTGCCTCTTTCAGCCAGTTAATCAGCGCCGCGCGGTCATCGTTATCCCGCAGCTTAATGTAGAACATATGCGCGTTTTGCCCGCAATCCGCCGGTACCGCCGGCAGATCGATACGGCCCGCGCGCGCCAGCGGCAGCAGCGCGTCATAATAATTTTGCCACAGCATCAGACGCTGCTGGTTAATACGTTCAGCGGCTTCCAGCTGCGCCCAGAGATAGGCGGCCTGCAGATCGGACATCAAATAGCTGGAACCGATATCGCGCCAGGTGTACTTATCCACCAGACCGCGGAAAAACTGGCTACGGTTAGTGCCTTTTTCGCGAATGATCTCCGCGCGTTCCACCAGTTTACGATCGTTGATAAGCGTTGCGCCGCCTTCACCGCCGGCGGTGTAGTTTTTCGTCTCATGGAAGCTAAAGCAGCCAATATGGCCGATGGTGCCCAGCGCGCGGCCCTTATAGGTGGACATCACGCCCTGCGCGGCGTCTTCCACCACGTACAGGTTATATTTGGCGGCGAGCGCCATGATGGTGTCCATCTCACAGGCCACGCCAGCATAATGCACCGGCACGATCGCCCGGGTTTTATCGGTGATCGCCGCTTCAATCAGCGATTCATCAATATTCATCGTGTCGCGACGGATATCGACAAAGACGATTTTCGCCCCGCGGAGTACAAAAGCATTGGCGGTGGAAACAAAGGTATAGCTGGGCATGATGACTTCATCGCCCGGCTGAATATCCAGCAGCAGCGCCGCCATCTCCAGCGACGCGGTGCAGGATGGCGTCAGCAGCGCTTTGGCGGTGCCGAAGCGCTGTTCAAACCACTGCTGGCAGCGACGGGTAAAACCGCCGTCGCCGCAAAGCTTGCCGCTGTTCATCGCCGATTGCATGTAATCGAGCTCAGTCCCCACCACCGGCGGTGCGTTAAATGGAATCATCGTGTCACCTGTATAACCAGTACGCGGTGCTTTCCACATTCGCACCGCTGAGAATATAACGTTTAAGCGCGGCGGTGTTGCCCATTTGGGTCGCCACCCGCAGTGTAGAAAGCCCGCGTTGCGCCGCCCAGTGGCGCGCCGCCTGCATAAGCTCGGCTCCAGCGCCGCGTCCGGCCAACAGGCCGATACGCGCGTCGGTGTCATTGAGCTGACGCAAAGAAACAAATGCGCGGATGTCGCCATCGGACGCGCGAAATAACAGACACTGGTGGTCAAAGGTTCCCAGTACCGCGTTTTCGATCCATTGCGCGTAGAACCGGCCGCTGGCGTCAGCGGCGTACCAGGGAGCGCGAAAACGGCTCATGGCAAAGGCCTGCGCCGCCAGTTCACGCAGTCGCGCAATGTCGCCTTCAACGGCCCATTCGGCGCCGGCATCAGCCGGCTCGCCCACCGGCAACGCCAGATCGACCTCGCCTTCTACCAGTTGAAAACCGATCTCCTGTAGCGCATCCAGCCGGACGGTGTCGCTGGCGGCGACTTTCGCCTGCACTCGCGACCATCCCGCCAGGGCTTCAGCGGTGAGCTGCGGCGCGCGTTCGTCAAAGCGAACGATGCCGCTATTAACGGCGAAGAAGCGGTTTTCCCACTCCAGCGCTTCAATACTGGCGCGGGCGGGCACGGAGGAGATCCAGCAAGTATTGGCCATAGCCGGTTTTTTCCAGCCGCTTCGCGGCGCGTTTGACGCCATCATCGTCAAGCCAACCGTTACGCCAGGCGATTTCTTCCAGACAGGCGATTTTAAAACCTTGCCGCTTTTCTACCGTTTGCACAAACATGCTGGCTTCAATCAGGCTATCGTGCGTGCCGGTATCCAGCCACGCAAAGCCGCGTCCAAGCAGCTCGACGGTTAACGCGCCATCCTCAAGATACATCTGGTTGATGGAGGTAATTTCCAGCTCGCCGCGCTCGGACGGTTTGACCCGTTTGGCGTACTCGGCCACTTTGCCATCGTAGAAATAAAGCCCGGTGACCGCCCAGTTCGACTTCGGTTGTTTCGGCTTTTCCTCCAGCGACAAGGCGCGGAAGTTGTCATCAAACTCCACCACGCCGAAGCGCTCAGGATCCATCACCTGATAGCCAAATACCGTCGCCCCTTCGGTGCGGGTTGCGACGCTACGCAGCTTAGGACTAAAGCTCTGGCCAAAGAAGATATTATCGCCCAACACCAGGCACGCCGGTTCGCCGTTGAGAAACGCTTCGCCGATGATAAACGCCTGGGCTAAACCATCCGGCGTCGGCTGAACGGCATACTGCAATTGGATACCGAACTCGGAACCATCGCCAAGCAGGCGTTGGAAATCGCGCTGATCTTCCGGCGTGGTGATGATAAGGATTTCACGGATCCCGGCCAGCATTAACACCGACAGCGGGTAGTAAATCATCGGCTTGTCGTAAATCGGCAGCAGCTGTTTCGACACGCCGCGCGTGATGGGATGCAGGCGCGTACCGGAACCGCCTGCCAGAATAATACCTTTCATCATGCCCCCCTGGGCCAGTTAGCCGTGCAGCCCAAGACGCTCGCCCTGATAGCTACCGTCCTGAACCTGTCGCCACCATGCCTCATTTGCCAGATACCACTGGACGGTTTTGCGCATACCGGAAGTAAAGGTCTCATCCGGCGTCCAGCCCAGCTCGCGTGCAATCTTCGCCGCGTCAATCGCATAACGCAGATCGTGGCCCGGCCGGTCAGCGACGAAGGTAATCAGATCGCGATAGTGCGCCACGCCCTGCGGTTTATGCGGCGCCAGCTCTTCGAGCAGTTCGCAAATGGTTTCCACCACCTCGATGTTTTTACGCTCGTTATGACCGCCGATATTGTAAGTTTCGCCCGGCTCGCCGCGGGTCGCCACCAGATACAGCGCTCTGGCGTGATCCTCGACGTACAGCCAGTCGCGAATCTGTTGGCCGTTACCGTAAACCGGTAGCGGTTTTCCCGCCAGCGCGTTGAGAATAATCAACGGGATCAGCTTCTCCGGGAAGTGATACGGGCCGTAGTTATTCGAGCAATTAGTGATAAGCGTCGGCAGGCCATAGGTACGCTGCCAGGCGCGCACCAGATGGTCGCTGCTAGCTTTCGAGGCCGAATAAGGACTGCTTGGCGCATAGGGCGTGGTCTCGGTAAAGAAATCATCGCTGCCGTGCAGATCGCCATACACTTCATCCGTCGAGATATGATGGAAGCGAAACGCCGATTTTTGCTCCGCCGCCAGCGTATTCCACCAGCTGCGCGCGGCTTCCAGCAGCGTATAGGTACCGACGATATTGGTTTCGATGAACGCCGCCGGGCCATCGATGGAACGATCGACATGGCTTTCCGCCGCGAGGTGCATCACCGTATCGGGTTGATGCTGGCGGAAGATGCGATCCAGCTCGGCTCGGTTGCAGATATCCACCTGTTCAAAGGCAAAACGCGCATCCTGCGCCACCGGCGCCAGCGACATCAAATTGCCGGCGTAGGTCAGCTTATCCACGACCACGACGCGATCGGCGGTGTGCTGGATGATTTCACGCACTACCGCGGAGCCAATAAAGCCCGCGCCGCCGGTGACCAGAATCGTTCTCACCGCCACACTCCTTTGGTGTCGATGATATAGGCCTGAGTAACGCTATCGCCGCTAACGGCTTTAAACTCGTTGTGATCGACCAGCATCACCAGCACATCGGCGCTCGCCAGCGCGTCATCGAGGGTCGCCAGCGTACACAGGCCATCAAGTTTCTTCGGCAGCGCATGAATGTTGGGCTCAACCACCTGCGTCGCGCCGCTGTGCCAGCGGGCGATCTGCGCGGCAATTTCCATCGCCGGGCTTTCGCGCAGGTCATCAATGTTAGGCTTAAAAGCCAGGCCGAAGCAGGCAATAGTCAGTTCGCTGGCGCGTTTATTGCTGGCATTCAGGCACTCGGCAACCTGTGCTTTTACCCGATCGATTACCCATTCCGGCTTGTGGTCGTTAACCTCGCGCGCGGTGCGAATCAGACGCGCCTGCTGCGGGTTTTGCGCCACGATAAACCACGGGTCGACGGCGATACAGTGGCCGCCGACGCCCGGACCCGGCTGCAGAATATTGACGCGCGGATGGCGGTTCGCCAGGCGGATGAGTTCCCAGACGTTGATCCCCTGATCGGCGCAAATCAGCGATAGTTCGTTAGCAAAGGCGATGTTGACGTCGCGGAAGCTGTTTTCCGTCAGCTTGCACATTTCCGCAGTGCGCGAGTTAGTCACTACGCATTCGCCTTCAAGGAAAATTTTATACAGCTCACTGGCGCGCACCGAGCAGACCGGCGACATTCCGCCAATAACGCGGTCGTTTTTGATGAGCTCAACCATCACCTGCCCCGGCAGCACGCGCTCCGGACAGTAGGCGACATTAACGTCGGCCGCCTCGCCAACCTGCTGTGGGAAGCTGAGATCGGGGCGCATCGCCGCCAGCCACTCGGCCATCTGTTCAGTCGAGCCGACCGGCGAGGTGGATTCCAGGATCACTAACGCCCCTTTCTTCAGGGTCGGCGCAATAGATTTAGCGGCGGATTCAACAAAGGCCATATCTGGCTCATGCCCGCCTTTAAACGGCGTCGGAACGGCAATCAGGTAGGCGTCAGACTCCACCGGCACGGTGGTGGCGCTTAAATATCCCTGTTCAACCGCCGTTTTCACGACGCTCGCTAAATCCGGCTCGACGATATGAATCTCACCACGGTTAATGGTCTCAACGGCGTGTTGATTGATGTCCACGCCAACCACCCGCCGTTGCCGGGAAGCAAATGCGGCAGCGGTTGGCAGACCAATGTACCCAAGGCCAATCACTGAAATGGTAGAAAAACTCATAGCGTTACCTGATTATTTTTAAGGGCGGATAAAATACGATCGCATGCCTGACCATCGCCGTAAGGGTTATGGGCCCGACTCATCGCCTGCCAGGCGGCATCATCCTGCAGCAGCCGGGTGACTTCATCGACGATACGCTGCCTGTCGGTGCCGACCAGCCGCACGGTGCCAGCGGCGACCGCCTCCGGGCGCTCAGTCATTTCGCGCATCACCAGTACCGGTTTCCCCAGCGACGGCGCCTCTTCCTGAATCCCGCCGGAATCGGTCAGAATCAGCCACGCCCGATTCATCAGCCAGACGAACGGCAGGTAATCCTGCGGTTCAATTAATTTCACGTTAGCGACATGGCCAAGAATACGGTTGACCGGTTCGCTGACGTTCGGGTTCAGGTGAACCGGATAAACAATCTGCACATCAGGATGATGGCTGGCGATATCCGCCAGCGCATGGCAAATGTGCTCGAAGCCGAGACCAAAGCTCTCGCGACGGTGGCCGGTCACCAGAATTAATTTCTTATCCTCTTCAAGGAACGGGTAGCGCTGCATCAGTTCATTGCGCAGCGCCTCGTCGCCAAGGACACGATCGCGAACCCAGAACAGCGCATCGATCACCGTATTGCCGGTGACGGTAATGCGCTCTGCGTCAATATTTTCCCACAGCAGGTTATCGCGCGAGGTGGCGGTCGGGGCGAAATGGTACATCGCCAGGCGCCCTGTCAGCGTGCGGTTGCCCTCTTCCGGCCACGGCGAGTTCAGGTCGCCGGTACGCAGGCCCGCTTCCACGTGGCCCACCGGGATCCGCTGATAAAACGCCGCCAGACTGGCCGCCATCGTCGTCGTGGTATCGCCATGGACCAGCACTACGTCCGGCTTAAACGACTCCAGTACCGGCTTTAAACCTTGCAGAATGCGGCAGGTGATCTCGGTTAATCCCTGACCCGGCTGCATAATGTTCAGATCGTAGTCCGGCGTAATCGAAAACAGTTTCAACACCTGATCGAGCATCTCCCGATGCTGCGCGGTTACGCAAACCTTTGCCTCAAAATGAGGATCCTTTGCCAGCGCATGGACCAGCGGCGCCATCTTGATGGCTTCTGGTCTCGTGCCAAATACAGTTAGTACTTTCACATCGATTCTCTTCGATTAGGTGATGATGGCGCGGAGCCTTCATCACAGGCCCCATTCACTGGACACGACGACGTGCTAACGCCACGCCTGCGCCGATGAGCGCGCCCACAATCCCCCACATGATCATCAGAAATACGCGCCGCGGGCTATCGCGTTTTACAGGTTCTTCCGGCGTACGCAAATATCTGTAAGTCTGAAAACGTGGATCCAGCGTCGGGCCAACGTTTAGCGTGTTCAGCATGGCGCGGTTCTGGTCATAGTCGAGATCGTATTCCGGCCCTACGGCCTGCAGATTTTCGAGGCGCGCCTGCAGCATCGGCCGGCCCAGTAAGAAGAGTTCGGAGGCCGGCAGCTGCTCCGCTGGAACATCGGTCTCGCTGCGCGAAATGTTATGCTGCTGGGCGATTTTCAACGCCTGCTCGACGCTCTGCACGCGGCGGTTGTAGATCTCGCTCGCCACCTCTTCCTGACGCTTCACCTGCGCTTTCATCTGTACGGTACGCGCCGCCCAGGCGCCCTTCAGCTCATCATTAAGATGACCGGCGGCACGCTGACTGGCGAAAGCGACGTACTGACGCAGCAGATTATTGGCATCTGGCGCGGTCTCCGCCGTCAGCTTGATGCTGTCATTGACGCTTTTCAGCGGGTCGCCCGGGATAAACTGAATATCGTTAATGAGATCGTCAAGCATCGCCGCATCCGCGCGCGCGTTACCTGACTGACGCTGCTTGTAGTAGTCGGTCTGCAGCCAGAAGTCACGGCGGGTATCCCATGACGCCTGTTGCATAATGAACTCTTTGTATGCCTCATCCATGGCGGAAGGTTGGTCTACCGAAGCCAGATCGGCTTTGATATCCAGGTTACGTAAGAACTGCTGTTGCGAATAGTATCCGCCCAGCATATTGACGGTCGGCCGGTCGGTAATTGCCGTCGCGCTCCACTCCTGGCGAGCAAAAAAGGAATAAATAAGAACGATCAGCGCGAATAGCACGGCGGTGCCGACTATCCAGCCTTTTCCTGCCCATAAGGCGCGAAACAGCCCGCGAATATCCAGTTCGTTCTCAACGTTCACTGCTTGTGCTCCCGGTAATGGTTGAGTCATCACGTCCCCAGTTTTACTTGGTTAAATTTGGATTATTGCCGCTGTGTCGCCGAATTCTGCGTCTAATGCGCTTAACCAGACGCGCCACTTTCCATGCGCGCTTAATGCAGTAGCCATAAAGTAAAAAAGCAAACAAAAAGAGTATTAACATCACCCATTCAGGAACAATACGGGTGTATTCCGCCACTACGCCGACCAGCGCCAGTAAAGCGGCAGCCAGCGTAATCAGGACAAAGGCCTGCCGGGAAGTAAACCCGGCACGCATTATCAAATGATGAATATGCTGACGATCCGGCGAGAACGGGCTCATCCCCTTTCTCAGGCGGCGATACATAATCGCCACCATATCCATCAAAGGAATCGCAATAATCCACAGCGCCGTCACCGGGCTGATGGGATGCGTTTTACCCTGCGTAGTCTCCAGCAGGATCCAGATAATGGTGAAGCCAATCATGGTGCTGCCGGCATCGCCCATAAACACTTTATAGCGACGTCCAAGCGCGCCGAGATTAAGTAAAATATAGGGCAGGATGGCGGCGATCATCGCAAAACACCACATCGCCAGGCTGTACTGGCCGTCAAACCATAAGATGATGCCGGTTGCGGCGAAGGAAACGGACGAAAGCCCGCCGAGCAACCCGTCAATGCCATCCACCATATTGAAGGCGTTGATTGCCGCCCAAACGGCGAAAAGCGTGAGGAAAAAACCAAAGGGGCCGAGGACTAACTCCCACGAACCGAAAATATAGCCGAGGCTGCTGAGATGCAGATTACCCGCCGTCATCATGATAACGGCTATCGCGGCCTGAATAACCGCACGAATTTTTACGCTGATATCAAATCGGTCATCCAACGCGCCAACCAACACCAGCACGCCCGCACAGGCCAGATACAGCGTGGCATGAGGGATATAATAATCGGCAATCGCAAAGGTAAAACAAATACCGGCATAAACTGAGATACCACCAACTAACGGAATCAAACCTTGATGCCGTTTCCGATAGTTTGGCTTATCCACTAACCCAATTTTTTTCGCTGCTTTACGGGCAACAAATATAAACAGGGTCGTGAATAAGAAAACACTGATTAATTCAGTAATAGCAGTGAGTAAATTCACAACACATGTGCTCTCAGCATAGTTAATCCGGGGAGTATAACGATGATGTCTCCACTCCTGAAGGGGAAAAGCAGAACATTACAAATTTATTGTATATATTTTAGACTGTTAAAGTCCTTTCTGCCTTACCCGCCGCGCATATCATACGGCAACGCTGGCGGCGCTTTTCCCGCCTGGATCATACAAAGCTACAAAACAAAACGCCACGCAATCGCGTGGCGTTTTTTCGGCGTATTCCGTCCTACGAACGCTTCATCATATCGAAGAAGTCGTCGTTAGTTTTGGTCATCGCCAGCTTATTAATGAGGAACTCCATTGCGTCGATTTCACCCATAGGATGGATGATTTTGCGCAGGATCCACATTTTCTGCAGCTCTTCCTGGGTGGTCAGCAGCTCTTCTTTACGGGTACCGGAACGGTTGTAGTCGATAGCCGGGAAGACGCGTTTTTCCGCAATCTTACGGGAGAGGTGCAGTTCCATGTTACCGGTGCCTTTGAACTCTTCGTAGATAACTTCATCCATTTTAGAGCCGGTATCGATAAGCGCGGTAGCGATGATAGTCAGGCTGCCGCCCTCTTCCACGTTACGCGCCGCACCGAAGAAGCGCTTCGGACGATGCAGGGCGTTGGCGTCCACACCACCGGTCAGCACTTTACCGGAAGCCGGAACTACGGTGTTGTAGGCACGGGCCAGACGGGTAATGGAGTCGAGCAGGATAATAACGTCTTTTTTGTGCTCAACCAGACGTTTCGCTTTCTCGATAACCATTTCGGCAACCTGCACGTGACGAGATGCGGGTTCGTCAAAGGTAGAAGCGACAACTTCACCTTTAACCAGACGCTGCATCTCGGTCACTTCTTCCGGACGTTCGTCGATAAGCAACACCATCAGCACGCAGTCAGGATGGTTGTATGCGATGCTCTGCGCGATGTTCTGCAGCAGCATGGTTTTACCGGCTTTCGGCGGCGCGACGATCAGGCCACGCTGGCCGCGGCCAATCGGCGATGCCAGATCCAGTACGCGGGCGGTTAAGTCTTCGGTAGAACCATTACCACGCTCCATACGCAGGCGTGAATTCGCGTGCAGCGGCGTTAAGTTCTCGAACAGAATCTTGTTACGCGCGTTTTCCGGCTTGTCGTAGTTAACTTCGTTAACTTTCAGCAGCGCGAAGTAACGTTCACCCTCTTTAGGAGGACGAATCTTACCGGAAATGGTGTCACCAGTGCGGAGGTTGAAGCGGCGGATTTGGCTGGGGGATACGTAGATGTCGTCTGGACCGGCGAGGTAGGAGCTGTCTGCTGAGCGGAGGAATCCAAATCCATCCTGCAGTATCTCCAGTACGCCATCGCCAAAGATATCTTCGCCACTCTTTGAATGCTGCTTGAGGATGGCAAAAATAATATCCTGCTTACGCATACGAGCCAGGTTTTCCAGCCCCATATTTTCGCCGAGAGTAATCAGCTCAGAAACCGGCGTATTCTTTAATTCGGTAAGATTCATAGTGGTGTGGGTTCTTAAACTCGGGGTAAATCTCGAACTTAATGTTGTGAATGGTATGGCAGGAACATCCATGCCTGTTAGCGGCTTCATCTCGTGTCTGTACGTTGCCTGGTCACAGGAAAGAACGCAGAACTGAAACGACAAGACGGAATGAGTGATAAGCCCGGAATTATTAGCCTCACGCGCATAGTCTGCGGGACGCTTTGGGTAAAACAAGATTCAAACAATAGGTATGTTTAAAACGAAGTCTGGAATTAACTTAGCACGACTCAGGCCGGGCGTCCAGAGTTCCACAAAAAATAGGAATCCGGACGCCGGAATGGCAAACCGATTACGCCAGGTTGGCGTCGAGGAACTCTTTCAGTTGGCCTTTGGACAGCGCGCCGACTTTAGTCGCCGCGACTTCGCCGTTCTTGAACAGCAGCAGCGTCGGGATGCCGCGGATGCCGTACTTCGGCGCCGTGCCCGGGTTCTGATCGATGTTCAGTTTAGCCACGGTCAGTTTGCCTTGATACTCTTCAGCGATCTCATCCAGAATCGGGGCGATCATTTTGCACGGACCACACCACTCTGCCCAGAAATCGACGAGGGTCAGCCCGTCAGCCTTGAGTACGTCCGTGTCAAAACTGTCGTCAGTCAGGTGAATAATTTTATCGCTCATATATAACTCCACAGGAATAAGCCTGGTGTGTTGGTGTCGCAGTCATCAACGACGTGTTGATGCTACGTTATGCACGCTATTCTTCAGGATGCCTCTTTTATAAGCTACCTGCGGGAATGGATCCACCATGGACCACCACCGCCGATGCTTAAGCGCACTGTCTGCAAATCAACCTGCGGCAGATTTACCGCCCCCGTTGCGCTTAGTAGTCTAAGCTTTCCGGGATCCATTCAGTAGCCGGAGACGCACCTTGAATAATTTCGTATATCGCCAACGAAAGGTTGACGTTATTTCACCGGATACGCTTTCTTAATGCAATAGTTAGCTGATATTCTACCACACTATGAGCAAAACACATTTGACAGAACAGAAGTTTTCCGACTTCGCCCTGCACCCGGCAGTTGTCGAAGCCCTTGAAAAAAAAGGGTTTCATAATTGCACACCCATTCAGGCTCTCGCCCTTCCGCTCACGCTGGAAGGCCGCGATGTCGCCGGGCAGGCGCAAACCGGTACCGGTAAAACGATGGCGTTTCTGACGTCAACGTTTCATTATCTTCTCTCTCACCCGGCCATCGCAGACCGCCAGGTTAACCAACCGCGCGCGCTGATCATGGCGCCGACGCGCGAGCTGGCGGTACAGATTCACGCTGACGCCGAACCGCTGGCGCAGGCGACCGGCCTGAAGCTCGGTCTGGCTTATGGCGGCGACGGCTACGATAAGCAGCTGAAAGTACTGGAAAGCGGCGTTGATATTCTGATCGGCACCACCGGTCGCCTTATCGATTACGCTAAACAAAACCACATTAATCTCGGCGCCATTCAGGTTGTCGTGCTGGACGAAGCCGATCGCATGTACGATCTCGGCTTTATTAAAGATATCCGCTGGCTATTCCGCCGCATGCCGCCGGCCACTCAGCGCCTGAACATGCTGTTCTCCGCCACGCTGTCTTACCGCGTACGCGAACTGGCGTTCGAACAAATGAACAACGCCGAGTACGTTGAAGTCGAACCGGAACAGAAAACCGGCCACCGCATTAAAGAAGAGTTGTTCTACCCTTCCAACGACGAAAAAATGCGCCTGCTGCAGACGCTGCTGGAAGAAGAATGGCCTGACCGCGCTATTGTTTTCGCCAACACCAAGCATCGTTGTGAAGATATCTGGGGCCATCTGGCGGCAGATGGGCATCGCGTTGGCCTGCTGACCGGCGACGTAGCGCAGAAAAAACGCCTGCGTATTCTCGAAGAGTTCACCCGCGGCGATCTCGATATTCTGGTTGCGACCGACGTAGCCGCTCGCGGTCTGCATATCCCCGCCGTCACTCATGTCTTTAACTATGACCTGCCGGATGACTGCGAAGACTATGTCCACCGTATCGGCCGTACCGGCCGCGCGGGCGCCAGCGGACACTCCATCAGTCTGGCCTGCGAAGAGTACGCACTGAATCTGCCGGCAATCGAAACCTATATCGGCCATTCGATCCCGGTCAGCAAGTACAATCCGGACGCGCTGATGACCGATTTACCGAAGCCGTTGCGTTTGACGCGTACCCGCCCAGGTAATGGCCCGCGCCGTAATGGCCCGCCACGCAATCGTCGTCGTTCAGGTTAACATCTATGCCATACGCGAAATCTTTCAGGATGCGCCACGGAGATAATCCCGGGCAACGCGTTCAGATAAGTGGAATGGGCAACGAAGCCCAGTCGACACAGGAGCCGCCTGAAAGATGAAGAGTATGAGTTCCACCTCGCTGTATGCCGCCATCGACCTTGGCTCCAATAGTTTTCATATGTTGGTGGTGCGCGAGGTGGCAGGCAGTATTCAAACGCTGAGCCGCATTAAGCGCAAGGTGCGTCTGGCCGCTGGCCTGAATAGCGATAATGCGCTCTCCGCGGAAGCGATGGAGCGCGGCTGGCAGTGCTTACGCCTGTTTGCAGAGCGTTTGCAGGATATTCCTTCGGCGCAAATTCGCGTCGTCGCCACCGCCACCCTGCGTCTGGCGGTCAACGCCGGCGAGTTTCTGGCGAAAGCGCAGGAAATCCTCGGTTGCCCCGTCCAGGTGATTAGCGGTGAAGAAGAAGCCCGCCTAATCTACCAGGGCGTAGCCCATACCACCGGCGGCGCCGATCAGCGTCTGGTGGTGGATATCGGCGGCGCCAGTACTGAACTGGTGACCGGCACCGGCGCGCAAACCACCTCGCTGTTCAGCCTGTCGATGGGCTGCGTCACCTGGCTTGAACGCTACTTCTCCGACCGTAGTCTGACTAAAGAAAACTTCGATCTCGCTGAAGCGGCGGCGCGCGATGTGCTGCGTCCGATCGCCGATGTCCTGCGTTATCACGGCTGGAAAGTGTGCGTCGGCGCTTCAGGCACCGTGCAGGCGCTGCAGGAAATTATGATGGCGCAGGGAATGGATGAGCGCATCACCCTCAGCAAGCTACAGCAGCTTAAGCAGCGCGCCATCCAGTGCGGCCGACTCGAAGAGCTGGAAATCGAAGGGCTGACGCTCGAACGCGCCCTGGTTTTTCCGAGCGGCCTTGCCATTCTGATTGCTATCTTTAGCGAACTGAATATTCAGTGCATGACGCTGGCTGGCGGCGCCTTACGCGAAGGGCTGGTCTACGGCATGTTGCACCTTTCTGTCGATCAGGATATTCGTAGCCGCACGCTGCGTAATATTCAGCGGCGCTTTATGATCGATACCGAACAGGCGCAGCGGGTGGCTAATCTGGCCACCCATCTGGTGGATCAACTGGAAAGCGGCTGGGAGCTGGATCCGCTTAGCCGCGATTTACTCGTCAGCGCCTGCGCGCTACATGAAATTGGCCTGAGCGTTGATTTTAAACGCGCGCCGCAGCACGCCGCCTATCTGGTCAATAACCTCGACCTACCCGGCTTCACCCCGGCGCAAAAGAAGCTCATCGCCACGCTGCTGCTCAACCAGACTAACGCCATCGACCTTTCTTCGCTCCATCAGCAAAACGCGGTACCGCCGCGCGTTGCCGAACATCTGTGTCGCCTGCAGCGACTGGCGATTCTGTTTGCCAGCCGCCGGCGCGACGATCTCCTGCCAACCATTCAGCTTACCGCCGACGACGAAAAACTGACGCTGACGCTGCCGGATGACTGGCTGGAAGAACATCCGCTGGGCCGGGAAATGGTCGAGCAAGAGTGCCAGTGGCAAAGCTATGTCCACTGGGCGCTGCTGATCAACGACGACGCGGCGAGGTAATTTCCGGCCAGGAGGGCGCATGCGGGAAGAACTGGATTTCAAATCACTACGCTTTTTCTCCGCGCTCTACCGTTTGGGGAATGTCTCTCCGGCGGCGGAAGCGCTTGATATCAGCCAGCCAACCGGAAGCCTGCTGCTAAAAAAGCTACGCGAGCACTTTGACGACCCGCTATTTGTGCGCGTTGGTCAACGAATGGCGCCAACGCCGCGCGCGGACGCTATCGCCCCCACTATTTTTACTCTGCTGCAATTGGCCGATACCGATCTGGCGGCTAAGCCGGAATTTATCCCACAAGAGAGCAACCGTAACTTCACCATCGGCATGACCGATATCAGCCAGATGACGCTTCTTCCTTTGCTGCAAAGCCAGATCCAACGGCTGGAAGCCAGCGACATCACCTTTACGGTGCTGAATATTGACGATCAAACGCTTAGCGCGCTGGAATCCGGGAAATGTGATTTGGCGATCGGGTATCTTACCCAGTTGCCGGATAGCGTCTATCAGCAGCATCTGTTCGATCAATCGTATGTTTGTCTGGCAGCGGACAATCACCCGCGCATTCGTCATCATTTCAGCGCCGAAGACTGGCGTCAGGAAAAGCATCTTGCGGTTCGCGTCAACGGCACCGCCCACGGTGATATTGATAAACTGCTCGCGGAACACAGTATGCCGCGACGCATCGCATTGACGCTGCCCAGCTTTTTAGGCGCAGGCGAGCTGGTTGCCGGCAGCGAGATGATCGCGGTGGTGCCGGAACAGCTGGCGCGCCACATCACCAGACGTTACCCCTGCCGCAGCTGGCCGCTGCCTTTCTCACTGGCTAACATCGCGATTCGCCAGGTCTGGCACCAGCGCCTGCACCGCGACCCAGGGCATATCTGGCTGCGCACGCAGATTGTAGGCCTTGCCGCCTCTGGCGGTTCTATTAGCATTTAAATCATAAAAGAATCGGCTGTATTAGTATTACTGATACGCCGTATTCTATTTGGTTTATTGCTGTCAATACGTCAAACATTTTAATCTCCTCGCATCAGTTCATATCGATAGAATAAATAAAGGAACTTATCATGCGCGGAAAAATCGCTTTAGAAGAACATGTATCCACCCCTGAAAATAATCGTTTGTGGGATTCGACCGGCGAAGCTAACCGTAACGGTAGCGAATATATGCAAGATGTTGAACGCCGCCTGCTAGACCGCAGTATTCAGCTCGAAGAGATGGCGCAACGTAATATTGACCACGTAATTCTTTCTCTGACTTCACCCGGCGCGCAATCTATTTTAGATAAAGCCAAAGCGGTCTCTTTCGCTCGCGACACTAACGACTTTATCGTTGATAATTATGTAAAACCGAATCCGGATAAATTTAGCGCTTTCGCCACGCTGGCGTTACAAAACCCGGAAGCGGCGGCGGAAGAGCTGGAGCGCGCGGTGAAAAAACTGGGCATGAAAGGCGCGTTGATTAACGGCTATACCAACGTCAAAGATAACGAACATGGCCTGTATCTTGATGATGAATCCATGTTGGTATTTTGGGATAAAGTTAACGAGTTAAACGTGCCGGTGTACCTGCATCCGCGTGAACCGCTGGAAGGCCCGGCTCGCGGTATTTATACCGGTTACGAAAGCCTGATCGGTTCCGCCTGGGGCTTTGCGCAGGAAACCGCCGTTCATGCCATTCGCCTGATGATGAGCGGCCTGTTCGACCGTTATCCAAACCTTAATCTGGTGCTGGGACACCTCGGTGAAGGGCTGGTACACATGCTGCCGCGCACTCAACATCGTCTCTATCGTCAGCGTTTCGGCTGCGGTTTGGGCAAGGCGGAAAAACCGTTAATGCACTATCTGCAAAATAACTTTATTGTCACCACCAGCGGTCATTTTAATACTCACTCGCTAAATAATGCGATTGAAGTGATGGGTGCCGATCGCGTGATGTTCTCCGTCGATTATCCGTATGAAGATATTCATCAGGCCTGCGACTGGTTTGATCCATTGGAGATGGAAACAGGGCTAAAAGATAAAATAGCCTGGGGCAATGCCAGCCGCGTTTTTAATATCAAATAATTTAAAAAACACGCTTCAGGGTCTGATTTCAGGCCCTGATTTTATTACAGGGAGAATATAGTATGCCGATAGGTATTTTTGTTTGCAGCGGTTCATTACTCGTTGGCGCAATTGCAGGCGCCTCGCTCAACCGATTTATCCCGGACCACTTTAAGAAAACGCTACCGCTTATTTCCGGGTTAATCTCTATCAGTATGGGCGTGTTCTTCCTTAACAAACTGATCAATCTGCCGCCCATTGCGCTGGCCGTTATCATCGGCACGATTATTGGCGGCCTGTTGAATATTGAGAAGTGGATTGAGCGGGCGGGCACCAAACTACGCACGCCCATCGAGCGCATTTTTCCAGGCCAAAACAACGCTGGTGTAGAAGGCGGAGATTTTATGAACCAGTTTATCGCGGTGCTGATCCTGTTCTGCGCTAGCGGTACCGGTATTTTTGGCGCCCTAACCGAAGGGATGACCGGCGACCCGACCATTCTACTGACCAAGTCGATACTCGACTTTTTCACCGCCGCTATTTTCGCATCCACGCTGGGCTACATTATCACCGCGATTTTTATTCCCCAGCTGATCATCTTCGTGATTCTGTTCTTCGCCGCCACGTTTATTATGACGCTGATAAGCCCATCGATGATCGCTGATTTTACTGCCTGCGGCGGTATTATTATGCTGGCGACCGGTTTTCGGCTTTGCGGTATTCGCCATTTCCCCACCGCCAACATGCTGCCGTCGCTGCTGCTGGTGATGCCATTTTCCACCGCCTGGCAGCAGTTTGTCGCCTGAAGCGTTAGCCCTTTTTCGCCTTCGCCAGCATCGCCTTAATATTCGCGACGTTGGCCTGGCCTTTATGCATACGTTCTTCCGCAGAGATGACTTTCCGTTCCTGCTCCCAAATCAGATCGTCTTGCGGGAGCTCAAGCAGAAAACGGCTCGGCTCCGGGCGCACCAGCTCGCCATACTGACGACGCTCCTTACAGAGCGTAAAGGTCAACTCTTTCTGCGCGCGGGTGATACCCACATAGGCCAGTCGCCGTTCTTCATCGACGTTATCTTCATCGATGCTGCTCTGATGCGGTAGCAATCCCTCTTCCATTCCCACCAGGTAAACATAGGGGAACTCCAGCCCTTTTGAGGCATGCAGGGTCATCAACTGCACCTGATCCAGCTCTTCATCCGATTCGCCGCGTTCCATCATATCGCGCAGGGTAAAGCGGGTAACCACCTGCGTCAGCGTCATCGGCTCGTCTATCTCACTGCCTTCCAGCATTTCAGTCATCCAAGTGAACAGCTGGTTGACGTTTTTCATCCGCATTTCCGCGGCTTTCGGGCTCGGCGAGGTTTCATATAGCCAGGACTCATAATCAATCCCACGAATTAAATCCCGCACGGCATTGACCGGTTCACGCTCGGTCAATTGCTGAATTTCCCGCAGCCAGTGGGTGAAACGAGTGAGGGATTCATACCCGCGCCCGGTCAGCGTTTGGCTTAATCCCATATCAAAGCTGGCGGTGAATAAGCCTTTATTGCGGCTCATCGCCCATTCGCCCAGCTTTTGCAATGTCGCCGGGCCAATCTCTCGCTTTGGCGTATTGACGATACGCAGGAAGGCGCTGTCGTCATCCGGGTTGGTGAGTACGCGCAGATAGGCCAACAGATCTTTAATTTCCGGACGCGAGAAGAACGACGTGCCGCCCGAGATTTTGTACGGGATACGGTTCTGCATCAGCATCTTTTCAAAGACCCGCGACTGGTGATTGCCGCGATAAAGGATGGCGTAATCTTTGTAGTTGGTTTTATTAATAAAGTGGTGAGCAATCAGTTCGCCTGCGACGCGTTCCGCTTCATGATCTTCATTGTTAGCGGAGAGCACCTTCAGTTCAGCCCCGTAGCCTAGTTCAGAGAACAACCGCTTTTCAAAGACGTGCGGATTATTGGCGATCAAAATGTTGGCGGCCTTCAGAATACGCCCTGATGAACGGTAGTTCTGTTCAAGCTTGATCACCTGCAGCGCCGGAAAATCCTGGCTCAGTAGTACCAGGTTTTGCGGCCGCGCGCCGCGCCACGAGTAGATCGACTGGTCATCATCACCCACCACGGTAAAGCGCGCGCGCTGCCCCACCAGCAGCTTCACCAGCTCATACTGGCTGGTGTTGGTATCCTGATACTCATCCACCAGCAGGTAACGGATCTTGTTCTGCCAGCGTTCGCGCACCTCTTCATTACGCTGCAGCAGCAGCGTCGGCAGCAGGATAAGATCGTCAAAATCGAGGACGTTACAGGCCTTCATATGCGCATCATAGAGGCCATAGCAGTGGGCGAAGATGCGGTCCCGTTCGCCTTTCGCGCCAGCCGCCGCCTGCGCCGGCGTTTTCAGATCGTTTTTCCAGTTGGAGATCGTCGAGATCAGCTGCTGCAACACCACTTTGTCATCTTCGATCAACCCTTCGGTGAGCTCTTTCAGCAGCGCGACCTGGTCAGTATCATCGAACAAGGAAAAGTTAGATTTCATTCCCAGCGCGGCGTATTCACGTTTGATGATATCCAGCCCCAGGGTGTGGAAGGTGGAAATCATCAGCCCGCGCGCCTCTTTACGCCCCAGCGTTTGCCCGACGCGCTCTTTCATTTCGCGCGCGGCCTTGTTAGTAAAGGTGACGGCCGCGATATGGCGCGCCTGATAACCGCAGCCGCGGATCAGGTGGGCGATTTTATTCGTAATAACGCGGGTCTTACCGGAACCGGCGCCCGCCAGCACCAGGCACGGTCCGGTAACGAATTCGACGGCTTGTTGTTGGCCAGGGTTTAAACGCATGGGAATATTGCTCAATCTTCGAACGGGGTGTGGATTGTAGCAGAAAGCGAGGCTGAGATTTACCGGCTGATGGTAAAGTGTCAGCCACGCAATTTATCCTGAGGCTCCGGTTATGGCAAAAAGCGCAGCGGCCCTGCATATTCTGGTCAAAGAAGAAAAACTGGCACACGAGATCCTCGCCAAGCTGGAACGAGGCGTCAGCTTCGATCATCTGGCGAAGCGCTACTCAAAATGTCCGTCCGGACGTCATGGCGGCGATCTGGGGGAGTTCCAGCAGGGCGCGATGGTCGCTCCGTTTGATAAAGCCGTGTTCAGCTGTCCGCTGCTCAAACCCTATGGCCCGGTACACACCAAATTTGGCTACCATATCATCAAGGTGCTGTATCGCCGCTAGCGCGTGTTACTATGGCGCCCTGATTTATCCCAACTCAATCAAGGCGCAATCATGGCTAAAACAGCGGCAGCACTGCATATTCTGGTAAAAGAAGAGAAACTGGCTCTCGATCTGCTTGAGCAGCTCAAAAACGGCGCCGACTTCGGCAAGCTGGCGAAAAAACACTCTATCTGCCCGTCAGGAAAACGCGGCGGCGATCTGGGCGAATTCCGCCAGGGCCAGATGGTTCCGGCATTCGATAAAGTGGTCTTCTCCTGCCCTGAACTGGAGCCAACCGGCCCGCTGCATACCCAGTTCGGTTACCACATCATCAAAGTGCTGTACCGGAAATAAACATTAAAGGCCTTCTCAAAGAGAAGGCCTTTAATGTTTGCCCCCTCTCCCTGTGGGAGAGGGTTGGGGTGAGGGCATCCGCCCGCACCTTTTGTTTTATCAGCCGGCAACCGCGATACGCTTCATATCGGTCATATAACCGCGCAGTTTTTTACCCACCGCTTCGATAGCGTGGCTGCGAATCGCTTCGTTCACGTCGCGCAGCTGAGCGTTATCTACCGCGCCTTCGGCAATCGCTTTACCCAGGTCGCCGGTCTGCAGGGTAGTCATGAACTCTTTCAGCAGCGGTACGCAAGCATAAGAGAACAGGTAGTTACCGTACTCCGCGGTATCGGAGATAACCACGTTCATTTCATACAGACGCTTACGGGCGATAGTGTTGGCGATAAGCGGCAGTTCGTGCAGTGATTCGTAGTAAGCGGACTCTTCGATGATGCCGGAATCAACCATGGTTTCGAAGGCCAGTTCAACGCCCGCTTTCACCATTGCAATCATCAGAACGCCTTTATCGAAGTACTCCTGCTCGCCGATTTTACCTTCATACTGCGGCGCGGTTTCGAACGCGGTTTTACCGGTCTCTTCACGCCAGGTCAGCAGTTTTTTGTCGTCGTTCGCCCAGTCAGCCATCATACCGGAAGAGAATTCGCCGGAGATGATGTCATCCATATGTTTCTGGAACAGCGGCGCCATGATCTCTTTCAGCTGTTCTGACAGCGCGTAAGCACGCAGTTTCGCCGGATTAGACAGGCGATCCATCATCAGGGTGATGCCGCCTTGCTTCAGCGCTTCGGTGATGGTTTCCCAACCGAACTGAATCAGTTTTTCCGCGTAGGCCGGATCGGTACCTTCAGCCACCAGCTTGTCGAAGCACAGCAGAGAACCCGCCTGCAGCATACCGCAGAGGATGGTCTGTTCGCCCATCAGGTCAGATTTTACTTCCGCCACGAAGGAGGATTCCAGAACGCCCGCACGATGGCCGCCGGTCGCCGCTGCCCACGCTTTAGCAATGGCCATACCTTCGCCTTTCGGATCGTTTTCCGGGTGTACAGCGATAAGCGTCGGCACGCCGAAACCGCGTTTGTACTCTTCACGAACTTCGGTACCCGGGCACTTCGGCGCCACCATCACCACGGTGATGTCTTTGCGGATCTGCTCGCCCACTTCAACAATGTTGAAGCCGTGGGAGTAACCCAGCGCCGCGCCGTCTTTCATCAGCGGCTGTACGGAACGCACAACGTCAGAGTGCTGTTTGTCCGGAGTCAGGTTGACGACCAGGTCAGCCTGCGGGATCAGCTCTTCATAGGTACCCACTTTGAAGCCGTTTTCGGTCGCTTTACGCCAGGATGCGCGCTTCTCGGCGATCGCTTCTTTACGCAGCGCATAGGAGATATCCAGGCCGGAGTCACGCATGTTCAGCCCCTGGTTCAGGCCCTGCGCGCCACAGCCGACGATGACTACTTTTTTACCCTGAAGATAGCTTGCGCCATCGGCAAATTCATCGCGCCCCATAAAGCGGCATTTGCCCAGCTGAGCCAGCTGCTGGCGCAGATTCAGTGTGTTGAAGTAGTTAGCCATGGTGATACCTCGTGATGTTGTGTTGTCGTGCTTATTGTTCGGTTCGCGTTTTGCGAGAATGAACCCACTATATGACAGGAATTTCGTTGCGAAAATTGATATATTCACAACATCACATTGCAATAACTGCAACGTTATTCTCAGGGGATTGAGCCATGGATTTACGCGATCTGAAAACCTTTCTGCATCTGGCGGAAAGCCGCCATTTTGGCCGCAGCGCGCGGGCTATGCACGTTAGTCCCTCGACGCTTTCGCGGCAGATTCAACGCCTCGAAGAGGACCTCGGCCAGCCGCTGTTCGTTCGCGATAATCGCACCGTGACCCTAACCGAGGCTGGCGAAGAACTTCGCACCTTTGCCCAGCAGACTTTACTGCAGTATCAGCAACTGCGTCACGCCATCGACCAGCAGGGGCCGTCGCTCTCCGGCGAGCTACATATTTTCTGCTCCGTGACCGCCGCTTACAGCCATCTGCCGCCGATTCTCGACCGCTTTCGCGCCGCGCATCCCTCAGTAGAGATAAAGTTATCGACTGGCGATGCCGCTGATGCGATGGAAAAAGTGGTCACTGGAGAAGCCGATCTGGCCATTGCCGGTAAGCCGGAGACGCTGCCGGGCTCGGTGGCGTTTTCGATGCTGGAAAATCTTGCGGTAGTGCTGATTGCCCCGGCGTTACCCTGCCCGGTGCGCAATCAGGTGTCGGTCGAACATCCTGACTGGGCAACGGTACCGTTTATCATGGCCGATCAGGGGCCGGTGCGCCGCCGCATCGAGCTGTGGTTCCGCCGCCATAAAATCAGCAATCCATCCATTTACGCCACCGTCGGCGGCCATGAAGCCATGGTATCGATGGTCGCCCTCGGCTGCGGCGTGGCGCTACTGCCGGAAGTGGTGCTGGAAAACAGCCCCGAGCCGGTGCGTAATCGCGTGATGATCCTCGATCGCAGCGATGAGAAAACGCCATTTGAGCTGGGCGTCTGTGCACAAAAAAAGCGGCTGTATGAGCCGCTTATTGATGCGTTCTGGAAAATACTGCCTAACCACTAGCCCGCAAGGAAAAAGCGGAACGCCGGGTTATGGGTTTCGTCATGACACTCGTAGCCCAGTTCATTAAGACGGGTTTCGAAGTCTGGCTCATGCTCGCCAAGCTCAAACGCCGCCAGAACGCGGCCAAAATCGGTGCCGTGGCTGCGATAGTGGAACAGCGAAATATTCCAGTGGGTGCCGAGGGTGTGCAGAAACTTAAGCAGCGCGCCAGGTGATTCCGGGAATTCGAAGCTAAACAGGCGCTCCTGCAGCGGTTTAGACGGACGTCCGCCGACCATATAGCGCACGTGCAGCTTCGCCATTTCGTCATCGGAAAGATCGACTACGCTGTATCCGCCTTCGCTTAGCAGCTCGAGGATCTCTTTGCGCTCATCCAACCCGCGGCTCAGCCGCACGCCAACGAAAATACAGGCATCTTTGGCATCGGCAAAACGGTAGTTGAACTCGGTGACCGAACGGCCGCCCAGTAGCTGACAGAACTTAAGGAAGCTGCCTTTCTCTTCCGGTATCGTCACCGCCAGCAGCGCTTCGCGCTGTTCCCCGAGCTCGCAACGCTCAGAAACGTAGCGTAGTCCGTGGAAGTTGACGTTGGCGCCGGACAGGATGTGAGCCAGACGCTCACCGCGGATGTTATGCTGGGCGACATACTTTTTCATCCCCGCCAGCGCCAGCGCGCCGGAAGGCTCCGCCACCGCCCGCACATCTTCGAACAGATCTTTCATCGCCGCGCAGATAGCATCGCTATCGACGGTGATGATATCGTCCAGATACTCCTGGCATAAACGGAACGTTTCATCGCCGATGCGCTTCACCGCCACGCCTTCAGCAAACAAACCGACGCGCGGTAGATCCACCGGATGACCGGCATCCAGCGCCGCTTTCAGACACGCCGAATCTTCCGCTTCCACCGCTATCACTTTAATCTGCGGCATCAGCTGCTTGATCAGCACCGCCACGCCTGCCGCCAGACCGCCGCCTCCAACAGGGACGAATACGCGGTCAATGTGGGCATCCTGCTGCAGCAGCTCCAGCGCCAGCGTTCCCTGACCGGCGATCACCATCGGGTGATCGAACGGCGGCACCCAGGTAAAACCTTGCTGCTGCGCCAGCTCAATCGCGCGGGCCTTAGCTTCGTCAAAGTTGGCGCCGTACAGCAGCACTTCGCCGCCGAAGCCGCGAACGGCATCGACTTTGATATCGGCGGTCGCTACCGGCATCACGATCAGCGCCTTAACACCCAGCCGGGATGCGGAAAACGCCACGCCCTGCGCATGATTACCCGCCGAAGCGGTGATCACGCCATTTGATTTTTGTTCCGCCGTCAGGCCGGACATCATCGCGTAAGCGCCGCGCAGCTTAAAGCTATGCACCGGCTGGCGGTCTTCGCGTTTCACCAGAATCACGTTATCCAGCCGCGAAGAGAGCTTATCCATTTTTTGCAGCGGCGTTTTCTGCACCGCTTCATAAACCGGCGCGCGCAGTACCGCCCGGAGATACTCCGCCCCCTCAGGGGCGGCGGATAGGGGTTGCGATTCGGCCATGATTAACCCCCAAGTTTTGATTTATCGCGCACGGCGCCCTTGTCGGCACTGGTCGCGAGGCTGGCATAAGCGCGCAGCGCGAAGGAGACCTGGCGCTCGCGGTCTTTCGGCGTCCACGCCTTATCGCCACGCGCTTCTTGCGCTTCGCGACGGGCGGCGATTTCGGCATCGCTGAGCTGCAGCTGAATACCGCGGTTAGGAATATCGATAGCAATCATGTCGCCATCTTCGATGATCGCGATGTTGCCGCCGCTCGCCGCTTCCGGCGATACGTGGCCGATGGAAAGCCCGGAGGTGCCGCCGGAGAAACGGCCATCGGTGATCAACGCGCACGCTTTGCCAAGCCCCATGGACTTCAGGAAAGTGGTCGGATAGAGCATCTCCTGCATTCCCGGCCCGCCTTTAGGCCCTTCATAGCGAATAACCACGACGTCGCCTTCCACGACTTTGCCGCCGAGGATGGCCTCAACCGCTTCATCCTGGCTTTCATAAACTTTCGCCGGGCCGGTAAATTTCAGGATGCTATCGTCCACGCCGGCGGTTTTGACGATACAGCCGTTTTCGGCAAAGTTGCCGTACAGGACCGCCAGGCCACCGTCTTTACTGTAGGCATGCTCCAGAGAACGGATACATCCCTCGGCGCGATCGTCATCCAGCGTATCCCAGCGGCAATCCTGCGAGAACGCCTGGGTGGTACGGATCCCCGCCGGGCCGGCGCGGAACATTTTTTTCACCGCGTCGTCCTGAGTCACCATCACATCGTACTGTTCCAGGGTCTGCGGCAGCGTCAGGCCAAGAACGTTTTTAACATCGCGGTTGAGTAACCCCGCGCGATCCAGCTCGCCGAGGATCCCCAGCACGCCGCCGGCGCGATGCACGTCTTCCATATGGTATTTCTGCGTACTCGGCGCCACTTTACACAGCTGCGGCACTTTGCGGGACAGCTTGTCGATATCACTCATGGTGAAGTCGATTTCGGCTTCCTGCGCCGCCGCCAGCAGATGCAGAACGGTATTGGTTGAGCCGCCCATTGCGATATCGAGAGTCATGGCGTTTTCAAATGCCGCCTTGCTGGCGATATTGCGCGGCAGCGCGGAGGCGTCGTCCTGCTCGTAGTAGCGTTTGGTCAGTTCAACGATACGTTTACCGGCGTTGAGGAACAGCGCTTTACGGTCGGCATGGGTCGCCAGCAGAGAACCATTACCCGGCTGCGACAAGCCTAATGCTTCGGTCAGACAGTTCATTGAGTTCGCGGTGAACATCCCCGAGCACGAACCGCAGGTCGGACAGGCGGAACGCTCCACCTGTTCGCTTTGATCGTCAGAGACTTTCGGGTCTGCCCCCTGAATCATGGCATCAACCAGATCCAACTTGATGATTTTGTCAGACAGCTTGGTTTTCCCGGCTTCCATCGGGCCGCCGGAAACAAAGATTACCGGAATATTCAAACGCAGGGAGGCCATCAGCATCCCCGGGGTGATTTTGTCGCAGTTGGAGATACAAACCATGGCATCGGCGCAGTGGGCGTTAACCATGTACTCGACTGAATCGGCGATGAGCTCGCGGGATGGCAGTGAATAGAGCATACCCCCGTGACCCATGGCGATCCCATCATCCACTGCGATGGTGTTGAATTCTTTAGCGACGCCGCCCGCAGCTTCAATTTGCTCGGCAACCAGTTTGCCGAGATCGCGCAGATGCACGTGCCCAGGTACAAACTGGGTAAAGGAGTTAACAACGGCGATGATCGGTTTGCCGAAATCGGCATCGGTCATCCCGGTTGCGCGCCACAGCGCGCGGGCGCCCGCCATATTGCGGCCATGTGTGGTGGTGGCGGAACGGTACTTAGGCATGCTCTTTTTACTCCCATCTCTGTTTATGCAATGGGACGGTGCGTGCCGTCCCATTTTTAATCACTTACTTACCGGATCCAGCCAGCCCCATTTATCTTCCGTTTCACCGGTGAAGAGGCCAAAGAAGGCTTCCTGAATGCGTTTGGTCACCGGGCCGCGGCGGCCTGCGCCGACCTGGATACCGTCAACGCTGCGTACCGGCGTGATTTCCGCAGCGGTACCGGACATGAACACTTCATCCGCCAGGTACAGAGATTCGCGGGACAGCACCTGCTCGCGGACTTCGATACCGAGATCTTTCGCCAGTTTGATGATGGCGTCGCGGGTGATACCCGGCAGCGCGGAAGAGGTAAACGGCGGAGTAAACAGCACGCCATCTTTCACCTCAAACAGGTTTTCGCCTGCGCCTTCGGAGATATAGCCGTTAACGTCCAGCGCGATACCTTCCTGATAACCGTGACGACGCGCTTCGCTGCCGACCAGCAGAGAGGAGAGATAGTTGCCGCCCGCTTTCGCTGCGGTTGGGATGGTGTTAGGCGCCGCGCGGTTCCAGGAAGAAACCATCGCATCGATCCCCTGCTCCAGCGCTTCTGCGCCAAGGTATGCACCCCACGGGAACGCCGCGATGATAACGTCGGTTTTGTAACCGTCCGGCGGGTTAACGCCCATGCCAACATCGCCAACAAACACCAGCGGACGGATATAAGCGCTGGTCAGTTTATTGGTACGAATAACTTCGCGGCAGGCTTCCATCAGCTCGTCAACGCTCTGAGAAACCGGGAAACGGTAGATTTTGGCTGAATCATGCAGACGCTGCATGTGTTCACGATGGCGGAACACCACTGGCCCTTTGTGAGAATCGTAGCAGCGGATACCTTCGAATACCGAAGTCCCGTAGTGCAACGCGTGGGACATGACGTGTACTTTCGCCTCGCCCCATGGGGTCATCTCGCCATTGAACCAAATGTAATCAGCTTTCTTCGTCGTCATTTTTTTTATTCCTCTGCGCTCAGGCGCGGATTTGTTGTGATGTGGGTTGCTGGATCTCGACGCAGGCGACGTCGACCAGTTTGCGTAACTGACTAAACAGTAATTCGACGGGCCGCTGACTGGCAACGGTCAGTTCGATATTTATGTTTTGCGCATCCGACGCGGTTTCCATATTCATTGAGCAGATTTGAAAACCGCGATGGCGCACCACGCGCAGCACGCGTTCTAAGGTTTCGGGGTTGAAGCGAGCCTGTAAAGCGACCTGATGTTGCATCATGATAATTTCTCCAGCATTTCTGCATTACTGGCGCCGGGCGGCACCAACGGCCAGACATTCTCAAGTTCATCGATTGAGACATGAAGCAGGTATGGCCCCTGGCTCGAAAGCATGGTGTCGAGTGCCGCTTCAACCTGGTCTTTACGGGTGATGTGCTGGCCTGGAATGCCAAAGGCGCTGGCCAGCGTAAGAAAATCAGGATTATCGGTAAGCGTGGTTTCGCTGTAACGCTCCTGGAAGAACAGCTGCTGCCACTGGCGAACCATACCTAAACGTTGGTTATCCAGCAGCACGATTTTCAACGGTAACTGCTTACGTTTAACGGTGCCCAGCTCCTGCACGTTCATCATGAAAGAGCCATCGCCGGAGATACAGATAACCGTATCGTCCGGGCGAGCCACCTGCGCGCCAACGGCTGCCGGCAGACCAAAACCCATGGTGCCGAGGCCGCTGGAAGTGATGAAGTTTTCCGGGCGGGTATAGGTCATGTGCTGGGCCGACCACATTTGGTGCTGGCCGACATCGGTCGTCACGACGCAATCCGTCGGTTTGCGATCGGAAAGCTGCTTGAGCAACAGCGGCGCGTAGATTGCCTCGCCGGGATGATCGTAACGCCAGGCGTGCTCCGCGCGCAGCTGTGCGTTGTGCTCGCGCCACGCATCAATGGCCAACGGCTGCTGCAATGCTGGCAGCATGGCGTTTAAATCTCCAGTTAAAGCGACGTGCGCCTGGCGCAGTTTGTTCAGCTCGGCCGGGTCAATATCCATATGGATAACTTTGGCGTGCGGGGCAAAGGTATTCAGCTTGCCGGTCACCCGGTCATCAAAACGGGCGCCGACGGCGATCAATAAATCGCACTCCTGCACTGCCAGGTTTGCCGCCTTGGTACCGTGCATACCCAGCATGCCGAGATAATAGGGATAATCTGCGGCAACGGCGCCCAACCCTTTCAGTGTGCAGGTGACAGGCATCTGCGTCACCGCCAGAAATTCGCGCACGGCCGGCACCGCTTGCGCCATTCCGACGCCGCCGCCCACGTACAGCATCGGCTTATGGGACTGTGCAAGCATCGCTAACGCCTGCTCGACTTGTGTGTGAGGGAACTCAACATCGTCAGGAACGGTAGAGAAATGCGGATCTAATTCACCTTTAGCCAGTTGGATATCCTTAGGGATATCCACCAGTACCGGGCCAGGACGGCCTGAGTTTGCCACCTGGAAAGCTTCCGCGATCACGCGCGGCAGCTCTTCCAACGACTGCACGAGGAAACTGTGTTTGGTGCAGGCCAGCGACAAACCGAGAACGTCCACTTCCTGAAAAGCATCGGTGCCGATAAACGGCGCCGCCACTTGACCGGTGATGGCGACAACAGGCACAGAATCAAGTAACGCGTCAGCCAAACCGGTGATCAGGTTGGTGGCGCCAGGGCCGGAAGTGGCGATGCAAACTCCAGTCTTGCCGGTCGCGCGGGCATAACCGATGGCGGCCATTGCGGCGCCTTGCTCGTGCCGACACAGCAGGTGTTCCACGCCGCCATCATACAAAGCATCGTAAACCGGCATAATCGCGCCACCCGGATAGCCAAATACCGTGTCGACACCCTGTGTTCGCAAAGCATGTACCACCCACTGCGCCCCGTTCATAGTTACTTCCCCGTCATAGATCGGGAGAAACAGAATTTTATGCTAAAACCCATATTCTGCTCCTCGCTTATGTTTTTTAAGTTATAAAAAAACCCCCGGACCTTTCGGTGCGGGGGTCTTAGTTCGTTAAGGCTTGATTTCTAAGCCTTTCCTCGTCCAAGTGCAGCCCCGCACGGTGGGATAATAATCACCACCACGCTAATCACGACCAGGCTAATCACTCGTAGAAGGGCTGTCATTTTCTGTTCTTTCTGGCTTCTTGTTCGAAGGAATACCTAAAGAGTTACCACAGACATCACATTAAGCACAAGATTTTTTTATGTTCCATTTTCTGATCTTGCTAACGATTTTTATTAAACCAGTTGTTTTTAAAAAGAAAAAAATTAAATGAAAAAAATTCAGCTTATTCTCGCTTTTGCATCCGTGTTTTACGGCATTAAAACGGCGTCATGACGGATTTGCGCGCGCACTCCGAAAACAATGAAAATGCAAAACTTTGCAGACAATTGTCTGGAACAGGCAGCGTAAAGTTAAGCATTCATAGGTTCATGAAACCACAGAAATAGACATAATCATTCCGCTCAGGAGGCGTTATGTCACTCGCAATTGTCTATACCCGCGCGGCGCTCGGGGTCAGCGCGCCGCTAATTACCGTCGAAGTCCATATCAGCAACGGACTCCCCGGTTTGACGATGGTAGGTCTGCCGGAAACCACGGTAAAGGAAGCCCGCGATCGGGTACGTAGCGCCATTATTAACAGCGGCTACAGCTATCCGGCAAAGAAGATAACCATAAACCTTGCGCCAGCCGATCTGCCGAAAGAGGGTGGAAGATATGATTTACCTATCGCTCTCGCGCTCCTGGTCGCTTCGCAGCAGCTTGCCGCATCGAAACTTAATCAGTATGAGTTTATTGGCGAATTGGCGCTTACAGGCGCGTTACGCGGCGTTCCTGGGGCAATATCCAGCGCCATGGAAGCGATAAAAGCCGGAAGGCAGATTGTCGTTGCTGGAGATAACGCCGAAGAGGTCGGCTTGATTGGCGGCAATGAGTGCCTCACGGCCAGGCACCTGCAGGAAGTCTGCGCGTTTCTGGAAGGGAAACATACTCTGCAGCCGCCGGCAGGCGAAATAACAGCGGGAGACGACGATTATGACGATCTCGGCGATGTCATTGGCCAACAGCAGGGAAAACGCGCGCTGGAGATAGTCGCAGCGGGCGGTCACAATTTACTCTTGATGGGTCCACCGGGTACAGGAAAGACGATGCTCGCCAGCCGTTTGCCGGGGCTTTTACCGCCGCTAAGCAACCAGGAAGCGTTGGAAAGCGCGGCCATCCTCAGCCTCGTCAATGCTCATTACGTCACGCGTCAGTGGCGTCGGCGGCCTTTTCGCGCCCCTCACCACAGCGCGTCGCTAACGGCGATGGTCGGCGGCGGCTCAATCCCGGCCCCTGGAGAGATCTCTCTCGCGCATAACGGTATTCTGTTTCTTGATGAACTACCTGAATTCGAGCGTCGGGTTCTGGATGCACTACGAGAGCCCATTGAATCAGGAAAAATTCATCTTTCCCGCACTCGGGCTAAGATTGACTATCCTGCGCGATTTCAGCTGATTGCCGCCATGAATCCCAGCCCAACAGGACATTACCAGGGTCAGCATAATCGGGCCACACCGGAACAGACCCTGCGCTACCTGGGCCGATTGTCAGGGCCATTTCTCGACCGCTTCGATCTCTCGCTTGAGATTCCACTTCCTCCACCGGGCGTATTAAGCCGGGGTGGCGTTGGCGAAGAGCGAAGCGCCACCATTCGTCTACGGGTATTCGCGGCGCGCGACAGACAGATCGCACGGCAGAATAAACTTAATGCACAACTGGATAGCGGGGAGATAAAAGTCTGGTGCAAGCTGAAAGAAGACGACGCGATATGGCTGGAACAGACGCTCTCAGCGTTAGGGCTCTCAATCCGCGCATGGCAACGTTTACTGAAAGTTGCGCGTACTATCGCCGATCTGAATGAGGATAGGGATATCGAACGTCATCATTTGCAGGAGGCGCTAAGCTACCGGGCTATCGACCGTATGTTAAATCACCTGCAGACGCTGATGGCATAAAAAAAGGGCTTTCGCCCTTTTTTTAATCGTCGCTTTCAGTGTAGTCTTCAGCGCCTTCAACCTGCGGCTTGCCGCCAGATAAAGTATGAAAACGCTTCGGACGTTTGATTCGCGCCATATACTTAATCCAAACGCGTTCCGCTTCGGTTACCGGCTCACGTTCGCCGTGGCATACCGCAACGAATTGTTTTTCATCTTCGGTAACAGGCTCGCGTTTACCCAATTCCAGCTCATTAAAGGCGTAACCATGACGTTCAAGCAGTTGCGCCTCTTTGATGGTGAAATCACCGTGACGGGAGAACCCGCGTGGATAATTTTTATTGTCGAAAAAACGATTAGTCGTCGTAAAGCTTTCCGCCATCCTACACGCTCCTGATTCTTTGGCCGAGCTATTTATGGCGCGGAGTATTAGTTACGCTTGACAGAGCGTCAAACAAAACATTTAAATCATCACGACAAATAATTTTGCGGAGAAGAGTGTGGACACGGAATTGCTCAAAACTTTCCTTGAAGTGAGCAGAACTCGCCACTTTGGCCGGGCAGCGGAAGCGCTTTATTTAACACAATCAGCGGTTAGCTTCCGCATTCGTCAGTTGGAGAACCAGCTGGGCGTAAATTTATTCACCCGCCATCGTAACAATATTCGTCTGACGTCAGCCGGCGAAAAGCTCCTGCCCTATGCAGAAACGTTGATGAATACCTGGCAGGCCGCGCGTAAGGAGGTCGCCCACTCTTCTCGCCATAATGAATTTTCGATCGGCGCCAGCGCGTCGCTATGGGAATGCCTGTTAAACGGTTGGCTGGGAACGCTATACAAAGATCCCTATAACCTGCAATTTGAGGCGCGGATAGCTCAGCGCCAGTCATTAGTTAAGCAGTTGCATGAACGCCAACTCGATCTCCTGATCACCACTGAATCACCGAAGATGGATGAATTAAGCAGCCAGTTATTGGGTCATTTCACCCTGGCGCTCTATTGTGCCGCACCGGGAAAAAATAAGAATGATTTGAACTATCTGCGACTGGAATGGGGGCCGGATTTCCAGCAAAACGAAGTAGGTTTGATCGGCAGCGATGATGTACCCCTGTTGACGACGAGTTCCGCAGAACTGGCTTATCAGCAACTCAGTACGCTGAATGGTTGTACATGGTTACCCGTTAGTTGGGCACAGCAGAAAACCGGCCTGCACACGGTGACCGATAGCGCGACGCTTTCACGTCCTCTGTATGCCATCTGGCTACAAAATAGCGATAAGCAGGCCCATATTCGCGAAATTCTGAAAAGCAGCATCCTGGAATAGCGATCTGACTCCATGGACGGAGTGACAAAACAACAGGAAAGGCAGAGTAAGAGGAGAAATTAAAGACAAAAAAAATCCTTTGCCGAAGCAAAGGATTATATATGGCAGGGGCGGAGAGACTCGAACTCGCGACACCCGGTTTTGGAGACCGGTGCTCTACCAACTGAGCTACGCCCCTAAATCTTTCTCGCTATTAAGCCCGCTAATATAGCAGGCTTAATATAAATAAGTGGCGGAACGGACGGGACTCGAACCCGCGACCCCCTGCGTGACAGGCA
>NZ_JBEAIO010000035.1:0-86754 GCF_040065095.1 Klebsiella sp. CN_Kp091 | reverse complement strand
ACCCGGCGGCTTGTTTGCCGTTGTTCCGTGTCAGTGGAGGCGCATTATAGGGAGTAATTCTGAAGTGACAAGCATAAATTCAAAAAAACAATTCAAGCGCTCACTTTTCAACCAAACCATCGTTTGGACTTTAATTCTTGCCTGGTTTTTAAACAAAAACGAGCCCAGAGGGCCCGTTTTTGTCGTTTTGTGACTTACTGCACTGCCACGATACGGTCGTCTTTCACCACCAGCTCGACGGTTTTCCCCGGAACCAGCTCGCCAGAGAGGATTTGCTGAGCTAACGGGTTCTCTATCTGTTGCTGGATGGCACGTTTCAATGGACGCGCGCCGTATACCGGGTCATAGCCATTTTCGCTGAGCAGCTTCAGCGCCTCATCGGACATATGCACTTCATAGCCGCGTTCTTCCAGACGTTTATACAAACGCTGCAGTTGGATCTGCGCAATAGAAGCAATGTGTTTTTCACCCAACGGATGGAAGACCACCACTTCATCAATACGGTTGATAAACTCCGGACGGAAGCGCTGGCTAACCACGCCAAGCACCAGATCCTTCATATGACCGTAGTCCAGCTCGCCGAAACGTTCCTGGATCAGATCGGAACCGAGGTTAGAGGTCATGATGACAACCGTATTACGGAAGTCGACCGTTCTCCCTTGCCCGTCGGTCAGGCGACCATCGTCAAGCACCTGCAGCAGAATGTTAAATACATCCGGATGCGCTTTTTCCACTTCATCCAGCAGGATGACGGAATAAGGACGACGACGGACCGCTTCGGTCAGATACCCGCCCTCTTCGTAACCCACGTATCCCGGAGGCGCACCGACCAGACGCGAGACGGAGTGTTTCTCCATAAACTCGGACATATCGATACGCACCATCGCGTCGTCGCTGTCGAACATGAAGTTAGCCAGCGTTTTGCAAAGCTCGGTTTTACCCACCCCGGTCGGGCCGAGGAACAGGAACGAACCAATTGGCCGGTTCGGGTCAGACAACCCGGCGCGGCTACGGCGAATGGCGTTGGATACCGCTTCAACCGCCTCATCCTGGCCAATGACGCGATGATGTAGATCCTGCTCCATACGCAGCAGTTTCTCACGCTCGCTTTCCATCATGCGCGCCACCGGAATCCCGGTCCAGCGCGCCAGCACTTCGGCAATCTCGGCATCGGTTACTTTGTTACGTAACAGGCGCATCGTTTTGCCTTCAGACTGGGTGGCTGCCGCCAGCTGTTTTTCCAGCTCCGGAATTTTACCGTATTGCAGTTCGGACATCCGCGCGAGGTCGCCAAGACGACGTGCTTGTTCGATAGCAATTTTGGCTTGTTCCAGCTCAGCTTTAATAGTCTGCGTACCGGAGAGCGATGCTTTTTCCGCTTTCCACTCTTCTTCCAGCACCGAATACTGACTTTCTTTGTCCGCCAGCTCTTCATTAAGCATATCGAGACGCTTCAGGCTCGCTTCATCCGCCTCTTTCTTCAGCGCCTGCTGTTCCAGCTTCAACTGGATGATACGGCGATCGAGACGGTCTAGCTCTTCCGGCTTCGAGTCTATCTGCATACGGATGCTGGAGGCCGCTTCATCGATAAGGTCGATGGCTTTATCCGGCAACTGACGGTCAGCAATATAGCGATGCGACAGGGTCGCCGCCGCCACGATGGCCGGGTCAGTGATCTGCACGTGGTGGTGCAGTTCATAACGTTCTTTCAGACCGCGCAGAATCGCGATGGTATCTTCTACCGTCGGCTCGGCAACGAACACTTTCTGGAAACGACGTTCCAGCGCGGCGTCTTTTTCAATGTACTGGCGGTATTCATCAAGGGTGGTGGCGCCGACGCAGTGCAGTTCACCGCGCGCCAGGGCCGGCTTCAGCATGTTGCCGGCATCCATCGCGCCGTCGGCTTTACCCGCGCCGACCATGGTGTGCAGCTCATCGATAAACAGGATAACGTTGCCTTCCTGTTTCGCCAGATCGTTCAGCACGCCTTTCAGACGCTCTTCGAATTCACCGCGATATTTCGCCCCGGCCACCAGCGCGCCCATATCCAGCGCCAATACCCGACGGCCTTTCAGCCCTTCTGGTACTTCGCCGTTGACGATACGCTGCGCCAGTCCTTCGACGATTGCTGTTTTACCCACCCCAGGCTCACCAATCAGCACCGGGTTGTTTTTAGTACGGCGCTGAAGTACCTGGATGGTACGACGGATCTCTTCATCACGGCCGATCACCGGGTCCAGCTTGCCTTGTTCGGCCCGTTCGGTCAGATCGACGGTAAATTTTTTCAATGCCTGACGTTGGTCTTCGGCACCCTGATCGTTCACGCTTTCACCTCCGCGCATTTGTTCAATCGCCTGAGTCACATTGGCGGTTGTTGCTCCGGCAGATTTCAGCAGGTCGGTCAGCGTACCGCGTGATTCAAGCGCCGCCAGAACGAACAGTTCTGACGAAATAAAGTTATCCTTTCTCTTTTGCGCCAGCTTGTCGCAAAGATTGAGAATACGCACCAGATCCTGAGACGGCTGCACGTCGCCGCCGGTACCTTCTACCTGCGGTAAACGGCTCAGCGCCTGTTCGATTTGGCTACGTAACGCCACGGCGTTAACACCCGCCGAGGTTAATAAAGGATGTACCGATCCCCCTTCCTGATTCAGCAAGGCGCTCATTAGATGAAGTGGTTCGATGAATTGGTTGTCGTGCCCGAGTGCTAGCGACTGGGCATCGGCAAGAGCAAGCTGGAATTTATTAGTAAGACGATCCAGACGCATAACTCCTCCCATAAACAGGTCAAATTTGCTACTGGAGATTAAATGAGGTCATCCCTCAATTATTCAAGGTTAAAGACCTGAACTATGTGAAAAATAAGTTTGCCTTCTGGATCGTCTTGATTCTCTAGGTTATATCAGCCAAATGAAACTTGCCATACGACCTGTGGTCTTGTCGCGACGATAAGAGAAAAAATCATCCTTTTCACTTAGAGTGCAACGATCGCCGCCGAAAATCTGCTCAACGCCGACGTTAGCCAGACGCTGACGAGCCAATTGATAGATATTAGCAAAATATTTTTCACCGGCAGGACGGAAGGCGCTCTCCGCCTGGGCATCTTTGGCGATGAAAGCCTCGCGTACTTCCGCACCGACTTCAAACGCCTCTGGGCCAATTGCCGGACCAAGCCAGGCCAGAATATTTTCCGGTTTATCTTTAAAGCAGGCGACCGTTTCTTCCAGTACGCCTTCACATAAGCCGCGCCATCCGGCGTGCGCCGCCGCCACCTCGGTTCCGGCGCGGTTACAGAACAGCACCGGCAGGCAGTCCGCGGTCATCACCGCACAAACGGTACCCGGCCTATTACAGTATGACGCATCGGCGCGTTTTGACACGTACGGCCCGCCATCCAATTTTAGTACCATGGTGCCGTGCACCTGCTCCAGCCACACCGGATAAGAGGGTAAACCCCCAGCGGCAAACATCCGCCGGCGGTTTTCTTCGACATGCAGGAGATCGTCGCCGCAATGGGCGCCAAGGTTCAACGAGTCATACGGAGGCAGGCTCACGCCGCCCAAACGAGTAGAACTACAGGCCGCTACGCCTTTCGGCATAGGCCACTGCGGAACAATCAGCTTTGTCATAGCCAGTCAATATCGTCCTTATGGGTTTCAAAATCGGCGCGCATGGCGTCGATCAGTTCCACCATATCCTGCGGGATCGGCGCGTGCCATTCCATCTCAATGCCGGTTATTGGGTGATACAAACGCAGCATGGTCGCGTGCAATGCCTGGCGATCGAATTTGCGCAGCGCGTTGATGAACTCGTCCGATGCCCCTTTCGGCGGACGCGGACGGCCGCCGTAAACCTGATCGCCCACCAGAGGATGGGTGATATGCGCCATATGGACGCGAATCTGGTGGGTACGGCCGGTTTCCAGACGCAGGCGCAAACGGGTGTGGATACGGAAATGCTCCATAATGCGGTAATGGGTCACCGCCGGTTTACCCATCGGGTGAACCGCCATATGCGTACGCTTGGTTGGGTGACGGCTGATCGGTTCTTCAACCGTACCGCCAGCGGTCATATGGCCGATGGCCACCGCTTCATACTCGCGGGTAATTTCGCGCAGCTGCAGCGACTCGACCAGACGCGTTTGCGCCGGAATAGTCTTCGCCACGACCATCAGGCCGGTGGTGTCTTTATCCAGACGGTGAACAATTCCCGCGCGAGGGACATCGGCAATGGGCGGATAGTAATGCAGCAGCGCATTCAGCACAGTACCGTCAGGGTTGCCCGCACCGGGGTGCACAACCAAATCACGTGGTTTGTTGATGACCAGGATGTCGTCATCTTCATAGACGATATTGAGCGGAATATCCTGCGGTTCAAAACGCACGTCTTCCTCGATCTCAACATCGATAGAGACGGCCTCGCCGCCAAAAACTTTTTCTTTCGGCTTGTCGATGACGTTGCCGTTTACCAGCACGCGCTGGTCAAGGATCCATTCTTTTATCCGCGAACGTGAATAATCCGGGAACAATTCGGCCAAAGCCTGATCTAAGCGTTGACCGAGTTGATTTTCGGACACCGTTGCGGTGAGTTGTACTCGTTGTGCCATATACAGCTTCTTCGTTTAACGTTGGGTTTTACGGCTTTGCCGTTTAATATAGTGTGCTATTGTAGCTGGTCTTAATCGGGAGCAGGAACAGAGATTCTCCCGCATAAACATTTTGAGGAAGTCAAAACGTCATGACGCGCATGAAATACCTGGTGGCAGCAGCCACACTGAGCCTGGCTTTGGTGGGTTGCTCTGGCTCAAAGGAGGAGGTGCCTGATAATCCGCCGAATGAAATTTACGCGACCGCCCAGCAAAAGTTGCAGGACGGTAACTGGAAACAGGCAATAACGCAACTGGAAGCGTTGGATAATCGCTATCCATTTGGTCCTTACTCCCAACAGGTACAGCTGGACCTGATTTATGCGTATTACAAAAACGCCGATTTGCCGCTGGCTCAAGCCGCAATCGATCGTTTCGCTCGTCTGAATCCTACGCATCCAAACATTGATTACGTCATCTATATGCGCGGCCTGACTAACATGGCCCTTGATGACAGCGCCCTGCAGGGCTTCTTCGGCGTCGATCGTTCCGACCGCGACCCGCAGCACGCTCGCGACGCATTCAATGATTTCTCGAAGCTGGTTCGCGGTTATCCGAACAGTCAGTACGCCACTGACGCCTACAAGCGTCTGGTGTTCCTGAAAGACCGTCTGGCGAAGTATGAGCTATCGGTGGTGGATTATTACACCGACCGCGGCGCCTGGGTTGCCGTCGTGAACCGCGTTGACGGTATGCTGCGTAACTACCCGGATACGCAGGCCACTCGCGATGCGCTGCCGAAGATGGAAAACGCCTATCGTCAGATGCAAATGAACGCGCAGGCTGACAAAGTCGCCAAAATCATCGCCGCCAACGGCAAAAACACCTGAGGGTGATAGCAGAAAGCAAAACGGCAGCCCCTGGCTGCCGTTTTTTTATTCAATGAACACCAGCGCTGAAGCGGTTTAGCGCCGAGTTAACTCATCAAATATGGCCCCCTTTCTTCATTTCGACAAGTAAAATCTCATCCGTTCCTGTCCTGTCTCACAAAATGAATTCGTTGACAAAAAGTGACATTTAAATGTGATTTAGATCACATATTTTGACATTGGGCGAGGTATGCTGGGTTCACCAAGACGGGAAAGACAAGAGGTAAAATTTATGACAATGAACATTACCAGTAAACAAATGGAAATTACTCCGGCAATCCGCCAGCATGTCGCAGACCGTCTCGCCAAACTGGATAAGTGGCAAACTCATTTAATCAACCCGCACATCATTCTCTCTAAGGAGCCGCAGGGTTTTATTGCTGACGCAACCATCAATACGCCGAACGGTCATCTGGTTGCCAGCGCGCGTCATGAAGACATGTACGCCGCCATTAACGAATTGATCAACAAGCTGGAACGGCAGCTGAATAAAGTGCAACACAAAGGGGAAGCCCGCCGCGCCGCCACATCGGTGAAAGAGGCAGGCTTTGTGGAAGAAGAAGAGTAATCCTTAACTTAAGTTGTGTCATGCCACGCGCCTTCGGGCGCGTTTTTCGTTTTTTAATTGACAGGATGAAAACAGTACAGGTACTGTAATCCACACTAACCTAAGGAATTCATCGTGAAACGACTCCCGTTCTTCTTCGCATTCTTTTTTACCTTCCCCTGACTGGGAGGCGGTTCGTCGTATAAGAAAGAATGCGAAGACGAATAACAAGGCCTCCCACGCGGGAGGCCTTTTTTATTGATAACAAGAAAGGCAACACAATCATGACCGAGGAAAACCCATTACTGGCCCTGCGCGACAAAATAAGCGCCCTGGATGAAAAACTGCTCGCGCTGCTGGCTGAACGCCGCGGCCTGGCGGTGGAAGTCGGGAAAGCGAAGCTGGAATCGCACCGTCCGGTACGCGATATCGACCGCGAACGCGACCTGCTGGAGCGTTTAATGACGCTTGGCAAAAAGCACCATCTGGACGCCCACTACATTACCCGCCTGTTCCAGCTGATTATTGAAGACTCCGTTCTTACCCAGCAGGCGCTTCTGCAGCAGCATCTTAATAAGATTAACCCCCACTCCGCGCGTATCGCCTTCCTGGGGCCTAAAGGCTCGTACTCACATCTTGCCGCGCGCCAGTACGCCGCGCGTCATTTTGAGCAATTTATCGAAAGCGGCTGCGCGAAATTCGCCGATATCTTTGAGCAGGTCGAAACCGGTCAGGCCGATTACGCCGTCGTGCCGATTGAAAACACCAGCTCCGGCGGGATCAACGATGTGTACGATCTGCTGCAGCATACCTGTCTGTCGATCGTCGGCGAACTGACGCTGCCAATCGATCACTGTGTGCTCGTTTCCTCCTCAACGGACGCCGATAAGATCAAGACCGTCTATAGCCATCCGCAGCCGTTCCAGCAGTGCAGCCAGTATTTAAGCCGCTATCCGCACTGGAAAATCGAGTACACCGAGAGTACCTCGGCGGCGATGGAAAAGGTCGCGCAGGCAAAATCCCCCACCGTTGCCGCGCTGGGTAGCGAGGCCGGCGGCGCGCTGTACGGGCTGCAGGTGCTGGAGCACTGCCAGGCTAACCAGACGCAAAACATCACTCGTTTCCTGGTACTGGCGCGTAAAGCGGTGAACGTATCCGATCAGGTGCCGGCGAAAACGACGCTGTTAATCGCCACCGGCCAACAGGCAGGCGCGCTGGTTGAAGCGCTACTGGTGCTGCGTAACCACAACCTGATCATGAGCAAGCTGGAATCGCGGCCAATCCACGGTAACCCGTGGGAAGAGATGTTTTATCTGGATATTCAGGCCAACCTGGAATCCCTTCCGCTACGTAAAGCCTTAAAAGAGCTGGCCGAAATTACCCGTTCGATGAAAGTACTGGGCTGTTACCCAAGCGAAAACGTCGTGCCGGTCGACCCGGCTTAACGTTCAATAAATTGCCGTTTCTTCATCCCTGCCACCGCAACCGGCAGGGTGAAGATGGCGCCGGAAAGCGGATATTGCGCCACTTCGTCGGCGTCCATATTTTCCCGGGTGGTAGTGATGTAGAGCGTTTTCATATCCGCGCCGCCGAAACACACCATCGTGGGGCAACGCACCGGCACGCAATACTCTTCCAGTTGTTCTCCGTTCGGCGAAAAACGGGCAATCCGCCAGCCGTCAAACATCGCGCTCCAGTAACAGCCTTCTTCATCAACCGCCGCACCGTCAGGGATCCCCTCTCCCGGATGGAAACGACGAAATACTTCCCGTTTGCCCGGCTCGCCCTGCTCATCCAGCGGCGTGCGGTAAATGACCGCGTTCGGCGTATCGGAGGTATACATCCAGCGCTTATCGTCGCTAAACGCCAGACCATTAGCACCATGAATATCGCACTGCACCACCTTTGGCGTCAGGTCATTATCAATCCGTACCAGAAGCGCGCCGTTGTAATCCCCCGGCCCCCAGAAGGTGCCTGCGTAAAAACGGCCATCCCGGTCGGTGCCGCCGTCGTTAAAACGCGCCAGATCCGGGTTACTTGGGTTATCACAGATTTTGCGTTGCAGCAGACCACGGGCATCACAAAGCCAGATACCGCTACGTAATGCGACGATAAAACCGCCCTTCTCGCGCAGAGCAAAGCAGCCCACTTCTTCGGGAAATTGCAGAACCTGGTGTTCTTTACTGCGTGTATCGTAGCGGTGAATTTCGCACTCAAGAATATCCGCCCAGTACAGTGCCTGTTCGGCATCGCTCCAGGTTGGGCATTCCGGCAGGTGCCCGACGTAATCAAACAGCGGTTGCGGTTGAGCCATCTTTTCATCCCTATAAAAAAAGCCAGCGGGTTACCCCTCTGGCTTTATTGTATACACGTTTAGCGGACTTACTGTCGATTATCATTCGCCTGACGCAGCAGCGTGCGGCTTTCGCTCTGGAAGCGCTGGGCGTAATCGCCAAACCAGTGTTCGACTTTACGGAAGCTGTCGATAAACGCCTGTTTATCGCCCTGCTCCAGCAGGCCAATCGCTTCGCCGAAACGCTGGTAGTAGCGCTTAATCAACGCCAGATTATTTTCTGACGACATAATGATGTCGGCATACAGCTGCGGATCCTGGGCAAACAGACGCCCCACCATCGCCAGCTCCAGCCGATAAATCGGCGAAGAGAGCGCCAATAGTTGCTCAAGACGAACGTTCTCTTCGGCCAGATGCAGGCCATAGGCGAAAGTGGCAAAGTGACGCAACGCCTGAATAAACGCCATGTTCTGATCGTGCTCAACGGCGCTGATGCGGTGCAGTCGCGCGCCCCAGACCTGAATCTGTTCAAGGAACCACTGATACGCTTCCGGCTGACGCCCGTCGCAGTACACCACCACCTGTTTCGCCAGGCTGCCGCTATCCGGACCGAACATCGGGTGTAATCCCAATACCGGGCCGTTATGCGCCGCCAGCATCGCCTGCAGCGGCTCGGCTTTGATGGAAGCCAGATCGACCAGAATGCAATCCGCCGGCAGCGGCGGCAGACGCGAAATCGTCTCTGCTGTGGTATGGATCGGAACGCTGACGATAACCATCCCGGCATCGGCGACAATCTCTGTCGCCCGCGGCCAGTCTTCTTTTTCCAGCACCCGCACCTGATAACCTGACAGCGTCAGCATCTTCTCAAACAGACGCCCCATCTGCCCGCCGCCGCCAACAATAACCACCGGGCGCAGATTCGGATGCAGCGTTTTGAAGCCTTTGTCGTTTTCACTTGAATACGATTCGCGCATCACCCGGCGCAGGACATCCTCGATAAGATCCGGCGGCACGCCGAGCGCCGCCGCCTCTTCCCGGCGGGAAGCCAGCATCGCGGCTTCGCGTTCCGGTACGTAAATCGGCAGGCCATATTTACTCTTAACCTCGCCAACTTCCGCCACCAACTCCAGGCGCTTTGCCAGCAAATCAAGCAGCGCCTTATCAACTTCATCAATTTGATCGCGCAATGCGGTCAGTTCAGCAACCATACAATCCTCTTAACCCAGACGTGCCGCCAGATGTCCGCGCAGATCGCTATCGAGCTCGCGCAGCAGTGCATCGGTAGTTTCCCAGCTGATGCAGGCATCGGTGACGGATACGCCGTACTTCATATCGCAACGGGGCTGCTCAGAAGACTGATTGCCTTCGTGGATATTGCTCTCAATCATCAGGCCAATGATGGAACGGTTGCCATCTTTGATCTGCGCGACGACGGATTCCGCAACCGCCGGCTGACGACGGTAGTCTTTATTGGAATTACCATGACTGCAATCTATCATCAGCGACGGTTTCAGTCCCGCCTGCGCCATCTCTTTTTCGCACTTCTCAACGTCTTCCGGGCCGTAGTTAGGCGCTTTGCCGCCGCGCAGAATGACGTGACCATCCGGATTCCCCTGGGTCTGCAGCAGACAAACCTGGCCGGCCTGGTTGATACCGACGAAGCGGTGCGGCATCGCGGCGGCGCGCATGGCGTTGATCGCCGTCGCCAGGCTGCCATCGGTACCGTTTTTAAAACCAACCGGCATCGACAGACCGGATGCCATTTCACGGTGAGTCTGCGATTCGGTGGTACGCGCGCCGATGGCGGACCAGCTGAACAGATCGCCAAGGTACTGCGGGCTATTAGGATCGAGCGCTTCTGTCGCCAGCGGCAGGCCCATATTGACCAAATCAACCAGCAGGCGACGCGCTATCTTGAGACCGCCTTCAACATCAAACGAGCCATCCATGTGCGGATCGTTAATCAGCCCTTTCCAGCCAACGGTGGTACGTGGCTTTTCAAAATAGACGCGCATCACCAGGTAGAGGCTATCGCTGACCTCTGCGGCAAGGGCTTTAAATCGACGAGCATATTCGATAGCAGCTTCCGGATCGTGGATTGAGCAAGGACCGCAGACCACCAACAGACGCGGATCGCGGCCGGCAATAATGTTGGAAATAGTCAGGCGGGAATGCGCGATCTGCGCTTCCTGCTCCACGGTTAACGGGAATTCGGCTTTCAGCTGATCCGGGGTAATCAGAACTTGTTCATCGGTAATATGTACGTTATTCAGCGCGTCTTTTTGCATGATGGCGATCCTGTATAGCTCGTTTGCGATAGTTGTTGCCTCAGCGGGCATGACGTAACCATACCATATAAAGTAAAGATATCAATCCATATTACGTAAACATTAATTTACACCAGCAAAATAATTGACATTGGATTAGCAGAAAAGTGTTCACATAAATGTACACATAACGAAAGACTCTTTTTGCCGCCGCGCTTTATGCATTCCTTTACTAAAATTCCTGGTAAGGATTATCTCAAAGCGGCCGGGGCAGCTAATGACGCTTTTTGCCAATAATGCTATTCTCCGCTCAGGCAACTGCGAACTGCGTTTCCCGTGCAATAACGATTTGACGGACCCGTTAATGAAAGAGTTTTACCGTCTATTTTTGCTTTTCTTTTTGCTCATCGCGGGAGTTCCCGCTTTTGCCGCTGAGACATCTGAGAACGTTCGCGCCATAGTTTCGGGGATTGTGACTTATACGCGCTGGCCAAATTTATCCGGCCCGCCGAAGTTATGCGTTTTTTCCACCTCCCGATATATCCGCAGTTTGGCTCAGGAAGCGCCGGAAAATTTACCTTATCAACCGGTGATAGTTCGAAATTCACAGGAAGCCCTAAAGGCCAGCTGCGACGGTTTGTATTTCGGCAGCGAAACCCCGGATCAGCAGTCTGCATTAACAAAAAAATATGGCTCCCGTCCTCTATTACTCATAGCGGAACAAAATACCGATTGCTCTTTTGGCAGCGCTTTTTGCTTGCTCATAAATGACGATAGGGTGAGGTTTTCCGTTAATCTGGATGTCCTGACGCATAGCGGTGTACGGGTCAATCCGGACGTACTGATGCTTGCCCGGAAGAAATCACATGAATAAGGATTTTTCTCAGGCCCCGCGCCCCACTTTCAAAAACGCGTTACGCCGAATCAGTATGATAAGCGTAGTGATTTCGATGACGCTGGTCTGGCTTTTGCTCAGTGCCGCCTCTGTCATCACTTTAAAACAGTACGCGCAAAAAAATCTTGAGCTCACCGCGGCAACCATGGGCCGCAGTCTCGAAGCGGCGCTGGTTTTTGGCGATGCTACCGCCGCAGAAGATACGCTGGCGACGCTTGGAAGACAGGGACAATTTTCCGAAGCTATGCTGCTGGACAGCCGTCAGCGCCATTTCGCCGAATGGTGTAATGACGCCTTAGTTAAAAACGAAAAATTCAGTGGTTATATTAGTAAATGGCTGTTTCCTGAACCGACCGTCCAGCCAATCTGGCATCAGGGGAAAATAATCGGTGAGCTTCGTCTGAAGGCGCTCGATCGGTTAATCAGTCATTTTCTTGGTACTTCGCTGATCGTGTTGACCGGTAGTATTCTGCTGGCGTCCGTTATCGCCCTGATGCTCACCCATTCTCTCCACCGCGGTATTGTCGCCGCGCTGCAAAGTATTACCGAAGTGGTACATGATATCCGCGAAAACCGCCATTTCTCGCGCCGTGTACCGGAAGAGCGTATTGAGGAATTCCATCTCTTCGCCCAGGACTTCAATAGCCTGCTCGGAGAAATGGAGGATTGGCAGCGTCAACTACAGGCGAAAAATGCGCAACTGCTGCGCAGCTCGTTGCATGATCCACTAACGGGATTGGCGAATCGCGCGGCGTTTCGCAACGTCATCGGGAAGCTGATGGACGATGACGCGGCACGTCATAGTTCGGCGCTGCTGTTTCTTGACGGCGATAATTTCAAACTCATTAACGATAACTGGGGACACGCCGCCGGCGATAAAGTCCTTATTGAGGTCGCCAGCCGCCTGATGGCATTCGTTGGCGACCAACACCAGGCATGGCGCCTGGGCGGCGATGAATTCGCCATTTTATTGCACGATGTGCATACCGAAACCGAAGTCCAGGCGCTTTGCGCAACGCTGTCCGAACAGTTTCTTCAGCCATTTAACCTCCACAATGGCCACACGGCAACGCTCTCTCTAAGTATTGGCTATGCTTTGACCTGGGAACACACCTCGGTGGAGGAGCTGCAGGAACTGGCCGATCAGAATATGTATCGGATGAAAAACCAGCGTTTTCATCACACACAAAAATAAGAAGGAATTACTATGCTCAGGCAATTTATTGCGCCCACTCTTCTGGCTGCATTTCTCCTCACTGGGTGCCAGGCGCCAGGTAAGTTCTCGAAAGAACAGGTCGCGGCAATGAAGTCTTACGGCTTTACCGAAGCCGCCGGTGATTGGTCTTTAGGTTTGTCTGACAGCATTCTGTTTGACAAAAACGACTATCGCCTGCGTCCCGACAGCCAGCAGCAAATCCACAGTATGGCCGCACGGTTAGCTGAAACCGGTATTACCCATAGCCGTCTTGAAGGTCATACCGATAACTACGGCGAAGACAGCTACAACGAAGCGCTGTCATTAAAGCGCGCCAACAGCGTGGCGGATGCCTGGGCTGAAGGCGCGAAGATCCCGCGCAGTAATTTAACCACCCGCGGGTTAGGTAAAAAGTACCCCATCGCCAGCAACGATACCGCGGCAGGCCGTGCTGAAAACCGCCGCGTTACCGTGGTGATCAGCACGCCTTAAGTACGTTAGTCTACCGACTTTGCCAGCCTCATCGCTGAAGCCGCGCGCCAGCGCAGGTAATCAACCACGAGGCACGCCGCGAGGCTGACGCCCATCAGCGGCACCGCCAGCCCGAGCAGGAGCGCTATTAACAGCGCAAGCGCCCGGGCGGCGACACTTAACCCCAGCCACGCTTGCACCAACGTTTGTGCAGGATTAAACGCACTCTGCGCCGGACGGCGGATCCACCACAGGCGATAGCCGACGACGATCATGACGCACAGGGCCAATCCGAATGCCACCAACAGCAACTGGTTCGCCACCCCGAACAGTAAACCCATATGAAAATCGACGCCCCAACGGGTCAGCTTAGCCATCAACGGGAAATCGCTAAAGCGGGTACGATCCACGACTTGTAACGTCTCGCCATCGATGGCCACCGCATCGACCCGCGTCGGCCAGCTACGGTCAATTTCATTCACCGTCCACGCCATTCCCGCGCCTTTTGGCGGCCGGATCTCCAGCTTGCTGGCCGTCAGCCCTGCGGCCTGCGCTACCTGTAATACGCTATCGAACCGATCCGCAGTCACTTTCACCTGTGGCTCATCCATTGCCATATGCGCCATGTGGTGCCCGGCGTGCGGATCGGGCGGCATCGCCTCCCCGCCATGAAGTTGCGTATTGACCTGCGGCGTTAGCCAGCCAAACGCGGCGCGCATCTTATCGACGTTACCGCCCGCCCACTGCGACCAGGTTAAGCCGGTGGCGGAAAACAGTAACATCCCAACCAGTAACATCCAGCCCAGCATCACGTGCAGACGGCGGGTATTTTGCAGCCGATTATTTATCCGCCGTTTCGGACGGGTCATCGCCCATAGCGCAATACCGCCCAACGCCGCGACCCACATCCAGGAGGCCGCCAGTTCGCTGTACAGTCTGCCGCCGTCGCCCAGCAGCAATGATTTATGCGCGTAATCAATCCACTGGCGCAGCGGTAAAATACCGCTGGTACCGTAAACCGTCAGATCGCCTTTGACCCGTAGCGTCACCGGGTCAACAAAAATAGCCCGGTTTTCTGATTCCCCCAGCCGCGGGTCGGCAAACATCACCCGCGTCGTTTCGCCGGCGGTAATACCCGGGCGCACGGCCTGCAGGCGGAGATTGTTTTGCGTAGCCTCTTTGGCGACGGCAATTTGCGCGCTAAGCGGCTGTTTTTCGCCCTTGAGCGAGCCCTGTAAGGCGTCATGGTACAGCCAGTTTTCCAGCTGCGGCGTGGCGACATACAGCGTGCCGGTAAAGGCCGCGACAAAGATAAATGGTCCGATAAACAGACCAATATAGAAATGGAGGCGCCGCAGCAGGTTTAACCATGCCGCGCGCGAGGTGCAGGTTGTCATACTCTTCCTTTTTTAAAGCAAAAGAGGTCGTTGCGCAGTACGCAGATTCATTTTTATTAAAGGGAAAAAGCAGACAGCCGCGGCGGCGCGCGGGTTTCAGGGTAGAGCCAGGGGAAGTAGTGCCAGTGTTTTAATACCGGGCGAGAAACCGGCAGGCGAATGCGCCGCAGGATCATGGCGAAGAACAGCGCCAGCGCGAACAGCAGCCCCGGTACGTGCGCTAATAGCACGCAATAGCCGCAGGCTTCGGCGTGATCAACCGGCATGCTATGCGCCGGCTGTGACGCGCTGTCAGCGCCGTGCATCATGGCCATCTCATGCCCGGACATCCCATCATGAGACTCGCCCATCGGCATAACATGATGCATTCCCGGCATTGCGCTCATGGGATCTTTCTGCAGCGAAACGGAGATCAGCGGCGCCACCACGATCAGCAGGATCGCAAACAGCGCCAGCCAGCCGGCCCGCCGTTGAAATGCTGGTTGTGAGAAAATAGTGCCGTTCACCGCCCCTCCGAAATCCGGGCGATATTGTAATTGATTTACATCAAAATAGTTAAAATTTAGATAAAAAAAGGGCCAGCCATCTGGCCAGCCCTTTCTATCAGGATGTCGCGAAAGCGAATCTTAGTTAAGACGCTCTTTGATACGAGCAGACTTACCGGTACGCTCACGCAGGTAGTACAGTTTAGCTTTACGTACAGCACCACGACGTTTAACAGCAATGCTGTCAACTACCGGAGAGTGAGTCTGGAAGACACGCTCAACGCCTTCGCCGTTGGAAATTTTACGAACAGTGAATGCAGAGTGCAGACCGCGGTTACGAATAGCGATAACCACGCCCTCGAATGCCTGCAGACGTTTTTTGGAACCTTCAACAACCCATACTTTCACTTCCACGGTATCACCCGGACGGAAGGAAGGTACGTCCTGCTTCATCTGTTCTTGTTCAAGTTGCTTAATAATGTTGCTCATAATTTAATCTCTTATCCTGGGTAAACTGATATTGGGGGCTCACGCCTGCCCATCATGTTTATGCTGCTGTTGCGCGTGTTCGCTTTTGAACTGCGCCAGCAACTTTGCTTGCTCTTCAGTCAGAGCCAGGTTTTCCAGAAGTTCAGGTCTTCTAAGCCAGGTGCGGCCCAGCGACTGCTTCAGACGCCAGCGACGTATCTCAGCATGGTTTCCCGACAGCAATACTGGCGGTACTTCCATCTCTTCTAACACTTCAGGACGGGTATAGTGCGGGCAATCCAGCAACCCATCAGCAAAGGAATCTTCCGTTGCTGATGCTTCATGTCCCAGTACTCCCGGAATGAACCGGGAAACGGAGTCAATCAGCGTCATTGCCGGTAACTCACCACCGCTGAGAACGTAATCGCCGATTGACCATTCTTCGTCAATTTCGGTTTGGATTACGCGCTCGTCTATCCCTTCGTAGCGACCACACACCAGAATCAGTTTCTGATTCGTTGCCAGTTCGCTGACGCCCGCTTGATCAAGCTTGCGTCCCTGAGGTGACAGATAAATCACCTTTGCGCCTTCACCTGCCGCGGCTTTTGCTGCATGAATGGCATCCCGTAAGGGTTGAACCATCATTAGCATCCCCGGTCCGCCGCCGTAAGGACGATCGTCCACGGTACGGTGCCGGTCATGAGCGAAGTCGCGAGGACTCCAGCTTTCGATGCTCAGCAGGCCATTTTTTACTGCCCGGCCAGTTACCCCGTAATCGGTAATTGCGCGGAACATTTCAGGAAACAGGCTAATTATGCCAATCCACATAGCGCCGTCTTTTACCGTTTATCCGGAGAATTTAAAAACCAGGATCCCAATCTACTTCGATAGTACGAGTAGCGAGATCGACTTTCTTGATAACCTGCCCATCGAGGAACGGAACCAACCGCTCCTTGATGCCAAATGCATCTTTCAGGTTTGCCTTGATGACGAGAACGTCATTCGACCCGGTTTCCATCATATCAATGACTTTACCCAGGCTATAGCCTTCGGTGGTAACTACCTGGCAGCCCATCAGGTCTTTCCAGTAATAGTCGCCCTCTTCCAGCGCCGGCAGCTGCGATGAATCCACGATAATTTCGCAATTAGTCAGGAGATTCGCCGCATCACGATCGTCAATGCCTTTCAGCTTGATGATGATGTCCTGATTGTGGTGGCGCCAGCTTTCCAGCTCAACAACCTGCCACTGACCCGCCTTCTGGATTAACCAGGGCTGATAGTCAAAAATGCTTTCAGCGTCTTCGGTGGAGGAAAACACTCTGAGCCAACCACGGATACCGTAGGAAGAACCCATTTTGCCCAATACAATCGGATCAACAGGTGCTTGTGCGGTGTGTTGCTTGCTCATCATGACCACCGTGACAGATTAAGCTGCTTTGTTAGCGGCTTTGATCAGCGCGGCAACGCGATCGGAAACAGTAGCGCCCTGGCCAACCCAGTGAGCGATACGATCCAGATCCAGGCGGGTGCCTTCTTCTTTCTCGGTAGCGATCGGGTTGAAGAAGCCAACGCGCTCGATGAAGCGACCGTTGCGTGCATTACGGCTGTCGGTGACAACAACCTGGTAGAACGGACGCTTTTTAGCGCCGTGACGTGCTAAACGAATAGTTACCATAACATCCTCTTGTGTGAATAAAACAACCGGGCCCCATCGAGGAACGGAGCCCGGTGTCATATTAAAAGCCCGAAAATTTTACTGATTTCTGTGCAAAAATCAATTCAAAACTACATACGCTAAATAATTCGAGTTGCAGGAAGGCGGCAAGTGAGTAAATCCCCGGGAGCGTACACAAGTACGTGACCGGGGTGAACGAACGCAGCCAACGCATCTGCGGCTTGAATTATGACGCGTATTAGCGGCCAGGAAAACCTGGCGGCATCATCCCTTTCATCCCGCGCATCATCTTCATCATGCCGCCTTTCGACTTCATCTTCTTCATCATGCGCTGCATGTCGTCGAACTGCTTCAGCAAGCGGTTCACGTCCTGCACCTGCATCCCGCAACCGGCGGCGATACGGCGTTTACGCGAACCTTTGATGATTTCCGGCTTGGCGCGCTCTTTCATCGTCATCGAGTTGATGATCGCTTCCATACGCACCAGCACTTTGTCGTCCATCTGCGCTTTCACGTTATCGGGAATTTGCCCCATGCCCGGCAGTTTGCCCATCAGGCTGGCCATGCCGCCCATGTTTTTCATCTGGCGCAGTTGCTCAAGGAAGTCGGTCAGATCGAAACCGTCGCCTTTCTTCAGCTTGGATGCCAGCTTCTCGGCCTGCGCGCGGTCAACTTTGCTCTCGATATCTTCGATAAGCGACAGCACGTCGCCCATGCCGAGAATACGGGAAGCGATACGGTCCGGGTGGAACGGCTCCAGCGCTTCGGTTTTCTCGCCGACGCCGAGGAATTTAATCGGCTTGCCGGTGATATGACGAATCGACAGCGCCGCACCGCCGCGGGCGTCGCCGTCTACTTTGGTCAGCACCACGCCGGTCAAAGGCAGCGCTTCGTTAAAGGCCTTCGCGGTATTCGCCGCGTCCTGACCGGTCATCGCATCGACGACAAACAGCGTCTCAACCGGATTAATCGCGGCGTGGACCTGTTTGATTTCGTCCATCATCGCTTCATCGACGTGCAGACGGCCGGCGGTATCCACCAGCAGCACGTCGTAGAATTTAAGCTTCGCTTCTTTCAGCGCCGCGTTGACGATATCAACCGGCTTCTGGCCAACGTCGGACGGGAAGAAATCCACGCCGACCTGCTCTGCCAGCGTTTCCAGCTGTTTAATCGCCGCCGGGCGGTATACGTCTGCGGAAACGACCAGCACTTTTTTCTTGTGCTTCTCGCGCAGGAATTTACCCAGCTTACCGACGCTGGTCGTTTTACCCGCACCCTGCAGGCCCGCCATCAGGACGACGGCCGGCGGCTGCGCGGCTAAATCCAGCGTCTGGTTTTCTTCGCCCATCGCCGCAACCAGCTCGTTGCGGACAATCTTGACGAACTCCTGACCTGGCGTCAGGCTTTTATTGACTTCATGGCCTACCGCGCTCTCTTTGACGCGGCTGATGAAATCACGCACCACCGGAAGCGCGACGTCGGCCTCCAGCAGCGCCATGCGCACTTCGCGCAGGGTGTCTTTAATATTGTCTTCGGTAAGGCGTCCGCGGCCGCTAATGTTGCGCAGCGTACGCGACAAACGATCGGTTAAATTATCAAACATTGTCTCTCGCCTGAGGTGGAAACGGTCGGTCGCCGCAGCGACACAAAAATACGAATTTGGCGCAGTATAACACGACATAAACCTGAATGTGCTGCAACGGTTGGAGCAGACGTCGCGTGACGCTATACTGCTTCTCTTTCTTATTTAGTCAACAGTCGACGCTCCTATGCCTGTGTTTGCTCTACTTGCCCTTGTCGCCTACTCCATCAGCCTTGCGCTGATCATCCCTGGCCTGCTGCAAAAAAACAGCAGCTGGCGGCGGATGGCGATTCTCTCCGCGACGATAGCGCTGATTTGCCACGCCTTCGCGCTGGAGTCACGTATTTTCCCCGGCGGCGAAGGTGGGCAAAATCTCAGCTTACTTAACGTCGGCTCGCTGGTCAGCCTGATGATCTGTACGGTGATGACCATCGTCGCCTCGCGTAATCGCGGCTGGCTATTGCTACCGATCGTATACGCTTTCGCGCTGATCAACCTCGCCTTCGCCACCTTCGTGCCTAACGAGTACATCACCCACCTCGAAACCACCCCGGGGATGTTGGTGCATATCGGCCTGTCGCTCTTTGCCTACGCCACGCTTATCATCGCCGCGCTGTACGCGCTGCAGCTGGCGTGGATTGACTATCAGCTTAAAAATAAAAAGCTGGCTTTCAGCAGCGAAATGCCGCCGCTGATGAGTATTGAGCGTAAAATGTTTCATATCACCCAGGTTGGCGTCGTGCTGCTGACCCTGACGCTGTGCACCGGGTTGTTCTATATGCACAACCTGTTTAATACCGAAAATATTGATAAAGCGGTGCTGTCTATCGTGGCCTGGTTTGTCTATATCGTACTGCTGTGGGGGCACTACCACGAAGGCTGGCGCGGCCGCCGGGTGGTCTGGTTTAACGTCGCCGGAGCCGGGCTGCTGACCCTGGCTTATTTTGGCAGCCGCGTCCTGCAGCAGTTTGTTAGTTAAAGACTAAGGAGTCTCTCCTGGAACACATTTCTACCACCACGCTGATCGTCACGCTGATCATCATGGTGATTATCTCCGCCTATTTCTCCGGTTCCGAAACCGGCATGATGACGCTGAACCGCTATCGGCTGCGCCATATGGCGAAACAAGGCAACCGCCCGGCTAAGCGGGTGGAAAAGCTGCTGCGTAAGCCGGATCGCCTCATTAGCCTGGTGCTCATCGGCAACAACCTCGTCAATATCCTGGCCTCGGCGCTGGGAACCATCGTCGGCATGCGTCTGTACGGCGACGCCGGCGTGGCTATCGCCACCGGCGTGCTCACCTTTGTCGTGCTGGTGTTTGCCGAAGTCTTACCTAAAACCATTGCCGCCCTGTACCCGGAAAAGGTTGCCTACCCCAGCAGTTTCCTGTTGGCGCCGCTACAGGTATTGATGATGCCGCTGGTGTGGCTGTTGAACACCATTACCCGCGTACTGATGCGCATGATGGGCATTAAGACCGATCACGTTATTAGCGGCGCATTGAGTAAAGATGAACTGCGAACGATTGTGAATGAATCCCGTTCACAAATCTCACGGCGGAATCAGGACATGCTGCTGTCGGTCCTGGATCTGGAAAAGGTCAGCGTTAATGACATCATGGTGCCGCGCAATGAGATCGTCGGTATCGATATCAACGATGACTGGAAATCTATCGTCCGCCAGCTAACCCACTCGCCGCATGGCCGTATCGTGCTGTATCGTGATTCGCTGGACGATGCCATCAGCATGCTGCGCGTCCGTGAAGCCTATCGTCTGATGACGGAAAAGAAAGAGTTCACAAAAGAGATCATGTTACGAGCGGCAGATGAGATTTACTTTGTGCCGGAAGGTACGCCGCTCAGCACGCAATTGGTGAAATTCCAGCGTAATAAAAAGAAAGTCGGCCTGGTGGTTGATGAATATGGTGATATTCAGGGACTGGTCACCGTTGAGGATATTCTTGAAGAGATTGTGGGAGACTTCACCACCTCGATGTCGCCGACCCTTGCCGAAGAAGTGACGCCGCTTAATGACGGCTCGGTGATTATTGACGGCGGCGCCAACGTGCGGGAAATCAACAAAGCGTTCAACTGGCACCTGCCGGAAGACGACGCGCGTACCGTTAACGGCATCATTCTGGAAGCGCTGGAGGAGATCCCGGTCCCTGGAACCCGCGTACGTATCGAACAGTATGATATCGATATTCTCGACGTACAGGACAATATGATTAAGCAGGTGAAGGTGATGCCGGTGAAATCATTACGCGAAAGCGTGGCCGAATAGCGCAGCCAGCAAAGAACAACGGCGAACTTCGGTTCGCCGTTTTTTTATTTAAAGCCAATAAAAACGGCCACCCGCAGGCAGCCGTTACTGGCGAACTAGCGAATTACTTCGCTTTCGCGACGGTTACCATTGCGGCGCGAATAGTACGACCGTTCAGGGTATATCCCTTCTGCATAACACCCAGTACGTTACCGGCAGCCACATCGTCAGACTCGACCATGGCGATAGCCTGATGCACGTTAGGATCCAGCGGTACGTTGGTATCGGCTACCACTTCCACGCCAAACTTACGCACGACGTCCAGCATCGATTTCAGAGTCAGTTCGATCCCTTCAACCATCGGCGCCATATCCGGGTTAGCTTTATCAGCCACTTCCAGCGCGCGATCCAGGCTATCGATAACCGGCAGCAGTTCGTTGACGAACTTCTCCAGGGCGAATTTATGCGCTTTCTCGATATCCTGTTCGGTGCGACGACGCAGGTTGTCTTCTTCCGCTTTTGCGCGCAGCATCACATCACGTTCACGCTTTTGCGCTTCGGCCAGCTGTGCTTCCAGATTCGCAATTTTTTCATCGCGCGGATCCACCTGCTCAGCAGAAACCTCAGGCTCTACCGCCTCTACGTTGTCGTGCTGCTCCGTGATAATTTCTTCCGGGGCTTGCCCCTCAGGCGTTTTCTGTTCTTTACTACTCATGAATTTCTCCGCGTTTTTTTCGCATTCATCTCGCTAACTTCGCTTATTATGGGGATCAGTTTCCGGGATTCAAGGGAAGCAGACAGATTGTCATCATTCATTTAACCCAAGGACATCCAGATCATGAAGAACCATTTCAAGTGTATCGGCATTGTGGGACACCCTCGTCACCCAACCGCCCTGACCACACATGAAATGCTCTGGCGCTGGCTATGCGGCAAAGGCTATGAGGTGCTGGTCGAGCAGCAAATCGCCCATGAACTCCAGCTTAGCAATGTTAAAACCGGCACGCTGGCGGAAATCGGCCAGCAGGCGGATCTGGCGGTGGTAGTCGGCGGTGACGGCAATATGCTCGGCGCGGCGCGTACCCTGGCGCGCTATGACATCAACGTCATCGGCATTAACCGCGGCAATCTTGGTTTTCTTACCGACCTTGACCCGGATAACGCGCTCCAGCAGTTGGCCGACGTACTTGAAGGCCACTATATCGCCGAAAAACGTTTTCTGCTGGAAGCCCAGGTGTGCCAGCATGACTGCCAGAAGCGCATCAGCACGGCTATCAATGAAGTAGTGCTGCATCCGGGTAAAGTCGCGCACATGATTGAGTTCGAGGTCTATATCGATGAAGTGTTCGCCTTCTCCCAGCGCTCCGACGGCCTGATCATCTCCACGCCTACCGGTTCGACGGCCTATTCGCTCTCTGCCGGCGGCCCTATTCTCACCCCTTCTCTGGACGCCATCACCCTGGTGCCGATGTTCCCGCATACGCTATCAGCGCGGCCGCTGGTGATTAACGGCGATAGCACCATTCGCCTGCGCTTCTCGCAGCGCTGCAACGATCTGGAAATCAGCTGCGACAGCCAGATTGCGCTACCCATCCAGGACGGCGAAGATGTGCTCATCCGCCGCTGTGATTATCACCTTAATCTGATTCACCCGAAAGACTACAGCTATTTCAATACATTAAGCACTAAGTTGGGCTGGTCGAAAAAATTGTTCTGATTTTACAAGCTGCCTCTTTACTGGATAAAAAACCAGTTTATACTGTACGAAAACACAGTAATGGTTTTTCATACAGGAAGGCAGCTATGTTGGCGCAACTCACCATCAGCAATTTCGCTATCGTTCGTGAACTGGAAATTGATTTTCACAGCGGCATGACCGCCATCACCGGGGAAACCGGCGCCGGGAAATCCATTGCCATCGACGCGCTGGGGCTGTGCCTCGGCGGCCGAGCCGAAGCTGACATGGTGCGCCGCGGCGCCAGCCGTGCCGACCTGTGCGCGCGCTTCGCGCTGAAAGATACCCCTGCCGCCCAGCGCTGGCTGGAAGAAAACCAACTGGAGAGCGGGCGTGAGTGTTTACTTCGCCGCGTGATCAGCGCTGACGGCCGCTCCCGCGGTTTCATCAACGGCACCGCCGTGCCTCTTTCTCAGCTTCGCGAGCTGGGCCAGTTGCTTATCCAGATCCACGGCCAGCATGCCCATCAGTTACTCACCAAAGCCGAACATCAGAAAACCCTGCTTGATGGTTATACCGGTGAGTATGCGCTTACTCAACGCATGGCGGAGCGCTACCGCCAGTGGCACCAGAGCTGCCGGGAGCTGGCGCAGCATCAGCAGCAGAGCCAGGAGCGCGCCGCCCGCGCAGACCTGCTGCAATACCAGCTCAAAGAGCTGAACGAATTTAATCCTCTGCCGGGCGAGTTCGAACAGATTGACGAAGAGTACAAACGTCTGGCCAACAGCGGCCAGCTGCTCAGTACCTGTCAGCATGCGTTAACGGTACTGGCCGACGGTGAAGAGGCCAATTTGCAAAGCCAGCTTTATACCGCTAAACAGCTGGTTAGCGAGCTGGTCGGTATGGATAGCAAACTCTCCAGCGTGCTCGATATGCTGGATGAAGCCTCTATTCAGCTCAGCGAGGCGACCGATGAGCTGCGCCACTACAATGACCGTCTCGATCTCGACCCTAACCGTCTATTCGAGCTGGAACAGCGCATTTCCCGGCAGATTGCGCTGGCGCGTAAGCATCAGATTGCCCCGGAAGAGCTGCCGGCGTTCTATCAGGCCATGCTGGATGAGCAGCGCCTGCTGGACGACAGCGCCGGTTCGCTGGAGTCGCTGAGCCAGCTGGTCGTTGAGCATCACCGCCAGGCGCTGGAAACGGCGCAAGAACTGCACGCCCTGCGTCAGCGCAGCGCCGACGAACTCACCCAGTTGATTACTGAAAGTATGCACTCACTTTCTATGCCTCACGGGGTGTTTGCCATTGATGTCGCCTTTGATGAACGCCATCTGACCGCCGAAGGCGCCGACCATATTGAGTTCCGCGTTACCACCAACCCGGGGCAACCGCTGCAGCCGATCGCTAAAGTGGCCTCCGGCGGCGAGCTGTCGCGTATCGCACTGGCTATTCAGGTTATTACCGCTCGTAAAATGGAGACCCCGGCGCTGATTTTCGATGAGGTCGATGTCGGCATCAGCGGCCCGACGGCGGCGGTGGTCGGCAAACTGCTCCGCCAGTTGGGAGAATCCACGCAGGTCATGTGCGTGACTCACCTGCCGCAGGTTGCTGGCTGTGGTCACCATCATTTCTTCGTCTGCAAAGAGACCGATGGCGAGATGACCGAGACGCACATGCATGCGCTGGATAAACGCGCCAGACTGCAGGAACTGGCCCGTCTGCTGGGCGGTAGCGAGGTGACCCGCAACACCCTGGCGAACGCGAAAGAGTTGCTTGCGGCGTAAACTTTTTGATTTTCACAGAGTCATAGTGAACAGCAAATTGCCAATAGACCTGCAGTCGAAGGTTCCCAACCGGGCAAAGGTCTATTATTATCGGCATATTACAGATGAGCCACGTATTGCTCGGGCCCAAAAAGGAATCAAATCACTATGCGCTGTAAAACGCTGACTGCTGCCGCAGCGGTTCTCCTTATGTTGACCGCAGGCTGTTCCACTCTGGAACGAGTGGTTTACCGTCCTGATATCAACCAGGGTAACTATCTGGCACCTAATGATGTAGCAAAAATCCGTGTCGGCATGACGCAACAGCAGGTTGCTTATGCGCTGGGTACGCCGATGATGTCAGATCCATTTGGTAGCAACACCTGGTTCTACGTTTTCCGCCAGCAGCCGGGCCATGAGAAAGTGAGCCAGCAGACACTGACGCTGACCTTCGACAGCAGCGGTGTGTTAACCAACATTGATAACAAACCGGCGCTGACCAAGTAATCTCAGGCCAGTTGAAATGCAAAAAGCGCTCAATGAGCGCTTTTTTTAATTGTGCCTTCCCGCTTATTTCTCAGCGTGCTTTTCAGCTCGCTGCCGACGCAGCTCTTTCGGGTCAGCAATCAGCGGGCGATAAATCTCTACGCGGTCGCCATCATGGACTTCGTCATGCAGCTTGACCGGACGGCTGTAGATGCCGACTTTATTCTTCGCCAGATCGATATCTTCGCGCAGCGCCAGAATACCGCTGGAGATAATCGCCTGCTCGACCGTTGCCCCAGCCTGCAGCTTCACGCGTTGCAGGTACTGTTTTTCCGGCAACGCATAGGCGACTTCAACCACAATATTAGCCGACACGATACACCTCTTTGGCGCGCGTGGTGAACGCCTGCACCATATTGGCGGCCAGCTCTTTAAAGATGCGACCAAAAGCCATTTCAATCAGCTTGTTGGTGAACTCAAAATCGAGATGAAACTCAATTTTGCACGCATCCGGGCTGAGCGGAATAAACTTCCAGCCGCCAATCAGCTTTTTGAACGGCCCATCGACCAGGCTCATCAGGATACTCTGGTTATCGGTCAGCGTATTACGCGTCGTGAAAGTCTTGCTGATGCCGGCCTTGGACACATCAACCGCCGCCGTCATTTGCGTCGGCCCGGCCTCCAGCACTCGGCTACCGGTGCAGCCAGGCAGGAAATCGGGATAGGACTTCACATCATTTACGAGTTGATACATCTGTTCCACGCTGAAAGGCACCAGCGCAGTACGGCTAATCTGAGGCATAGCAGGTTCCACATTTAAACACGGGACAAATAATATCATTTATCTGCTGCTAAAAAAAACGCTGTACCATAACTCGTGCTAAGATAGCCCATTACGCCTCGCAGGAAGGATTGAGGTAACAATGTTTAGAACTAGCGATGACTTCAGGACATTATGACTAAGAAAAAAGCCCACAAACCTGGATCAGCCACCATTGCGCTGAATAAACGCGCCCGTCACGAATACTTTATCGAAGATGAATACGAGGCAGGCCTCGCGCTGCAGGGTTGGGAAGTGAAATCTCTGCGTGCCGGCAAAGCCAACATCGGCGATAGCTATGTCATTCTGAGAGATGGCGAAGCCTATCTTTTCGGCGCCAACTTTACGCCAATGGCGGTCGCCTCCACGCATTACGTTTGCGATCCGACCCGTACCCGCAAGCTGCTGCTCAATCAGCGCGAGCTCGATGCGCTATACGGCCGCATCAACCGCGAAGGTTATACCGTCGTCGCCCTGTCGTTGTACTGGAAGAACGCCTGGTGCAAAGTGAAAATCGGCGTGGCGAAAGGTAAGAAACAACACGATAAGCGCACCGACGTGAAAGATCGTGAATGGGCGGTCGATAAGGCGCGCATCATGAAGAATGCCGGGCGGTAATACCCCCCTCTCTGCGGGCCAGCTCCCCCTGGCCCCACGCTATATTGCTGTTGTCGCTGCTTTTTCATTCGATATGCCGCCAGAATCCTCGCTTCGGGGGCTGGTAACCACCTTCACAAATCTGTTATACTTCAAGTACACATTGGGGCTGATTCTGGATTCGACGGGATTCGCGAAACCCAAGGTGCATGCCGAGGGGCGGTTGGCCTCGTAAAAAGCCGCAAAAAAATAGTCGCAAACGACGAAAACTACGCTTTAGCAGCTTAATAACCTGCTTAGAGCCCTCTCTCCCTAGCCTCCGCTCTTAGGACGGGGATCAAGAGAGGTCAAACCCAAAAGAGATCGCGCGGATGCCCTGCCTGGGGTTGAAGTGCTAAAACTAATCAGGCTAGTTCGTTAGTGGCGTGTCTGTCCGCAGCTGGCGTGCGAATGTAAAGACAAACTAAGCATGTAGTACCGAGGATGTAGGAATTTCGGACGCGGGTTCAACTCCCGCCAGCTCCACCAAAATTCTCCATCGGTGATTACCAGAGTCATCCGATGAAGTCCTAAGAGCCCGCACGGCGCAAGCCCTGCGGGCTTTTTTGTGCCTTGAATTTGTCCCGCGAAGTCCGAAGAGAACTCATTAAATCCGAACCTTTTAGGCACCTCATAAAGCTTTATTGTTTTTGAGGTGCCTAAAACTATGGAAACCCGGCAATACCAAGACAAACCAAACCTCTCTCAGTTAAAGAAATCGAATCTGCCAAATCCAAAGAAGCGGGCTACGTTCTCTATGATGGTGGTGATGGTGTAAATATCTCATACAGGCAGGTCACGTTTTTAGATAGCGGACCTTACTCTTGACACCTGAACCTGGCTTTAGCATGGGATTGTAGTAACTAACTGCGACAGCCAATCTTGGGATTTAGATCGCTGGTACTTTTACTCCGGCCGTATAAGCGACCGGAGTACAGATTTAACCCCTCTCAGAATACGCTTTCAGCATCGCAAGAACCGCCCAACGAGCCGCATCATCTGCGATATTCTCAGGCAGAGCATCAGCTCGCAGATTGATATAAGCGTCAACAGCCATTCTGATGGCCATGCTGACGGAGTCATGATCGTGCGTTGCCAGCGTGGAAGTCAGCAGGCCATCAGGGTCAATGCCGTGGAATTCAATGCGGCGAACCCCACGTTGCGGAAGATTGGCACGACGGTACAACATTGGCCCCAGCACCTGCTCACGGAAGAATGACAGCATACCAATCGCTTCAAAGAGTTCGCCCCTTCCCAACTTAACCACTGCATAATGCAGCCAGATCCAGGCTCGGGACTCAAACCACTCCGGCGTCATATCAGGCCAGTGAGCACTAAATTTTGCCAGTTGTCGCTGCAGAGCAGTGTTATCACGGGTAAATAACACTGCTGGCTCCTCAACGCGTTGAGTGAGCATTTCCAGAGTGACGAATTTTAGATCGACATGAAGTAGTTCTGGGCCATACAGGCATATTAGCAGGCGAGGCTCTCCGACATGTTCCCCGGTAAAAGCATGGAGCAGATGGCCTAATGTTCCGGCAAGCTCCCTACGCTGCGTCATGATTTCGTCATAGTGGAGAGTGTCTACGACAACGACAAAATCGAGATCGGAGTATTTATCAAACCCACCATGAACAATCGAGCCGCCAGCGAGAAGGGAGTGAATTCGCGAATCAGACTGAAATTTAAGTTTGAGTTGCTCTGCAAAACTTCTATGTAAATCGGGTAATGTACTCAGCATACTTTTTCCTGTTCACAAAAAATACAAAGCATTTCAGAATATCGAGTTGTTTATATTCGGGCCAGATATTTTTTGCAGGAACAGTGATGTCCGCAGCAGGTTATCCCGACGAGAAATATTGTCCTGTGAGTCTGGCGCTACTTCTGGCAATCGTTTATTCCGGTATCTGACATACACTGTAGTGTCAGATACGCATTGTGAAGTGATAACTCTTCGCACTTCACTTGCTATGTACTTAATATTTTAATAAAAATAACTTATTGAACAGTATGGCCCGTAAAACAAAATAGAATTTTAAGCTCTATTCAAAACACAGCGGGAGCTTAGTTGCAGTAACTAAGGGAACTCCGAATTGCCGGTTTCGTTTCAGAAATCATATAGAGTTCACTTAGCAAAAAAACAGACCATAAGTATCATTAGGAACCTATCTATTAGTAATGATGAGGTGCTGAGTGGGATTCACATACCCTGCTGTCGCTGGAGCACTGCAGAATGATCAGAGAGCCTTTTCTGCTGCTCTGGCCTCGCTGCAAGGAACGGCATCAAACTTTGCCGCGCATTGTATTCAGGACTCCCGTGTTAGAGTGCAATATCTACGTGATATTCAAAACATGTCCGCCGAGTTTGTTCAATCAGTTGGAAGCGGGAAAATGTCTCCCAGAGAAGCCGCCACATTAGCCTCTCAGATGCGTAACGAAATTCTGGATCTTTCACGGCTAAGAAACAGCCCTGTCGGTAGAGCCTACGCGAAAAAGTTAAAACCATCGGGGCGTACGATGGCTGACCTAACCGAACATTATGCTACGAAGATGTTTCAGCAACCTTTCGAGTCTCTATCGGAAAGACAGCAGGCCACAATCTTTAAAGAAATGATCCACTCGGCTGGACGTGACAGGGGCGCAGTATCGGGAATCGCTAAAACCTTGGGTATGGCCGGTAAGCGTGTCCTCTTTGTCTCTTTAGCTGTCGCCGCTTACGAAATCTATCAAGCGGAAGATAAAACCACCGAAACGATGCATCAAGGTGCGATAGCCGCTGCTGGTGTTGCCGGAGGATGGGGAGCCGGAGCTGCAGTGGTCGCAACAGGTGTTTGTGCGGCAACTGCGCCTGTTTGTATTGGTGTTGCAGCATTAGTGGGCGGAATTCTCGCATCGGTCGGAACAGACCTTCTGTTTGGAACCTTATATGTTTCACCACAGGGGAGAAACTAATATGCAACTAACAGAAGCTCAACTGATGACCCGCGTTCCTGTCTGGCACGCATTATCGGAGCTGTTTACCGGGCGCGAACTCCAGGACTACGATTACCGATGGATGGCGCAGAAGTTAAAGGAGTCTGGTTTAAGCCGGGAAGAGATCTTTGTGATTCTGGATGAGGAAGTTGCCCCTGCCCTCCAGTCAAATCTTCTCTACAACCCAACGCCGGTGATGGACGGTTGGTCAGAGGAAGATATTAAAAAGCTCGTTACAGAGTATATATATAAGAAGCCGACAATTATCGAGCGCATTATTCCAACCCGCTTACTGCTGAAACAGCGACGTAAACACATTCAGGATGAACTCAACAAGCTTTCCGATGAGCTGGGTAAATCCTACTGAAAGGGTTTTAAGCGAAGCGATTGGCATACATTTAGGTATACACCCAAAAGCCAGGCTCATGCAGTACAGGAAATAAGACGTTGTGGAATTAGCGATGCCGCGAATATATTCACTTTCACCAGATAAACGGACACTCCCTCACGGAAGTGTCCGTTTTGTCTTTCAAACGTCAGCTGCGGGTTACGCGCCTACCGGCACATCATGCGCGGTGTTTTTCAGCGCCGGTCCGGTGTACTTCTCGATCTGCAGCTGCGACATCTGGCCACAGTTCCCCTGCGCCAGGCTGGAGGAGCCCACGTCAAAGGTCAGACAGTTGACGTTACCGTTTTTACACAGCGATCCCGGCTGTGACGGATCGGCCGGATCAAACCATGCCCCTTCGCTGATGCGCACCACGCCTTCGCGAACGTTATCGGTAATCACCGCTCCGACCAGGATCTGCCCGCGATCGTTAAAGGCGCGAACCAGATCGCCTTCGCTGATGCCGCGCGCGCTCGCATCTTTCGGATGGATCCAGATGGCTTCGCGATCGGCTACCGCGTATTTCTTGCGCAGCGGCGTATTATCGAGCTGAGAGTGCAGACGGTTAATCGGGTGACCGGTATTGAGCGACAGCGGATATTTCTCGGCTTCCGGCCCGCGATACCACTCGTGCGGCGGCATCCAGGTTGGAATCGCTTTACAGTCCTCGTAGCCCATTTTGGCGATGGCGTCAGAGTAGATCTCGATTTTCCCTGACGGCGTCCCCAGCGGGTTGAGCAGCGGGTTCTCGCGGAAATCGGCGAAACGCACCCACTGGGTGTTCTCTTGCGGGATCGGGAAGCGAATGTAGTTATTGGAAGCCCAGAACATATCAAACGGCGGCAGCGCCACGCGGGCGTTGCGCGCCTGGGCTTTCATCTCGTCATACATGCCCTTCAACCACAGCATCTCATCTTTGCCTTCGGTAAAGGCTTCATGCACCCCAAGGATCTCGGAAATCCCCGCAAAGACATCAAAGTCGTTTTTCGCTTCGTTCTGCGGCGGTACGCACTGGCGCAGCGGGAAGACATAAAGCTGCGAATAGTCGCCGCCCATGTCCATATCGTTACGCTCGTAGGTGGTGGTCACCGGCAGTACGATGTCCGCGTGTTTCGCCGTCGCCGTCCAGTACGGTTCGTTCACCACCACGGTTTCCGGATGCTGCCAGGCTTTCACCAGGTTGTTGGTATCCTGATGCTGGTGGAAGGTGTTACCGCCCGCCACGTACACCATTTTAATATCCGGATAGGTGACTTTCGTGCCGTTATAGTCGATGGTCTTGCCTGGGTTCGCCAGCGCATCGGCGATGCGCGCCACAGGGAACGGCGTAATATCTTTCGCCGCCGGCGACGTTGGGCTACCGGCGGAGATCCCCGCCAGAATACCGCCGCGCGCGGTTGGGCTACCGCCGGAAGAGTAGTGATAGCTAAAGCCGAAACCGCCGCCGGGCAGGCCAATCTGCCCCAGCATCGCCGCCAGCGTCACCATCATCCAGTGAGCTTGTTCGCCATGATGCTGACGCTGAATGCCCCAGCCGCCCATGATCATGGTGCGATGCTTCGCCATATCTCGCGCCAGCTGCTTGATAGTCTCAGCATCAACGCCGCTGATATCCGCAGCCCAGTTGGCATCCTTAACGACGCCATCTTTTTTACCGTTCAGGTAAGCTTCAAATTTATCGAACCCTACGGTGTAGGTTTTCAGGAAATCAGGGTTATGCAGATTTTCAGCCAGCAGCGTATGGGCCACCCCCGCCATCAGCGCGCAGTCGGTGTAGCTGCGCGGGGCGATCCACTCGGCGCCTAACTCACGCGCGCTGTCGCTGCGCACCGGGTCGATACAGATCATCCGGGTGCCCTTTTTCTTCAGCGCTTCAAAGCCCGTCTGGCCGACGTGATCCGGCAGGTTCCAGCTGTTTTTCAGCGTGATCATGGGGTTACAACCGATCATCACCACCAGCTCGCTGTTATCAATCACGTTTGGCCACGCGGTCTGCTGTTCGTAAACTTCAACAGAGCCGACCACGTGCGGCATAATCACCTGCGCCGCGCCGGTGGAGTAGTCACCGGAATAGCCGACAAAGCCGCCCGCCAGGTTCATCATGCGCTGCAGCAGCGTTCTTGGGTTATGGAACATCCCGACGCTTTTCCAGCCGTAAGAACCGGCATAAATAGATGATGGGCCATGCTCTTTTTGCAGACGGCTGATTTCACCCGCCACCAGATGCAGGGCTTTATCCCAGCTGACGCGGACCCACTCATCGCGGCCGCGCAGCTCTGGCTTACTGTTTTTCGCCCCGCCTTCTAACCAGCTTTTACGCACCATCGGATATTTAATCCGGTTTTCGGCGTGAACCTGATACGGCGCCATAGTAATCAGTTCGTTGGGATACGGATCGTCTTTTATTGGGCGAACGTCAACCATTTTGCCGTCGCGAACGATGGCTTCAAACGCGCCCCAGTGGGCGCCGGTGAGAATCCCGCTTTCCGCCTGGCGCAATGCGATAAACTGCGGCATCGCCTGGCTGATGGCCTCCGCCAGCGCCGAACGCGGCCACAGCCCCGCCAGCAGCGGCGCCGCCATCAGGGCGCTGGCGCCAGCCAGAAAACGGCGACGCGTCAGATTCATACCGGGTTCCTGGCTCTGATCCGCCATGTCATAATCGTTATTCTTTTTCATCATGGCTCCTTATTGTTTGTCCTGATTGGCCGCTGCTGGCATGTCGCTCGCATGTTTTTGTACATACTGGGTCAGGAGACGAACCTGTTCCTGAGTCAGTGAAGTACGGCCGGACATACCTTTAACCACCCCAATCCACTGGTTGGCGTTAAAGCGATTCAACTCGGTCAGGCCATGACAGCCGGTACAGTTGTTAGCCATTAATTCAGAAGCGTAACTCCAGATTTTTTGCTGATCGCCAATCAGATTTTTCGCCGGCAGCCAGACCTGCAGATCGACTTCATGCCAGACCTGTTTGGTCTCTTCATCGGTAACGGAGCCAGACACTTTTAACGCTTTGCGGGCCTCTTCGCCCAGCAGCGCGCTCATAATGCGTTTGCCGCGCGCGGCGTAGAAGGCTTCGGTGACGCCATCCTGTTGCCAGCCATGAACATCCGCCAGCACCATGTCGCCTTCACGCTTCACCACTTTCACTTCAGTGGAGGCCATCAGGTTACCGTCGTTATGGTCGCCTGCTTTCTCGCTCAGCCAGAACGGCTGGGTCTGAATGGTGTAAAGGGTGGTCGCGGTCGCCGGGGTTTTCGCCGCCGCGTTAGCAAGCTCGCTGGCCCCTGCCGCCGCCAGGCCGCTCATGTTCGGCAGAATATGCGCCACGCCTTTATGGCAGTCGATGCAGGTTTCGCCCTCTTTGATCGCCACCGGGTGCTGCTTACGGGCTTCAGGGGTTTGCGCCAGAATATCCATCGCTTTATAGTCGTGGCAGGAACGGCAGGTCGCCGAATCGCTCTTCTTCAACCCATCCCAGACGCTCTGGGCCATCGCCAGTTTATGCGCCTCGTATTTTTCCGGGGTGTCGATTTTGCCGGTCATTTCACCCCAGACATCTTTCAGGGCGCCAATTTTGGTCAGCATATAATCGATCGGCTGATGAGGAACGTGGCAATCGGCGCACTCGGCGCGAATACCTTTATCGTTCTGGAAATGCACGCTGCCCTGATATTCCGCCAGAGGCTGCTGCATGGTATGACACGACACACAAAATTCGGTATCGCTGGTTTTATGCATAATAGTCGCGGTACCAGCCAGCAATACCACGCCAATAATGATCCCAACCAGCAAGGCGATAAATATAATTTTTCGCCTACCAGAGCGTTCCAGTGAAAGTTTACTCATCTTATTATTTAACCCTTTTCCTAAATGAAAGACGCAAAAGTCCCTGCCAGATGGCAATCGTTATATAAATAAATCTATAACGATTGCACTCACCTTCTAATCCAACTGTATTTATGGAGATTTTCGGAGCCAGGATAATCAGCCGGGGGTGATTATCCTGTGATTTCAGAGCGATAACCCATTGCAAATCCAATATGCCTTCGAGCAATACTCACGTTATTTTAATTATTTCAGTGTAGCGGCTTGTTCTTTTTTCGCGCGGTCAATACTACGAATGATAATTTCTCGCTGAGTATCATCCGCCGGTAACAGTTGCAGCATCAGCTGCCACGCCGCGATCGCTTTGTCATACTGCTGGTGCTCAAAGGCGTTAAACGCCGCCAGGCTAAGCACCCGTACATCGTTATGGTTATTCTTCAGCAACGTATCGAGCAGTTGCTGGGCTTCACGGCTATCGTTGGGGTCCGTAGAGTGAAGTAACGCTTCGGTATATCCCAGTTGCGCATCGGCGTTGCCTGGCGCCAGCTGTCGCGCCTTATCAAACGCCTGTAACGCGGCGCCTGGATTATTGAGCACCAGTTGCAGCCTGCCGAGCATCGTCCAGCTTAGCTGGTCGGCCGGGTATTGCTGCAGGCGGGTACGTAACCCCAGCGCCAGTCGAAACAGCTCTTCTTCCGACAACGGTTTGCCCTGCGGATCCATCACCCGCTGCATCAGCTGCGGCGTTTGCTGGACGACTTGCTGCCACTCAACCACGCGAGTCATGTAACTCGTTCGGATAAAAACCCCTACGCATAAAGAGGTTAGTATAATAACCCCAAGAATATACACCCAATAACTACTATTTTTGTGATTCGTTTCGGCAGATTCGGGCAAATCTTCCAATAAATTCAAGCGTAAATCGTCAACCAGCTGCTGTTGCTGCGCCGCGTTCACCGCTGAAATGTCCTCATCAAGCTCCTGCAGGCGCGCTCGATAAATCATATGGTTCATGGTATTGCGGTCAACGCGCTGTCTGCCGCTCCACGGGATAAACAGCAGCGCCGCGGTTCCCAGCAGTAAAACCAACATGATGAGCAAAGCGACAATCATTTCAGGGTCCTTTTATTGTCATCAAGCAGCGCCTTTAGGCGTTCCTGTTCCTGCGCGCTCAGCTCGCTGATGCGTTCAGCCCGTGAGCGACGGCTTAAACGAAAAATCACCAGCGCGCCGCCCACAACAAAACAAGCCGGCAGCAGCCAGAGGATAATCGTCGCGGGGGTCACCGGCGGTTCGTAGGTCACGAAGTTGCCGTAGCGCGCCACCATGTAATCGGTGATTTGCTGATTGCTTTGCCCCTGTTCCATCAATTGCCAGACCTTTTTGCGCATGTCGGCGGCAATCATCGAGTTCGAATCGGCAATACTGTTGTTCTGGCATTTCGGGCAGCGCAGCTGTTCGGTCAACTGGCGGAACTGCTGCTCCTGGGCTTCATCTTTAAATGGATAGGTATCAATCGCCGCCAGCGCCTGAAACGAGAGCAGCGCCGTCAGTAAAGTGATGAGCAGATATTTCACGCGCCCCCCTGCTGGCTGTATTTATTCCACAGCGGCAGAATCTCCTGCTGCCAGACTCGCTCGTTCACATCGCCGGCATGGCGGTAGCGGATAATGCCTTTGCCGTCGATGAGGAAAGTTTCCGGCGCGCCATACACGCCAAGATCCAGCCCCAGCATACCGTCGCCGTCAAACACCCCCAGCGCATACGGGTTGCCCAATTCGTGCAGCCAGTTCACCGCTTTCTGGCGATCGTCTTTATAGTTGATGCCAACGATGCGAATGCCCTGCGCCGCCAGGGAGCGCAAATACTGATGCTCCGCCCGACAGGTGGGGCACCAGGTGGCCCAGACGTTAATCAGCACCGGTTTACCATTGATAATGTTAGAGGGATCCAGCATGACATCCGGTTTTTCCAGCGACGCCAGGCGGAAATCCGGCAGAGGTTTACCCACCAGCGCTGATTCAAGCACGGTAGGATCGTCCCCGTCGCTATTGCGCATCAGTTGCCACATCAGCGCCGCCGCCAGAATCAGGAAGATAGCCAGCGGTAAATATAAGACTTTGCGGTTCATCACGCGTTCTCCGGCAGTGATTTACGTAAGCGGTAACGTGGGTCCAGAATGCACAGCACGCCGCCAAACGCCATTAACATCCCGCCGAACCAGATCCAGCGAACAAAAGGTTTATAGTACAAGCGCACCGCCCAGCTACCGTCGGCCAGCTCTTCACCCAGCGCGGCGTACAGGTCGCGTACCAGCCCGCCGTCGATGGCGGCTTCGGTCATCTCCATCCGGCTGCTGCTGTAAATGCGTTTTTCCGCCCGCAGCGTACTCACGTGACGGCCATTTTGAGAAACTTCGATCACCCCTTCACCGCCGAAGTAGTTCGGCCCGGTGATATCCCGCACGTCACGGAACACAAAGTGATACTGGTGGATATCGACGCTATCGCCCGGCTTCATCCGCACGTCACGTTCGATGCTGTAATTCTGACTGAAGGCGATGCCAATGACGGTGACCACCAGCCCTACGTGGCCGGCGACCATTCCCCAGTGGCTGCGTCCGAGGCGGGTCAGCCCGCGCCAGAAGGGGTGGCGGTCGGTGGCGCGCTCCACCACTTCCATCACGGTAAGCACGAATGCCCACAGCGACATCAGCAGGCCAACCACGGTCATGGCTTTAACACGATCCTGCATCAGCCATGGCAGTACGACAGCCAGCACGATAGAGACCAACGCGGCAATCAGCAGCCGCTTACGCAGCTTGTGGAATTCATCGCGACGCCAGCGCACCAGCGGCCCGATGCCAAGCAGCAGCGAGAACGGGATCATCAGCGCAATAAAGAGGGAATTAAAGAACGGCTCGCCAATAGAAATGCTGCCTAGCCCCAGTAGCTTGTGTATCAGCGGTAACAGCGTCCCCAGCAGTACCACCAGCATGGCGGCAATCAGCAGCACATTGTTGCCCAGCAGCAGCGACTCGCGCGACCACAGTTCGTGACGCACCCGGGAACGTACCTTGCCGCCTTTGATGGCGAATAACAGCAGCGAACCGCCGATAGTGATCACCAACAGCGCCAGAATAAACATGCCGCGCGTGGGATCGGAAGCGAAGGAGTGTACGGAAATCAGTACCCCGGAACGCACCAGGAAGGTGCCCAGCAGGCACAGCGAGAACGCCAGAATCGCCAGCAGCACGGTCCAGGATTTAAAGCTGCCGCGCTTTTCGGTGACCGACAGCGAGTGAATCAGCGCGGTTCCCGCCAGCCACGGCATCAGGGAGGCGTTTTCTACCGGATCCCAGAACCACCAGCCGCCCCAGCCGAGCTCATAATAGGCCCACGCCGACCCCAGCACGATACCGACCGTCAGAAAGCTCCACGCCGCCAGCGTCCACGGGCGCGACCAGCGCGCCCACGCGCTATCAAGACGCCCGGTCATCAGCGACGCAATGGCGAAAGCGAAGGCCACGGAGAAACCCACATAGCCCATGTACAGCATCGGCGGGTGGAAGATCAGCCCGATATCCTGCAGCATCGGGTTCAGATCGCGCCCCTCGATGGGGAAATCAGGTAGCGTGCGCACGAAGGGATTTGAGGTCAGCAGGATAAACGCCAGAAAGCAGAAAGAGATCATCCCCATCACAGCCAGCACCCGCGAAGAGGCTTCCAGCGGAATATTACGGCTCAGGGCCGCGACCGCGCAGGTCCAGCCGCTCATCAGCAATACCCACAGCAGCAACGATCCCTCGTGGGCCCCCCAGGTCGCCGCTACGCGATACCACACCGGCAGCAGCGTATTCGAGTTACTGACGACATACAGAACGGTGAAGTCATTCACCACAAAGGCGTACACCAGAATGAGAAACGCCCCGAGGATGGCGGCAAACATCGCTACCGACAGCGGCTTCGCCAGCGCCATCATCCGCGCATCCTGCCGCATCGCGCCCCAGGAGGGAAATAGCGCCAGCAGGCAGGAAATGCCCAGCGCCAGGCACAGCAGGAAGAGGCCGATTTCAGGAATCATTGCGCGGCTCCCTGCGGCTTCTCAGCGGGATGATGATTCTCTTCCATCGCTTCTTTCACTTCCGGAGGGGTGTAATTTTCATCGTGTTTCGCCAGCACTTCCTTCGCGCGGATATGCGTCCCGTCCTGCAGCGTCCCCTGTGCTACGACCCCTTGCCCTTCGCGGAACAACGCCGGCAGGATCCCGGTATAGCTCACCTCGACGACGCCGCGGGCATCATAGAGTTTGAAGGTCACATCGAGGGTTTTATCGTCACGCTTCACGCTGCCGGGCATCACCATGCCGCCGATACGTAGACGCTGCCCCGGCTCTGGCTTCTGGCCATTTTCCCGTTTGCCGTATATCACTTCGCCCGGTGTATAGAAGAGATCGATATTGGAGCTTAATGCATACATCACCAGACCAACGGTCAGCGCCAGCCCCCCAATCACTCCGCAGGCGAGCCAGAGACGTACTTTACGCCGAGGATTCACAACGCATCTCCCTTCATTGAGCTTTGCTTACGCGCCGCCGATACCCGGCGCTCGCGCGCCATCTGCCGGCGTATATCCGCCAGTAGCGCCCGGCGCTGCCAGCGGGTGTGGATGAACAAAATCAGCAGCGCGATGACCGTCACTGCAACCGCCAGCCAGACATAAAAGGCGTAGCCGCCCATCTGCCAGAAATCGCTCCAGGAGTGAAAAGCGCGGGTCATGAGTTCTCCTCACGCTTACTTGCGCCAGCCAGCGCCACGACCCACGGGCGGCGGCGCTCCTGCAACAGAATTAAATTACGCATACGCATTAATGTCAGAGTAATAAAGAGGAATAAGAAACCGAAAATGGTTAAACGCAACGGCATGCGCATCGACGGGTCGATGGTTTTCTGCATATTGGTCGAGCCCTGATGCAGGGTGTTCCACCACTCCACGGAATAATGAATAATCGGCAGGTTGACCACCCCGACCAGCACCAATATCCCGGCGGCGCGCCCGGCCAGCCGGCGATCGTCAAAAGCGTGATACAGGCCAATCACCCCGACGTATAAAAACAGCAGGACCAGTTCAGATGTCAGACGCGCATCCCAGACCCACCAGGTTCCCCACATCGGTTTTCCCCACGCGGAACCGGTCACCAGCGCAATAAAGGTGTAAACCGCGCCTGGCAGCGCCATCGCCATCACCGCTTTATCCGCCATTTTCATCTGCCAGACCAGGCCGACAAAAGCGGTCACGGCCATTGAGCCGTAAATCCCCATCGACCACATCGCCGCCGGGACGTGCAGATACATGATGCGATAGCTTTCGCCCTGTTGATAATCTGCCGGGGCGAAAACAAATCCCCAGACGCAGCCCACCACCAGAAACAGCGCGCTGAGGATAGCCATTAGCGGAATGAATCGTCCGCATACGCTATACAGGCGCTCTGGAATGGCGAGTTGATGTAACACTTTCCACATTTTCTTTGCCTCATTGCCCCGAGGGAACGGGAATTATTGCACGCTAATTCTGAGTGCCGCCGCGGTAGCAAACGGACTTAAGGTGGCGCTTCCCGCCAGAAAGGCGCCAAGAATGGCCATATAGCCGTCAACCGGCAACTGCATCTGCGCCGCGCCCACGGCGGCGGTGGCGAAAATCAGTAACGGAATCATCAGCGGCAGCACCAGCAGGCTCAGCAATACGCCGCCGCGCCGCAGGCCGACGGTCAGCCCCACGCCGATGGCGCCAATAAAGCTCAGCGTTGGCGTGCCCATTAACAGCGTCAAGGCCAGCACCTGCCACTCCGCCGTCGAAAGTCCGAATAACATAGCGATCAGCGGAGAGATTATCAGCAGCGGCAGTCCGGAGACCACCCAATGCGCCGCGATTTTTGCCAGCACCACCAGCGACAGCGGCACCGGCATCAGCATCAGTTGCTGCAGCGAGCCATCCAGCCAGTCATCGCGAAACAGCCGGTCCATTGCCAGCAGCGAAGAGAGTAACGCGGCCACCCAGACAATGCCCGGCGCAATCTGCCGGAGCAGCTGCGGTTCGGGGCCGATACTGAGGGGAAACAGGGTGATAATAATCAGGAAAAACCACAGCGGGTTGATAATTTCGGCGTAATTGCGAAAGGCGAGGCGCAGGTCGCGCCAGAATATCTGCTTGATCATGCCGCGACCGCCTCATCGTCGCTCAACATAATCGTGCGTAAGGGAACGCAGAGCGGGCGCAGGGGTTGATGGGTGGTCAGGATGACCGCACCGCCCTGGCCGACGTGCTGCTCCAGCCGGGTGGTCAGCGTTTGCACGCCAGCCACATCGAGCGCGGTGAAAGGTTCATCTAAAATCCAGAACGTCGCGCGGCTGAGCCAAAGCCTCGCGAGCGCGACGCGCCGCTGTTGCCCGGCAGAGAGTTGCGCTACCGGAACATCCTCAAAGCCCACCAGCTCAACCTGCGCCAGCGCCTGCCAGCGCGCCTCAATGGTCGCCTCAGGATGGTAAAAGCGCAGATTTTCGTCCGCCGTTAGCGCCCCTTTAACCCCTACCTGATGACCGAGCCACAAGAGCTGCGCATGCCAGCCATCGCGAATGCGCCGCAGCGGTTTGCCCTGCCAGAGAATTTCCCCTTCTTCTGGCGTCGATAACCCGGTTAAGAGATGTAATAACGAGGTTTTTCCCGCGCCGTTGGGGCCTGAAATTTGAATAATCTCGCCGGGCTGTACCGCAAACGATAAGTGGGTAAAAAGGGTTCGTTCATCCCGCAGGCAGGCGATATTTTTTATTTCCAGCATCAGAAAGCAGGTCCAGTCCGGGCGTCAGCGCATTCAAGTGCCTTATTATAACGAAAGAAAACAATCTGTTTTGCTGAATGTATTAAAATTTTTATACCGGAACTAAGCGGGTAAAAATGCTAAAAACTTATAATCGAACGTGCCAGTAGCGGTTGAATTTTCGCCACTACCGGCATTCCTTTCTTTAGCGATGCAAGCGTAACGTACTGGCAATAGAGGATATCGCCGCAATAGCGCAGGCGAGGCCAAACACATAAACGGCAAACTGTGCGCCGCCTGGGCCGGTTAAGCCGTTCAACAGCACAATGACCATCGCCACCAGCGCCGCACCGATGGACAGCCCAGTCGTCCTGGCGGTGGATAATACCCCGGAGGCGGTTACCGTGCGATTAGCTGCCACATTAGCAAACATCTCCTTATTGTTTGGCGGCAGGAATAAGCCATACCCCACCCCGCAAACGGCGGCCCGCCACAGAAAATCATTCACCGTCGCTGCGCCCGGCAACAGCGCCAGCGAGCCTAAGCCAAGACAAAAGATCACCACCCCAACGGTCGAAATCTGTGTTGCATTGAAACGATTTGACAATCTTCCCGCTAGCGGGGCGCAGATTGCGACCGCCACCGGCCACGGCGTAAAGATAAACGCCGATTCCAGTACCGAGTAATGGTAGGTATGTTGCAATACAAACGGTAAACCGACCAATGCCATTCCCTGAGCGATGAACATAGAGACGGATGAAAGCACCGCAAAGCTATATTGGCGTGAACGAAATATATCAAGCGGCAATAAGGGGTGCTTTGCTCGCGTCTGGACGATAATAAAGAAGGCAAATAACGCCACTGACGCCGCCGCGCAATAGATAAGCGTCAGGCTCGCCCAGCGGCCAATTTGATCGACTGCCACCACCATCAAGCCCAATGCCGCTGCCGAACTCAGAGCCCCTGCCCAATCAAAGCCCTGCTCCTTTTCGTTATCCGCCCCTAATGAAATCAGGGAGAAAATTATCGCAGCGCCGCCAAGTGGGATATTGATATAGAAAAGCCACGGCCAGGAAAGATACGAGATGATAAGTCCGCCCAACGCCGGACCGATTGCCGTGCCAATCGCAAAGGCCAGCGCATTCAGCCCGAATATCGTTCCTAGCGCGCGAGGTGGGAAAATAACTCGGTACAAGCCCAGCCCCACGCTTATCATGACCGCATAGCTTACCCCTTGCAGTATCCGCATGGTAACCAGCACGCCAAAGGTCGGCGCAAGGCTACAGCCCAGCGAAGAGAGCGTAAATAACACCATTCCCGCCGCATAAAAACGCTTCTCACCGATTCTGCTGCCCAGCGACGCGCAAATCAGCATCGCCGCCGCGCTGGCTACCTGATAGCCGTTGGTGATCCAGATACCGGACGCCGAATCGACCCGTAACGCACTGGCAATCGAAGGCAAGGCGACATTGACAATGGAACTATCCAGCGCCGCCATTAGCACGCCAATTAATATGGCCGCGGCGGCTAAATAGCGCCTCGGCGCCTCAAAACCTTGATCAAGTGAACAACTACTTACCAGCGACATATCCGCAGGTCCTTATCAAAACAGATCAAATGGTTTTATTGTTATGAGCGTCGCCAGAGGGAAAAACCAGAGAATAAAATCGAGATTATTAGCGAAAAAATCGATGGCCGTTCGTCACCGCGATAATCATCGCTATATTCGTCAATAATTAAAAATCTGATGACAAAGTAGTCACCAAAATTTATAAATATGCTGGCGGTTAGAAAATAACGCTCATATAAGGTTTAAGATGAAGCTTAATGAACTTCTGGCGTTCGTTACTGTTGTGGAAACGGGGAATATCACCCTGGCGGCAGAACGTCTGAATCGAGTGCAATCCAGTATTTCCCATCGGATACGCAGCCTGGAAAGTAGCCTGGATGCCACGCTATTAGACAGGAAGAACGAGGGGTGCATCCCAACCGAGCAGGGAAAGATATTGTATGAATATGCCCTCAAAATGCTTAACCTGGCGGATGATTGCAAACATAACATTACCCTTTCAAAAAGACGCCGATTAACGATTAAAATCGGCATCATTGAATGTTTGCCGCCCTATGTTATCAGCGCATTGATTGATTCAGGCCATGACTTAGGCTGGGATATTGATGTATCAATCGGCAATACCAGCAGTTTGCTTAATGCTTTCGATAGACACGAATATGATGCGGTCATTATTGGCGCGGGCTTCTCTTCCCCGCAGCATACGCGCGCTTTGTTGCTCACCAGCGAGTTAGTGATTATCACCGCGAAAGAGCACCCTGCCATCACCGCGATCTCCGCTCTGGATGACAATGTCTTTTTATTGAGTAGTAAAAAATGCGCAACTTCAACGCGCAATCTGGATATGTTATTCCGTGAAGGCAACATTACTCCCAGGCGCGTCGTGGAGTGCGGCTCTTACCCGGTGCTGTTCTCAAATATCGCCGATGGCAAAGGGGTCTCGCTGGTGCTGCGTTGCTCAATCAGCGATGAGATCCAGCGCAAAATAAAAATCCATCCATTAACAGGTGAGTTTAATGATTTCGGAATTGAGCTGCTCTGCCGCCCTGAGGGAGCCCATTTCGATTTGCAGCAGTTGAACCTCATGGTGGCATCCGTATTTCAGGATCCACGGCTGCGTGAGACTGGCTATTAATTCCGTCCGCCGGGATAATTTGATAGCCGGACGAGCATTTTTTAATCCTGGCGAAACCTGCTGTATCAAAATGCATCCCGGCAACCAGTATCTGTTCAGCGCAGACCTTTTCAAGAAGGCGAATGCGCGTCTCCTGCGCCAAAAGCGGGTCGAAGTCGAAGGCTATCGTGACCTCGGGGTCTAATAACTGAATATGGGGAAAATGCACAATATCCCCCCACACTAATACGCGTTCTATGCTTCCAGAGAGGAGATACCCCGTATGACCTGGCGTATGTCCTTTCAATGCCAGGGCACTGATACCAGCAAACACCTCGCCTTCATCAATCAGCCGTAAACGATGCTGATATTGTTTAAACACGCTGCGCGCGAACATAACATTATCTTTAACGCGTTCACTGGTCGCGGCCAAATTACGGTCATCTTCGAGATAACTGAATTCATCTTGAGGTATTATCAATTCAGCACGAGGAAATACCGCAACTTGCTGCGAATTAATTAAGCCACCGATGTGATCGGGATGCGCATGGGTCAACAGTACGGCGTCAATATTCTCTGGTTTGACGCCAAGTTTAGCCAGATTATTGATCAGTTGTCCTCCCCACCCCTTAACGCCGCCAGCGCCACTATCGATCAGGATATTCCTCCCCGCCTGCTGCACCAGAAAGGTATTAATGTTAACCGCATTCGGTTGCACGATACGGGCGTTAGCCTGAATATTTCTGCACTCGTCTTCATCAATTTTGGTTAACAGGCCAAAATCTACCTGCAAATAACCATCGCTTACGGCAGTAACACGCATATCACCGAGGATTTTACTGGGAAAGGTAGTATTCATCATTTACTCATCATTGTCGGAGAAATCGCCAGAGACATCCCCCATTTGTAGAGGAATTCACCGCTATGCTCTAACGGATAATTTCGATATCGCCATCGATATTGTTGATTGCCGCTGACCGAAGCCCCCTTCCCCTACCTGCTACGCTTACTACTCCATTCCATAAAAAAGGCTCAACCATGAATATTGATTTATCGGGGAAAGTCGCGCTGGTGACGGCAACAAAATATGAGTTCAAAACCTGTTCATATAAATGTAGACTATCCCTGCTAATGCTTTCAATGGATGCCAATTGATGAAAACAAACATTACTGAAAAAGATTTGGTTGATAACGGTTTTAGTGATAAGAACATATCCCGTCTGAAAGAAATCCTGTCCCGACAGGAAAACTCTGGTGAATCGTTAACAACATTAATTACTGACCTAAGAAAACGTTTTTACGCGGGAGTCCTCTGTTTAGCTTTACTATTTTCGTTAGCTATTTTCGCACTAATCTTCTATCCCATAGCAGTAAGTTTAAGCTATATACCTGCGATGATTATAGGGATAGCTATCATTTATTACGTTATCCCGTTAGACCTCTCATGGAAGGCCTGGAAATTTGTTAAGGGTTCGAAATGAAAATTATTCAATTTCGACCATTTTGTATTTCATAAATGTTATTCCCTATCTGTAGTCCTTTCCAACCAGCACCTGTACCTTTAATTACAAGGGCTGCACGACTCATGGCCGAGACTTTCCGATAGAAATCAGGTGCGGTATATCGATATAACCGCCAGACGTCCGGTTTTAACGTGAGCTTGAAAAGTCCATAGTATGATGTTGCTAGATCAACGAACTGGTATGCTAAAAGACCGAGCTTGCGATCAAACCCTAGAAATTGTGCTGAATTTTCATAAGCATCTCGCATAAGATTCGAAGGATTATCTGAACCGGAGAGCTTCTGGACACCCTCTGCGACAGACGAAACGCCATTGAGAAATAAAGTTGCTCCCGCAAGCATTCCTATAACGTTACCGGTTGGCAACGATGTGGCAAACACGCCAGTTCCAGCAACCATTTGCAGCCCAGCCACCACCACACCTATTCCATCGATGATATAGCCGGCCACCTTTCTATTCTCTTGATATATTTTAACTGAAGCAGCGACTACAGACTCCCCTGTTCTTAACATGCGGTCCTGTATTTTAAGATTATTTCTTTCTTCAATAAGATTACGAATGTAATGTTGACATTCTTCATTACTAGCGCTGCTTTTAATAAAAAGTAATTGTTGGTGCGCAAAGTTTTTTACTTCCTCCTGAAATCTTATACGTGTAAGTGCATCGTTTAAATGAAAAGCAGACACGGCCACAGCTGTATTCATCAAGCTATTAACTTCCATTGCGGCCAGAGTAGAAAAATAAGTTGAGAAACGATAATTGCCAATATAAATATCCATTACCAACCCTTAATGCATGTGGCTATTTTATTTAACCTAACATGATTCAGCTGTCTTGTAGAACAAATTTGTAAAGCCAGACAGGACTCCCTCACCTATTTAAATCATCAAGTGAATGATTAATGGCGTTTATAATCATCCCGAGATATATATTAATAGCGTAAAAGCAGCACATTCAGAAAAAATCAATATAAATTAATACGCGTCGCCGCATTAGTAATATTTAAAAACATTTCATTTTTAGAACATAATGTTAATTCTCTATATTACCACACAACAACCCTCAAACTTCCTTCCCCCACCTGCTACGCTTACTACTCCATTCCATAAAAAAGGCTCAACCATGAATATTGATTTATCGGGGAAAGTCGCGCTGGTGACGGCGTCCACGGCCGGTATTGGTTACGCCATTGCGAAGGGGCTGGCGGCCAGCGGTGCGGAAGTGATTATCAACGGCCGCAGCGAACATAGCGTTAATGCGGCGATGGCGCGGCTGCAACAGGAGGTGCCGGGATTCAGGCCCTATCCCGCAGTGGCCGATCTCAGTGACGCCGCCGGGGTTAGTCAACTGCTGCAGGCGGTGAATGAAGTCGATATCCTGGTGAATAACGCCGGTATTTACGGCCCGCAGGATTTTTACGCCACCGATGACGCCACCTGGGAAAACTACTGGCAAACCAACGTGATGTCCGGCGTTCGCCTGTCACGCGCGCTGCTGCCCGCCATGGTGCGTAAAGGCTGGGGACGGGTGGTCTTTATCTCCTCCGAATCGGCACGCAATATTCCCGCCGACATGATCCACTACGGCGTGACCAAAACCGCGCAGCTGTCGCTGGCCCGCGGGCTGGCGAAATACGTCGCCGGCAGCGGCGTCACCGTAAACAGCGTGCTACCCGGCCCGACCCTCTCAGACGGTTTTGCCGAAATGATGAAAGAGGAAGTCGCCCGCACCGGTAAGCCGCTGGAACAACTGGCGAAAGAGTTTGTTATGGCGCAGCGCCCCGCTTCCGTTATTCAGCGTGCAGCCTCGGTGGACGAGGTGGCTAATATGGTGGTCTACGTCTGTTCGCAGCAGGCTTCTGCCACCTCCGGCGCCGCGCTGCGGGTCGATGGCGGCGTGGTCGATGATATTGTCTGAATTATCCCGCTAAGCAGGGGGAGCAAAGCTCCCCTGAGATTGATGACAAACCTCATGCAACCGTTGGACTTACAGATTGCAAGAGACAAATAACAAGGAAAATCAATTTATTGGTTTTCGGCTGATAACCACAAAGAAGGAAAAACCACGCTTTTTCCTTCTTTGTCAGCAGTCTGGGGGGAGCAAAGCTCCCCTTTCTCACCTGCAGTTGCGCTATTTAGCGCTAAATAGCTCAAAAGGTTTAAAACACGCCGCGATGTCGCACAAAGTGAACAGGAAGTCACATTCACGATATTTATCATTACTGTTTTGAATATAAATAGTGGTGTTAATGTCTGTCATCAGAAGCTTACTTTTCTTTCTCGGCGCGGCGGCGGCTTCCGCCATTGCGGTACTGTGTCTATGGGTGGATATCCGGGTGTTTGGCAACGATATTCCGGAGATTTCGCTTACCGAGGTGGTGCAGGAGGTCGTGCTGACGATAATCGTGCTGATTCACTTCCTGCTGGCGAAAAAATATGAGCTCCTGCGCTACTGTAATATCCTCGTTGGCGGCTTCTTCCTGGCGATGCTGATCCGCGAACTGGACGCGCTGTTTGATCTTATTACTCACGGTAGCTGGGTGTGGTTCGCGCTGGCAGCGACGATAGCCGCGCTGATCGCTCCGCTGCGCCGCGCTCGTCAAACGCTGTCGCAACTGGCGCAATACACCCGCACGCCCTACTACGGCATGATGATAAGCGGCCTGCTGGCGATTCTGGTCTTCTCACGGCTGTTCGGCATGCATGGCTTATGGTATGCCGTACTCGATGAAAATTACGCGCGGGTGGTGAAAAACACCGTTGAAGAGGGTAGCGAATCGTTCGGCTACATGCTTTGTCTGACCGCCTCGATTGGCTACTACTGCTACTTCCGCTATCAGGCGCGGCAGAAAAGCTAATCCACTGCGCCGCCAGAATGTCGCATTCTGGCGGCTGCGCGAATCATGAATTACCCCTGAATTTTCCACTTCCGCTTGAGCACATTTTTATCCTGGCTATCCAGCCACTGGTTCACTTTCTCAAGCAGCGCCGGATTATCCTTATTCATCATATAGACCTTATAGCTGGCGGTGCCGGGGAACGGCTTCTCATTCGCCACGCAGAACACGCCGGGCTCCTTACTCTGGTAGTAATCCCCTTCTATCAGGTCGGTCACCATCATATCGGCCGTTTTTTGCCGCAGCGCCTGCAGATTATCGACATTGTTCTGCACGCGGATGATCTGCGCATGCTTGATGTGCTCATCAACGAAACTTTGATTAGTGCCGCCGGGGTTCACAATCACCTTCACATTCGGCTGGTCGATTTTTTCAAGGCTGCCGAGCGCTGGCGCGGCGCTGCAGTTCGCCAGGGCGATTTTACCATTGGCCACCACCGGATGGCTCAGGGAGAAATCTTTCGCCCGCGCCGCCGTCTCCGTTACGCCTCCCATAGCGATATCAAACTTATCGGCTTTTAAATCAGTCGATAACGTTGGCCAGCTGGTGATAATAAACGTCACCTTCACCCCCAGCGTTTTCCCCAGATCGTGCGCCATATCGACGTCGTAGCCGATAAGTTCGCCGGCGCCGTTATGAAACGCCAACGGTGCATAATCCCCCGGCACGCCAACCTTTAACTCGCCGCTTTGTTGAATCGACTGCATATCACGCGCATGGCCCGCCAGTGCGGCCAGTGATAGCGTCAGGGCAAGCACCACCTTCACTTTCATTTCATGATCCTTTTTTAATCATCAGGTTTTTGGTTATCACTCTGTCTGTCTCTGACGGCAAGCAAAATTATCTCTCTACCGCTCCGGCTTATAACCACTTTGTTAACCATATGTTTTATTTTTGTGATGCACAACCAGGATTCATTGCACCTTCTTTGTGCAATGAATCGCCAAAATCTACGCTCAAGATCCGACACTTCCCCATTACATTCGCGATATTGCTGGAAACAGCGCTTTCTGGCACAGCTGGCACGCATCGTGCTTTGTTAATTGAGTATCATAATTCTGTTAAATGAGAGCGAACTATCATTAAGGGCAGAGATGAACGATAGCAACGGCTTGTTTCACATTATTGAATCCACTTTCAGCCAGCTCACGCCGAGCGAAAAGCGTATTGGCAGTTGGTTGTTAAGCCATCGGGAGCATATCCCGTTTGAGACAGCCGACAGCATTGCGCAGGCCACCGGCACCAGCGGGATAACCGTAGGCCGCTATCTGCGCAAGCTGGGCTATCGCAATCTCGATGACGTGAAGCACAGCCTGAAGGAGCCCGCTTCAACGCCCTACCGCCAATGGGGAGTGATTGACCGGCTTGACTCCTGGTCACAGCAGCAGGCGCAGCCGGATCGCGCCAGCCTGTCGTTGCAGATGGAGCTGGATGCCATTCGCTATGTCTATCAACTGGCGCAGGAACCGACCTTCGCCCGCGTCAGTCAACGCATCGCCGAGGCCGACGCGGTTATCATCATTGGCATTCAGTCGACCCGCGGCATCGCCAACACATTCTTCAGCCATCTGGAATACCTGCGCCCGCGCGTGACCTACGCCGACGGCAGCTCCGGTAGCTGGCTGGAATCATTAAATTCTGAATACCAGCGCCCCTATGTGGTGCTGACCGATACCCGCGCTTACTCCGTCGCCGCGCGCCAGTTTTGCCGGGTCGCCTGCGAGCGCGGGGTTGCCACCGCGCTGGTCACCGATATCTGGTGCCCATGGGCACGCGACTATCCGGTTGATTTATTACAGGTGAAAACCGATACCGGCCACTTCTGGGATTCACTGGCGCCGATCGGTTGTCTTTTTAATCTGCTGCTCTCCGCGGTGGTGGAACGGCTGGGACCGAGCCTCTCCAGCCGCCTTGCCGCGAACCGCGCGCTGCAGCAGGAATTTGGTCAGTTTGAACGTTAAGGAAATTTTCGATGAGCCATCTTTCCCTGGTGGATATCGCCGCGCGTTTTCCCACGCTGCCTGTCGACCTGAAATACGCCACCGCAGATAACATTACCGGCCAACCGATTTATCGCGAAGCCCGCTGCCTGCTGCACCCCGACGCGGCCGCCGCGCTGGAGAAATCTATCGCCATCGCCGCGCTGGCGGGCTATCGCCTGCTGGTGCTTGACGCCTATCGTCCACAGCGCGCCCAGCAACTGCTGTGGAATGCCTGCCCGAACCAGGATTATGTCGTACCGGCCAATATCGGCTCCAACCACAGCCGCGGCACCGCCATCGACGTAACGCTACTCGATGAACACAACAACCTACTCGACATGGGCACCGCCTTTGACGAAATGGACGATCGCTCGCATCCCTACCACCCGGCGGTAGCGCAGGAGGCCCAGCGCAATCGCCTGTTGCTGAACGCCATTATGTTCGGCGGCGGATTTAAAGGTATTACCACGGAATGGTGGCACTTCGAACTACCGGACACGGCCGGTTATCCGCTACTCGATGATGTTTTCGCCTGTTTCTCCCCCGCTCAGATTGACGGAGTTTCACCATGAACATGACTCGCCCAGCATCCGTAGGTTTTCGCCCGTTACTGTTAGCCGCCGCGCTCTGCGCCGCTGTCCCCTCCGCCTTTGCCGCGGTGCCGAAAGATATGCTGGTGATAGGCAAAGCCGCCGACCCGCAAACGCTCGACCCGGCCGTCACCATCGATAACAACGACTGGACGGTGACCTACCCGGCCTATCAGCGGCTGGTCAAATACAAAACCGATAATGGCAAAGGTTCAACCGATGTCGAAGGCGATCTCGCCGAAAACTGGCAGGCCTCCGACGACGGCAAAACCTGGACCTTCACTCTGCGCAAAGGCGCGCAGTTTGACGACGGCTCGCCGGTGACGGCAGAGGCGGTCAAACTCTCTTTCGAACGGCTGATGCGCATTAAACAGGGGCCATCGGAGGCGTTTCCCAGCGGGCTGAAGGTGGATGCCGTCGATCCGGCCACCGTTCGCTTCACGCTGCCGGAATCTTTCGCGCCGTTCCTGCATACGCTCGCCAATGACGGCGCCTCCATCATTAACCCGGCGGTGCTGAAAGCCAACGCCGCCGATGACGCCCGCGCCTATCTGGCCGAGCACACCGCGGGCTCCGGCGCGTATAGCCTGCAGCGCTGGCAGAAAGGGCAACAGTTGGTGCTGGTGCCCAACCCGCACTTCAGCGGCAACAAGCCGGCCTTTAAGCGCGTCACGGTGAAAATCATCGGCGAAAGCGCCGCCCGTCGTCTGCAGTTGACCAAGGGCGATTTGGATATCGCCGATGCCCTGCCGGTCGATCAGTTCGCGGCGTTGAAGAAAGAGGACAAGGTCGCGGTCTACGACTACCCGGCGCTACGCGTCACCTACCTGTATCTCAACAACAGTAAAGCGCCGATGAACCAGGCGGATCTGCGCCGCGCGGTGTCGTGGGCAACGGACTATAAAGGCATGGTCGACGGCATTCTTGGCGGTAACGGTAAGCAGATGCGCGGGCCGATCCCCGATGGCATGTGGGGCTACGACGCCAGCGCCATGCAGTATTCATTAGATCCCGACAAAGCCAAAGCGGCGCTGGATAAGGTGGCGGATAAGCCGAAAACGCTGACGTTCCTCTACTCCGATAACGATCCGAACTGGGAGCCTATTGCGCTCTCCACTCAGGCCAACCTGCAGGCGCTGGGTATCCAGGTCAAGCTGGAGAAACTGGCCAACGCCACCATGCGCGAGCGTGTGGGTAAAGGTGATTACGACATCGCTATCGGTAACTGGAGCCCGGATTTCGCCGACCCCTATATGTTTATGAACTACTGGTTCGAGTCGGACAAAAAAGGGCTGCCGGGAAACCGCGCATTCTACGACAACCCGCAGGTTGATGCGTTATTGAAACAGGCGGTCGCCACCACCGATCAGGCGGCGCGAACCAAAGATTATCAGCAGGCGCAAAAGACCGTCATTGATGACGCCGCCTACGTCTACCTGTTCCAGAAAAACTATCAGGTCGCCATGAACAAAGAGGTGAAAGGCTTCGTTTTCAACCCGATGCTTGAGCAGATTTACAATATCGCCGACATGCACAAGTAGCGGGCCGTCTCTCCATCTTGTCTGGTCGGGCCGTCGTAGGCCCGGCCGAGGAGCGCCATCATGAGTTTCTGGGGTTTAATACGACAGCGCTGTTGGGGGCTGATTTTAGTCGTCGCCGGCGTCTGCGTGATTACGTTTATTATTTCGCACCTGATTCCCGGCGACCCGGCGCGGCTGCTGGCGGGCGATCGCGCCAGCGATGAAATCGTCCGCCATATTCGCCAGCAGCTGGGGCTGGATTTACCGCTATGGCAGCAGTTTGCCCGCTACGTTGACGCCCTGCTCCACGGCGATCTCGGCACCTCGATTCGCACCGGCCGCCCGGTCCTGGAAGATTTGAAAACCTTCTTCCCGGCGACGCTGGAGCTGGCCTTTTGCGCGCTGCTGATTGCCCTGCTGGTCGGTATCCCGCTCGGCGTGCTGTCGGCGGTATACCGCAATCGCTGGACCGATCACCTGGTGCGCCTGATGGCGCTGACCGGCATTTCAACCCCGGCGTTCTGGCTCGGTCTCGGAGTGATCGTGCTGTTTTACGGCAAGCTCGATTGGCTGCCCGGCAGCGGCAGGCTCGATGACTGGTTCGATCCGCCCACCCGCGTCAGCGGCTTTTATCTGCTGGATTCACTACTGGAAGGCAATATCGAGGTCTTCTTCAATGCCCTGCAGCACCTCATTTTGCCGGCGGCCACCCTTGCCTTCGTTCATCTTGGCATCGTCGCCCGGCAGATCCGCTCGGCGATGCTCGAACAGCTCAATGAGGATTACATTCGGACCGCGTTGGCCAGCGGCCTGCCGAAATTCACCATTGTGGTGCGCTATGCGCTACCCAACGCGCTGATCCCCTCCATCACCGTGCTCGGGCTGGCGCTGGGCGATCTGCTGTACGGCGCGGTGCTCACGGAAACAGTGTTCGCCTGGCCGGGGATGGGCGCCTACGTGGTGTCTTCGATTCAGGCGCTCGATTTCCCCGCCGTGATGGGCTTCGCCATCGTGGTCTCCTTTGCTTACGTACTGGTCAATCTGGTAGTCGACCTGCTCTATTTATGGATCGACCCGCGCATGGGTCGGGGAGAAAGCTAAGTGATGATGACTCAGGAACAACCGCTTCCACGGCCAAAGGCTGAAAAAAGCGGCCACTGGAAGCGTCGTTGGTGGTTGATCCGCCAAAGTCCTCTAACGCTAATTGGCGCGGCGATCATGCTGATCATGCTGTTTTTAATGATCTTCTCGCCGTGGCTGACGCCGCACGATCCTAACGCTATCAACCTTGCCGCGCGTCTGCAGGCGCCGTCGTTCGCTCACTGGTTTGGTACCGACGAGGTCGGCCGCGATCTGTTCAGCCGCGTGCTGATCGGCAGCCAGCAGTCGGTAGCCGCCGGGCTGGTGGTGGTATTGATCGCCGGGATCAGCGGCTCGCTGCTGGGCTGTCTCTCCGGGGTGCTTGGCGGGCGCAGCGACGCGCTGATTATGCGTCTGATGGACATTATGCTGTCGATTCCGTCTCTGGTGCTGACCATGGCGCTGGCGGCGGCGTTAGGTCCGAGCCTTTTCAACGCGATGCTGGCGATCGCCATCGTGCGTATTCCATTTTACGTGCGGCTGGCCCGCGGCCAGACGCTGGTCGTGCGTCAGCATACTTTCGTCGAGGCCTCGGTGACGTTTGGCGCCTCGCGCTGGCATCTGATCAGCTGGCATATTCTGCGTAACGCCCTGCCGCCGCTGGTGGTGCAGGCCTCGCTGGATATCGGCAGCGCGATCCTGATGGCCGCCACGCTCGGTTTTATTGGCCTCGGCGCCCAGCAGCCCACTGCGGAGTGGGGCGCGATGGTCGCTAACGGCCGCAACTACGTACTCGATCAGTGGTGGTACTGCGCCTTCCCCGGCGCGGCGATCCTGATCACCGCCGTCGGCTTTAACCTGTTTGGCGATGGCATTCAGGATCTGCTGGATCCCAAAGCCGGAGGGCGTAACTAATGGAAAATCGGGTCTTAACTATCGATAACGTTCGCCTGAGTTTCCCGGTCTATCAGGGCCAGGTCAACGTGCTGAATAATATCTCGCTGCACATCGATCGCGGCGAAATCGTCGGCGTGGTGGGCGAGTCGGGTTCTGGTAAATCGGTGACCGCGATGCTGGCGATGCGCCTGCTGCCTGCCGGCAGCTACCACATTCATAGCGGCGCTATCACCCTGATGGGTCACGATATGCTCAACCTGACGGAAAAAACGCTACGCGATATTCGCGGCAGTAAGGTCGCGATGATTTTTCAGGAGCCGATGACCGCGCTAAACCCTACCCGACGCATCGGTAAGCAGATGGTAGACGTCATTCGCCAGCACCGTCCCATGTCGATGCGTGAGGCGCGCGCACGCGCCGTCGAACTGCTGGCGGATATGCAAATTGCCGATCCGCAAAGCGTGCTCAAGCGCTATCCCTTCGAACTCTCCGGCGGCATGCGCCAGCGGGTGATGATCGCTATCGCCTTTTCTTGCGAGCCCGACCTGCTGATTGCCGACGAACCAACCACCGCGCTGGACGTCACCGTGCAGCGTCAGGTGCTGCGCCTGTTAAAGCAAAAGGCCCAGGCGACCGGTGCCGCCGTGCTGTTTATCAGCCACGATATGGCGGTGGTCTCTCAGGTGTGCGATCGGCTGTACGTCATGTACGCCGGCGCGGTCATTGAAAGCGGCAACACCGGGGAAGTGCTGCAGCAGCCGCAGCATCCCTACTCTATCGGCCTGTTAAACAGCGCCCCCGATAATGGCGAACCGCGCGCGCCGCTACGTTCTATTCCCGGCACCGTGCCGAATCTGGCGCGTCTTCCTGCCGGCTGCGCCTTCCGCGAACGCTGCTTCGCCGCGGGTGAAGCCTGCGGTATCACCCCCACGCTGCAGGCTCATGGTAGCGCCGCCGATAGACAGGCTGCCTGCTGGTACCCGCAACGGGAGAACGCCCATGTCTGAGACGCTATTAACCCTCAATGATGTGCACCTGACCTTTGCCGCGCAGAAAAACTGGCGCGGGAAAGTCATCGAACGCGTCTATGCGCTAAATGGTCTGGATATGACAGCCAGGCGCGGCGAAACCTTAGGGATCGTTGGCGAATCCGGCTGTGGAAAAAGCACCCTGGCGAAGCTACTGATGGGCATGTTAAAGCCCTCTTCCGGCCACTTCACCCGCGCGCCGGCGCGCGGCGAAAACCAGAGCGGACGCATGCAAATGGTGTTTCAGGATCCGCTCTCATCGCTGGATCCGCGGCTACCGGTCTGGCGCACCATCACCGAACCGGTGTGGATCCAATCGCGCATGCCTGAAAAGGCGCGTCGCGATCTCGCCGAGCAGCTGGCGCTACAGGTGGGGATCCGTAGCGAATATCTCGATCGGCTGCCGCACGCTTTTTCCGGCGGCCAGCGCCAGCGTATCGCCATCGCCCGCGCGCTCTCGTCACAGCCGGAGATAATCGTGCTCGATGAGCCGACTTCGGCGCTGGATATCTCGGTGCAGGCGCAGATCCTTAATCTGCTGGTCGAACTGCAGCAGCGGCAGAATCTCACCTACGTGCTGATTTCGCATAACGTCTCGGTGATACGCCATATGAGCGATCGGGTGGCGGTGATGTATCTCGGGCAAATCGTTGAGATGGGGGAGGCCCGGCAGGTACTGGATAATCCCGCGCATCCTTATACCCGGCTATTGATGGAGTCGGTACCACGCATCGGTTCGCCATTAGGCGAAGGTGTGCGCAATACCGAACTACCGGGTAACCGCCGGCTGCCGACGGGCTGCTACTTTCGGGAACGCTGTCCTTACGCCAGCCAGGGCTGCGAACGGCCGCAGCCGCTGGAGGCACAAGCGAATGGCGCGCAGGTCCGCTGCTGGAAAGCGCAAACAATAAGATGAGACCGGGCGCCGCCCGGTGCTACTGTTATCGGTTTGCAACGGTTTTGTGTACGGAAAACATGTGCTTTGTGTTAATTCAGAGCACATTGCGCTCCCGATATTTCTTCTGCGTTATGGCTCTCATGGTGCAGAGAGCGCACAGACCGTAGGCCGGATAAGGCGAAGCCGCCATCCGGCGCAAAAGCGGCGCCTTATCCGCGGATATTGCCCGGCGGCGCTGCGCTTGCGCGGGCCTACAGATCCAGTGCAATGGGTGGCCCAGTGCTATAGGTAGCCCGGGGAAGGCGGTTACGCCGCCCCCGGGTTAGCCGTTATAAATTAATCAGAACAGCCCCAACGGCGCGGTGCCGTAGCTTACCAGCAGGTTTTTGGTCTGTTGATAGGCTTCCAGCGCCATTTTGTGGGTTTCTCGCCCGACGCCGGACTGCTTATAGCCGCCAAACGCGGCATGCGCCGGATAAACGTGATAGCAGTTGGTCCACACTCGACCGGCCTTGATGCCACGCCCCATGCGGTACGCCAGGTTAGTATCCCGCGTCCACACCCCAGCCCCTAAACCAAACTGCGTCTGGTTCGCGATAGCCAGCGCCTCCGCCTCGTCCTTAAAGGTAGTCACGCCGATGACCGGGCCAAAGATCTCCTCCTGGAAGCTGCGCATCTCGTTGTGCCCTTTAATCAGCGTCGGCTGAATATAGAAGCCGCTATCCAGCTCGGCGGTAATGCTCGCCCGATCGCCGCCGGTGAGGATCTGCCCGCCTTCATCACGAGCGATCTTGATATACGACAGGATCTTATCGAACTGCTGACGTGATGCCTGAGCGCCGATCATCGTTTCGGTATCAAACGGATCGCCGCGACGGATCTGCATCACTTTCGCCATTACCCGCTCCATAAACGGCTCGTAGATCGATTCATGGATCAACGCGCGCGACGGACAAGTACAGACTTCTCCCTGATTGAAGAAGCCCAGTACCAGCCCTTCCACCGCCTTCTCGATAAACTCCTCCTCGCCATCCATTACGTCGGCAAAATAGATATTCGGCGATTTGCCGCCCAGCTCAACGGTACAGGGAATAATATTCTCCGCCGCGCAGGCCATAATATGACGGCCTACCGGCGTCGAGCCGGTAAAGGCGATTTTAGCGATCCGCTTGCTGGTGGCCAGCGCTTCGCCGGCCTCTTTGCCAAAGCCCTGCACCACGTTCAACACCCCTGCCGGGAAGAGATCGCCGATAATTTCCATCAGTAAAGTAATACTCAACGGCGTCTGCTCCGCCGGTTTTAAGACCACGCAGTTGCCTGCCGCCAGCGCGGGCGCCAGTTTCCATGCCGCCATCAGCAGCGGGAAGTTCCACGGAATAATTTGCCCCACCACGCCTAACGGTTCGTGGAAATGATAAGCCACGGTGGTGTCGTCAATTTCGGCGGTACTGCCTTCCTGCGCGCGCAGACAACCGGCGAAATAGCGGAAATGATCGACCGCCAGCGGCAGGTCGGCGTTCAGGGTTTCGCGGATTGGTTTGCCGTTATCCCAGCTCTCCGCTACCGCCAGATACTCCAGATTCTCCTGAATGCGGTCGGCGACCTGTAGCAGAAGATGAGAACGCTGCTGTACCGAGGTTCGCCCCCAGGCGTCCGCCGCCCGGTGTGCCGCATCAAGGGCCAAATCGATATCTTTGGCGTCGGAACGGGGAAACTGCGCAATGTTGCTCCCATCGACGGGAGAAGTATTCATGAAATATTCGCCGCTTAACGGCTCGACGAATTTACCGTCTATGAAGTTGCCGTAGGCCGATTTGAATGAAACCAAAGCGCCCGGTTTGCCAGGATGAACATAACGCATAGCAATCTCCTTCTGTAGGGTTAAGGCGCAGCGGCGTGGTGGTTTTTGCTATTGTCCGCTGCACGCTTTTTCCTGTAGCAGGAGTTATGCCAGGTTTGCGTACTTCACATAAAATTCATAATTTCCAAATAATTACATATATCCCTCTGCCGATTCGCGTCCTCTTTGTCGCACAGGATCCCGCTTCTGTGTTGCGAATCGCAACACCAAGAAAACCAAATTGCTACAATATTGCAACACAAACCAGCCGACCACGAGGTGCGCCGTGCAAGGAAATCCGTTCACTATCACCCCCGAGGCGCAGTCCAGCACGCTGCTGAGCGACTCCTGGCAACGCAGCCAGCGTTATGGCCTGCAGCCAACGAGCGACGAATTTCCGCGCCTGCGCGGTGGTGAACTGGCCGACGTGCTGGAAAGCAACCGCAGCCTACAACGGCTGGCGCAACCGGTGGCGACGCCGCTGGCGCAACGTGCCGCCGGGCTGCAATCGGTAGTGATTCTTTCCGATGCCAGCGGGCTGGTACTCCAAACCTTCGGCAATAGCGCAGCGATGAAAAAAGCGCAAAGCTTCGCGCTGGAGCCAGGCAATATCTGGAGCGAAAGCGGTCGCGGCACCAACGCTATCGGTACCGCGCTGGCGATTGACGACAGCTGCGAAGTCGAAGGCCGCCAACACTATTTAACCCGTAATCAGGATTTGTATTGCGCGGCGGTTCCCCTACAAAGCCCCGATGGCCAGATTGCCGGGGCGCTGGATATTTCCGGCCCGGCGCATATCCCGCATCCCCACTCTCTGGCGTGGATTAAAGAGGCGGCCAAACAGATTGAATATCTGTGGGTGAAACAGAGCCTGCATCCGCAGCAGTGGTTAATGAGCCTGCACTCGCGGGTGCAGAAGCTCGATAGCGCCGAAGAGCTGCTGCTGGTCTTCTCCGATAACCTGCTGACCGCGGCCAATCGGCTGGCCATTCGCGAACTGGGCCTGCAGTCCGGTCAGATAGGGCAAATGACCTTCCAGCAGTTGTTCCCCCGCCTGACGCAAACGGCGGTTAGCGTGCCGCTGCCGATGACCTTCCAGCAACGTGGCTACTACTACCGCCTGCGTGCGCCAACCTGCACCAGCGTCGCTGTCCCCGCGCAACCAGCGCTTAACCTGCCGTTTTGCCCGTCCGGCGAAGGCGAGAAAATGGTCCGCCTGCTCAATGCCGGTATCGCGCTGTGTATCGAAGGAGAAACCGGCTGCGGTAAAGAGTTCCTCAGCCGCGAACTACATGCACATAGCCGCTGGCGCAGCGGTAAATTCGTCGCCATCAACTGCGCGGCCATCCCCGAATCGCTGATTGAATCGGAGCTTTTCGGTTATCAGGCGGGCGCTTTTACCGGCGCGAATAAAAACGGCTATATCGGCAAAATTCGCGAAGCCGATGGCGGGGTGCTGTTTCTCGATGAAATCGGCGATATGCCGCTGGCTCTGCAAACCCGTCTGCTGCGGGTGCTGCAGGAAAAAGAGGTCATGCCGCTGGGCGGGAATCGCAGCGCGCCGGTAAACTTCGCCTTGATTTGCGCCACCCACCGTCATCTCGCACAGCGCGTCGCCGAAGGCGCATTTCGCGAAGACCTGCTCTATCGCCTGCGCGAGTATGCTTTTACCATCCCGCCGCTACGCCAATGGCCTGAACTCAAGCAGTTTATTCCAGCGCTGTGGCGCTCGCTTGGCGCGGCAGAACGCCATATCACTCTCTCCGATGCCCTGATTAATCAACTGACATTATGCCGTTGGCCGGGTAACGTGCGTCAGTTGCAAAGCCTGCTCAAAGTTCTGTTGGCGCTGGCGGACGATGGCGAATGCCTGGGCGTCGCGGCGCTGCCGGAGGAGTATCAAAGCGCGCCGCAAACCAGCGCTCCAGGCGGGCTTCAACAACATGATGCAAAGCTGATTGCCGATACGCTGGCCAGCTTTAACGGCAACGTGAGTAAAGCGGCGCAGGCGTTAGGCGTCGCGCGCAGCACGCTGTATCGGCGGGCCGCGCGCGTACAAAGGAAGTGACTACGGCGTAAAGCGCGCCGGCAGCCAGGAGAAGAGACGGCGACTCAGCGCTTCGCACAAGGCCACTAGCGTCTGCCCCAGCCGTTGCCAGACCACTTTCGCCACGCAGACGCCCAGTGCTGAAATCAACGCCGCGCCCAGCATATCCAGCGGGAAATGGACGCCGAGAAAAATACGCGCCCACGCCACCGGCAGCGCCGCCGCCAGCACCAGCAGCCCCATGCCGCGCAGGCGTAATGATAGCAGCGCGAAAGCGGCGCTGAACATCACGGTGCCGTGATCGCTTGGGAAAGAGTTATCCGCCGGGTGGCTTATCCAGGTATGGCCCAGCGGGATCATAAACGGCCGCGGATGGAACCACAGCGTTCCGCAGGCAAACCCAAGCCCTAACGCTATCAAAATCGTCATGGCGCAAAACAGCGCCTGTCGATGTCCCTGACGACCGCCGAGGAACCATAATCCCAGCAATATCGCCGGCACTATAAGGATAATCCAGCTGGCGGAGAATCGCGCCAGCAGCAATAGGCTGTCCGGCGTACCAGGCCCGGCATTCAGCGCGAGGAAGGCGCTCTGGTTAAACGTTTCTAACAGGTTCATGGCGAGTTCTCGTCACAGTCATCATGCTGTCATTATCGCCAGAATACCTTAAGCCAGGATTAACCTGGCGCTGAAGAATCCTCCTGGTTTTCTCCACCAGCTAACTGCTGCGGCAGCCGCGCCAGCAGTTCATCTACCACTACGCGAATTTTCTGCGGTACCCATGCCGCTTCCGGCCAAACGGCGCTAATCGCAAAACTGCCGCTGACGGACGACGGCAATATTTGCTGAAGTTCTCCCCGCGCTATCTCGTCTGCCACCAGCCAATCCGGCAGCCAGGCGATTCCCAGTCCGCTTTTCGCCGCCGCGGCGATGGCGGCGAAATCATCCATTGCCAGCCCGGGCTGCGGGCGGAACGCGAGCGCCGCTCCCTGCGCATCGCGCAGATGCCATTTCTGCATCTGCCCGGCGTAGAGATAGCCAATGGTAAGATGCCCGTGTAGTTCTTCCGGCGCCTGCGGCGCTGGCCGATGTCGTAGATATAACGGCGATGCGCAGAGAATCATGCCATGCTGGCCTAAACGCCGGGCCTTAAGAAAGCTGGAGTCGCTCAAGGTGCCGATCCGTATCGCCATATCGAATCCTTCTTCAAACAGATTGACCTGGCGGTCGCTAAACGACAGCTCGAGCTTAAGCTCAGGATAACGTTGGCTAAGAGGAAACAAGATCGGCGCCACGCAGCGCTGGCCAAACAGCACAGGCAGGCTGATTCGCAGTCGCCCTTGTACCTGGGTTTTTCCACGCTGTATTTCATTTTCCGCATCACGCAGGTTATCCAGCGCCCGGCGGGATTGTAGATAAAAAACCTCGCCTTCTTCGGTCAACGCCTGCCGGCGAGTAGTGCGCTGGAACAACGCGACGCCGAGCCGCTGCTCCAGCCGGGAAATCGTCTTGCCGACGGCGGATCGCGTCACGTTTAGCTTCTCTGCGGCTTGCGCAAAGTTACCGCATTCGACGACGGCGACAAATACCGGGATCGCGTTCAAGTCACTGCGCATTGATTGGTTCCTGAGTGGATACAATTATAAAAAATAATGTCACTACTGGAGAAAAAAAGACAGTGTTACCCTGCGGACCATCAACTTTATGAGGAGTCCGTCATGAGTAACGTATTGATTTTAAAATCCAGCATCAACGGCCCGGCGTCGCTAACTAACCAGCTAATAGATGAATATATGCAGATTCGCCGCGAAGCCGGCCATCAGGACTCGGTTGTCGAACACGATCTGACCACCCTCGCCTTGCCGAAACTCGATGGCGCGCTGTTTGCCGCGCTGCGCGGCGCGCAAGATACGCGCCCGGCGATCCAGCAAGGAGTTGCCCTCTCTGATTCACTCATCGCCGAGTTAAAGGCTAGCGATCTGCTAGTGATCGGCGCGCCGATGTATAACCTCAACGTGCCAACCGATCTCAAAAACTGGTTCGATCTGGTGGCGCGAGCGCGGGAAACCTTCCGCTATACCGAGACCTGGCCGCAGGGGCTGGTTGAAGGCGTGCGTGCGGTGGTTATTAGTTCGCGCGGCGGCGTCCATGACGGGCAACCCAGCGATGCGGTCACCCCTTACCTGCGCGCGGTGCTGGGATTGATGGGGATTAGCGACGTCGAATTTATCTATGCTGAAGGGATGGATATTCGCCCGCACGGCCGCGACGCGGGCATCGCCCACGCCCGCCAGCATATCGCCAGGGCCGCTCAGCTGGCGTGAGATCCGCTGCTTCTGCGGGCTGGTAAAGGGTCTGCTTTTATTTTAGAATAATCTAAATTTAGAAAAGACTAAAATAAAATGACCACAGCACAACAACTGCAGGCCAGCGCCGGGGAAGCCGCTGTCCTGCTGAAAGCGATGAGTAATCCCCACCGGCTACTGATTCTGTGCATGCTTTGCGAAGCCCCGCGTACAACCGCGGGAGAACTGGCGCAAATCACCGGCCTGAGCCCTTCAGCCACCTCTCAGCACCTCGCGCGAATGCGTGATGAAGGGCTAATCGACTGCGAACGCGATGCGCAGCGCCTGCGCTATTTCATTACCCATCCCGCCGTTCAGCAGGTCATCGCCACGCTGAAAACCATCTACTGCCCGTAAGGAGTCCTTATGAGTATCGCCACCGTTTCAGCCAGCGAAGCCCAGGCGCTAATCGCCCAGGGGGCGCGGCTAATTGATATCCGCGCTGCCGACGAATATGCCCGCGAGCATATTCCGGCGGCGACGCTGCTGCCATTAGAGCAACTGACTCACGGCGCAGCGCTCAATATGCAACCGGGCGACATCATCATTTTTCACTGTCAGGCCGGCTCACGCACGCAAAATAACGCCAGCCTTCTGGCCGCCGCCGCCGCGCCCGCGCAGGTTAAGCTACTGGCTGGCGGTATTCAGGCATGGCGAGCGGCGGGTTTGCCGATAGTCGAAGATAAATCCCAGCCGCTGCCGCTAATGCGCCAGGTGCAAATCGCCGCCGGCGCGCTGATTTTGCTGGGAGTAGTGCTGGGATACGCCGTCAACAGCGGCTTTTTCTTGCTGAGTGGTTTCGTTGGCGCGGGGCTCACTTTCGCTGGCCTCACCGGTTTCTGCGGCATGGCGCGCCTGCTGGCGGTCATGCCGTGGAACCGACGTTAAAACGCCTGCCAGATGAGTAGCGCAATGCCGCCGAAAAGTAGCCATTTGACGATGTAGTAAACCGTTTTATTCCATTTTTTCAATCGCTTGCCGACAATGCGGATTTGATAAATGTAGCGGAAGCTGCGGTTAATCCCGCCAGTACGGTCGCCGATATCATTCGGCGCGGCGGCGGCGCTCATTAAATTTCGCCCCAGCCAGTGGTTCACCTTCTGCGCCCAACGGTAACGCATGGGCCGTTCGATATCGCAAAACAGAATCAGCCGGTTCTCACCGCTGGTATTTTCCGCATAGTGAATATAGGTTTCGTCAAAGAGCACACCTTCGCCATCGCGCCAGCTATAGCGTTCGCCGTCCACTTCAATAAAACAGCGATCATCATTCGGCGTCGCCAGCCCAAGATGGAAACGCAGCGACCCGGCATAAGGATCGCGGTGGCGAGGCAAACGGCTACCATCGGGTAACGTGGCGAACATCGCAGCTTTAACCGAAGGAATACCGCGCAGCAGCTCGGTCGTTTTTGGACACAGCTGGCTGGCGGAGGGATGTGCATCTTCATACCATTTCAGGTAAAACCGTTTCCAACCGGTTTTAAAGAATGAGTTAAATCCGGCATCATTATATTTTTCCGCCGCTTTTATTTGCTCCAGTCGCTGCAGGTTAATCCCCTCTTCACGAATAACCAGCCAGTTCTTTTGTAATATCGCAAGCTCCGGAAACGTTTCAGGACGCAGAAACGGGGTGTTCGGCACACGTGAAAAGAGGTACATAAACCCGTTAAGTGGGGCAGTAAAAGTTGAATGGTCTGAAAGCTGACGCCAGAAACGATAGCGAACTTTTCCGCGATAATGGACGTAGAGCACAGCAATTATAATAATCAGTAAAATGATATACTTCATATTCGCTTATCTGACCATGTTCTGTTTTGAATCATTCCGCGCCAGCAGTATAAGTTTCCCTCACCGCAGCGCCACAAAAACCATTAACAAAGATAATACATCTACCCATAAATTGTTTTAACAAAAAGCAGCACGACCATTGAATCCGTCAGCGTCGTTGAGCTATCGTTTAGGTTCTTAGTTGTTACCCATGCTCAGGAGAAACACCATGTTTGCAACAGGCGATCTGGTACAACCGCGCGTCGGCGGGCCAAAATTGAAGGTAGTGGAAGTGAATGGCGATAGTCTGATCGTTGTTCAGGCAAGTAACGAACAGGGTGAGAAGTTTACTCTGAAAGCGGTTGATGTCACGCCTTATACAGAAGAAGGCGATTTCGGCGTCTGCTAAGTAAAACGGTGGGTTTCCCCACCGTTGAAACAAACGTTGTTTAAATCAGGAAGCTCTCAAGCGATTTCCCTTGCGCGACAGCCAAAGCGATCGGCTTCGGCATACGTCCCTGACCAGTCCAGGTTTTTTCTGCGCCGGTATGATCGGTATAACGATATTTAGCCGGGCGCGGCTGACGTTTTTTACTGCTTTTCGCCGGGGCCATTTCATGCAGCGCTAATTCATCAGGTGAAATACCATCAGCAACCATTAATTCCAACCAGGTATTAATTTTTTCCTGATATTCCGCCTGCTGCTGTTGCATCTTCTGCTGCTCTTCACGTTTTTCTTCAGTGACGATCCTGAGTTTTTCCAGCATCTCTTCAAGCACGTCAGTGGAGAATTCACGCGCCATAGCACGCAGTGAGCGAATATTATTCAGTTTTTGTAACATAAAAGACATAAAGATCAAAAATCCCAAATCGAAAAAATAAAACAAGAATTACCTGGGCAGTTTAATATATATGTATATATATTTCCAGCCTTTGATTATTCAAATAAATATGAACAGGTTTGCGCCCATAGACTCGCTAAAGTTTATTGGCGGTTAATATCGAAATAGAACACAAACTCTGACTAGCGCAGATGAATAATGCATAGCGCGACATAATAATATATTTATAGCCACGTCAGTGAGTTATAAAATCATCGCCCATGCAGGGGAACGCCAATGGCTTTGTGGTAATGAATTAAAATTCATATAATCAGAATAAAACACACACTTCGCATGCAGCAGTAAATGCTGGAAAATCGGCATTTATACGGTAAATAACGCCAATGGTGACCACTATCACATAACGCAATCAGGCCTCCGCTTTATCAACCCTACTTCTCCTGCCATGCGTACTCGCCACCTGACAAAACAAAATCATATCTAATTGATATTAAACGACATAATCAATTAAAGGAACAAAAGTAGCGCAAGCTGAGAAAAACGCCAGTTCACAGAGTGTTTTATCGACAAAAAGGCGATAAATAAAAATTTATAGCTAGTTGTCACTTACAACACAGAGATATACTCTACACACATCAAAACAGGCAGCCCAAAACCGCTACACCATGCGCACTTTTCGGCGTTATTGACTTCATTTTCGAGGAGCATACCGATGTTCTCTGCTCAATCCCGCTTGCGTCATGCGGTAGCAGACACCTTTGCAATGGTGGTCTACTGCACCGTTGTCAACATGATGATCGAAATTTTCCTCTCCGGAATGACCTTTGAGCAGTCGTTATCTTCACGACTGGTCGCGATCCCGGTCAACATTATTATTGCAGTGCCTTATGGTTTCTATCGCGACTTCGCCATGCGCCAGGCGCGCCGGATCAGCACCTCGGGATGGATGAAAAACATTGCTGATGTCGTCGCGTATGTGACTTTCCAGTCACCGGTGTATGTATTGATTCTGTTGTCGGTAGGCGCGGACTGGCATCAAATTGCCGCCGCGGTCAGTTCAAACATTCTGGTATCAATGATGATGGGCGCGGTGTACGGCTACTTCCTCGACTTCTGCCGCCGCCTGTTCCGCGTCAGCCCTTATCAGCAAGCTAAAGCCTGATCCCCCTCTTTCGGCGACTGGTCGCTGCCAGTCGCCTGCTTCAAAGCAGCCCGCATTAGACTATTCAGCCGTGAGACATCTGCGGCTGCGCTTCGCCAAACAGCCCATTCAGAAAACGCTCAAGCGCCATCCGCGAACTAAAACCATGTGGAATGCCGTAATGCTGCTGCGCATCACCCGCCAAATAGAGCGGGAACTGTTCATAATGGTCACAAGTTTTAATCTCGCTGGCAGGTTCAGCCAGTGAATTACTGCGCTCTTTAAGCGCCGGATGAATAACTAAAGCGGTACGCCCCATGCGCGCTTCGCGGTTCACATATACATAATTATCGCCACGGCGATATCCATACGCTTTTTGTGTCACAACATCCATGGTGAAGCCGGCTTTTTCAAGAACACGCGCCACCTCATCGGGTCTTAAATACATACTGATTCCTCGTTATCTTTTACCGCACATTTACCTTACCTTATTCACGAATAGCAGCGCTTTCAGAAAATTCCATAAACTCCCGCAAAAGCATAATGCAAAATCATGTCCTACACTTAATCACTCGAATGGAACAAAGGGAGAAACCAATGGCTAACCGTGTGAACCGCAACGACATTGATGAAAGCGCCGAGGATATTCATAACGAAGTCAGCCAATTAGCGGATACGCTGGAAGAAGTGCTGAAATCATGGGGTAGCGATGCGAAAGATGAAGCTGAGAACGCGCGTAAAAAAGCGCAGTCGCTGCTGAAAGAGACGCGCGCCCGCCTGAACGGCAATACCCGCCTGCGCCAGGCAGCCTATGATACCGTTGAACGCGCCCGCGATGCCGCCGGCTGCGCCGACAGCTACGTGCGTGATAAACCCTGGCAGAGCGTTGGCGCCGCCGCCGCCGTTGGGGTGTTTATTGGCGTTTTGCTTAATTTGCGTCGATAATAGTATCGATAGACTACATGTGAAGATAACAAATACGCGTCTAACCCTGCGTCCCAATGGTGCGCAGGGTTTTTTATTATTCCACGCTGGCCAGCGCTTGTTTAAGTTCGCCTACGACTTCACGTGCCATCACCGCCGACGTGATATTCGTAAAACTCATCAATAGCCCGCCCTCACCACGGCTAAGCATGCGCCAGTCGCTCAACGCCTGCACCGCCAGCCCGGCATGTTGGCAGCGACGGGCCTGCTCGCGATCGTCCCCCTTTACCGCCATCACCAGTTGAATCCCGCCGGACTGCGGTACCACCTGAAAACCCTGCGACTGCAGCGCCGACTCCAGCCACTGCCTGCGCAACGCGTAGCTGGCGCGCATTTTTTTTAGATGACGCCAGAAATGCCCGTCATTGATGAAGTCCGCTAACGTCTGCTGCCATAAGGTCGGTACATTACAATGGCTCAATTCGGCCTGACGGCGAAACCGCGCCGCCAACGGCAGCGGAACCACCAGCCAGGCAGTGCGCAGCGCGGGAAACATCGATTTACTAAATGACCCGGCGTACAGTACCCGCTGCGGCGCATCAAGGCTTTTCAGCGGCGGTAGCGGCTTCCCCTGATAGCGAAATTCACTGTCGTAGTCATCTTCAATAATCCAGCTATCGCGCTGCGCCGCCCACTGTAATATCTGTCGACGTCTCTCCAGCGATAGGGCCACGCCGAGCGGGCTTTGATGCGCTGGAGTTAACAGCGCAAAGCGCGCCTGAGGATAGTGTGCCTGCGCCCAGTCGATATTCATTCCCTGTTGGTCAACCGGTACCGGATCGATATTGACCCCCGCCGCGCTAACCACCGGGCGAATGAACGGATATCCCGGATCCTCCATCCACATATGCTGCCCCGGCTGCGCAAGGGTACGCAAAATCAACGCCATCGAGGCCGCATAGTTGCCGCTAATCACAACCTGCTCCGGCTGGCACTCAATGCTGCGCGACAGGCGTAAATAGTCGACAATCGCCTGACGGAGAACCGGTTCGCCGCAGGGATCGCCGGGCGCGAGGTCGAAGCGCGATTGCGTCCGTAGCCGCCGCCCCATCACCCGCGCCCACAGCCCGCGCGGGAAAAGATCCAGTGCCGGCAACCCCATTTGAAAAGGCTGCGGCGCGGAGGATCCCCGGCCCGTCGCCGGTCGCTGAGCCGTGACCTGCCGCGGGCTCAGCCGCTCGCTGACAAAAGTGCCCGCCTGGCCGCGGCGCTCCAGCCAGCCCTGGGCCACCAGCTCGCCCCAGGCATTTTCAATTGTCGCCCGCGATACGCCAAGCTCCTGCGCATAAACTCTGCTCGCGGGCAGACGGCTTCCCGGCGCCAGCTCGCCATTCTCAATCGCTGATTTCAGCTGGCGGGCGATACGCTGGTAGTGCGGCACTTTTTTGGCTTCCATTATGGTCTGCTTTTTTCATCACAATATGGCTATCTAATGCAGTCCATTATAGTGCTATTTTGCCCGGGTCTTAGAGAGGAGAACTGCAAGATGACCACATTACGTCAGCCGTATAGCGAACTTAGCCCGGAAATCTATAAGGGGTTGGTTCAGGCCAGCATAGCGCTGGAAAAAAGCGAATTGGGCAGCACGATGGTGGAGCTGGTCTATTTGCGGGTGTCGCAAATTAACGGCTGCGCTTTTTGCCTTGAGATGCACAGCAAAGCGCTACGCAAAGCCGGCGTTGACCAGAGCAAACTGGATGCGCTGGCAGGCTGGCGCGTAAGCGCCCATTTCAGCGCCGCGGAACGCGCGGCCCTCGCATGGGCGGAATCGGTAACCGATATCGCAACCAGCCACGCCGAAGATGAGGTGTACCTGCCTTTAGAAGAGCATTTTACGCCCCGCCAGATTAGCGATTTAACCTTCGCCATCAGCCTGATGAACGCCTTTAACCGTCTGGCGATCGCGATGCGGATGTAATTTTCGCGTATCAACTTCCCTCCCCCGCCAGGCTAGTTGGTGGGGGATAACTTATCGAAAAACTCTATATATTGCGTGGTTGAAGTTTTAAATAACTACATCTAGTATTTCCTGAACGGTAAGCCCATAACGTTCGGCGCGATGTTTTACGCCGTCTTGTTATCTTAAATGGAAATACTAATCATGCGCATTATTATTTACACTCGAAGTGACTGCGTGCAATGCCATGCCACCAAACGCGCGATGGAGAGCCGCGGTTTCGCCTTCGATATGGTCAACATCGACCAACACCCGGAAGCCATCGACATGCTGCGCGAGCAGGGATTCCAGCAATTACCGGTGGTGATGGCCGGGGAAACCCGCTGGTCTGGCTTCCGCCCCGATATGATTAATCGCCTGCGTCCCGCCGCGGCTACGGCCAGCCTATGAGCCTCATCGTCTACTTCTCCAGCAGCTCTGAAAATACGCATCGCTTTGTGCAGCGTCTGGCGCTGCCTGCCGTGCGCATTCCGCTCAACGAGCGCGAGCGAATTCAGGTAGACGAACCCTATATTCTCATCGTCCCCAGCTACGGCGGCGGCGGAACGGCAGGCGCCGTGCCGCGCCAGGCGATCCGCTTTTTAAACGACCCGCATAATCGCCGGCTGATTCGCGGCGTCATCGCCGCCGGTAACCGTAACTTCGGCGAGGCCTATGGCCGGGCGGGAGAGGTCATCGCGCAGAAATGCGGCGTGCCGTATCTGTATCGTTTTGAGCTGATGGGTACCCAGCAAGATGTCGACAACGTGCGTAAAGGAGTAAGCGAATTTTGGCAACGACAACCGCAGAACGTGTAACCGCCGGGGCGTCTGATTTCCACGCCCTCAATGCGATGCTGAACTTATACGACAGCAATGGCCGCATTCCCCTGGAAAAGGACCAACAGGCGGTCGAAGCATTTATCCATAGCCACGTGCGCCCCAACAGCGTACCGTTCGCCGGGCTGGAGGAGAAACTGCAATGGCTGAGCGACGAAGGTTATTATGATCCGGCAGTGCTGGCCCGCTATGAACGTCGTTTCGTGCTGGCCCTCTTCGCCCACGCGCATCAACACGGTTTTCGCTTCCGTACTTTCCTCGGCGCGTGGAAGTTCTACACCAGCTATGCCTTACGCACTTTCGACGGCAAACGCTACCTGGAGCATTTCGCCGACCGCGCCTGCATGGTGGCGCTGACCCTGGCGCAGGGCGATGAAACCCTGGCGCGACAGCTGGCCGACGAGATCCTCTCCGGGCGCTTTCAGCCAGCGACGCCGACCTTCCTCAACGCCGGTAAACAGCAGCGCGGCGAACTGGTCTCCTGCTTTCTGCTGCGTATCGAAGATAATATGGAGTCTATCGGCCGGGCGGTGAACTCCGCCCTGCAGCTGTCGAAACGCGGCGGCGGCGTGGCGTTCCTGCTCTCCAACCTACGCGAAGCGGGCGCGCCGATTAAACGTATCGAAAACCAATCCTCCGGGGTGGTGCCGGTGATGAAAATGCTGGAAGACGCCTTCTCTTACGCCAACCAGCTGGGAGCGCGTCAGGGAGCCGGCGCGGTTTACCTTCACGCCCATCACCCCGATATTTTGCGCTTCCTCGATACCAAGCGGGAAAACGCGGATGAAAAGATCCGCATTAAAACCCTGTCGCTGGGGGTAGTCATTCCGGATATCACCTTCCAGCTGGCGAAAGAAGACGCGCAGATGGCGCTGTTCTCTCCCTATGACGTTGAGCGACTGTACGGCAAAGCCTTTGGCGATATCGCCGTCAGCGAGATGTATGCGCAACTGCTCGCCGACGACCGCGTTCGCAAACGCTGGATCCGCGCCCGCGATCTGTTCCAGCGGCTGGCGGAAATTCAGTTTGAATCCGGCTATCCGTACATCATGTTCGAGGATACGGTGAACCGCGCCAACCCGATTGCCGGTCGCATTAATATGAGCAACCTGTGTTCGGAGATCCTGCAGGTCAACAGCGCCTCCACCTTTGACGAAAATCTCGATTACGCCACCGTTGGCGAGGACATCTCCTGCAACCTCGGCTCGCTGAATATCGCCCACGCTATGGATTCGCCGGACTTCGCCCGCACCGTCGAAGTAGCGGTCCGCGGCCTGACGGCGGTCTCCGATATGAGCGATATCCGCTCGGTACCCTCGGTGGCGGCGGGTAACGCTGCATCGCACGCCATCGGCCTTGGACAGATGAACCTGCACGGCTATCTGGCCCGTGAGGGGATCGCCTACGGCAGCCCCGAAGGGCTGGACTTCACTAATCTCTACTTCTACACCGTCACCTGGCACGTCTTGCGCACCTCTATGGCGATGGCGCGCGAGCGCGGCGTGCGTTTTGCCGGGTTTGAGCAGTCGCGTTACGCTAGCGGCGACTATTTCCAGCAGTATTTGCAGGGTGACTGGCAGCCGAAAACCGCCAGAGTACACGAACTGTTCACCCGTGCGGGGATAACCCTGCCCGATCGTGAGATGTGGCGACAGCTACGTGACGACGTGATGCGCTACGGCATTTATAACCGCAATTTGCAGGCGATACCGCCGACCGGTTCGATCTCCTACATCAATCATGCCACCTCCAGCATTCATCCGATTGTGGCGAAAATCGAGATCCGCAAAGAGGGAAAAACCGGCCGCGTGTACTATCCGGCGCCGTTTATGACCAACGACAATCTGGCGCTGTATCAGGATGCCTGGGAAATTGGCCCGCAGAAAATTATCGATACCTATGCCGAAGCCACGCGACATGTCGATCAGGGGCTGTCGCTGACGCTGTTCTTCCCTGATACCGCCACCACCCGCGATATCAATAAAGCGCAAATTTACGCGTGGAAGAAAGGTATCAAGACGCTGTATTACATTCGCCTGCGCCAGCTGGCGCTGGAAGGTACCGAAATCGAAGGCTGCGTGTCCTGCGCGCTGTAAGGAGAACAGGATGACCCATTTATCGCGCATCAGCGCCATTAACTGGAACAAAATCGAGGATGATAAAGACCTCGAAGTGTGGAACCGGCTGACCAGTAATTTCTGGTTGCCGGAGAAGGTGCCGCTGTCCAACGACATTCCGCACTGGCAGATTCTGACGGCTCAGGAGCAGCAGTTGACCATCCGCGTCTTTACCGGGCTGACGCTGCTCGACACCATCCAGAATACCGTCGGCGCCCCGGCATTGATGACCGACGCTCTCACTCCACATGAAGAGGCGGTGCTGTCGAACATTAGCTTTATGGAGGCGGTGCATGCCCGCTCCTATAGTTCGATATTCTCGACCCTGTGCCAGAGCAAGGATGTCGATGCCGCTTACGCCTGGAGCGAGGAAAACGCTCCCCTACAGCGCAAAGCGCAGTTGATGCTCAATTACTACCAGGCCGATGAGCCGCTGAAGAAAAAAATCGCCAGCGTGTTCCTCGAATCTTTTCTTTTCTATTCAGGGTTCTGGCTGCCGATGCACTTTTCCAGCCGCGGCAAGCTGACCAATACCGCCGATTTAATCCGCCTGATTATTCGCGACGAAGCGGTACACGGTTATTATATTGGCTATAAATATCAAAAAGGGCTGGAAATCGTCAGCGCCGCTAAGCGCGAAGAGTTGAAAAATTTCGCCTTCGATCTGCTGATGGATCTGTACGATAACGAACTGGCCTATACCCGCGAATTGTATGCCGACAGCCCGTGGCTTGACGACGTCAACGCTTTCCTCTGTTACAACGCCAATAAGGCATTGATGAACCTTGGCTATGAGGCGTTATTCCCGGCGGAAATGGCCGCCGTAAACCCGGCAATTCTTGCGGCGCTGTCGCCAAACGCCGATGAAAACCACGACTTTTTCTCCGGCTCCGGTTCTTCTTACGTCATGGGTAAAACAGAAGCGACCGCCGACGACGATTGGGACTTTTAACCTCGCAATCGCTGGGGAATATATCAACATATTCTCCAGTGATCTATTTCACATTATTCTTTATTATCACACAAATAATCCACTGGCTATTCCCTTGTCATATTTCCTTCATTTAAGCCAATTTCCCCATTCATTATTCATGCATAATCAAAAAATATCACCAGCCGTATATGATGGCTCAGCCCTTATATCATGGGCAATTCAGACAGAGTTCCCCATTCAGATTTTGGCTAGCTATTCACATCGAGGGTTGTCACAGAATCTCAGTATGTTAGGGTGTAAACAGGTAATAATCTTCACCAGGTACGATATCGATATAATTAAAGACAGGAAATCATTTATTGCATGGCAATTAAATTAGAAATCAAGAATCTCTATAAGATATTTGGCGAGCACCCGCAACGCGCGTTCAAATATATTGAAAAAGGACTTAGCAAAGAGCAAATACTGGAAAAAACGGGGCTATCGCTTGGCGTTAAAGACGCCAGTCTGGCCATTGAAGAAGGCGAGATATTCGTCATCATGGGACTTTCCGGTTCAGGGAAATCCACCATGGTTCGCCTTCTCAATCGCCTGATTGAACCCACCCGCGGACAGGTGCTGATTGACGGCGTCGATATCGCCAAAATCTCAGATGCCGAGCTTCGCGAGGTGCGCAGGAAAAAGATTGCGATGGTGTTCCAGTCATTCGCCCTGATGCCGCATATGAACGTGTTGGATAACACCGCGTTCGGTATGGAACTAGCCGGCGTCTCCTCCGAAGAGCGCCAGCAGAAAGCACTGGATGCGCTACGTCAGGTGGGGCTGGAAAATTACGCTCACGCCTATCCCGACGAACTTTCCGGCGGGATGCGCCAGCGCGTCGGCTTAGCCCGCGCATTAGCGATCAATCCCGATATTCTGCTAATGGATGAGGCCTTCTCAGCGCTTGATCCGTTAATTCGTACCGAAATGCAGGATGAGCTCACCAAATTACAGGCGAAGCATCAACGTACCATCGTTTTTATTTCCCACGACCTTGATGAAGCTATGCGTATTGGCGATCGTATTGCCATTATGCAAAATGGCGAAGTGGTGCAAATTGGCACCCCTGACGAAATTCTGAATAACCCGGCGAATGATTACGTTCGTACTTTCTTCCGCGGCGTCGATATTAGCCAGGTATTTAGCGCTAAGGATATTGCCCGCCGTAGCCCGGTTGGCCTGATTCGTAAAACCCCCGGTTTCGGCCCGCGTTCAGCGCTGAAATTATTGCAGGATGAAGACCGTGAATATGGCTACGTCATTGAACGCGGTAATAAGTTTGTCGGTATTGTCTCCATCGACTCTCTGAAAAGCGCGCTGAGCGAAAATCAGGGGCTCGATGCGGCGTTAATTGACTCCCCGCAGGCGGTGGAGGCACAAACGCCGCTCAGCGACCTGCTCTCCCACGTCGGCCAGGCGCCCTGCGCCGTCCCGGTGGTGGATGAAGGGCACCAGTATCTCGGCATTATTTCAAAACGCATGCTGCTACAGGCTTTAGATCGCGAGGGGGCAAACAATGGCTGATCAATCTAACCCATGGGATACCGCTGCGCCAGCGGATAACGCGGCGCAGTCCGCCGACGCCTGGGGAAACCCAACACCCGCGCCCGCTGACGGCGGCGGCGCCGACTGGCTTAACAGCGCGCCTGCGCCGCAGCCAGAACATTTCAATATTATGGATCCGTTCCATAAAACGCTGATCCCGCTCGATAGCTGGGTCACCCACGCCATCGACTGGATCGTGCTGCACTTCCGTCCGCTGTTCCAGGGGATCCGCGTGCCGGTGGATTATATTCTCAGCGCCTTCCAGCAGTTGTTGCTGGGAATGCCGGCGCCGGTGGCGATTATTCTCTTCGCGCTGATCGCCTGGCAGATCTCCAGCGTCGGCATGGGCATAGCCACTCTGGTCTCGCTGGTAGCCATCGGCGCTATCGGCGCATGGTCGCAGGCGATGGTCACCCTGGCGCTGGTGCTTACCGCGCTGCTGTTCTGCATGATAATCGGCCTGCCGCTGGGGATCTGGCTGGCGCGTAGCCCGCGAGCGGCGAAAATCATCCGCCCGTTACTTGACGCGATGCAGACCACGCCGGCGTTCGTCTACCTGGTGCCGATCGTCATGCTGTTCGGTATCGGCAACGTTCCGGGGGTGGTGGTGACCATTATCTTCGCCCTGCCGCCAATTGTCCGCCTGACCATCCTCGGGATTAACCAGGTGCCGGCAGACCTCATTGAGGCCTCACGCTCCTTCGGCGCCAGCCCGCGCCAGCTGCTGTTTAAAGTCCAGCTGCCGCTGGCGATGCCGACCATCATGGCCGGCGTCAACCAGACGCTGATGCTGGCCCTGTCGATGGTCGTTATTGCCTCGATGATCGCCGTCGGCGGCCTCGGTCAAATGGTGCTGCGCGGTATTGGCCGCCTGGATATGGGGCTGGCGAGCGTCGGCGGGGTCGGGATCGTTATCCTCGCGATAATCCTTGACCGCCTGACGCAGGCCGTCGGCCGCGATTCCCGCAGCCGCGGTAACCGCCGCTGGTACACCACCGGACCTCTGGGGCTGATTACCCGCCCTTTCTGTAAATAAGAGAAGGAATAACGATGCGACATACTACACTCCTTGCCACAGCGTTTACCGCCCTCGTCACAACCAGCGCGTTTGCTGCCGAGCTGCCGGGTAAAGGCATCACCGTGAAACCGGCGCAGAGTACCATTTCAGAAGAAACTTTCCAGACGCTGCTGGTCAGCCGCGCGCTGGAAAAACTGGGCTATACCGTCGAAAAGCCGAGCGAAGTCGACTATAACGTCGCCTATACCTCCATCGCCTCCGGCGATGCCACTTTTATTGCCACCAACTGGCAACCGCTGCACGATGATATGTACGCGGCGGCGGGCGGCGATAAAAAATTCTACCGTGAAGGAACCTTCGTCACCGGCGCGGCGCAGGGCTATCTGATCGACAAGAAAACCGCCGAGCAGTACCACATTAAGTCCATCGACCAGTTGAAAGATCCGAAGATCGCCAAACTGTTTGATACCAACGGCGATGGCAAAGCCGATCTCACCGGCTGTACCCCCGGCTGGGGCTGCGAAGCGGTCATCAACCATCAGATTGATGCCTATGGGTTGAACAATAAAGTGGTCCATAACCAGGGCAACTACGCAGCGATGATGGCCGATACCATCGCCCGTTATAAAGAAGGCAAACCGGTTCTTTATTATACCTGGACGCCGTACTGGGTCAGCGACGTGCTGAAACCGGGTAAAGATGTGGTCTGGCTGCAGGTGCCGTTCTCCTCTCTGCCGGGAGAACAGAAAGATATCGACACCAAGCTGCCGAACGGCGTCAACTATGGCTTCCCGGTGAACACCATGCACATCGTCGCCAACAAAGCCTGGGCTGAGAAGAACCCGGCGGCGGCGAAGCTATTTAGCCTGATGAAGCTGCCGATTGCCGATATCAACGCCGAAAACGCGATGATGCATGCCGGCCATGCCTCAGAAGCCGACATCAACGGCCACGTTGATGGTTGGATTAAAGCCCACCAGCAGCTGTTCGACGGCTGGGTGAAAGAAGCGCTGGCGGCGCAAAAGTAATTTCTCCCCTCTCCCCACGGCGTTTACCGTCGTGGGGACCGCCCTTCCCCAGAACCAATACGAAACAGATATGCCTAAAAAGGGATTTTCTGATTTCCCATTTTAGCGATTGTGAAGCCGTCACGCCGTCTGCTAAGGTGAACAAATCTTTCCAGGCGTAATTTTCACCAGCGTTATCAATAAGTCACCGATATGGAAACGCCTGCTCCCCGACGTCAGCGCCATTGGCTACCAACACGGGTAGGTTGCGCCGCGTTCAGGTTGAGCTTACAGGCGACGAACAGCATTATTATCCCTACGCAACTCAGCGCTTTAGCCTATGGTTTGGCATGGAAAATCGGCGACTCGCCGGAGATTTTAAGTATTAATAGTGACCAATAATTCATTTGCTTTATTTGTCACAATAGTTATTATATCGGCTGTAATTAATGAGGTTATACCCAAATGGATAGTTCGTTTACTCCCATTGAGCAGATGCTCAAATTCCGCGCCAGCCGCCATGAAGATTTCCCTTTCCAGGAGATTCTCCTCACCCGTCTCTGTATGCACATGCAGGGTAAGCTGCTGGAAAACCGTAACAAAATGCTGAAAGCGCAAGGGATTAACGAGACATTATTTATGGCGCTGATAACGCTTGAGTCTCAGGAAAATCACAGCATTCAACCTTCCGAGCTGAGCTGCGCGCTGGGTTCGTCACGCACTAATGCCACCCGCATCGCCGACGAACTGGAAAAACGCGGCTGGATCGAACGTCGTGAAAGCGACAACGATCGTCGCTGCCTGCACCTGCAACTGACCGACAAAGGTCATCAATTCTTGCGCGAGGTATTACCTCCGCAGCACAACTGTCTACATCAGCTGTGGTCTTCTTTAAGCACCGCGGAAAAAGACCAGCTGGAGCACATCACCCGTAAACTGCTTGGCCGCCTCGACCAAATGGAAGAAGACGGCGCGCTGGCGGGATCCCTGCGCTAAGCACGGAGCCGCACAATATTTTGAGTTGCAAGGAACACGGTCAGGCCAGCAGATCTTCTGCTGGCCTTTCTGGTAAACAGGTCGGCTCAGCCGATGTGAAATAATAAGAATGTAAAATTGTGGAGAATCAGATGAGCGAAAATGCGGCGAGCCAAACTCCGCAGCAATCAGGCAGCAAGAAAGGGAAACGCAAAGGCGCCCTTCTGCTCCTGACCTTGCTCTTTGTTATTGTGGCCGTAGCCTACGGCATTTATTGGTTTTTAGTCCTGCGTCATTATGAAGAGACCGATGACGCTTATGTGGCAGGGAACCAGGTACAGATCATGGCTCAGGTTTCTGGTAGCGTCACCAAGGTCTGGGCCGACAACACCGACTTTGTGCAACAAGGCGATCCGCTGGTCACCCTCGACCAGACCGACGCCCAACAGGCGTTTGAAAAAGCCAAAACCCAGCTGGCGGCAAGCGTGCGTCAGACTCGCCAGCAGATGATCAACAGCAAGCAGCTGCAGGCGAATATTGACGTCAAAAAAACCGCCCTCGCCCAGGCGCAGGCAGACCTTAATCGCCGCATCCCGCTGGGCGCCGCGAACCTGATTGGTCGCGAAGAGCTGCAGCACGCTCGTGACACCGTCGCCAGCGCGCAGGCCGAACTCGACGTCGCTATTCAGCAGTACAACGCCAACCAGGCGATCGTACTGGGCTCCAAACTGGAACAGCAGCCTGCGGTGCTGCAGGCGGCGACCGAAGTCCGCAACGCCTGGCTGGCGCTGCAGCGTACGCAAATCGTCAGCCCGATTAGCGGCTACGTTTCCCGCCGCTCGGTGCAGCCTGGCGCGCAGATTGGCACCACTACCCCGCTGATGGCGGTGGTTCCGGCCACCAACCTGTGGGTTGACGCCAACTTTAAAGAGACCCAGCTTGCCCATATGCGTATCGGCCAGCCGGCGACCATCGTCAGCGATATCTACGGCGATGACGTGAAGTACACCGGTAAAGTGGTCGGCCTGGATATGGGTACCGGCAGCGCCTTCTCCCTGCTGCCGGCACAAAACGCCACCGGTAACTGGATCAAAGTCGTCCAGCGTCTGCCGGTTCGTATCGAGATAGATGCTAAACAGCTGGCGCAACATCCGCTGCGCATCGGCCTGTCGACGCTGGTTGAAGTAGACACCAGCAATCGCGAAGGCGAGATGCTGGCAAGCCAGGTACGTAGCTCGCCGGTCTATGAAAGTAATGCCCGTGAAATCGGCCTTGAGCCGGTAAATAAACTGATCGACGGTATCATCCAGGCCAACGCCGGATAATTCGGGGTGAGCGTAATGCAACAGCAAAAACCGCTCGAAGGCGCGCAACTGGTCATCATGACCATTGCGCTGTCGCTGGCGACTTTCATGCAGGTGCTGGACTCCACTATCGCCAACGTGGCTATTCCTACCATTGCCGGTAACCTTGGCTCGTCGCTGAGTCAGGGAACCTGGGTCATCACCTCGTTTGGGGTGGCGAATGCTATCTCCATCCCGATTACCGGCTGGCTGGCGAAGCGCGTCGGCGAAGTGAAACTCTTCGTCTGGTCGACGGTGGCATTCGCCATCGCCTCCTGGGCCTGCGGGGTGTCGAATAGCCTGACGATGCTGATTTTCTTCCGCGTGATTCAGGGGATCGTCGCCGGTCCGCTGATCCCGCTATCGCAGAGTCTGCTACTCAGCAACTACCCGCCAGCGAAGCGCTCAATCGCGCTGGCGCTGTGGTCGATGACGGTCATCGTCGCGCCGATTTGCGGCCCAATTCTCGGCGGCTATATCAGCGATAACTACCACTGGGGCTGGATCTTCTTCATCAACGTGCCGATTGGCGTGGCGGTGGTTCTCATGACGCTGCAAACCCTGCGCGGCCGCGAAACCCGCACCGAACAGCGGCGTATCGACGGCGTCGGGCTGGCGCTGCTGATTATCGGGATCGGCAGCCTGCAGGTTATGCTCGATCGCGGTAAAGAGCTCGACTGGTTCGCTTCCAACGAGATTATCATCCTGACCATCGTGGCGGTGGTGGCGATAAGTTTCCTTATCGTCTGGGAGTTGACCGACGATAACCCGATAGTCGACCTGTCGCTGTTTAAGTCGCGTAACTTTACCATCGGCTGTTTGTGTATCAGCCTGGCCTATATGCTCTACTTCGGCGCCATTGTATTGCTGCCGCAGCTTCTGCAGGAGGTATACGGCTACACCGCCACCTGGGCCGGTTTGGCTTCGGCGCCGGTCGGGGTGATCCCGGTCATTCTGTCGCCGATTATCGGCCGCTTTGCCCATAAGCTCGATATGCGGCGGCTGGTGACCTTCAGCTTTATTATGTATGCGGTGTGCTTCTACTGGCGCGCGTGGACCTTTGAACCGGGAATGGACTTTGGCGCATCGGCCTGGCCGCAGTTTATCCAGGGCTTTGCGGTGGCCTGTTTCTTCATGCCGCTGACCACCATCACCCTCTCTGGCCTGCCGCCGGAGCGGCTGGCGGCGGCGTCGAGCTTGTCGAACTTTACGCGAACCCTTGCCGGCTCCATCGGTACCTCAATTACCACCACCATGTGGACCAACCGCGAGGCGCTGCACCATGCGCAGCTCACCGAGTCGGTGACGCCGTTCAACCCCAACGCCCAGCAGATGTACGATCAACTACAGGGCATGGGAATGACCCAGCAGCAGGCTTCCGGCTGGATTGCCCAGCAGATAACCAACCAGGGGTTGATTATCTCCGCCAACGAAATCTTCTGGGTCTCGGCGGGGATCTTTATCCTGCTGCTAAGCCTGGTCTGGTTCGCCAGACCGCCGTTCAGCGCCGGCGGCGGTGGCGGAGGCGCGCACTAAGTATCAACAAAAGGGACCTACGGGTCCCTTTTTTATTGCCCCGACTTTGTCCATTTCGCGCTAGCTTCTGTCCATTTCGCTAAAGCCGCCGATTCGTTATGTCATGCAGGATAAAGCTCCGACTACAGGAGAACATCATGCTGACCAATCCTTGCGAAAAATACAGCCCTTATCCGCCTATCGCCCTGCCCGATCGCCAGTGGCCCGAGCGGCAAATCACTACCACGCCGCGCTGGCTTTCCACCGATTTGCGCGACGGCAACCAGGCGCTGGCCGAACCGATGGATGCCGCACGCAAGCTGCAGTTCTGGGAGCTGTTGCTGGAGTGCGGTTTTAAAGAAATAGAGGTCGCCTTCCCCTCCGCCTCGCAAACCGACTTCAACTTTGTGCGCCAGCTGATTGACGAGCAGCGCATCCCTGAAGATGTCACCATTCAGGTACTGACTCAGGCGCGGGAAGAACTCATAGCACGAACCTTTGAAGCACTGCGCGGCGCCAGACAGGCGACCGTCCATCTCTACAATGCCACCGCGCCGCTGTTTCGCGAGCTGGTTTTCGGTATGGAAAAGGCCGAAGTGATCGAGCTCGCCACCCGCGCCACCCGGCTTATTCGTCAGCATTGCGAGCAGCAGCCAGACACCTGTTGGCAATATGAATATTCACCGGAAACCTTCTGTTTTACCGAGCCGGAATTCGCCCTTGAAATCTGCGAAGCGGTGGCGGAAATCTGGCAGCCCTGCGGCGAACGGCCAATGATTATTAATCTTCCGGCAACGGTCGAAGTCAACACTCCGAACGTCTACGCCGATCGGATTGAATATTTTTGCCGCCACTTCTCGCGCCGCCAGGATGTGTGTATCAGCGTGCATCCGCATAACGATCGCGGTACCGGCGTCGCCAGCGCCGAACTGGCGGTGATGGCCGGCGCCGATCGCGTGGAAGGCTGTCTGTTCGGCAATGGCGAGCGCACCGGCAACGTCTGTCTGGTCACGCTGGCGATGAATCTCTATAGCCAGGGCGTGGATCCGCAGTTGCGCTTTATGCAGATGAATCGGGTGGTAGAGATCGTCGAGAGCTGCAACCAGCTCCCGGTACATCCGCGTCATCCATGGGCAGGCAGTCTGGCCTACACCGCCTTTTCGGGTTCACATCAGGATGCCATTAAAAAAGGGTTTGATGCCCGTAAACCGGGAGATCGCTGGCAAATGCCGTATTTACCTATCGACCCACAGGATATCGGCTGCAGTTATGAAGCGGTGATCCGCGTTAACAGCCAGTCAGGTAAAAGCGGTAGCGCATGGCTGATTGAGCAGAACCACGGTCTTAAGCTGCCGCGGGCATTGCAGCAGGACTTCAGCCAGTACGTTCAGCAAGAAACGGATAGCCATGGTAAAGAAATGACCCATAACGCATTATGGCAGCTGTTTCGCAGCCGTTACGGCCTGCTGGCGCAGCCGACGCTGGCGTTACTCGACTATCAGAGCGACGGCCAGCAGGATGGCGAACTGACGTTACAGGCTGCGCTGCGGATGAATGGCGAAACCCGCCGCTTGAACGGACGCGGGAACGGTTTGTTATCCGCCGCCGCCAACGGCCTGAGCGCACTGTTAAAACGTCATTTCGTTATCAAGGATTACCACGAGCATACCCTTGGGGCGCGCAGCGACAGCCGCTCCGTTGCCTATATTCGCTGCGTCTTTGCCAATGGCGAAAGTCGATGGGGCGTAGGCATTGATAATGACGTTGCCCGCGCCTCGTTACAGGCGTTGTGTAATGCCGTTCACGCCAGGGATTAATCCAACGGGCGAAAATAGTCGCTGGGCGCGGTCCCCATGACCCGGCGGAACATGGCGCTAAAAGCGCTGTGACTGCCGTAACCCAGATCCAGCGCTACCCGTAGTACCGACTGCCCCTGCGCCAGGCGAACCAGCGCCTCCATCAGCTTCGCCCGGCGCACCCATTCGCTCCACGTCAGGCTGGTCTGCTGTTGAAAATGGCGGTTCAGCGTACGCTCGCTCATTCCGCCTGCTTGCGCCGCCTCACGGCTGCCCCACGGTTCACCGGGCGCTTCGCGCACCCGCTGGCATAACCGACGCAGGCTATCGCTATGCGGTTCCGGCAAACCGAAAGGTAATACCGACATCCCGCGAATCTCATCCAGCATCAGCTCATAGATACGTTCATCGCGGGTGCCGGGGAAATAGCGCTCTTCCAGCGCCAGCGACGCGACGATAAGCTCACGCAGCAGCGGTGAGATCTGTACGATCTGGCAGGTAGAGGGCAGATCGGCACGGGCCAGCGGATCGATAAATAGCGTCCGTGCGGCCACATTGCCGGTTATGCGCAACGCGTGCGGCGTATGTGCCGGTAGCCAGACGCCGCGCCCCGGCGGCACGACCCAGAATCCGACCGGCGTTTCCACCCGAACCACGCCGCTGAGAATATGCAATAACTGAGCGCAGTCGTGGCAATGCATTGGTTCGCTATCGCCGTGGGCGTAATCATGGGCAAATGGCACCAGCGCGCGGTGCTGGAAGGAAAAGGAGAGCGTTGTCGACATGATAAGCGGAGAGCGGCCCGACGCGATGGCCGGGCCGACACAAGCGCACTAGATGTGCAGTTCTTGCAGTTTTTCTTTCGGCAGCGCCAGTTCATCGTTGCTGTTGATGCGAACATCACGCTCAATGATGTGGCGGGCGATATCCTGCGCTTCCTCCAGCGAGTGCATGGTGTAGGTTCCGCACTGGTAGACGTTCAGCTCAGGGATCTGATTCTGATCTTTGACTTTCAGCACGTCAGCCATCGCCGCTTTCCAGGCATCGGCCACGCGTTGCTCTTCCGGCGTACCAATCAGGCTCATGTAGAAACCGGTACGGCAGCCCATCGGAGAAATGTCGATAATTTCCACGCCATTACCGTTCAGGTGATCGCGCATGAAACCAGCAAACAGGTGCTCCAGTGTATGAATACCGCGCTCCGGCATCACTTCCTGGTTCGGTACGCAGAATCGCAGATCGAAAACGGTGATTTGATCGCCGTGCGGCGTGTTCATTTTCTTCGCGACGCGCACCGCAGGCGCTTCCATTCGGGTATGGTCGACTGTGAAACTATCTAACAACGGCATTCTTCACCTCCGATAGTGATTTTTTTTAAAATAAAATGAACTCTTCGTTCAACAGCGAGTCTGAGTATATGAAAGACGCGCATTTATTATCATCATCATCCCTGAATCAGAGATGAAAGTTTGGCCACAGTGATGTGGCCTTTTTCTTTTGTAGCGCTTTTTACTACGCGTGTCGTGCTAAAAGTGCCTCGAACGGCTCGCTATCTTCCGCTTCCACTTTCTTCTGTCGCGCGACCGACGCATCACGTTCGGCGATAAAATCTTCTTCGCTTAAAATTTCCAGCGGTTCATCGCGCAGCATCGTACGATACTCATCAGCCAGCTTACGCCCGGTACCGCCAATCCCTTCTTCAATCATAGAACGCAGAATGCGCGCTGAGAACGTTAATTCCGGATCGTCGAAGCAGGCCTGCAGCTCATCGCACACCTGTTGATACGCCTCGCCGCCGTGGATGCTGTCCAGCGTTTGCGCCACGCGACGTAAATCACGGAACAGATCTTTACCCACCTGCGCCAGCGGGAACTGCGCGCTTTCACAGCCAATCCCCAACGTCAGGCCCGGTTTACGGCCCTCAAGAATCACCCGGTTCCAGTTAGTACGGGTACACAGCAGTTCGCTGCTGCTCATTTCCGGCGCATCGGCCAGCACGCACCAGACCATAAACAGATCGAGGAAGCGCACCTGCTGCTCATCCACGCCGATCGGCGAGAATGGGTTGATATCCAGCGAACGCACTTCGATATACTCAATGCCGCCGCGCAGCAGCGCATCGGACGGCGTTTCACCGCTACGGGTCACGCGTTTCGGGCGAATCGGCGCGTACAGCTCGTTTTCAATCTGCAGAATATTGCTGTTGATCTGCAGATGTTTGCCGTCTTTCTCAAGCCCGATTTTAGCGTACTCTTCCGATGGCGTTTTAATCGCCCGCTTCAATCCTGCCACATACTCGTGCAGATCGTTAAACGTAATTCCGAGATTGCTTTGCGACTTATTGGTATAACCGAGGTCGCTAAGACGCAGAGAAGTGGCGTATGGCAGGTAATACATGCCGTTTCCGGCCTTCTCAAACGGCAGAGTCGTCGGTTTACCCTGCAGGAACGAGGAGCAAATCGCTGGCGACGCGCCGAACAGGTACGGGATCACCCAACCGAAACGGTAGTAGTTACGAATCGAGCGGAAATAACCGGCCGAGATCGCCTCTTTGCCGCTTTCCGCGTCTTCCACGCCGCACTTGGCCTGCCAGAACGCCATCGGCAGCGAAAAGTTATAGTGCACGCCAGAAATGGTTTGCATCAGCGCGCCGTAGCGATTTTTCAGTCCTTCGCGATACAACGTTTTCAGCCGGCCAACGTTAGAGGTGCCGTATTGCGCCAGTTCAATATCCTGACCCGGCGCGATATAGCACGGCATGCTCAGCGGCCACATCCGCTCGTCGCCGAGCTGGCGGGCGGTGAAGCGATGCACATCGCGCAGGAAAGTCAGCATATGATCGACATCGCCATCCACTGGAGTAATAAACTCCAACAGGGCTTCGGCAAAATCAGTGGTAATCCATTTATGGGTCAGCGCCGAACCTAAAGCTAAAGGATGGCCGGTCGTGGCCAGCGTGCCGTCGGCGTTAACGCGCAGCGTTTCGCGCTCAAGCCCACGTTTAATGCCTTGCAGCGCCTGCGGATTTTTTTCCAGCCAGGCCAGCGCCTGTGATACATCCGGGATCAATTTGACCTCCCGCCTGTCGAAATCGTTTGAATTAGCATAATTGTAATGGTTGAACAATCAGTCCAATTAGTGCCACCACGTCATGCCCTGAAGGGTTGCCGCCGCAATGACGATATAACGCAACGCCTTACCAAGGCATAAAAAAAAGAGCACTGGTCCCCAGGAAATGCGCATCCATCCCGCCAGTAAACACAGCAAATCGCCTATAACAGGCGCCCAGCTCAATAATAATGTCACCGCGCCATAGCGTTTAAGCCAGCCGGTTGCCCTCTCCTGCCAGCGCGATTGCTTGCGCAGCGGGAACAGGCGCCCCAGAATAACGTTAGTTACCCCTCCAAGGCTATTGCCGATTGTTGCTATTAATACCAGCAGCCACGGTTGACTTGCCCCCGTAAGAAGCATAGCAACCAGCACCACTTCCGAGTTGCCGGGCAGTAAAGTGGCGCTTAAAAAGCTGCTGGCAAAGAGCGACAGGAGCGACAGCGCGTCGCTCACAACAGACGCACATCCACAGCATCCATACCCGCGCGCTTCGCCGCTTCGAGACCGAAGTCGGCATCTTCAAAGACTACGCAGGTTTCCGGCGCGACGCCCATGCGCTCCGCGCACAGCAGGAAGGTATCGGGCGCGGGTTTATGCTGCGTCACGTGATCGGCAGCCACCACCGCGGAGAAATAGTGACGCAGGCCAAGATGCGCCAGTAGCGCTTCGGCGACAGCGCTTTCGCTACCGGTGCCGACCGACATAGGTCGACGGCCATGCCACTCTTTTACCACGTCTATCAGCGGTAACGGGCGTACGCTATCCAATAGCATCGCTTTGACGGCGACGGTTTTTTCCTGCGCCAGACGATGCGGATCTAAATCAGCCTGATTCAGCTCAATGATCGCCTGGGCAATACGCCAGGTTGGAGAACCGTTGAGCGCGACCACGGCCTGCTCATCGAAACGCATACCGTAACGGCCCAATACTTCACGCCATGCCTTACGATGCGTCGGCTCGGTATCGAGGATGGTGCCATCCATATCGAAAATCAGTCCTGCGTAACGTTGGTACATCGTGTTCTCACAAACCGGATAAGGAAACGTTACTGTATCGCAAAAGGCGGGTTTTGTCGCGGGGGGCCAGAGACAGCAAAGGCGCCTGCAGGCGCCTTAATCAACTCGGGATAGCGAAAACCGTATTATTTGATTCGCAGGTCGTTCTCAACCACGCGCACGCCCTGCACGCGACGGGTGACCTCTACCGCGCGTTTAGCGCTCTCAGCCGACGATACAAAACCGCTCAGCTGTACGCGGCCTTTAAAGGTCTGCACGCTAATTTCTGAGGATTTGATATCTTTTTCGTTAAACAGCGCGCTTTTTACCTTGGTGGTTACCACGGTATCGTCAATATAACCGCCGGTGCTTTCTTTGGTGGACGATCCGGCACAGCCGGCCAGAGATACGGCGACCAGAAGCGTTGCGCAAAAGGCAGGTATTGCTTTGAACCATTTCATTGATTTCTCTCCTTGCATTCATCACACCCGGTTCAGGTAGATCTACAGGGATAAATTATAGTGGAAAGAGCGACTTGCCAATAAGAAATGTGTTGATTATCGAGGAGATAAAATGCGTCGTACTGATGGGATGAAAATTGGAGAGTTTTATTGAAGAGAAGATGGTGCATCCGGGAGGATGACTCGGCTGCGCCTCGCCCTACGGGCCGTTGCTAACGCAACGTTATCCTCCCTGGTACTCGCGATAATTTCGCATACCATGCAACATTGAGATTGCTGTTACTGAGGAGAATATGGTGCATCCGGGAGGATTCGAACCTCCGACCGCTCGGTTCGTAGCCGAGTACTCTATCCAGCTGAGCTACGGATGCATCGGGAAAGCTATTTAACTGCGAGGTTATTCTGTTGCAAATCTCGTGGCGAGAAGATGGTGCATCCGGGAGGATTACTCGGCTGCGCCTCGCCCTTCGGGCCGTTGCTTACGCAACGTTATCCTCCCTGGTGCTTGCGATAATTTCGCAGGCCATTAAACAACATCGTCGCTGTTGCTAAGGAGAATATGGTGCATCCGGGAGGATTCGAACCTCCGACCGCTCGGTTCGTAGCCGAGTACT
>NZ_JBEAIO010000034.1:0-572 GCF_040065095.1 Klebsiella sp. CN_Kp091 | reverse complement strand
AGGGGAACCTGCGGTTGGATCACCTCCTTACCTTAAAGAACCTGCCTTTGTAGTGCTCACACAGATTGTCTGATGAAAGTAAAGAAGCAAGGCGTCTTGCGATTGAGACTTCAGTGTCCCCTTCGTCTAGAGGCCCAGGACACCGCCCTTTCACGGCGGTAACAGGGGTTCGAATCCCCTAGGGGACGCCACTTGCTGGTTCGTGAGTGAAAGACGCGCGCCGACATATCTCAAAACTCATCTTCGGGTGACGTTTGAGATATTTGCTCTTTAAAAATCTGGATCAAGCTGAAAATTGAAACGACACACAGTTAATGTGTGTTCGAGTCTCTCAAATTTTCGCAATCAGAAGTGAAACATCTTCGGGTTGTGAGGTTAAGCGACTAAGCGTACACGGTGGATGCCCTGGCAGTCAGAGGCGATGAAGGACGTGCTAATCTGCGAAAAGCGTCGGTAAGGTGATATGAACCGTTATAGCCGGCGATGTCCGAATGGGGAAACCCAGTGCAATTCGTTGCACTATCGTTAACTGAATACATAGGTTAACGAGGCGAACCGGGGGAACTGAAACA
>NZ_JBEAIO010000033.1:0-599 GCF_040065095.1 Klebsiella sp. CN_Kp091 | reverse complement strand
ACTGCTCTTTAACAATTTATCAGACAATCTGTGTGGGCACTCAAAGTGACATGGATTCTTAATGTCTTCGGACAATAAATGAATACCAAGTCTCTGAGTGAACATACGTAATTCATTACGAAGTTTAATTCACGAGCATCAAACTTAAATTGAAGAGTTTGATCATGGCTCAGATTGAACGCTGGCGGCAGGCCTAACACATGCAAGTCGAGCGGTAGCACAGAGAGCTTGCTCTCGGGTGACGAGCGGCGGACGGGTGAGTAATGTCTGGGAAACTGCCTGATGGAGGGGGATAACTACTGGAAACGGTAGCTAATACCGCATAACGTCGCAAGACCAAAGTGGGGGACCTTCGGGCCTCATGCCATCAGATGTGCCCAGATGGGATTAGCTAGTAGGTGGGGTAATGGCTCACCTAGGCGACGATCCCTAGCTGGTCTGAGAGGATGACCAGCCACACTGGAACTGAGACACGGTCCAGACTCCTACGGGAGGCAGCAGTGGGGAATATTGCACAATGGGCGCAAGCCTGATGCAGCCATGCCGCGTGTATGAAGAAGGCCTTCGGGTTGTAAAGTACTTTCAGCGAGGAGGAAGGC
>NZ_JBEAIO010000032.1:0-641 GCF_040065095.1 Klebsiella sp. CN_Kp091 | reverse complement strand
GAACTGGGCTTCAGCCCGGCGCAGGCCTCTTTCGCCTTCACCCTCTACGGCCTCGCCGCCGCCCTCTCGGCCTGGGTCTCCGGCGTGGTCGCGGAAATCATCACCCCGCGTAAAACCATGTTTATCGGTTTTGTGCTGTGGTGCGTGTTCCACGTCCTGTTCCTCGTCTTCGGTCTCGGCCGCGCCAACTATGCCTTAATTCTGCTGTTTTACGGTATCCGCGGTCTGGCCTATCCGCTGTTCCTCTATTCGTTCATCGTCGCCATTATCCATAACGTCCGCAGCGACAGCTCCAGCTCGGCCCTGGGCTGGTTCTGGGCGGTCTACTCCGTCGGTATCGGCGTGTTCGGCAGCTATATCCCGAGCTTCACCATCCCGCACATTGGCGAGATGGGCACCCTGTGGCTGGCGCTGGCGTTCTGTGTCACCGGCGGGCTGATTGCCCTGGCGGCGCTGCGTAACACCGAAACCCCGCGCCATATGCAGAATCTCACCACCCGCGAGAAGTTCTCCGAGCTGGGGCGCGCGGTGACCCTTATCTACACCAACCGCAGCATTATGCTCTCCAGCATCGTGCGCATTATCAACACCCTGTCGCTGTTCGGCTTCGCGGTGGTCATGCCGATGATGTTCGTCGATGA
>NZ_JBEAIO010000031.1:0-660 GCF_040065095.1 Klebsiella sp. CN_Kp091 | reverse complement strand
TCATCTTCGGGGGTAGAGCACTGTTTCGGCTAGGGGGTCATCCCGACTTACCAACCCGATGCAAACTACGAATACCGAAGAATGTTATCACGGGAGACACACGGCGGGTGCTAACGTCCGTCGTGAAGAGGGAAACAACCCAGACCGCCAGCTAAGGTCCCAAAGTCACAGTTAAGTGGGAAACGATGTGGGAAGGCACAGACAGCCAGGATGTTGGCTTAGAAGCAGCCATCATTTAAAGAAAGCGTAATAGCTCACTGGTCGAGTCGGCCTGCGCGGAAGATGTAACGGGGCTAAACTGTGCACCGAAGCTGCGGCAGCGACACTATGTGTTGTTGGGTAGGGGAGCGTTCTGTAAGCCTGCGAAGGTGGCCTGTGAGGGTTGCTGGAGGTATCAGAAGTGCGAATGCTGACATAAGTAACGATAATGCGGGTGAAAAGCCCGCACGCCGGAAGACCAAGGGTTCCTGTCCAACGTTAATCGGGGCAGGGTGAGTCGACCCCTAAGGCGAGGCCGAAAGGCGTAGTCGATGGGAAACAGGTTAATATTCCTGTACTTGGTGTTACTGCGAAGGGGGGACGGAGAAGGCTATGTTAGCCGGGCGACGGTTGTCCCGGTTTAAGCATGTAGGCGGAGGTTCCAGGTAAATCCGGTACCTT
>NZ_JBEAIO010000029.1:0-699 GCF_040065095.1 Klebsiella sp. CN_Kp091 | reverse complement strand
CACTATCGTTAACTGAATACATAGGTTAACGAGGCGAACCGGGGGAACTGAAACATCTAAGTACCCCGAGGAAAAGAAATCAACCGAGATTCCCCCAGTAGCGGCGAGCGAACGGGGAGCAGCCCAGAGTCTGAATCAGCTTGTGTGTTAGTGGAACGGTCTGGAAAGTCCGACGGTACAGGGTGATAGTCCCGTACACCAAAATGCACAGGTTGTGAACTCGAAGAGTAGGGCGGGACACGTGGTATCCTGTCTGAATATGGGGGGACCATCCTCCAAGGCTAAATACTCCTGACTGACCGATAGTGAACCAGTACCGTGAGGGAAAGGCGAAAAGAACCCCGGCGAGGGGAGTGAAAAAGAACCTGAAACCGTGTACGTACAAGCAGTGGGAGCACCTTCGGGTGTGACTGCGTACCTTTTGTATAATGGGTCAGCGACTTATATTCTGTAGCAAGGTTAACCGTATAGGGGAGCCGCAGGGAAACCGAGTCTTAACTGGGCGTTAAGTTGCAGGGTATAGACCCGAAACCCGGTGATCTAGCCATGGGCAGGTTGAAGGTTGGGTAACACTAACTGGAGGACCGAACCGACTAATGTTGAAAAATTAGCGGATGACTTGTGGCTGGGGGTGAAAGGCCAATCAAACCGGGAGATAGCTGGTTCTCCCCGAAAGCTATTTAGGTAGCGCCTCGTGAA
>NZ_JBEAIO010000028.1:0-701 GCF_040065095.1 Klebsiella sp. CN_Kp091 | reverse complement strand
CTTCGGCGTTGTAAGGTTAAGCCTCACGGTTCATTAGTATCGGTTAGCTCAACGTATCGCTACGCTTACACACCCGACCTATCAACGTCATCGTCTTTAACGTTCCTTCAGGAGACTTAAAGTCTCAGGGAGAACTCATCTCGGGGCAAGTTTCGTGCTTAGATGCTTTCAGCACTTATCTCTTCCGCATTTAGCTACCGGGCAATGCCATTGGCATGACAACCCGAACACCAGTGATGCGTCCACTCCGGTCCTCTCGTACTAGGAGCAGCCCCCCTCAATTCTCCAGCGCCCACGGCAGATAGGGACCGAACTGTCTCACGACGTTCTAAACCCAGCTCGCGTACCACTTTAAATGGCGAACAGCCATACCCTTGGGACCTACTTCAGCCCCAGGATGTGATGAGCCGACATCGAGGTGCCAAACACCGCCGTCGATATGAACTCTTGGGCGGTATCAGCCTGTTATCCCCGGAGTACCTTTTATCCGTTGAGCGATGGCCCTTCCATTCAGAACCACCGGATCACTATGACCTGCTTTCGCACCTGCTCGCGCCGTCACGCTCGCAGTCAAGCTAGCTTATGCCATTGCACTAACCTCCTGATGTCCGACCAGGATTAGCTAACCTTCGTGCTCCTCCGTTACTCTTTGGGAGGAGACCGCCCCAGTCAAACTACCCACCAGACACTGTCCGCAACCC
>NZ_JBEAIO010000026.1:0-1479 GCF_040065095.1 Klebsiella sp. CN_Kp091 | reverse complement strand
TTTGCAAGGATAATGAGATGGACGCTCCAGATTTTACGGTATCAAAGTACCAGACTGGATCGTTGCAATACGTCCTAAAAAATGAGGAGCGTCCACATGAAAGTATCAACTCTTGGTATCGACCTGGCAAAGAACGTTTTTCAGCTTCATGGCGTCGATCACGAAGGTCATACTATTTTGCGTAAAAAGCTCACCCGGGCTAAGTTTGTTCAGTTTGTTATTCAACTGGAGCCTTGTCTGATTGGCATGGAAGCCTGCTCATCCAGTCATCATTTCGCGCGATTATTCACCCGCTATGGTCATGAGGTAAAACTCATCCCTCCCCAGTATGTAAAGCCTTATGTGAAAACGAACAAGACGGATGCAGCAGACGCTGAAGCTATCTGCGAAGCGGTAACCCGCCCGAATATGCGTTTTGTACAGATAAAAACCGAAGAGCAGCAGGCCGTTTTAGCGTTACACACTGAACGGGGAATACTTATCCGTGAGCGGATCGCCTGTTCCAATAGTTTAAGAGCCACACTTGCTGAGTTTGGTATTACGATTGCGGCCGGACAAAGCCATTTAACCCATGAGCTACCAGCCATTCTGGAGGACGACGAAAATGGTTTATCTCCCTTCGTCAGAACCAGCATCTACAGGCAGTCTAAACATATCCGGGAACTTGAGGAGCAAGTTAAACAGGTAGAAGAAGCTCTGGCCTCCTGGTACAGAACGCAGGAAGCCTGCCAGAGAATGGCCAAAATCCCGGGGGTTGGCATGTTAACGGCCACTTATGTGGTAGCAGCAGTGGGTAATGCCCGACAATTCAGTACTGCAAAGCAGTTCGCTTCATGGCTGGGGCTGACACCAAAGGAACATTCCAGCGGCGGGAAACAGCAACTGGGAGGGATCAGTAAACGTGGAGATGGATATTTCCGATACCTGCTGGTTCACGGCGCACGCGCACTTACCGCCTGGGTCAACCGGAACGGCGCGGTTGAGAAGAATGCCTGGCTTCAGGGACTACTTGAGCGGAAGCACTACAATGTAGCTGTTGTCGCCATGGCGGCAAAAACTGCGAGGATCATGTGGTCAATGTTGACACACAATACTGAATATCAGCCTCGTCAGCTCGCCTGACACAAGGTCAGTCAATCTGACGAGGTGCTGAAAAAGAGTTAACGTCCTGGTAGGTGCAGGTGACTTCAGAAGATGGCAAAACAGGTAAGACCGCAGGCAGGATACACCGAGAGGTAGCAAGGGCAAGTCAGCTCGCAAAGGATGATTGGTACCTGCCTGGCGGATTTCATCATGGTTCGGGATAAAGAAATCCCATCAGAAACCGGATATATGGCTGCACCTACCCGTTTTATTACTGAACTGAAGAAAGCATTGCATTCCGGGAGCGTCCATATACGCTGCCTCGGCCCGACCCGAAGCCTGCAGGGATAAGTCGAAGGTACCACGAAGTGGCGATTTTGGCGGCCAGAGCCCGGG
>NZ_JBEAIO010000025.1:0-1637 GCF_040065095.1 Klebsiella sp. CN_Kp091 | reverse complement strand
TCTTCCACCTGCGGCACGGGCTCAAAGGCCGCCGGGTTGTGGCGGTTTTCGAGGAACTTCAGGCCGATTTGCGGGAACAGCGCCACGGTGAGCACGTCGTCGATGGCGTTATCGGCAAGCGTGATGCCCTTCTCCTGCGCCTGGCGTTTCACGTCGGCTTCAAGCTCCGCCAGCTCCGGCTTCAGCAGGTCGGCCGGGCGGCAGGTGACGGCGTCGGCGCCGTCGAGCACCCGCGCCTGCAGGGCGGCGTTAACCGGCGCCGGGGTGTGGCCGTATTCGCCTTTGAGGATACCGGCGGTCTCCTTCGCAATGGTTTTGTAGCGCTCGCCGCCCAGCACGTTGAGCACCGCCTGGGTGCCGACAATCTGCGAGGTCGGGGTCACCAGTGGGATGAAGCCGAGGTCCTCGCGCACGCGGGGGATTTCCGCCAGCACTTCATCCAGACGGTGGGCGGCGCTCTGCTGTTTCAGCTGGCCTTCAAGATTGGTGAGCATCCCGCCCGGCACCTGGGCGACCAGGATGCGGCTGTCGGTGCCTTTCAGCTGGCCTTCGAAGGCGTGGTATTTTTTGCGTACCTCGCGGAAGTACGCGGCGATGCTCTCCAGCTTGTGGATATCGAGGCCGGTGTCGTACGGCGTGCCGGCGAGGGTGGCCACCAGCGCTTCGGTAGCCGGGTGGCCGTAGGTGGCGCTCATCGAGGAGATGGCGGTATCAACGCCGTCGACGCCGGCTTCAATGGCCTTCAGCAGCGCCATTTCCGCCATGCCGGTGGTGGCGTGGCAGTGCAGGTGCAGGGTGACGTCATAGCGTTTTTTGATTTCGCTGACCAGCTCAAAGGCGGCATGCGGGGTGAGGATGCCGGACATGTCCTTGATGGCGATGGAGTCGACGCCGGTCTCCAGCAGCTGTTCGGTGAGGTCGAGCCAGGTCTGCAGGGTGTGCGCCGGGCTGGTGGTGTAGCTGAGGGTGCCCTGGGCGTGGGCGCCGTGGCGGCGCACCGCCTGCAGGGCGGCCTGCATGTTGCGCGGGTCGTTCATGGCATCAAAGACGCGGAACACGTCCATGCCGTTTTTGACGGCGCGCTCCACAAAGCGCTCCACCACATCATCGGCGTAGTGGCGGTAGCCGAGCAGGTTCTGGCCGCGCAGCAGCATCTGCAGCGGAGTTTTCGGCATCGCCTTTTTCAGCTCGCGCAGGCGGACCCACGGGTCCTCGCCGAGGAAGCGGATGCAGGCGTCAAAGGTGGCGCCGCCCCAGCATTCCAGCGAGCGGTAGCCGACGTCGTCGAGCGCAGCCGCAACGGGCAGCATATCGTCGAGACGCAGACGGGTGGCGAACAGGGACTGGTGGGCGTCGCGCAGGACGACATCGGTAATGGCAACGGTCATGAATTCCTCCGTGAATTAAGAATTAAGGCGGCGATGGTGGTGAATGGCGGCGACAATCGCCGGCTTTAAACGGGCGAAGTCGTCAGCGGGCGCGACGGCCGCAGGCGCCGGTTTGGGCGCGGCAGGCGGCTCAGGGAACAGACGGGTAACGGCGAGAGACATTCCCCGGATGGCGAAAATGAGCAGCAGCAGGAACGCCAGCACGAAGCCCATGCCGAGGAACATCAGGGTGAAGCCTTCGCCTAACAG
>NZ_JBEAIO010000024.1:0-1850 GCF_040065095.1 Klebsiella sp. CN_Kp091 | reverse complement strand
TCCTCGAAAACCGCCACAACCCGGCGGCCTTTGAGCCCGTGCCGCAGGTGGAAGAGACAAAATCTGCCGCGCCGGCAAAAGCCGCCGCCTCCGGCGTCTACACCGTCGAAGTGGAAGGCAAAGCCTTCGTGGTCAAGGTCAGCGACGGCGGCGACGTCAGCCAGCTCAGCGCGGCTACTCCGGTAGCCAGCGCGCCCGCAGCCGCCCCGGCAGGCGCCGGCACCCCGGTGACCGCGCCGCTGGCGGGCACTATCTGGAAGGTGCTGGCCAGCGAAGGCCAGGCGGTGGCGGAGGGCGAGGTACTGCTGATTCTGGAAGCCATGAAGATGGAAACCGAAATCCGCGCCGCGCAGGCCGGTACCGTACGCGGTATCGCGGTGAAATCCGGCGATGCGGTGGCGGTCGGCGACACCCTGCTGCAGCTGGCGTAAGGACGAGGAGCGCAAATGGAAAGTCTGAACGCCCTGATTCAGGGCATGGGGCTGATGCACCTGGGAGCCGGCCAGGCGGCGATGCTGCTGGTCAGCCTGCTGCTGCTGTGGCTGGCGATTGCGAAAAAGTTCGAGCCGTTACTGCTGCTGCCGATTGGCTTTGGCGGCCTGCTCTCCAATATTCCGGAGGCCGGGCTGGCGCTGAGCGCGCTGGAAAACCTGCTGGCCCACCACGACCCGGTTCAGCTGGCGGTGATTGCCGCGAAGCTCAACTGCGCGCCGGATGTCCACGCCATCAAGGAGGCGCTGGCCCTGGCCCTGCCGTCGGTGCAGGGGCAGATGGAGACGCTGGCGGTGGACATGGGCTACTCCTCCGGGGTGCTGGCCATCTTCTATAAGGTGGCGATTGGCTCGGGTATCGCGCCGCTGGTGATCTTTATGGGCGTCGGGGCGATGACCGATTTCGGCCCGCTGCTGGCCAACCCGCGCACCCTGCTGCTGGGGGCGGCGGCGCAGTTCGGGATCTTCGCCACCGTGCTCGGGGCGCTGGCGCTGAACTACTTCGGCTTCATCCACTTCACCCTGCCGCAGGCGGCGGCCATCGGCATCATCGGCGGCGCCGACGGCCCGACGGCCATCTACCTGTCGAGCAAGCTGGCGCCGGAGCTACTGGGGGCCATCGCGGTGGCCGCCTACTCCTACATGGCGCTGGTGCCGCTGATCCAGCCGCCGATCATGAAGGCGCTGACCAGCGACAAAGAGCGGAAGATCCGCATGGTGCAGCTGCGTACGGTGAGCAAACGCGAGAAGATCCTCTTCCCGGCGGTGCTGTTGCTGCTGGTGGCGCTGCTGCTGCCGGACGCCGCGCCGCTGCTGGGGATGTTCTGCTTCGGCAACCTGATGCGCGAAAGCGGCGTGGTGGATCGTCTGAGCGACACGGTGCAGAACGCGCTGATCAACATCGTCACCATCTTCCTCGGGCTGTCGGTGGGGGCCAAACTGGTGGCGGACAAGTTCCTGCAGCCGCAGACGCTGGGGATCCTGCTGCTGGGGGTGATCGCCTTCTGCGTGGGCACCGCGGCCGGGGTGATCATGGCGAAGCTGATGAATGTGTTCAGTAAACACAAGATCAACCCGCTGATCGGTTCCGCCGGGGTGTCGGCGGTGCCGATGGCGGCGAGGGTGTCCAACAAGGTGGGTCTGGAAGCGGACGGGCAGAACTTCCTGCTGATGCACGCGATGGGCCCGAACGTGGCCGGGGTGATCGGCTCGGCGATCGCCGCCGGGGTGATGCTCAAGTACGTGCTGGCGATGTAAGCCGGCATCCTTCCCGGATGGCGGCTTGCGCCTTATCCGGGCTACCAGTCCGCTCCGGTTTGTAGCCCCGGTAAGCGCAGCGCCACCGGGGAGAGGTTCCCG
>NZ_JBEAIO010000023.1:0-7914 GCF_040065095.1 Klebsiella sp. CN_Kp091 | reverse complement strand
GTTCAGCGGCAGACCGAACCACTGTTTGTTATTAACGGACATGTTAACCTCGATTTCAGGATGCAGAGGAGCGGCTCCGCTGTATAACAGCGGAGCATTATTGTTATTAAATTAAAGAGGTATGTTATTCGCGGATTAGCCGACCGGCCTGTTGTAGCGCTTTGTAGGCCTCATACCTGCGTTGATGCAGCGGACTAAACGCCGTCTCGCTGCGATAGGTTTTATCCACTCTGGTGAACCGCTTCATGGCGTCCGGTAGCGAGGCGGCGACGTTGCCCGCGACGGCGCCGAGGATGGCGGAGCCCAGCAATACTGGTTCGCTGCTGGCGGTGCCGACCACGGTCACGCCGCAGGCGTCGGCCAACAGTTGGCGTACCAGCGGGTGCTGCCCCGCGCCGCCGCTGATAACGATATTTTCGCTCTCAATACCACAGGCGCGTTGGGCATCGAGGATCTGCCGCAGGCCGTAGCCAATTCCGCATAATCCGGCGACGTACAGCGCGGTCAGGTTATCAAGATCCCGCTCCATCCCCAGCCCGGCAATCAGCGCTTTCGCGTGGGGGTCGGCAAGCGGTGCGCGATTGCCGAGAAACTCCGGTACGACATGCAGTCCATCTGCCAGCTGCACCGCCTCCGACGGCGAGGCAACCTGCGCCAGCACGCGATCCGCCAGCCAGACCGGCAGCGGAACGGCGGCGGCTTTGGCCTGTTCACGCGCTTCTGCCGCCGCCGGATGGAAGCTCAGTAACTGGTCGATAGCCGCGCCGGCGGCGCTTTGTCCGCCTTCGTTCAGCCAGTAACCCGGTACCATCGCCGAATAGTAAGGACCCCAGACCCCTGGAACGAACACCGCTTTCTCGGTGGTGGTCATGGTGCAGGAGGAGGTACCGAAGACGTAGGCCATATTATTCACCGCGCCGTTGAGTACGCCGACGGTGCCGATGCCGCCTGCATGGGCGTCGATCATCCCGACCGCCACCGGCGTACCGACAGGCAGGCCCATCTCTTCAGCCGCCGCCGCGGTTAACCCATCACCACATGGCGTTCCCGGATCGACGATACGCTGGCCGATACGGGCGAAGTCTTCATCCGCCAGCTCTGCGAGGCCAATCTGGCGAAAGTAATCGGCATCCCAGCGTTTTTCATGGGCCAGATAGGTCCATTTACAGGTGACGGTACAGACGGATCGGGCCAGATCGCCGGTCGCGCGCCAGGTGAGATAGTCGGCCAGGTCGAAGAAATGACGCGCGGCGGCAAAGATCTGCGGGCGGTTTTCTTTCAACCACAGCAGCTTCGGTGTTTCCATTTCCGGAGAGATAGTCCCGCCGACGTACTGCAGCACCGGATGGCGGGTGGCATTGATGCGTTCCGCCTGTTCGGTGGCACGGTGATCCATCCAGACGATAATATTGCGATCTGCCTCTTCGCTGGGCCCGACGGCCAGCGGCGCGTCATTCTCCCCGATTACCACCAGCGAGCAGGTGGCGTCGAAGCCGATACCGGCAACCGAGTGCGGAGAGACGGCGGCCTTTACGACCGCGCGTTTGATGCAGTCGCAAACCGCCTGCCAGATTTCGCGGCTGGATTGTTCCACCACGCTGCCGGCGCTGCGGAAGAGGGTGATCTCCCGGGTGGCGTGGGCCAGCAGTTCGCCGCTGAGGTTAAATACCCCGGCGCGCACGCTGCCGGAGCCGACATCGACGCCGATAATGGTTTGAGTCTCGCCATTCATAAAATCGTCCTTTTAGTCACCGATACCGGGGGTTATAAATCAACGCTGTTAGGCAGAATAACCAGGTCGCGTACGGTGACGTTTTTCGAACGGGTGACCATAAACAGCACCGATTCGGCAACTTCGATAGGCTGCATCAGGCTACCGTTAGCCAGCGCTTCTTCCATTTTCTCTTTCGGCCAGTCATCGAGCAGGGCGGTAACCACCGGGCCCGGCAGTACCGCGCCGACGCGGACGCCGTGTTGGGAAACCTGGCGGCGGGTGGTATGAACAAACGCCTGTACGGCGAATTTTGAGGCGGTATAGATAGGTTCCCAGATAACCGGCACCACGCCGGCGATGGAGCTGGTGAAAATAATATCGCCGGATTTTTGCGCGATCATATGCGGCAGCACGCTACGCACGCAGCGGAAGGCGGCGTTAGTATTGAGGTGCAGCACGCGATCCCAGACGTCCGGGTCACCCTCAGCGACAGGGCCGCCAATGTAAGCGCCAGCGTTGGCGTGGAAAATATCGAGACGGCCGGCAAGTTGCAGGATGCCGTCAATGATCTTATCCACCTGCTCGCCCTGCATCAGATCGACCTGTAAGGCAAAAGCGTTTTCGCCAAGCTCTGCCACAATCTTGTTGAGCTTTTCGCCTTCACGGTCGATCAGAACCACCTTCGCGCCCGCGCCAAGCAGGGTTTTCGCGCATTCAAGACCAATGCCGGAAGCGGCGCCGGTGACCGCGGCGACTTTGCCGCTAAGAGAAGTATTCATAGAGGATACGGAGTGGTTCATTTTATAATCCTTCATGTTGTCTGTTTTGCTCACCAAGCTGGTCTCGACGAGGTTGAGGAGCGGTTACCTGCTACAACAATCTGGCCTGTCAGAGCAGGAGTAACTAAGTTAAGCTATTGAATATCAGCACCATTTATTTCAATTTGCTGATGTCTGAACAAGTATTGAGTGTATACGCTAGCGAGCGTCATGGTTGCTCAATCGATGAAGCTAATGTTGCGCCAGCTTCATCGATTGAGCAAGTGGGGAAATTAACAGCGAAATGAATTTGTGACGCAAGTTGGGAAAATGAAAAAAATCACTATCTACGATCTGGCGGAATTATCCGGCGTTTCGGCAAGCGCGGTGAGCGCGATCCTCAATGGCAACTGGAAAAAACGCCGTATCAGCGCCAAACTTGCGGAAAAAGTGACGCGCATTGCGCAAGAGCAGGGCTACGCGATTAATCGCCAGGCCAGCATGTTGCGCAGTAAAAAATCGCATGTCATCGGGATGATTGTCCCCAAATACGACAACCGCTATTTTGGTTCAGTGGCGGAAGGCTTTGAAGAGATGGCGCGTGAGCGCGGCCTGCTGCCGATTATTACCTGTACTCGCCGTCGACCCGAGCTGGAAATCGAAGCGGTGAAAGCGATGCTCTCCTGGCAGGTGGACTGGGTGGTGGCGACCGGGGCGACTAATCCGGATAAAATTACCGAGCTATGTCAGCAGGCGGGGGTGCCGACGGTTAACCTTGACCTGCCGGGCTCCACCGCGCCGTCGGTGATCTCAGATAACTACGCGGGCGCCCGCGCGTTGACCGATAAAATTCTTGATAACAGTCTCAATCGCCACGGCAAACTGGCGCCGCTGTATTTTGTCGGCGGGCGCAGCAGCGACCACAACACTCTGGAGCGTTTACGCGGATTTCGCGATGCTCATGCGGCGCGCGGCATGAGCGTGCCGGAAGAAAACATTCTTTCTCCGGGCTATTCAAAAGGCAAAGTGGAAGCCTGTATGCAGGCGCGTTTTAAAAGCGCCGATGAACATCTGCAGGGTTTCTTCGTTAACTCGACCATCTCGCTGGAAGGGGTGGTGAGATGGCTGGCGCAGTTGGGGCTGACCGGCGTCGAGCAGCCGCCGATGGGCTGTTTTGACTGGGATCCGTTTGTTTATCTGCTGGGTCACGATATTGACATGGTGCAGCAGAACGTCCCGGCGATGCTGGAAGCGGTATTTAATATCATTGACGCAGGCGAAGCCAGCCAGCAGCGGGTAGAGATCCCGCCGCTGCTGATTAGCAGCCGCGAGCACCTGGCCTGAAAAACCGCTGGCGCTAGCGCGTCAGCAGCCAGCGGGCGGTATGTTCATCGGTCACCAAGCCGTTAATCCAGCCGCCTTTTAACGCCGCGAGGATCGCCGGGCGCTTGTTCTCGCCACAGGCGACGGCTATCCGCGGGCACTGGTTTTGGCGGATATCGTAGCTGGTGATCAGGCGATTAATTTCGCTGTCGACGACGGAGCCGTCGGCATCGATAAAGCGGCCGAGGATCTCGCCGATGCCCCCGCGCGCCGTCAGTTCATCCAGTTGGACTTTATTAATAAACCCGTCTTTGAAGATCGGGCTTTGGGTACCCAATGGGCCGATACCGACGAAAATAACGTCCGCCTGCTGCGCTGCGGCAGAAACGTTGCTGAACAGGCGGCTGCCGCACCACATCTCATGTTCCTGACGGGTTTGCGCATAGCGCGGCGCGGGCCACTGGTAGTAGTTGGCCTGAATTTTCCGCGCCAGCAGCAACGGCACATCATCGTAGTAGTTGCATTTTCCTTCATCGTTCATTGCGCTAATCAGCGCCACGCAGCGGCTGTTCGGGCTATCGAAATCAATGCGCTGGATGGTCTTTTTCAGCGTTAATCCAGAACCAATGCCGATTATTTTGGCGTTATCGCTCTGCAGGTAGCGGGCCATCAACTGATAACAACCGAAGGAAACGCTATCCAGCGTGCTCTCTTCGTTGTAGGTCGGCACGATATTGCACTCGATGAGTTGATACTTTTCCTGCAACAACTGCGCATAATCGAGGCAGTTCGCTACCGGATGATGCAAGCCAATCGACACAATCCCTTCTTCTTTCGCCGCGGCGATAAGGCGCTGGACCACCGGCCTTGAGGTGCCAAGATGGCTGGCGATTTCGCTCTGATTCTGACCGGCAATGTAGTACATCCATGCGGCGCGGACCTTCTGATCCAGCCTGATGTCGTCTTCTTTACTCACGGTGTCCTGCCTTAAATACGCGGGCGCAGTAGCGCAGATACCCGCATTTTGGCTGCGGTTTTCAAAACAGGCAAGCTTTTGCTCTATTTTGGTCATTTGTAATTTTAATGGGTAATTGCTCTTTTGTGATCCGTAGCTCTTATTTGATTCAAATGATCATCTACAGTGAGCCGCATCACCTCAAGGAGAGCAGAACATGAATACGCAATTCACATGGCTTCACATCGGTCTCGGTTCTTTCCATCGCGCGCATCAGGCGTGGTACCTGCATCGGCTGCGGGTTTCCGGCGATTCGCGCTGGCATATCGCGGCGGGCAATATTCGCAATGACGCCGAGCACGTGGTGCAGGCGCTGGCGGCGCAGAAAGGGCGCTACGTTCTGGAAACGGTGAGCCCGGAAGGGGAGCGCGAATACGAAGAGATCGCTTCAATTCAAAAATTACTGCCGTGGCAGGCGGGGCTGCAGCCGCTGATTGATGAAGGCGCGAATCCGCAGACTAAAGTCATTGCTTTCACGGTGACGGAAGGGGGCTATTACCTCAATACGCAACATCGCCTTGAAACCAGCAACGCCGATCTGCAGGCCGATTTGCAGGGGGATTGCAAAACCATATACGGCACTATTACCCGGATTCTTGAAAAACGTATCGCCGCCGATGCTGGTCCGCTGACGCTGCTTAACTGCGACAACGTGCGCCACAACGGCGAACGTTTCCATGATGGACTGGTGGAATTTCTGCAGCTGACCGGTAAACAGCAGGTTATTGACTGGCTGGCGGAGAACGCGACCTGCCCAAACACGATGGTCGATCGTATCACGCCGCGCCCGGCCGCCGGTCTGGCGCCACGTATCAAAGCGCAAACCGGCATCGATGATAAAGCGCCGGTGATGGGCGAAACCTTTATTCAATGGGTAGTAGAAGATAATTTCCGCGCTGAGCGCCCGGCGCTTGAGACGGTGGGCGTCGAGATGGTGGCGTCGGTTATCCCCTATGAAGAGGCGAAGATTCGCATTCTTAACGCGTCGCATAGCTGTATCGCCTGGGCGGGAACGCTGTTGGGGCAGCAATATATTCACGAGAGTACGCTTACCGATGCCATCTACGCTATTGCTGACCGTTACGTCAGTGAAGATGTGATTCCGTGTCTGGGCGATAACGGTATCGACCTGGCAACCTACCGCGACGTGGTACTCAAGCGTTTTACCAACCCGTATATCCAGGACACCAACCAGCGGGTGGCGGCCGATGGATTCTCAAAAATCCCGGCGATGATCGCCCCAACCCTACAGGAGTGCTATCAGCGCGGCGTGCGCCCGCAGGCTACCGCCATGCTGCCGGCGCTGTTCTTCGTCTTTATGCAGCAGTGGCATAAAGGGGCTTTACCGTATCAGTACCAGGACGGAATTCTTGATGAATCGGCGGTACACGCCATGTTTAATTCGCCTGACCCGATCGCCCGGTACGCCGGTGATAAAGCCCTGTTTGGCGAGCTGGCGGAATCGGCGGATTTCCACGCGCTGCTGCGTGAGCAAATCGCCGCCGTCTACGCGCTGACCCAGCAGGAGGCGCTATGTATTTAGGTATCGATCTCGGCACTTCGGAAGTTAAAGCGCTGGTGCTGGATGAAAACAATGCGGTCGTCGCCAGCCATAGCGCGCCATTGACCATTCAACGGCCGCATCCGCAGTGGTCTGAACAATCGCCGCAGGCGTGGTGGGAAGCGACAGAATATCTGATTGCCACTCTACGCGAGAAGTGCGCGAGCCATTGGTCGGCGATTAAAGCCATCGGCCTTTCCGGGCAGATGCACGGGGCCGTACTGCTGGATGCCAGCGGCGAAGTGATTCGCCCGGCGATTTTATGGAACGATACCCGCTGCGCGCAGGAGTGCGCCGAGCTTGAAGAGATGGCGCCAGAGCTGCATCAGGTGGCCGGTAATCTGGCAATGCCGGGGTTTACCGCGCCGAAACTGCTGTGGGTGCGGCGTCATGAGCCGCAGCATTTTGCCCGTACCGCCTGCGTACTGCTGCCGAAGGATTTTCTGCGCTACAAGATGACCGGCAAAAAAGTCTCCGATATGTCGGATGCCGCCGGCACCCTGTGGCTGGATGTCGCGCGACGCGATTGGTCCGACGCGCTGCTGCAAAAGTGCGGCCTGACGCGGCAACAAATGCCGGAACTGGTGGAAGGATGCGACGTTTCCGCCACGCTGGCGGCAGACATTGCCGAACGCTGGGGGCTTAATCCTTCGGTGCTGGTGGCGGGGGGCGGCGGCGATAATGCGGTCAGCGCGATTGGCGTTGGCGCGGTGTCGCCGGGAGACGCTTTTATCTCGCTGGGTACCTCCGGCGTGCTGTTTGTCGTCACCGACAGCTATCGTCCGGCGCCGCAGTCGGCGGTGCATGCTTTCTGTCATGTGCTACCGAACCTGTGGCATCAGATGAGCGTGATGCTCAGCGCCGCCAGCTGTCTGCAGTGGTTCTGTCGTCTGACCGGTACCACCGAAGTGGCGCTACTGGAGGAGATTGCCCAGTTAAGCGCAGACGAAAAAGCCAATGCGCCATACTTCCTGCCTTATCTTTCCGGCGAGCGTACCCCGCATAACGATCCTCTGGCGCGAGGTATGTTCTGGGGAATGACCCATGCCAGCCTGCGCGCTCAACTGGGATATGCGGTGCTGGAGGGAGTGAGCTTCGGTATTGCTGACGGCCTGCGCGTATTGCAGGAGAGCGGAACCCGTATCGACCAGTGCTCACTGGTTGGCGGCGGCGCCCGCAGTCCGTTCTGGGCGCAACTGCTGGCGGATATCCTGGCGATGCCGGTGGTGACGCATAAAGGTGGGGAAACCGGCGGCGCGCTCGGAGCGGCGCGGCTGGCCAGCCTGGCGGCGGGCAAACCGTTGGCAAATGTTTGCCATAAGCCGGAAATCTGGCAAACCTGGCAGGCGGATCCGCAGCGTCATCAGGCGCTGATGCCGCGTTACGCCCATTTCCAGTCTCTGTACCTCAACGACCGACATTTTCGACAGCAATAAGACATATGACGCTCCGGCGAAACTGCCGGAGTGATTCTCCTGCACCCTACAACAACGAGGTCACCATGTCCGTTAATCACCAACAGTGGATGGGTCTGCCGCTGAAT
>NZ_JBEAIO010000022.1:0-10490 GCF_040065095.1 Klebsiella sp. CN_Kp091 | reverse complement strand
ACGCTCAGAACCGTAGCCCTGCTAAGCGCAGCGCGAGCAGGGAACACCCCCGGATAGCGGCGCGTTGCGCCTTATCCGGGCTACCCAACGATCTGGAACCGTGCTGCGCAAGCAGGGAATATCGCTTCAACATTACTTTTTACGCAATAACCGCAGAGCGTTAGCCGTTACCAGCACCGTCGCGCCGGTATCCGCCAGCACCGCCAGCCACAACCCGGTCAGGCCGAGAAGGGTCGTGACGAGGAAAATCCCCTTTAACCCTAAAGCGATGGCGATATTCTGGCGAATATTGGCATGGGTGGCGCGCGCGAGCGAAATCATCTGCGCCAGGCCGGTGAGGCGATTATGAGTCAGCGCCGCGTCGGCGGTCTCCAGCGCTACATCGGTGCCGCTGCCCATTGCAATACCGATGGTCGCCGCTTTCATCGCCGGGGCATCGTTGATGCCGTCGCCGACCATTGCCAGCGGCGCGTTGGCGTTAAGCGCCATCACCGCTTGCACTTTGTCTGCCGGCAGCAATCCGGCGCGGAACTCCAGACCCAGTTCATTGGCGATAGCCGCCGCAGCGCGCGGGTTATCCCCGGTGAGAATCACCCCCTGTACGCCCAATTGATGCAGCTCATCCACCGCCTGACGCGCATCGTCGCGCAGGGTATCGCGCAGCGCCAGAATGCCGAGCAGGGTATCATCGCGCAGCACCAGCACCACCGTCTGTCCGGCGCTCTCCAGTGGCTGGATCTGCGCCTCATGTTCAGCAGGTGCGGCCTTACTGGCCGCGCAGATTAAGATGCGGCTGCCGTTGACCTCGGCCTCTATCCCGGAACCGGCCAGCGCCCGCTGGTTGTGCGCAACGGGAATAGTCAGCTTACGCTGCTGCGCTTCGCGTACGATAGCCTGCGCCAGCGGATGGCTGGAGCCTTGTTCAACCGCTGCCGCCAGTGCCAGCAGGCCGTTTTCATCAACGTCGGCGGCGGCGATAACGCGGGTGACCTGCGGTTGGCCGATGGTCAGAGTACCGGTTTTATCGAACGCCACCTGGCGCACCTGGCCCAATTGTTCCAGCGCCGCACCGCCTTTAATCAGCGCCCCGCGCCGTGCGGCGACCGCCAGACCGGAGGTAATCGCCGCCGGGGTAGAGATGACCAGCGCGCAAGGGCAGCCGATTAACAGCAGCGTTAAGCCTTTATAGATCCACGGCAGCCAGGCGCTGGCGAAGAACAGCGGCGGTACGATGGCAACCAGCAGGGCGACCACCATAATGGCCGGGGTGTAGATCCGGCTGAAGCGATCGATGAAGCGTTCAATCGGCGCCCGGCGCTCCTCGGCTTCTTCAATCAGTTTGAGGATCCGGTCAATGGCGCTATCTCCCGGTTCGGAGATAACGGTCAACTGCACCAGCCGATCGACGCTGGTAGCGCCCGCCGCTACGCGCTCGCCGGCTTTACGTTCCACCGGTACCGATTCGCCGGTCAATGCGCTTTCATCGAAGCTGGCAAACGGTGATAGCAGCTCGCCATCGGCCGGCAGACGCCCGCCGGCGGAGACCTCAATCACATCGCCGGGGCGAAGGTCACGTTGGGCGACGGTCTCACGCACGCCGTTGCGCAGGCGAACGGCGGTATCAGGTTTGAGCGCCATCAGGGCGCTCACGCCCTGGCGCGCGCGGCTGGCGGCCCAGCCTTCAAGCCGTTCGCCGATCAGAAACAGCAGCAGAACCATTGCCGCTTCGGCGGTGGCACCGATAAACAGCGCGCCGATAGCGGCAACGCTCATCAGCGTTTCAATGGCAAACCAGCTGCCGCTTTTAATCAACCGCAGCGCCTGGCGGGCAACCGGCCACAGGCCGACGAGGGTAGTGGCGACAAACGCCAGCTTGCCGAACGGGTGGTTAAACTGTTCGAGCCCCCAGCTGAGCGCCATCATCACTACCAGACTCAATAACGCCAGGTTTTCCTGCAGCCATGAACGTTGCGGTTTCTCTTCCTGCGGCGCGTCAGCATCGCGCAGGGTATAACCCGCGGCGCGTACCGCGTTTTCGACCTGCGAACGGATATCGCTTTCGGCATTGACCAGCAGCTTCTCGGTGGCGAACAGCACCTGCACCTGGCTGACGCCGTCGATTTGGCGCACGGCGGTTTCCACCTTGCGGGCGCAGGCCGCGCAGTCCATGCCGTCTACCTGCCAGCTATAGCGGGCGCCATTGAGCGGCTGCTCAGCGGCGGCGGTTTCCCCGGCGCAGGCGCGATCGGCAGAGCAGCTTTCAGCGGGCTCTGTCGCCGGGGTAAATTTGAATGACGAGAACTGGGGGACTTTTTTGTCCTGAGCTTCTGGTGTCGACATGGCACCCTCCGGGTAATGATAATTTTCTCATTACCCGCAGGATACACTCTGGAGTCGACTCCAGAGTCAAGCAGTAAATTACAGATACAGCGCGCGAACGATCAGGAAGTGCCCGGCAAAGTAGAAGGCCGCGGAAATGGCGTTATCGGCGCGGAAACGACGGCGATAGTGGCTAATCAACCAGACGGCGTTACCCAACAGCAGCGAAGCGGCGCCAAGGAAGCCGGAAAGCGCAGTATCGGTCGGCCGCACGAACCACAGTTCACCCGCCAGCCACACCATCACCAGGGTCATACCGATAAAGGTCAGCACCGGCATGCGCATCTCTTCCAGGCGCGTCCAGATAATTGCCAGCAGCAGCGCGCCGAGAACCAACAAGACCAGCGGCAGCGGCCAGAAGAACGATAGCGTCATCTGGCTGGCGAACCAGATCGTATACAGCAGATGAGAGAGGAAGAATGCGCCGACCGCGTACATCACCCGCTGGCGCGGCAGCAGGGTTAAGGCATCGCCGAGCAGCGAAGCGCACAGGCCCGCCAGCACCAGGTAGCTAATGGCGTTGAACATCGGCGCCTGCCAGGCTAACAGCAGCAACAGAAGCAGGGTGACCGGTTTAAAGACCCAGCGCTGCCAGGCCGGCCCACGATAGGACGCATCGACGTATAGCCATGCGGAGAAACAGACAGCAATAAACGACCAAAGCATAGTAAGTCCCTGTATCTGTTATCATTAAATAAGCGATTGCGCTTACGGTACTGGATCTCAGTGTAGTGGTTTGGGCCAGAAGATGACAACGTTATTCAATGCGCGTTATCCTTATTCCTGATAATTCTTATGGGTACGCAAATGAGTAAAGTTCCGCTATTTTTTGTGCTGGTGGTCGCGGTGATTGTGGTGGCGGCCTCGTTTCGCTATGTGCAGCAGCGCCGGGAAAAAATGGATAACGACGCCGCGCCGCTGTTGCAGAAGCGGGTGGTGGTCAGCAATAAGCGGGAAAAGGTGATTAACGATCGCCGTTCGCGCCAGCAGACGGTGACGCCAGCCGGCAGCGAGATGCGTTATGAAGCGAGCTTCCGCCCGGAAAATGGCGGACTGGAAGTGGTGTTCCGCCTTGATGCGCCGCAATATCACGCGCTGAGCGTCGGCGACCGGGGAATGTTGAGCTATAAGGGCTCAAGATTCGTCGACTTTGTTGCCGATAACTGAGCCCTGGATTAACCGTTACTTTTTCTTCAGCGTGGCCTTTAGCTTTTTCTGCCAGGCCACCAGTTCAAATACGCCGAAGATGAAAATACGAATTTGCTCAAAACGGCTCAGCGGCGGCGCGTCTTTCGTCTGCGTCGCTTTCAACAGCGTCAGCTGCAGGCCATGCATCAGAATCATAAAAATCAGCGCCACGTTAACGAAGATATTCAGCGGTTTTGGGAAAGGTTGAAACAGATTCAACAGCAAAAACGCCCAAACGCATAGCATCAGCAGGCGGCCTAAATTAATCAGCATGGTTTTCTCCTTGTGCCTCGCGTTGATACAGGCGGTAGGCGACCTGTCCGGCGACTTTTTCGCGATACAGTTGCCAGTTTGCCGGAACCGGCGGTAGTCCGTTTTCTACTTCGCTCTCGACATAAATCAGCGCTTCATCAGCGAGCCAGTGGTTTTTTTCCAGCAGGCTGAGCGTTTCTTCCAGCAGCCCTTTGCGGAAGGGGGGATCGACGAAGACAATGTGGTGCGGCGTGCCCGGCTGGCTGAGAAACGCCAGCGTGTTGGTGTTGACCACCTTGCCGTTGCTGGCTTTCAGCGTCGCGAGATTTTTTTGTAGCTGCTGCGCGACGCCGCGCTCCATTTCCAGTAGCGTGGTGCTGGCGGCATAGCGTGATAGCGCTTCCAGCCCCAGCGCGCCGCTGCCGGCGAAGCAGTCAAGGCAGTGGGCGTCGACCATCGACGGCGCCAGCCAGTTAAAAAGCGTTTCCCGAACCCGGTCGGTGGTCGGGCGCAGACCCGGGCTCTCCGGCACCGGTAATTTACGGCCCCGCCACTGTCCGCCGATAATGCGGATCTGGCCGCTGCCTGCGTGATTTGGTTTCTTCATCTCTTTGCTCAAGTCTCAACTTCCAGCCTGCTATTCTAACGATCGAAGACCATTGACGAAACCTTAATCCGGGGGCGGTGATGCGAGTTAAGTTAAGTGATAGACTATCCAACTAATTTCATCATTTTTTCAGCTTCTGAATCGGTTGTATCGAAGCTGCGCCATGAATAAACAGCGAGGAGTGTGGTCGCAAATGGCAAAAGAGAAAAAACGTGGCTTCTTTTCCTGGCTGGGCTTTGGGCAAAAAGAACAGGCTCAGGAAAGCGAAACAGAACAAAAAGTAGAAGAACAACAAGAGGTTGCGGAACAGACTCCGGCGGCGGAAACGCCTGCGGAAACCGTACCCGCGGCGGAAACGGTAAAAGAAGACCCGGAGGCCTTTGCTGCCGAGGTCGTAGAAGTTACCGAACAAGTTGTTGAGAGCGAACTGCCGCATCCGGTGGCGACCGAAGCCGTTTCGCAAGAAAACGTGGCTGAATCGCCAGTGGCGGAAGAAATTTCTGTCCCAGAGACCGCTTTTGAAGAAGCGCCGGTTGTTCCTGCGGTAGAAGAAAAAGTCGCTGAACCGCTGGTTGAAGAGGTGATTGCCGAGCCGGTTATCGCCGAAGCGGTCGCTGAACAGACGCCGGAAGAGGTTATCGTCGCGGAGCCTGAAGTCATCGAAGATGAGGTCCTCCCGGAAGAGTCTGAAGCCGAATTAAGCGATGAAGAGCTTGAAGCGCAGGCGCTGGCGGCGCAAGACGTCGAAGAGGCGCCGGAAGAGCTGGCGGAAGAAGACGCGGAAACTCAGGAAGCGCCGCAGCAGGAGCAGGAAAAACCGACCAAAGAAGGTTTCTTCGCCCGCTTAAAACGCAGCCTGGTAAAAACCAAACAGAATCTGGGTTCCGGATTTATCAGCCTGTTCCGCGGTAAAAAAATCGACGACGATCTGTTTGAAGAGCTGGAAGAACAGCTGCTGATTGCCGACGTTGGGGTGGAAACCACGCGTAAGATTATTACCAATCTTACCGAGGGGGCCAGCCGTAAGCAGCTGCGAGATGCCGAGGCGTTATACGGTCTGCTGAAAGAAGAGATGAGCGAGATCCTGACGAAAGTTGAGGAACCGCTGAATGTTGAAGGGAAAACGCCATTTGTTATTCTGATGGTCGGCGTTAACGGCGTGGGTAAAACCACTACGATCGGTAAGCTGGCGCGTCAGTTCGAGCAGCAGGGTAAATCGGTGATGCTGGCGGCGGGGGATACTTTCCGCGCGGCGGCGGTGGAACAGCTGCAGGTTTGGGGCCAGCGTAACGAGATCCCGGTGATTGCCCAGCATACCGGCGCTGATTCAGCCTCGGTTATTTTTGACGCCATTCAGGCGGCGAAAGCGCGCAATATTGATGTGCTGATTGCCGATACCGCGGGTCGTCTGCAGAATAAATCGCACCTGATGGAAGAACTGAAGAAGATTGTCCGCGTAATGAAGAAACTGGACGTCGACGCGCCGCATGAAGTTATGCTAACCATCGACGCCAGCACCGGGCAGAACGCGATTAGCCAGGCCAAACTGTTCCACGAAGCGGTGGGGCTGACCGGCATTACGTTGACTAAGCTTGACGGAACCGCGAAGGGCGGGGTTATCTTCTCTGTGGCTGACCAGTTCAGTATTCCGATTCGCTATATTGGCGTCGGCGAACGTATTGAAGATCTGCGTCCGTTTAATGCGGGCGACTTTATTGAGGCACTTTTTGCCCGAGAGGATTAAGAATGATTCGCTTTGAACAAGTCAGCAAAGCCTATCTCGGTGGGAGACAAGCGCTGCAGGGGGTGACATTCCACCTGCAGCAGGGCGAGATGGCGTTCCTGACCGGCCATTCCGGCGCGGGGAAAAGTACCCTGCTGAAGCTTATCTGTGGTATCGAACGGCCGAGCGCCGGGAAAATTCTGTTCAGCGGCCATGATATCAGCCGCCTGAAGAGCCGCGAGGTGCCGTTCCTGCGCCGCCAAATCGGCATGATTTTCCAGGACCACCACCTGCTGATGGATCGCACCGTGTTCGATAATGTGGCGATCCCGCTGATTATCGCCGGCGCCAGCGGCGATGATATTCGCCGCCGCGTATCCGCAGCGCTGGATAAAGTCGGGCTGCTGGACAAAGCGAAAAATTTCCCCATCCAACTCTCCGGTGGTGAGCAACAGCGCGTGGGCATTGCCCGCGCGGTGGTCAACAAGCCGGCGGTGCTGCTGGCGGATGAACCGACCGGTAACCTCGATGAGGCGCTCTCGGAAGGGATTTTACGTCTGTTTGAAGAGTTTAACCGCGTAGGTGTAACGGTACTGATGGCGACGCACGACCTGGGGCTTATTTCCAGCCGTCCGTACCGCGTCCTGACGCTGAGCGACGGTCATATGCATGGAGGCCATCGGGGTGAATAAGCGCGACGCAGTGAACCAGATTCGCCAGTTCGGCAGCAAGTTCGATCGTCTCCGTAACGCCACCGGCGGCGGCAACGGCGGGCGTAATGCGCCAAAAAGGCCAAAAGCGGCGCCGAACCCGGCATCGCGGAAGAGTAACGTCTTTAACGAGCAGGTGCGCTACGCCTGGCACGGCGCGTTACAGGATTTAAAAAGCACGCCGCTGGCGACCTTCCTCACCATCATGGTGATCGCCATTTCGCTGACGCTGCCGAGCGTCTGCTATATGGTCTACAAAAACGTTAACAGCGCGGCGTCGCAGTATTATCCGTCGCCGCAGATCACCGTCTATCTGGAAAAAACGCTGGATGACGATGCGGCGGCGCGGGTGGTTGGCCAGCTGCAGGCGGAGCAGGGCGTTGAGAAAGTCAATTACCTGTCGCGAGATGAGGCGCTGGGCGAGTTCCGTAACTGGTCCGGGTTTGGCGGCGCGCTGGATATGCTGGAAGAGAACCCGCTGCCGGCGGTGGCGATTGTGGTGCCGAAGCTCGATTTCCAGAATACCGATTCGCTTAACACCCTGCGCGATCGCGTCTCCCGTATTCAGGGTGTCGACGAAGTGCGCATGGACGATAGCTGGTTTGCGCGCCTGGCGTCGCTGACCGGGCTGGTCGGCCGGGTGTCGGCGATGATCGGCGTGCTGATGATCGCCGCGGTATTCCTGGTGATTGGCAACAGCGTACGTCTGAGCATCTTCGCTCGTCGCGACACGATTAACGTCCAGAAGCTGATCGGCGCTACCGACGGTTTCATCCTGCGTCCGTTCCTTTACGGTGGCGCGCTGCTGGGCTTCGCCGGGGCGTTTTTGTCGCTGATCCTGTCGGAGATTCTGGTGATGCGCCTCTCCTCGGCGGTAACCGAAGTGGCGAAAGTGTTTGGTACTAAATTTGAACTCAGCGGCTTAGGCTTCGATGAGTGCCTGCTGATGCTAATCGTCTGCTCGATGATTGGCTGGGTCGCAGCCTGGCTGGCGACGGTGCAACATTTACGTCACTTTACCCCCGACTAAAAATTTTCTGGTATAATCTTTCCCTGCACTGAATATCTCTCTGCAGGGAAAGAGTCCCTGTTCGCCTCTTCCCTAATCTTTCATCTCCATGTCACATTTTGTGCGTAATTTACTCACAACGTTGCATGGAACTTGTGGATAAAATCACTGTCTGATACTACTGTGGGTGATATTCTCGTTGCTCATAAATGCTGGCATGTTTGTTGCCTGATGGGGACAAGATCATGTCAGACACTATCGATTGAGAGGATTTGAATGACCAAAGAAATGCAAACTTTAGCTTTAGCCCCCGTTGGTAACCTGGAATCGTACATCCGGGCAGCCAACACTTGGCCGATGTTATCGGCTGATGAAGAGCGGGAGCTTGCTGAAAAGCTGCATTACCAGGGCGATCTGGAAGCAGCGAAAAAGCTGATTCTGTCTCACCTGCGCTTTGTTGTTCATATTGCTCGTAACTACTCGGGCTATGGCCTGCCGCAGGCGGACCTGATTCAGGAAGGCAACATCGGTCTGATGAAAGCCGTACGTCGTTTCAACCCGGAAGTGGGTGTGCGACTGGTTTCCTTCGCCGTGCACTGGATTAAAGCGGAAATCCACGAATACGTGCTGCGTAACTGGCGTATCGTTAAAGTCGCAACCACCAAAGCGCAGCGTAAGCTGTTCTTCAACCTGCGTAAAACCAAGCAGCGTCTGGGCTGGTTTAACCAGGACGAAGTGGAAATGGTTGCCCGCGAGCTGGGTGTGTCGAGCAAAGACGTGCGTGAGATGGAATCACGTATGGCAGCGCAGGACATGACCTTTGATATGTCGTCCGATGACGAATCCGATAGCCAGCCGATGGCGCCGGTGCTCTATCTGCAGGACAAAACGTCTAACTTTGCCGACGGCATCGAAGACGATAACTGGGAAGAGCAGGCTGCTAATAAACTGACTGACGCGATGCAAGGCCTGGATGAGCGTAGCCAGGACATCATCCGTGCTCGCTGGCTGGACGAGGACAACAAGTCCACGCTGCAGGAGCTGGCGGATCGTTATGGCGTCTCGGCTGAACGTGTTCGTCAGCTGGAAAAGAACGCGATGAAAAAACTACGCGCCGCTATCGAAGCCTAATCTTCGTCTTTTAACGCCGTAGTAAATTGAGCCTCTGCTGTTTCAGCGGGGGCTTTTTGTTTTATATCCCCGTCACACCCGTTTTCTCTCCCGGCGCGAATTGCCGCGACGTTTAGCTTCAGTCACATAACTTTTACATCTCCTGCAAATTGTTGTTTCAAATTCTGAAAAATGGGGTATGTTTTGGCATAGTGTGCTGCAAAAGCGCAGGCGGCAGACCCAAATGCAGCCATACTATTCTTGGTATGGACTAAAAATCAGAATAATGCGCTAATAAACAACATCACAACAAATGCAAAAACCATAATAATGGGGAGCCTCAGGATGAATATGAAGGGTAAAGCGTTACTGGCAGGATGTATTGCTTTAATTATGAGCGGTTCCGCGCTGGCGGAAGACATTAAAATTGCCGTCGTGGGAGCGATGTCCGGCCCGGTTGCCCAGTATGGCGACCAGGAATTTACCGGCGCGGAGCAGGCGGTAGCCGATATCAACGCTAAGGGCGGCATCAAAGGCAATAAATTGCAGATCGTAAAATATGACGATGCCTGCGACCCGAAACAAGCGGTGGCGGTTGCGAACAAAGTGGTGAATGACGGCATTAAATACGTTATCGGTCACCTGTGTTCATCATCCACCCAGCCGGCATCTGACATCTATGAAGACGAAGGCATCCTGATGATTACCCCGGCGGCAACCGCACCGGAGCTGACGGCGCGCGGCTATAAGCTGATTCTGCGCACCACCGGTCTCGACTCCGATCAGGGCCCGACGGCGGCGAAATATATTCTCGGCACGGTGAAGCCGCAGCGCATCGCTGTTGTTCATGACAAACAGCAATATGGCGAAGGGCTGGCGCGCTCAGTTCAGGAAAACCTGAAGAAAGGCGGCGCCAACGTGGTGTTCTTTGACGGTATCACCGCCGGTGAGAAAGATTTCTCTACCCTGGTGGCGCGTCTGAAGAAAGAAAATATCGACTTCGTCTACTACGGCGGTTATCACCCGGAAATGGGACAGATCCTGCGCCAGGCACGCGCAGCCGGCCTGAAAACCCAGTTTATGGGCCCGGAAGGTGTAGCTAACGTTTCCCTGTCAAACATCGCCGGCGAGTCGGCAGAAGGCCTGCTGGTCACCAAACCGAAGAACTACGATCAGGTTCCGGCGAACAAACCGATTGTGGATGCCATCAAAGCGAAGAAGCAGGATCCGAGCGGCGCCTTCGTGTGGACCACCTATGCGGCGCTGCAGTCGCTGCAGGCGGGGTTAAATCAGTCTGAAGATCCGGCGGAAATCGCGAAATACCTGAAAGGGGCGAAGGTGGATACCGTCATGGGGCCGCTGTCGTGGGATGAGAAAGGCGACCTGAAAGGATTCGAGTTCGGCGTGTTTACCTGGCATGCTAACGGTACAGCGACCGACGCCAAATAATTTAACCTGCGCCTTTCACGCCGCAGATGCGTTGTCTGCGGCCCTCAACCCCGGTCACTTACT
>NZ_JBEAIO010000021.1:0-14782 GCF_040065095.1 Klebsiella sp. CN_Kp091 | reverse complement strand
CGCTACGCTTATCCGACCTACGGTCCGGTATTCGGCTGGTAGCCCCGGTAAGCGTGAGCGCGACCGGGGAGAGCTCAATATTGTCGGATGGCGTTGCGCTTATCCGACCTTGCAAACACCGCGGTGGTCACTGCCGTTACAGCGTGACGCCGCTTTTAAAGATAGCCAGTTCGCGGAAATCATTGCGTTCGTTGCAGGTTTGCTTGCCGTTGGCGATATCAACGATCAGATCGACAAACTCCTCCAGCACCTGCGGCATCGCTTTCCCGTGAATCAACTGCCCGGCATCGAAATCAATCCAGTGCTTTTTCTTCGCCGCCAGCTCGCTGTTGGTAGCGATTTTTACCGTCGGTACGAAACCACCATAAGGGGTGCCGCGACCGGTACTGAACAGCACCATATGACAGCCGGCGCCCGCCAGCGCGCTGGTCGCCACCGCGTCGTTACCCGGAGCGCTCAACAGATTCAACCCGTGGACTTTCAACCGTTCGCCGTAGCGTAGAACGTCCACCACCTGGCTGGAACCGGCTTTCTGCGTGCAGCCAAGCGACTTATCTTCCAGCGTCGTGATACCGCCCGCTTTGTTGCCCGGCGACGGGTTCTCATAGATAGGCTGGTCGTGGGCGATAAAATACTGTTTAAAATCATTGACCATAGTGACCAGTTTGCCGAAGGTCTCTTCGTCGCGACAGTGGCTCATCAGTAGCTGCTCGGCGCCGAACATTTCCGGCACTTCGGTCAACACCGTGGTGCCGCCGTTCGCAATCAGATAGTCAGAAAAACGCCCCAGCATTGGGTTAGCGGTAATGCCGGACAGGCCGTCCGAGCCGCCACACTCAAGGCCAAACTTCAGTTCGCTCAGTTTACCCGCTTCGCGTTTATCATGGCGCATCACTTCATAGAGCTGATGAAGATGCTCAATTCCCGCTTCCACTTCATCTTCCTGATGTTGGCAAATCATGAAGTGCACGCGTTCCGGGTCAAAATCCCCCAGCGTTTCACGGAAGGCATCAACCTGGTTGTTCTCGCAACCAAGACCAATCACCAACACCGCCCCGGCATTCGGGTGGCGGACCATGTTTTGCAGCATGGTACGGGTGTTGATATGGTCATCTCCCAACTGCGAGCAGCCGTAGGTGTGGCTGAAAAGGAAGACGCCGTCGGTGCCTTCCGCGTCGTTGGTCTCTTTCAGGAAACGGTTCTGGATCTGCCGGGCGATGCCGTTAACACAGCCCACGGTCGGCAGGATCCATAATTCGTTACGCACGCCGACTTCACCGCTGGCGCGACGATAAATCTCAACGTCGCGATCCGCAGGCTGCGCCGGTTGTTCAACCAGGTCTGGTTGATAGCGATACGCGTCGAGATCGCTCAGATTGGTACGCGTATTGTGCGCATGAACATGCTCGCCCGGCGCGATATCCGCCAGCGCATGACCAATCGGCAACCCGTACTTAATGACGTTTTCACCTTTCGCAATGGCCCGCAGCGCGAACTTATGACCGCGGACAACATCCTGGCGGAGGGTGACGGTATCGTTATCAATCGTCACCACGGTTCCTGACGCCATATCCGCCAGCGCCACCGCGACGTTATCCTGCGAATGGATTTTAATGTATTGCATATCAACCGACCTCAGGCCTTAGTTCAATTCAATGGCGAAGTAATCACGCGCATTGTTAAAGCAGATGTTTTTCACCATCTCGCCCAGCAGCGCGATATCCGCAGGCGCTTCGCCAGCAGCCACCCAGCGGCCGATCATCTGGCACAAAATACGGCGGAAGTATTCGTGGCGGGTGTAGGAGAGGAAGCTGCGGCTGTCGGTCAGCATACCGACAAAGCGGCTCAGCAGACCAAGCTGCGCCAGCTGGGTCATCTGACGTTCCATGCCGTCTTTCTGATCGTTGAACCACCAGCCGGAACCGAACTGCATCTTGCCCGGCATGCCTTCGCCCTGGAAGTTACCGACCATGGTGCCCAGCACTTCGTTATCGCGTGGGTTCAGGCAGTACAGAATGGTTTTCGGCAGCAGGTTTTCTTCGTTCTGCTTGCTCAGCAGCTTTGATAGCTCTTCAGCCATCGGACGATCGTTGATGGAGTCGAAGCCAACATCCGGCCCTAACAGTTTGAACTGACGCAGGTTGTTGTTACGCAGCGCGCCGATGTGGTACTGCTGTACCCAGCCGCGGCGCGCGTATTCCGCACCGAGGAACACCAGCACCGCCGTTTTGAACTGCGCGACTTCATGCTCGCTGAGCGTTTCGCCCGCCACACGGCGCGCCAGAATGCTATCCAGTTCGCTATCAGTGGCTTCAGCGAACAGCACAACGTCCAGCGCGTGGTCGGAAACTTTACAGCCGTGAGCGGCAAAGTGATCCAGACGCTTAGTCAGCGCGCTTTGCAGATCGGCAAAACGGCGAATCTCGGTATCGGAGACTTCGCCAAGCTTGTTCATGTAATCGTTAAAAGTGGCCTGCTCGATATTGAACGCTTTATCCGGGCGCCAGCTCGGCAGTACCTTGATATCAAAGGTGCTATCTTTGGCGACCGCCGCGTGATGCTCCAGCGAATCAATCGGATCGTCGGTCGTCCCCACCATCTTCACATTCATCTGCTTCATGATTCCACGGGCAGAAAACGACTCCTGAGCCAGTAACTCATTACACCGATCCCAGATTTCATCCGCCGTGGCTGGCGACAGTAACTTACCTGTAATACCAAAAGGACGGCGCAGCTCTAAATGCGTCCAGTGGTATAGCGGGTTACCGATGGTATGAGGAACGGTCGCCGCCCAGGCGTCAAATTTCTCGCGATCGGAAGCATCGCCGGTACACAGGCGCTCCGCCACGCCGTTGGTACGCATCGCGCGCCATTTGTAATGGTCGCCTTTCAGCCAGATGTCATACAAGTTTTTAAAACGGTAATTTTCGGCAACCTGCTGCGGCGGAAGGTGGCAGTGGTAGTCGAAAATCGGCTGATCTTTGGCGTAATCGTGGTACAGACGGCGGGCAAACTCGGTATCAAGCAGAAAATCTTCGGTCATAAACGGTGTCATTGTCGTGTCCTCTTCGCCCCATCAAGGAGCCCATCAGATGATTGACTCTAATGCTGACAAAGTTATCACACCAATTTCTACAGGCCGAAGTATTTTTCGTGAGTTAGATCAATAAACGTCGACAAAAAAAGCACCACCAAAGGAGTAAACATCGCTGCAAGCCGCGCCAGAACTGGCTTTGATTGCCGCGAATAATGTCCCTACAAACTTTCCCACTTTTGTGACAGTACTCAACTTTTAAAGTTGTATGACAAGTTATCTTTCTGCCGTCGCAACATATAAACCGACGGAATGTATTACCGGTGTGAATGACATCGGCTTAAACGGTAGGGATGCCGGTTTCACTTTAACCACTGATGGCAAGGTTCAGTTCACGTCCTGAACCCTCCGTTTCCCCATCCTGCTCCTCTTAACGAGTGGAAAGATGGCCGCAGACGCTGCGGAGAGACAACAACGATGAGGTTTTACATGCGTAAAATTAAAGGGTTACGTTGGTATATGATCGCACTGGTGACGCTGGGCACCGTGCTGGGTTACCTGACTCGTAACACCGTAGCGGCGGCTGCGCCGACGCTGATGGAAGAGTTGCACATTTCAACCCAACAATATTCTTATATCATCGCCGCCTACTCCGCTGCATATACCGTTATGCAGCCGGTTGCCGGCTATGTGCTTGATGTGCTTGGCACCAAAATTGGCTACGCCTTCTTTGCTATCGCCTGGGCGGTATTCTGCGGTTCAACGGCGCTGGCAGGGAGCTGGGGCGGCCTGGCGCTGGCCCGCGGCGCGGTCGGCGCAGCGGAAGCGGCGATGATCCCAGCCGGTCTGAAAGCCAGTTCCGAATGGTTCCCGGCGAAAGAGCGTTCCATCGCCGTCGGCTACTTCAACGTCGGCTCTTCCATCGGCGCGATGATTGCTCCGCCGCTGGTGGTATGGGCGATTGTCATGCATAGCTGGCAGATGGCATTTATTATTTCCGGGGTTCTGAGCTTCGCCTGGGCGATGGCCTGGCTGATTTTCTACAAACACCCGCGCGATCAGAAAAAACTCACCGATGAAGAACGTGACTACATCATCGGCGGCCAGGAATCTCAGCATCAGACCAATAACGCGAAGAAAATGTCGCCGTGGCAGATCCTGCGTAACCGTCAGTTCTGGGGTATTGCGCTGCCGCGCTTCCTCGCAGAACCAGCCTGGGGTACCTTCAACGCCTGGATCCCGCTGTTCATGTTTAAAGTTTACGGCTTTAACCTGAAAGAGATCGCTATGTTCGCCTGGATGCCGATGCTGTTCGCCGACCTCGGCTGCATCGTCGGCGGCTACCTGCCGCCGCTGTTCCAGCGCTGGTTTGGCGTGAATCTTATCGTCTCACGTAAAATGGTCGTGACGATGGGCGCCCTGCTGATGATTGGTCCTGGCATGATTGGCCTGTTCACCAGCCCGTATGTGGCGATTGCGCTGCTGTGCGTCGGCGGTTTTGCTCACCAGGCCTTGTCCGGCGCGCTGATCACTCTCTCTTCCGACGTCTTTGGTCGTAACGAAGTGGCCACCGCCAACGGCCTGACCGGGATGGCGGCGTGGCTGGCCAGCACCATGTTCGCGCTGGTCGTCGGCGCGCTGGCGGATACCATCGGTTTCAGCCCGCTGTTCGCGGTGCTGGCGGTCTTCGACTTACTCGGCGCGCTGGTTATCTGGACGGTACTGAAAAACAAATCGGCCGACGATGACTCGACGCCGCTCAATACCACGAAACCGGTGACGCAAAGCTAGACTGCCAGATGATTTTGCACCGACTAAGCCGCCTTTTTGAGGCGGCTTTTTTTATGCCTTCCAGTGGTGGAAAGCGCGTAAAAGTGGTATAACAAATCGAATATTGTCGCCATCTTCCGGGAGCGAATATGGAAATCAGTGAACCGCGCCGTCTCTATCAGCAGCTTGCCGCTGAGCTAAAGACGCGTATCGAACAAGGCGTCTACCTTGTAGGGGATAAGCTGCCCGCAGAGCGCTTTATCGCCGATGAAAAAAGCGTCAGCCGCACCGTGGTTCGCGAAGCCATCATCATGCTGGAAGTCGAAGGCTATGTTGAAGTCCGCAAAGGCTCCGGCATCCACGTTATTTCCAACCACCCGAAATACCAACAGGTGGTGGATGAATCGCTGGAGTTCGCCAACTATGGTCCGTTTGAATTACTCCAGGCCCGTCAGTTAATTGAGAGCAATATCGCTGAATTCGCCGCGACTCAGGTGACCAAACAGGACATCATGAAGCTAATGGAAATTCAGGAGAAAGCCCGCAACGAGAAGTGCTTCCGCGATTCCGAATGGGACCTGCAGTTCCATGTCCAGGTCGCGCTGGCCACCCAGAACACCGCGCTTGCCGCCATCGTAGAGAAGATGTGGACCCAGCGTGTACATAACCCGTACTGGAAAAAACTACACGATCATATCGACCTGCGCACCGTCGACAACTGGTGCGACGATCATGACCAAATCCTCAAAGCGCTCATTCGTAAAGACCCTCACGCGGCGAAGCTGGCAATGTGGCAGCATCTGGAAAATACCAAGCTGATGCTGTTTAACGAAACCAGCGATGACTTTGAATTCAATGCCGATCGCTATCTGTTTGCCGAAAATCCGGTGGTTCATCTCGATACCGCGGCGAACGGGGCAAAATAACGTATTATCCCTTTCACGGGCAGAACCTCTTTTTCTGCCCGCAGACCCGACAGGGTAAGCAAAGCATATATAGTGTCAGCCTGTGTAAATCCTCTCGCTACTCATCCCCGCAACCCGCAAAATCAATCAGCAACAAACTGCAATTTCTATGACGTGAAGTCAGCTAGTTTGTTACAATTAGATGCATTTTACCGTTCTGCAGGTAAGTGTTTACTTACTGTTTAATCAAGGATTCGATCAGAACGTATTAACAGCGGCCATACTCTCATAATAATTTAGTCGCTATACCCGATGGCTAATGAATACACCGCGTTCAGACGTACCGTTAACCGATGTACCAGGAATCGTGAATGGAACTACTAACCCAATTACTGAATGCCTTATGGGCCCAGGATTACGAAACCCTCGCTAATCCCTCCATGATTGGCATGCTCTATTTTGTCTTATTTATGATTTTGTTCCTTGAGAACGGTTTACTGCCGGCGGCGTTTTTACCAGGCGACAGCCTGCTGGTGCTGGTCGGCGTTTTGATCGCCAAAGGGGCGATGGGCTTCCCGGAAACCTTACTGCTGCTGACGGCGGCGGCGAGCCTTGGTTGCTGGGTAAGCTATATCCAGGGCCGATGGCTGGGCAATACGCGGATCGTGCAAAACTGGCTCTCGCATTTACCCTCGCATTATCACCAGCGAGCCCATCACCTGTTCCACAAGCATGGGTTGTCAGCGCTGCTGATTGGCCGCTTTATCGCCTTCGTACGTACGCTGCTGCCAACAATTGCCGGTATCTCAGGTCTGAATAACGCGCGTTTCCAGTTCTTTAACTGGATGAGCGGCCTGCTGTGGGTGCTGATTCTTACCTCTCTCGGCTATCTGCTGGGTAAAACACCGGTGTTCCTGAAGTATGAAGATCAGCTGATGTCATGTCTGATGCTGCTACCGGTTGCGCTGCTGGTCTTTGGTCTGATCGGCTCCCTGGTTGTACTGTGGAAGAAAAAACACAGCAGTCGGAGCTGAGCATGGTCATCAAACGTCCTTCCTGGCGCCAGCTGCGGTGGCTGCTGGGCGGCTCACTGCTGCTTTGCGCCATCGTCTGGCTGTGGTTGACCGTCAGTCAGCATGAGTCCACCCTGGCCATCCGTCCCGTCAGCCAGGGCGTCGCTATGCCGGACGGTTTTTCCGTCTGGCATCATCTTGACGCCAACGGCATCCGTTTTAAGAGCATCACGCCGCAAAAAGACGGCCTGCTGATCAAATTCGACTCCAATGCTCAGGGCGCCGCGGCAAAAGAAGTATTGGGCCGAGCTCTGCCTCACGGTTATATTATTGCTCTGGTGGATGAAGAAAATTCGGCCACCGCCTGGTTATCCCGCCTGCGCGATGCTCCGCGCCGTTTGGGATAACGCGTCAAAAATTCCGAATCTTTTCGCACGGTTTGGTGAAGTCTCGCTTTCGTGTCTATTATTAACACTGCGGGAACCGCCTGGCTTGTAATGTTGACTGGATTGGGTATATCACCGATATCCCCTCACACAATGGAAGGTAGAATCCATGAATTACCGCATCGCACTATTACTGGCTCTGACCTCACTTAGCGCCAGCGCCTTCGCAGCCTCTCCTTGTCAGGAAAAAGAACAAAGCATCCAACGGGAGATCAGCTATGCCGAAAAACACCATAATCAGCATCGCATAGACGGCCTGAACAAAGCGCTGCAGGAAGTTCGCGCTAACTGCAGCGACAGCAAAGTCAGGGCTGAACATCAGCAGAAAATCGCTAAACAGAAGGCCGAAGTTGCCGAACGTCAGCGCGATCTGAGCGAGGCGAAGCAGAAAGGCGATGCAGACAAAATTAGCAAACGGGAACGCAAACTGGATGAAGCGCAGCAGGAACTGAAAGCGCTTGAGTCACGCGATTATTAATTGGTAAACGCTACAGGAGAACAAGATGGCTAAAGATAACGTTGCAGAAGATCTACGCGCTGAGCTGAAAAATCTGGCTGACACGCTGGAAGAAGTACTGAACTCCTCCACCGATAAATCGAAAGAAGAACTCGGCAAACTGCGTAGCAAAGCGGAAAGCGTACTGAAAGACAGCCGTGTGCGTCTCAGCGACACCAGCGATGCCATCGTCAAGCAGACGCGTGAAACCGCCGCTCGGGCCGATGAGTACGTCCGCGAAAATCCATGGACCGGCGTGGGCATTGGCGCAGCCGTCGGGCTGGTTGTCGGCGTACTGCTGTCGCGCCGTTAATTATGGCAAACTCTCAACACACGCAGGGCCCGGGACAGAGCGTATTCGGCATCGGCCAGCGGATTATCACGCTGCTGGTCGAAATGGTGGAAACGCGCTTGCGCCTGGTCGTCGTGGAGCTGGAAGAGGAGAAAGCGAACCTCTTCCAGCTGTTGCTGATGCTCGGGCTAACGCTGTTATTCGCCGCTTTTGGGCTGATGAGCCTGCTGGTGCTGATCATCTGGGCCGTCGATCCACAGTACCGCCTGCACGTGATGATCGCGACCACCAGCGTCCTGTTACTCGCCTCATTGATAGGGGGAATTTGGACCCTCAGGAAAGCTCGCCGCTCAACGTTTTTACGTCATACCCGCGACGAGCTGGCGAACGATCGCGCGCTGCTTGAGGACGATCGTCGATGAGCGGCCAACAGGAACGCGACCAGCGAAAAGCGCTGCTGCTGCGCCAAATCCAGCAACAGCGGCTGGATTTGGCCGCCAGCCATCGTCACTGGCTGGAAGCCACCTCGCCTATCGATCGCGGCTGGCAAACGCTGAAACATCTGCGTTCATGGGCGATGGTCGGCAGCGGGGTGATGGCTATCTGGTCAGTACGCCATCCGCGCTTTTTAATCCGCTGGGGCAAACGCGGCCTCGGCATCTGGAGCACCTGGCGGATGGTCAAAGAGATTCTGCGCCAGTCCGCATCGCGTTAATTGCTCGCTCAGTGCGCCAGCGCGCTGAGCTCTTGTTCGCTTAAACCGGTGGTTTTACTGACCAGCGCGCTATCAACGCCGTTACGAAGCATCGCAAGAGCTATTTTACGCGTCGCCTGACGTTCGCCTTCTTCTCTACCTTCTTCACGCCCCTCTTCACGACCCTGTTTTCTTCCCTTCGTGCGCCCACGCTCTTCAAACCATTCTGCTAATGTCATCAGCTGCTCCTTATGTTCAGGCATTCCCTGCGCCAGTTGACGAAAAAATCTGCCAGGGCTGGTCAAATGGCCGGAACGGGCAAGGATAAGGTGCCTCTGGTGATAAAACAACCGATAGCCACGTACGCTGCGAGGCGCCTCGGAAAATATTTTCACCGATCGCACCAATTGCTCAGAAACTTTGAAAAAGAACTACAGTTTTCCTTGCTAACAATCCCCTCTCAAGCTCGCTAATATCCTCTCCATCGACAGCAAGCCCGCGTAACCACGCAGGATTGCACTAAAAAACGAAATCGCCGCCCTTTGGGTTTTCTGGAGTAAGAAATGAAAAAATTAGAAGATGTTGGTGTATTGGTAGCGCGTATTCTGATGCCGATTCTGTTCATTACCGCTGGTTGGGGAAAAATCACCGGGTATGCAGGTACGCAGCAGTATATGGAAGCAATGGGTGTTCCGGGAGCGCTGCTGCCGCTGACTATTCTGCTTGAGTTTGGCGGCGGTCTGGCGATTCTGTTCGGTTTCCTGACTCGCACTACCGCGCTGTTCACCGCAGGCTTCACCCTGCTGACCGCGTTCCTGTTCCACAGCAACTTTGCTGAAGGCGTGAACTCGCTGATGTTCATGAAAAACCTGACCATCGCTGGTGGTTATCTGCTGCTGGCCGTGACAGGTCCGGGCGCATTCAGCATCGACCGCGTGCTGAATAAAAAGTGGTAAGCGCACTATACTGAGTAAAAATCTAAAAAAGCGAGGGGCTATCTCCTCGCTTTTGCTATCTGAAGGAGGAAGTAATGGGACAATTAGTCGACGGCGTCTGGCAAGATACCTGGTATGACACCAAATCCACCGGAGGACGGTTCAAGCGTTCCGTTTCAGCCTTCCGCAACTGGCTCACCGCCGATGGCGCGCCGGGCCCTGCGGGCGAAGGTGGCTTCGCCGCAGAGAAAGACCGCTATCACCTGTACGTTTCACTGGCCTGCCCGTGGGCGCATCGCACCCTGATTCTGCGCAAGTTAAAAGGATTAGAACCCTTTATATCCGTCTCAGTGGTGAATCCCCTGATGCTGGAAAACGGCTGGACCTTCGCCGACGATTTCCCCGATGCGACCGGCGACCAGCTCTATCATCATCAGTTCCTCTATCAGCTTTATCTGCAGGCCGATCCGCATTACACCGGCCGGGTGACCGTTCCGGTGCTGTGGGATAAAAAACAACAGACCATCGTCAGCAATGAGTCGGCTGAAATCATCCGCATGTTCAATACCGCGTTTGATGGCCTGGGCGCGCGCGCGGGCGACTATTATCCGCCGGCGTTGCGAGAAAAGATCGACGATCTGAATAGCTGGATCTACGACAACGTTAACAACGGGGTGTATAAAGCCGGTTTCGCCACCAGCCAGCAGGCCTATGACGAAGCCGTAGACGCGCTGTTTACCTCGCTCGAACGCCTTGAGCAGATCCTCGGTCAGCACCGCTACCTGACCGGAAACCAGTTAACGGAAGCGGATATCCGCCTGTGGACAACGCTGGTTCGTTTCGACCCGGTGTATGTCACCCACTTTAAATGCGATAAGCGCCGCATCAGCGACTATCTCAACCTGTACGGTTTCCTGCGCGATATCTACCAGATGCCGGGGATTGCGGAAACGGTGAATTTCCCGCATATCCGCAATCACTATTATCGCAGCCACAAAACCATCAACCCGACGGGGATCATCTCCGTGGGTCCGCAGCAGGATCTCAACGAACCGCACGGACGGGATCGCTTTTCCCGCTGATCGATAAGGCGCCGAAAGGCGCCTTTTATTCAGATAACGGATATTTACCAGTTTGATATTCACGCCTATGATTATTTTGATCGCTTTAAAAACAAGTGATTAATGGTTAACTAAGGCGTGAGAAAATGGACTGGTATCTAAAAGTATTACGAAACTATATTGGCTTTGGCGGTCGCGCCCGGCGCAAAGAGTACTGGATGTTTATTCTGGTCAACATCATTCTCACCGCAGTGCTCAGCATCATTGATAAGATGCTCGGCTGGCAGCGTGCTGGGGGTGAAGGCATCCTGACGACCATTTACGGCGTGCTGGTTTTTTTACCCTGGTGGGCGGTGCAGTTTCGTCGCCTGCATGACACCGACCGCTCGGCGTGGTGGCTACTGCTGCTGCTGATCCCGGTCATCGGCTGGCTGGTGATTTTGATTTTCAATTGCCAGAACGGCACGCCCGGCGACAATCGCTTTGGGCCAAATCCAAAACCCTACTCCTACTGATTTACGCGCTCCTCGCGGCGGAGGAGCGCATCTTCCCGTTATCTGCCGGCGAACAGTTTCGGGATCTCCCGTAGACACCACGATTTGGCTTCGCCCATGCTGTCACGGCGCCAGGCCATAATAATATCAATTTCGTTGGTGTATTCAGGACTCACAACCCGCAGGCGCCCTTCGGCAATATCTTTCTCAACCAACGGATAAGGCATGGTTGCAACCCCTAGCCCCGCCAGCAGCGCCTGGCGTTTATCTTCAATGGTGCTGACGGTTAAACGCGGCTGTTTATCCAGCAGTTGCACCGTCAGCACCGGGCGCTCGCGCGCGGTATCCGCCACCGCGACGCCACGATATTTCACCCGCGTCACCTCGGAAAGCGGTTCTGGCTCTTGATGAATCGGGTGATCCGGCGCGGCGACGTAAACGCTTAACACCGAATAGAGCTTACGTGAGTTAATTTCTGACGATGAACGAAAATGCATATCCGGCGCGACGACGATATCAGCACGCCCCTGCTCCAGCCGCTCCCAGGCGCCGGCCAGCACTTCGGTAATAATCGACAGCTGGGTATTGGATTTGGTCGCCAGCTTCTCAATCAGCGGAAACAGATCGGTGGTCGGAACCAAGGCTTCGGTGACGATGGTCAGGTGAGTTTCCCAGCCGCGCGACAGCGCTTCGGCGTCGGTAGTCAGCTTGTCCGCCGCTTCCAGCAGCACGCGCCCGCGTTCCAGCAGCATGCGGCCAACGTTCGTAAATTTTGTGCGATGGCCAGAACGGTCAAACAGCACCACATCCAGTTCTTCTTCCAGTTTTTGCATGGTGTAGCTTAGGGCCGAAGGCACGCGCCCCAGCTCGTCAGCCGCAGCGGCAAAGCTCCCGCGTCGGTCTATCGCATCCATTACGCGTAACGCTTCCAGCGTTAATGCTCTCTCTTTCGCCATTTCGCTCTCATTCAGGAATTTTGAACATACCGGGCAGAATATCTGGCTAACAATACAGCGTCCATACCTTTACCATTGATTTAGTGTAAAGAGAGGTCAAGAAAATGATTACAACCCGAACAGCCAAACAATGCGGTCAAGCAGACTTCGGCTGGCTGCAGGCCCGCTACACCTTTTCCTTTGGCCACTACTTCGACCCTAAATTGCTGGGTTACGCCTCGCTGCGCGTACTCAATCAAGAAGTGCTGGCGCCGGGCGCGTCATTTCAGCCGCGTACCTATCCAAAGGTCGATATCCTGAATCTGATTCTGGAAGGTGAAGCGGAATACCGCGATAGCGACGGCAACCACGTACAGGCAAAGGCTGGTGAAGCCTTGCTGCTCTCCACCCAACCGGGGGTCAGCTACAGTGAGCATAATCTCAGTAAAGAGCAGTCGTTGACGCGCATGCAGCTGTGGCTCGACGCCTGCCCGGAACGCGAAAATCCGCTGGTGCAGAAACTCGCGGTTAGCGACTCGTCAATCCAGTTACTGGCTTCACCGGATGGCAGCGGTGACAGTGTACAGCTGCGCCAACAGGTATGGATCCATCATCTGCAGCTGGCGAAGGGTGAAGAGATTAGCGTTCAACTGCACGGCCCGCGCGCCTATCTGCAGTCGATTCACGGTACGGTACATGCCGTGGCAAAAAAGGAAGAGAAACAGGCATTAACCTGCGGTGATGGCGCTTTTATTCGTGACGAAGCTAACATTACCCTCGTCGCCGATACGCCGCTGCGCGCTTTGCTGATAGATTTACCGGTGTAACAAGGAAGCCGGGAGTTTGTGAGTGAGCAAGAAAAAGAGCAAAAAGGCGCAACCGTTAGACCAGCCAGTCGCTGTGGAAACCATGAGCCCAATCGGCTTTGGCTATGAAGAGATGCTGAGTGAACTGGAAGCCATCGTGGAAGATGCGCAAACGCGGTTGCAGGACGAAGATAACGCCGCCTGATGAAAATCGGCCCCATAACGGGGCCGACTTTATTACTCGCTCAATGCCTGAGAGAGATCTTTTTTCACCTGAGTACGCTGTTCCGGCGTCAGAACCTGATTTACACCGAAATAGTACTTCACGCGATAATAGCGCACCTGCTGTTCAACCTTGCCAAAGGCCGCCAGCTGATCTTTCACCGCTTTCTCATTCCACTTACCGGAATCGATCACGTCAAATAAAACGCCATCTTTAATATCTTTCTGCGAAACCTGCTGGACGTTCTTTTCCATTTCCTGATGCAGGCTCTTAATTTTAGCGACCTGATCCTGGCTCAATTTTAAATGCTGAACGATAGGATCCTGAGCCGGCGCCGGAGCGGCGTTAACCTCAGCAGCCTGTGCCGCCATGGAGAATCCCGCGGCTACAGCCGTCATTAATACCATCCGAGAAAGTTTGTTCATCTTGTTATCCTGAATAAGTACGTAGTGATAAGACGCTCTATTATTCCCTGAACAATAATGACGATGTGTAAAAAAGCATGTTCACCAGTGTAAATATTCAGATAATACATTCACCAAATGAATTATATGAAATATAAAATTCTTCTTGCTTATTGAACACGCACTAAATCCGGCGACGTTAAATTAATATCCATGCGCGGCGCAGCCAGCATAATTTTATTTTCATCGAGCGCATTTTTGATATTTTCCAGAAAATCAAAATAGGTATCCCAATACTCCGCATTTTTTACCCATACGCGAATGGTAAAATTAAGCGAACCAGGAGCCAACTCGATCAGGCGAACCGTGGTACCGCGAGAACGATCGATGCGCTTTTCATTATCGATAAGCGTCTGGATCACCTGTTTAACGTGTGATATTTGGCTATGACATGCCACCCCAAGCGTGAGATCGATGCGGCGATAGGGATGGCGGGAATAGTTAACGATGCTATCGGCAATAATTTTCCCGTTCGGGATAATGACTTCTTTATTATCCACAGTCAGCAGTGTGGTGGAAAAAACATGTACCGATTGTACCAGACCGGATACCGCCCCCACCTGCACAAAGTTACCCGCGCGGAAGGGGCGTAACGTCACCAGCAATACGCCTGCGGCAAAATTTGACAGCGAGCCCTGCAGCGCCAGGCCAATGGCCAGACCTGCCGCGCCAAGGACGGCGATAATGGATGAGGTTTCAATCCCTACCCGGCCTAACGCGGCGATAATCGCAAAAGCCATGGTGATATAGCGCACCAGCGCGGCGAAGAAGTGGACGATTGTCGCATCTACGTTGCGTCGCAGCAGAATTTTCTCGAGAGTTTTGCCGAGTAATTTCGAAATCAGCTTACCAACAAACAAAATGATTAGCGCCGCCGCGATATTCCACGCAAACTGCATAATTGTATCGCCATGGCCGACAAGCCAGGCGAGCGCCGCTTTGATTTGGGGGAATAACACTACATTTTTCACGTCCACCGCCCTGTCTGGATAATACCTAAAACCTGCTATCCATTAAGCTGAATGATGACCGCTGCAAATGAGGGATTGAGATTAATGAATAGAAGATACATTTTCAAAGCGTGACAGTATCAACGAGCGCGGCCTGCAATGCAGCCAGAAAGCTGTTTAAAAGTGGACAGTCATTCATCTTTGTTCCACCCTCCGGATAGCAAAAACCCCGCCGGAGCGGGGTTTTTACATTGAAGAGGTGAA
>NZ_JBEAIO010000020.1:0-19812 GCF_040065095.1 Klebsiella sp. CN_Kp091 | reverse complement strand
TGGTGAAAGGCGACGTCGGCGCGGTGAAAGCGGCGGTGGATTCCGGTGTGGAATCGGCGCAGCGCATCGGCGAAGTGGTGACCTCGCTGGTTATCGCCCGTCCGCATAACGACATCAACAAAATCGTCTCGCATTACAAAATTGCGGACTAACGGAGAAACCTGATGAAAGAAGCGCTTGGTCTTATCGAAACCAAAGGTCTGGTGGCCTGCATTGAAGCCGCAGATGCGATGTGTAAAGCCGCCAACGTCGAGCTTATCGGCTATGAAAACGTCGGTTCCGGCCTCGTCACCGCAATGGTGAAAGGCGACGTCGGCGCGGTCAACGCGGCGGTCGACTCCGGCGTGGAAGCGGCGAAACGCATCGGCGAAGTCGTCAGCTCTCGCGTCATTGCGCGTCCACATAACGACATCGAAAAAATCGCGGCGCAGCACAAAGCATGACCTGACAGGGCGCGCCCCGTCTCCACTCTTTTCGTCTGATGAAGGATAGACTCATGATTGAACTGGATAACGATTTGCAATCCCGGCAGAACGCGCGGGAACTGGTGCGCAACGCCAAAAAGGCGCAGGCGATTCTGGCCACCTTTTCGCAACAGCAAATCGACGCCATCGTGAAAAACGTGGCCCAGGAAGCAGCGCACCACGCCGAAGCGCTGGCGAAAATGGCCGCGGAAGAGACCGGTTTTGGCAACTGGCAGGACAAAGTGCTGAAAAACCGTTTCGCCTCGCTGCGCGTCTACGACGCCATCAAAGATATGAAGACCGTTGGCATCATTCATGACGACCCGGTAAAAAAAGTGATGGACGTGGGCGTGCCGCTCGGCGTGATTTGCGCGCTGGTCCCCTCAACTAACCCAACTTCTACGGTTATCTACAAAGCGCTGATCGCCCTCAAGGCCGGCAACGCCATTATCTTCTCCCCGCATCCGGGCGCGCGTCAGTGCAGCTGGAAGGCGATTGAAATCGTCAAACGCGCGGCAGAAGCGGCCGGCGCCCCGGCAGGCAGCGTTGACGGCATCACCCAGTTAACGCTCGAAGCCACCTCCGAACTGATGCACAGCAAAGACGTGTCGCTGATCCTCGCCACCGGCGGCGAAGGCATGGTGCGGGCGGCCTACGCTTCCGGCACTCCGACCATCAGCGGCGGCCCGGGTAACGGCCCGGCGTTTATCGAACGCAGCGCCGATATCCACCACGCGGTGAAAGATATCGTCACCAGTAAAACCTTCGATAATGGCGTGATCTGCGCCTCTGAGCAGTCGATTATCGTCGAACGCTGCATTTACGACGAGGTTCACCGCGAGCTGGAAGCGCAGGGCGTCTACTTCATGAATGAAGATGAGGCGGCGAAAATGGCGGCGCTGCTGCTGCGCCCGAACGGCACCATCAACCCGAAAGTGGTCGGCAAAACCGCGCTATACCTCAGCCAGATGGCGGGATTCTGCGTACCGGCCAGCACTAAAGTGCTGATCGCCGAGCAAACCACCGTATCGCCGAAAAACCCCTACTCGCGCGAAAAACTGTGCCCGGTACTCGGCCTGTACGTGGAAGAAGACTGGAAAGCCGCCTGCCACCGCGTGGTGGAGCTGCTGACCAACGAAGGACTCGGCCATACGCTGGTGATCCACACCCGTAATCAGGACGTCATCCGCCAGTTCTGCCTCGAAAAACCGGTCAACCGCATTCTGATTAACACCCCAGCGGCGCTCGGCGGTATCGGCGCGACCACCAACATCTCTCCGGCGCTGACTCTCGGCTGCGGCGCGGTCGGCGGCGGCTCCAGCTCCGACAACGTCGGCCCGATGAACCTGCTCAATATCCGCAAAGTCGGCTATGGCGTACGTTCGATTGACGAGCTTCGCGCGCCGGGCAGCCGCCCTGAGCCCCAGCCGACCATCGTTACTCCGGCGAGCGATCCGCAGCGCAGCATTCTTGATGACGTGCGTTTCAACGCTCCGGCCAATGCCGCACCAGCGCACTCCGCAGGCAACGATGACCGTTTCGCCAGCGCAGGCGCCGCCAGTATGGAAGGTGAAATCAACGAACAAAGCGTGGAACGCGTTATTCGCCAGGTGCTGGAGCGCCTCGCTAAGTAACGCACTGATATAAGGCGATAAACGATGATTCTCGCAAAGGTAACCGGCCATGTCGTCGCCACGCAAAAATGCGATGAGCTACGCGGCAGCAACCTGCTGTTGATCACCCGCTTAGATGACAAACAGCAGCCGATGAAAGACCAGACCTGGGTCGCCGTCGATAACGTCGGCGCCGGCATGCACGACATCGTGCTGGCGGAAGAGTACTTCGCGCTCAATAAAGACCGCTACAAAGCGATGTCGGTGGTCGCCATTGTCGAGAACGTGTTTCGGGACGCCTAACAGGAGTGAATAGCCCAATGAGTGAATTTTTACTGAAACCGCGGATTTGCTTCGGTCAGGACGCCCTCTCGGTGCTGAACGAACTTTCCGCCCGCAGCGTGCTGCTGGTGACCGATAAAGCGATGGTGAAGTTTGGCCTCGCCGAGCGCGTCACCGCCCTGTTGCGCCAGCGCGGGATCGCCTGGCAGATGTGGGACGACGTAGTGGCGGATCCGGATATCGCCACCGTGGTGCGCGGCATGAAGCTGATGGATAACCACTATCCGGATCTGGTTATCGCGCTCGGCGGCGGTTCGGTAATCGATGCCGCCAAAGCGGTTATTTTCTCCCTGGCGCAAACCCGTCCGCAAACTGACCGCCCGCGTCCATGCTTTGTCGCCATCCCCACCACCAGCGGCACCGGCTCGGAAGTCACCGCCTTTTCGGTGGTGAAAGCCAATGCGGAGAAGCTGGTGCTGGTGGATGCGTCGCTACTACCGGATATCGCCATTCTTGACCCAGCGCTGGTGGCTTCGGTGCCGCCGGCGATTACCGCCGACACCGGCATGGACGTGCTGTGTCACGCCCTTGAGGCCTACGTCTCCCGTGCCGCCAGCGACTTTTCCGACGCGCTGGCGGAGAAAGTGGTGCAGCAGGTATTTCGCTATCTGCCGACCTGCTGGCGCAGCGGCGACAACCTGCAGGCGCGCGAAAAGATGCATAACGCCTCCTGCATGGCGGGGATGGCCTTCACCAACGCCTCGCTTGGGATAACCCACAGCCTGGCCCACGCCCTCGGCGGCGTCTTCCGCGTACCCCATGGCCGCGCCAACGCCCTGTTGATGGCGCAAGTCGTCGCCTGGAACGCCGATTTCAACGGCCAGTGCGACACCCTTGCAGCAACGAAATATGCCCGTCTGGCGCATCTGCTGGATCTGCCAGCCGCCTCGCCGCGCCAGGGCGTCGCCAGCCTGCTGGTCGCCATTCAGGCTTTAAAAGAAGAGATGAGCATGCCCTCCGGCATTAGCGACACCGGCATTGAGGCGGCTGAATTCGAACGCCGTTTGCCGGAGATGGTCGGCCAGGCGCTGCGCGACAGCTGTACCCCAACCAACCCACGCGCGCCGGACGCTAACGCGTTAACCGAGCTTTATCGCCGGGCCTGGTCCGGTCATCCCGTACAGGGCCACTGATAACAAGATTTGGAGAACCTTACCCATGGCACACTACAGCTTAACGCCGCGCGTCAAAGTGCTGGCAGACCGTTTACGCTCACAGGCAAGCAGCCTGTGCACCGAGCACGCCGCGATCCTCAGCGCGCTGGATAGCGATATCGCAGGCATTCCCGCCGCCGTCAAACCGGCTCGCCGTTTCTATGAACTGATGCGCCAGCTGCCGCTGACCATTAGCGCCGACGAACTGATCGTCGGTAACCAGACCCGTAAACCGCACGGGGCGATTTTCCATGATGAAAGCGCCGCGCATCGGCCATCCGTATTCAAGTTCCTCAACCTCAACAGCGATCTCGATTCACCGGACTACAACCTGGTCGTCGAAAAAGGCGTGCTGGCGATTAAGCACCAGTTGGAAGAGAAAACCCGCGCCCTCGGTAGCGCCGTTAGCCGCAGCGGTATGGATGAAGTCAACGGCTGCCGCGCCGCCATCTACGCCTGCGACGCCCTGCTCGCGCTGGCGCAAAATCTGGCCAACAGCGCCGAGCAGCTGGCAGCCGCAGAAACCAATACTTATCGCAAAGCCGAGCTGCTCGATAGCGCGGCCATTCTGCACCACGTTCCGGCCCATCCGGCGCGTAATTTCAAAGAAGCCTGCCAGGCGTTCTATCTGTTCCAGCTGGCGCTACAGCTGGATAACGGCAGCTATGCGGTTAATCCGCAAGGGGCGGATAAAGCGCTGCTGCCTTACTTCCAGCGCGATATCAACAGCGGCGCGCTGAATAACCAGCAGGCCTATGAAATCGTGGAGTGCCTGTGGTTCAAGCTGGCGGAACTGAGCGAAGTCCGCGCCGCCTGCGCCATTGACGGCTATCCGATGCTCGACGCCATGCTGCACGGCGCCGCTTTTGACAACGCCGAAGCGAACGAACTCTCGGCGATGTTTATCAGCGCCCAGCGCAACCTCAGCGCGCTGAATCTGCCGGTGCGTCTGTTTAGCGGCGCACAACAGGTCAGCCACGCGCCGTTCGCGGCCTGCGCCGACACGCCGGCGATAGAAGGCTTAACCCCGCGTATGCAGCGCCTGCGTAACCACTACCTGACGGTACGCCCGAGCGTCTCTATCTATCGCGCGCTGGCCTTTACCGAAGTGGTCAAAGCCAACCCTGGCATGCCGACCATTTTGCTGCGCGCCAAAGCTTTCCGCCACGCCTGTGAAACCGCGCCGATTCTGATTCAGGACGATGAGCTGATCGTCGGCCATCCGTGCGGCAAGCCGCGCGCGGGCGCCTTCTCGCCGGATATCGCCTGGCGCTGGGTGCGCGACGAGCTCGACACCATGAGCACCCGCCCGCAGGATCCGTTTGAAATCAGCGAAGCGGATAAAAAAACCATTCGCGAAGAGATCGTGCCGTTCTGGGAAGGCCGTTCGCTGGATGAGATTTGCGAAGCGCAATACCGTGAGGCCGGCGTCTGGGCCTTCAGCGGCGAGACCTTCGTCAGCGACCTCTCCTATCACCAGATTAACGGCGGCGGCGATACCTGTCCGGGCTACGACGTGCTGCTGTTCACCAAAGGGATGAACGGCATTAAAGCCGATGCCGAGGCGCATCTGGCCAGCCTGAGCATGGAAAACCCGGAAGATATCGACCGTATCTACTACTACAAAGCGGCGATTGAAACCTGTGAAGGGGTGGTCAACTACGCCCGCCGCATCGCCGCCCACGCCCGCGAACTGGCGGCTAAAGAGCAAAACGCCCAGCGCCGCGCCGAGTTGCTGACCATCGCCGACGTCAACGAAAACGTGCCGGCCAATCCGCCGAAGACCTTGCAGGAAGCGCTGCAGAGTATCTGGACCGTCGAATCACTGTTTGAAATCGAAGAGAACCAGACCGGGCTGTCACTGGGGCGCGTCGACCAGTACTGCTATCCGATGTTCGAAGCCGATATCCGCGAAGGCCGCCTGACCCACGAGACCGCGCTGGAGCTGCTGCAGGCGTTCATCATCAAATGCGCTGAACTGATGTGGATGTCGAGTGAGCTGGGAGCGAAATATTTCGCGGGTTATCAGCCGTTTATCAACCTCACCGTTGGCGGCCAGAAACGTAGCGGCGGCGATGCCTGTAACGATCTGACTTATCTGATTATGGACGCGGTGCGCTTCGTGAAGGTTTACCAGCCGTCGCTGGCCTGCCGTATCCACAACCAGTCGCCGCAGAAATACATGGAAAAAATCGTCGACGTGGTGAAAGCGGGAATGGGCTTCCCGGCCTGCCACTTCGATGACTCCCACATCAAGATGATGCTGCGCAAAGGCTTCGATTTTGAAGACGCCCGCGATTACTGCCTGATGGGCTGCGTTGAGCCGCAAAAATCCGGGCGCATCTATCAGTGGACCTCCACCGGCTACACCCAGTGGCCTATCGCGATTGAATTCGTACTCAACCGCGGGCGGATGGTGCTGTTCGATAGCTATCAGGGGCTGGACACCGGCGACCTGCGCGACCTGCGCACTTTCGACGAATTCGACGCGGCGGTAAAACAGCAGATCGCCCATATCGTGCGCCTGTCGGCCATCGGCACCGTCATTAGCCAGCGCGTCCATCGCGATGTGGCGCCGAAGCCGCTGATGTCGCTACTGGTCGAAGGCTGCATGGAGAGCGGCAAAGATGTCGCCGCCGGCGGCGCGATGGTCAACCACGGTCCGGGGCTGATTTTCTCCGGTCTGGCGACCTACGTCGACTCGATGGCAGCGATCCGCAAGCTGGTGTTCGAAGAGAAGAAATACACCCTTGAGCAGATCCGCGATGCGCTGCTGGCCAACTTTGAAGGTTACGAAGCGCTGCGCCGCGACTGCCTGAACGCGCCGAAATACGGTAACGACGATAACTACGTCGACCAGTACGCGCTGGATATTACCGAATGGACCGAGAAAGAGTGCCGTAAATACAAAATGCTCTACTCGACCCTCAGCCACGGCACCCTGTCTATCTCCAACAACACGCCAATCGGCGAGCTGACCAACGCCACGCCGAACGGCCGCCTGGCGTGGATGCCGCTCTCCGACGGCATCAGCCCAACCCAGGGTGCGGATAAACAAGGCCCGACGGCGATTATCAAGTCGGTCAGCAAGATGAACGTGGAAACCATGAACATCGGCATGGTGCACAACTTCAAGTTCCTCAAAGGGCTGCTGGATACCCCGGAAGGCCGCCATGGCTTGATTACCCTGCTGCGTACCGCCTCGATTCTCGGCAACGGCCAGATGCAGTTCAGCTACGTCGATAACGAAGTACTGAAGAAGGCGCAGCAGGAGCCGGAGAAATACCGCGACCTGATCGTTCGCGTCGCCGGCTACAGCGCCTACTTCGTTGAGCTGTGCAAAGAGGTCCAGGACGAGATCATCAGCCGTACGGTGATTGAGAAGTTCTAGTTCTCTTAAAGAGAATTAAATGAGCTGTATTTGAGAAATAACCGGAAGTTCTCCGTCCCGTAACGGGACGGAGCGGGAGGCAAGCGTGATCGCAAAACAAGAATTAACGGGCCGAATTTTCAATATCCAGAAATATTCGATCTATGACGGCGATGGCATTCGCACGCTGGTGTTTTTTAAGGGCTGCAACATTCGCTGCCCGTGGTGCGCCAACCCGGAAGGGCTGAGCAGTCAGTTCCAGGTGATGTTCTCGCACGACAAATGCATTAACTGCGGCGACTGCGTCAGCGTCTGTCCGGCGGGTATTCATTATCGGGCGGAAGAAAACGGCGAAATGAAGCACTTCGTCGACCGCAATAAAGACTGCATTGGCTGTCGCAAATGCGAAGAGATTTGCACCCAGAACGCGCTGGACATTATGGGCAAGGACGTCACCGTTAGCGAGCTGATGGAGATCATCATGCAGGACTACGACTTCTACATCTCCTCCGGCGGCGGTGTCACCATCGGCGGCGGCGAGATGAGCCTGCAGACCGATTTTGCCGTCGCCTTATTCAGCGAATGCAAAAAGATGATGATTAACACCGCCGTCGAAACCCAGGGCACCACCCCGCTTGCCAACTACCAGAAGCTGGCGCCGGTCACCGACACCTTCTTGTTCGACATTAAGCAAATTAACAGCGAACACCACAAGGCGATGCTTGGCATCGGCAACGAAGGAATCCGCCGCAATCTCGAATGGCTGGTGGATTCCGGCGCCAACGTCATTGTGCGTATGCCGCTCATTCGCGGCTACAACGACTCATTCGACGCCATTACCGGCGCCATTGATTACGTACAGAAGCTGGCGAAGCGTGGAAATATCCGCCGCATCGACATGCTGCCGTACCACCAGTTGGGACGCAAAAAGTACGAACGCCTGGATATGCCCTACCCGATTACCCAGGACCCGTCTTATACACCGGAAGAACTGGACCGGCTGGAAACCTTCTTCCAGCAATTTGATTTTGATATTCGCTTAGTCCGCCATTAACAGGAGCCGACCATGAAAAGTTTAGGCGTAATTGAAACGCGAGGATGGGTCGCCGCCATTCAGGCCGTCGACGCCGCCTGTAAAGCTGCGGGAGTGACCTGCATTGGCTATCGCAAACCAGGCTCCGGGCTGGTAAGCGTCTGCTTTGAAGGGGAAATCAGCGCCATCCACACCGCCATTGAACGCGGCGTGGCGGTGGCTGGCGCCGAGCACACCGTGAAGTCGCTGGTCATTGCCCGCCCGGAGCGCTGCGTGGTTGAAGCGTTAAGCAACCTCAAAGGCAATCCATCGCGCGAGCAAAAAACGGCCGAACCGGTGGTTATCCCCGCCCCGGAACCTATCGCCCCCCCTGCCGCCCCGAACGAAACGGAAGATAAACATCCGGCGCTGAAGAAAGGGAAGAAGTCATGATCGACACCCTGGTTCGCGAAAAAATCGCCGCCCGCCTGAGCGCAACGGCGCCGGCGATCCCGGTGGGGATCTCCAACCGCCACGTCCATCTCGCGCAGCAGGACGTCGAGGCGCTATTCGGCAAAGGCTACAGCCTGACGCCGTTCAAACCGCTGCGCCAGCCGGGGCAGTTTGCCGCCCAGGAGTGCGTGACCATTGTCGGGCCGAAGGGCTCGCTGACCAACGTCCGTGTCCTCGGGCCGACCCGCCCGGTTTCGCAACTGGAAGTGTCGCGCGCCGACTGCTTCACGCTCGGGATTAAGGCGCCAGTTCGTGAGTCCGGCCAGTTGGAGAATGCCGGTAGCGCGCTGCTGATTGGGCCCGCTGGCCACGTTGAACTCCATTCGCAGGTGATCTGCGCCTGGCGGCATATTCATATGTCGCCGCAGGATGCGCGCCGACTCAACGTTAGCAATGGCCAGAAGGTCAGCGTGCGCAGCAACGGCGAGCGCCAGCTGACTTTCGATGAAGTGGTGGTGCGGGTGCGCGATGACTTCGCGCTGGAGTTTCACATTGACACCGAAGAAGCCAATGCCGCCGGGTTGAAAAACGGCGCGCAGGTGACGCTCATCGGCTAACGGAGGCTCGCCATGACCGACGAACAGATTGAAGGTTTAGTTGCGCGTGTTTTGCAGCGCCTGCACCCGCCGGTACTGGTGATGGTGACCGCCGCTGATGGCTATCGCGCGGCTATCCGCCAACGCCTGGCGGGAAGCGGCCATCCGCTACGCCTCGCGCTGGAGGATGGCCTCGCTGACGCCGCCGCGTGGCGGGAGGTCGGCGAGATAATTCCCTCTTCGGCCTGGCAGGATGCCCTTCCGTCAGCGCCGTGGCGGGCGGTACTGCTGCCGTTTCTCGATTATCCGCTGGCTGCAGACCTGCTGAACGGCACGCTCAGCAGCCCGCTCGCCCGCTGCGCGCACGAGGCGCTGCTGAAGGGTATTCCCGTGCTGGCGCTGCGCTATCACTGCGATCCGCACAGCGAACTCAACCAGCTAAGCGGCGCTCAGGCCGACAGCGCCTATGCCGGGCATCTGCAGGCCACGCTGGCTCGTCTGGAAGACTGCGGCGTCTTCCTCGGCACCATGAATGAGCTGCTGGCGACGCTGGACGCGCCCACCGCGCCAGCCGCCGCCAGCAGCGAACCGCGCCGTTATCTCACCGTCACAGACGTGGTGAATAATCCGGCGCTGGCGGCGGCTCCGCACGCGCAGCTGACCGATGCGGCCATTGATTATTTAAAAAACAGAAAGATATGACCTTACCCAACTATGAACCTGGAGCTTAACGATGTCTTCGAAAACAAAATGCTGGTTATGGATGCTGCTGGTTATCCTCTCCGAAACCTCAGCAACCTCGACGTTAAAAATGTTCGGTAGCAGCGAAGGCAGCACAAAAATGCTGCTGCTCGGCCTGCTGATTGTCCTTTACTGCACCTGCTATTACTCGCTCTCAAGGGCGGTGAAAGATATCCCGGTCGGCCTGGCGTACGCCACCTGGTCCGGTACCGGCATCCTGGTGGTCTCGACGCTGGGAATGGCCTTCTACGGCCAGCACCCGGATACCGCCGCCATCATCGGCATGGCGGTCATCGCCAGCGGCATCGTTATCATGAACCTGTTCTCGAAAATGGGTTCTGAAGAGAGCGAAGAAGCCGCGCCCGCCGCGCCAATCACGTCTATGGATAAGAAAATCGCCAACTAACAGGAAAGGAATACCCTATGTTTAATCTCGGATTTTTATGGCTGGCGCTGTCTATCGGCTCCGAAATCACTGGCACCTCGATGATCAAAAAAACCAACGGCTTCAGCAAGCTGGCGCCTTCAGTGCTGGTGGTCTGCGCCTACGGCCTGTGCTACTTCGCCCTCACCCGCGCGATGAGCACCATTCCGGTGGGCGTAGCCTACTCGCTGTGGTGCGGCTTCGGTATCGTCGGCGTCACCATCTGCTCGATGATCCTCTATAAACAGAAGCCGGACCTGGCGGCCATTATCGCCATGGCGCTGATTATCTCCGGCGGCGTGATCATGAACGTCTTCTCGACCATGTAATACAAGGCGGGTTTACCCCGCCGTGATTTCGTGGCAGGATAAAAAGATGAACAGAAACGTTATCGTTACCTACCCCCGTCGTTGGTGGCTGCCTGCATAACAGGCGGCATGATACACGTTTCCATTTTCAAAGCCGCCGGAAGGCGGCTTTGTTATTTTCAGGACGTCTTTCGGCTGAACAGTCTGATAAGGAGTCCTTGATGAACCATCCACAAACCATTCTCACCGGCGACCGCCCGACCGGCCAACTACATCTTGGCCACTACGTCGGCTCTCTGCGCCAGCGCGTCACGCTGCAGCACGACCACCAACAATTTATTCTGATCGCCGACCTGCAAGGGCTCACCGATAACGGCAGCAACCCGCAAAAAATCAGCCACCATATCCTCGAAGTCATGGCCGATTATCTGGCCGTCGGCATCGACCCCAGGCTCACCACTATTTGCCTGCAGTCCGCTCTGCCCGCGCTGGCTGAGCTCAGCGCGCTGTATATGAATATCGTCACCGTCGCTCGCGTGGAACGTAATCCGACGGTAAAAAATGAGATTGCCCAGAAGGGATTCGCCCGCTCGCTGCCGGTTGGCTTTCTCGCCTATCCGATTAGCCAGGCCGCCGATATCACCGCCTTCAAGGCCGAGCTGGTGCCGGTGGGCGACGATCAGCTACCGATGATTGAGCAGACCAATGAAATCGTCCACAAAATGAACAGCCTCACCGGCGAACCGGTACTGCGCCACTGCAAAGCGCTACTCAGCGAAGTGAGCCGCCTGCCGGGCGTCGACGGTAATGCCAAAATGTCGAAATCGCTGGGCAATACGCTGACGTTATCGGCCAGTGAAGAGGAGATTCACCGCGCGGTCAGCGCGATGTATACCGACCCGACACACCTGAGAGTCAGCGATCCGGGGCATGTCGACGGCAACGTGGTGTTCACCTATCTCGACGCTTTCCATAGCGATAAGGCGCTGGTTGCTGAGATGAAAGCCCACTATCAGCGCGGCGGGCTGGGCGATCGCCAGTGTAAGAATGAACTGGAAACCTGCTTGCAGGAGCTACTGGCGCCGATCCGCGAACGCCGGGCCACTTACAGTCAGGATAAAGGAATGCTACTGGAATTGTTGCGCCAGGGCAGCGAACGCGCCCACCAGCTCACGCAGCAGACGCTGCATGAAGTGAAGCGCGGGCTGGGGCTGCCGGTACTGTTCTGAGCTTCAGAGCCCTGCCCCGGTCGCGCTACGTTTACCGGGGCTCGTTTTACACCCTGCCTTTATGCATCTTCACGCAGTTGCGCCCCTCGCGTTTGGCGGCGTACAGCGCATTATCGGCATCGCGCAACAGCAGGTTGTAATCGGGATGGCCGGAGTGCACGGCATAGCCAATGCTGGCGGTGATCGGGATCTTCGTGTCGCCGCCAACGTTAAACGCCAGTTGGCTAATTTTCTTCCGCAGGCGGTCGAGGATGGTAAACGCTTCTGACACGCCGGTCTCCACCAGCACCAGCAGAAACTCTTCCCCGCCGTAGCGGAAGATATAGTCGCTGGAACGGATATTATCGCTGAGCAGTTCCGCGACATGTTTAATCGCCCGGTCGCCGACCATATGGCCCCAGTTATCGTTAATGCCTTTGAAATGATCGATGTCGACGATCGCCACCGTCATCGGCAACTCATGCTCCATCGCCAGCGTCACTTCATGCTTCAGCACCACCGGCAAATAGCGGCGGTTAAGCAGGCTGGTTAATGCATCTTTGCCGTTTTGCATCTGCGACAGGCTGCTAAAAATTACGCCCAGTTGGCTGCCTATTTGCTGGCAATGAATATGGATCCCCTGAATCAGGTTTTGTGTATTTTTATAATCCATGGCAGAGGCTGATGCCCGCCATCCTATTAATAAGTCGTCGACCTGCGAAATTAATGCGGCGATTTCGTCCATCTGGCTATTTTTGTTAAAATAGCGCACGCACTTATGGCGGAACCATAGGCCAAATTCCGACTCAGATAATAACGTAGCGTTAGTATGTGCTTTATTTTCGCTAACAATATTAAAAATCGCCGTATTTTCCCAACCGGAAAGCGCCGCCTGCTGTTTGCCATATTCCATCGGGACATTGTCCATCAAACTATACAGGCGATACGCCTCTTCGTTTTTGGTCGCCCGATAGTGCGATAAGGTATAGGCATGGCACATCATCTCAACGGCCATATTAATCGCCATAATAGCGTAATAAATGGCATCGACGGCAATCTGGCGGTCGCTAACGTGGCTGCGGATATACTCGATAAGCCCGGCCTTAATCTGCCGGGCGCCGCGCAGAACCGCCTCCGCCGGGATGCCGATCCGCGCGTGGATGCTGCCAATCTGATATTGCCGTTCCGCCAACGCCGGCAACTGCGCTTTATCGCTGGTCAGGATCTCCTTCACCCATAGCGCCAGCGAGCGGCTCAGACGCTCCTGAACTAAATCATAAGTCAGGTGGCGGGCAATATCCGGATCCTGAAAAATAAAATCATAAAACCGGGCCGCTAACGCTTCCGATTGCTCCTCTGCGATATTTTTAAGTACCTCCTTAACGGCTGGCGTCAGGCTGTCATACAGAGGTAGCCACTCCTTAAAAATAACAGAGATATATTTTTTGCTTTCATCGTTCATGAATAAAGCGCTCGCCGGGCGTTAGTCTATTTCGGGGTTGCCGATCATACATGAGTTGCCGCAGGTCAACCAGACGAAGAAAATCATAGGGATAGCGTAGTTCTCAGCCATTACAGTGAGGGGCTCGCAATTCCATAGTTTATATATGGACTTTGGCGCAACCGATGTTAGTATCCAGATTATAAATATGCGTGTTTCATTTAAGGCCAGGATTGCTGATGATGACCACTCTAAAAGCACATCTTCCCCACCGGTTGGCAACGTAACAGGATTTTGCGCCGGACGGGCCTTATCTCTTCTTTTTTTATCGTCCCGCCGGGCGAAATAGCGAAACGCGCACCACTCAGCAATATGGAACAGAGCGAGTCGCGTATGGACAAGAACAAACGACGTTGGACCGGGTATATCGTAGTTGCAGCGGTAATCATCGCCGCAGCATGGTGGATGTTGCGCCCGGCCGGGCTACCGCCGGGCTTCGCCGCCAGTAATGGCCGCATCGAGGCGACGGAAGTCGATATCGCCACCAAAATTGCCGGGCGTATCGAGACGATTCTGGTCAAAGAGGGGCAGTTCGTCCATAAAGGCGATGTGCTGGCGCGGATGGATACGCGGGTACTTAACGAGCAGCGCCTCGAAGCCGCCGCGCAAATCAAAGAAGCGCAAAGCGCGGTTGCCGCCGCCAACGCGTTACTCGACCAGCGGCAGAGCGAAATGCGCGCCACCGAAGCGGTGGTGAAGCAACGCCAGGCGGAGCTAGACTCCACCGCTAAACGCCACGTCCGTTCCAGCACCCTTTCACAGCGTGGCGCCGTCTCCGCTCAGCAGCTGGATGACGATCGCGCGGCCGCTGAAAGCGCCCGCGCGGCGCTGGAATCGGCGAAAGCGCAGGTCTCTGCCGCCCGCGCCGCCATTGAAGCCGCCCGTACCAGCATCATTCAGGCCAAAACCCGCGTTGAAGCCGCCGAAGCCACCGAGCGGCGGATCCTCGCCGATATCGACGATAGCCAGCTGAAAGCGCCACGCGACGGCCGCATCCAGTATCGCGTTGCTGAACCAGGCGAAGTGCTGGCCGCCGGGGGGCGGGTATTGAACATGGTCGACCTGGCTGACGTCTATATGACCTTCTTCCTGCCAACGGAACAGGCGGGTCTCCTGGCGCTCGGCAGTGAAGCGCGCTTGATCCTGGATGCCGCGCCAGAGCTAGTGATCCCGGCAAATATCAGCTTTGTCGCCAGCGTCGCGCAATTCACGCCGAAAACGGTAGAAACCAGCGACGAGCGGCTCAAGCTGATGTTCCGCGTCAAGGCGCGCATTCCGCCAGAACTACTGGAGCAGCATCTGGAATATGTCAAAACCGGCCTGCCTGGGATGGCCTGGGTACGACTGGATAAGCAGAAAAGCTGGCCTGAAGCGCTGACGGTGAGGTTGCCGCAATGAAACTGACGCCGCAGGATACTTCGCCCCCCGTCGCCCTGCTGGAAAACGTTGGCCAGAAGTTTGGCGCTACCATCGCGTTGCGCGATATCAACCTGGCGATTCCGGCGCGGCGCATGGTTGGCCTGATTGGCCCGGATGGGGTCGGCAAATCAAGCCTGCTCTCGCTTATCGCCGGGGCGCGGGCCATCGAGCAGGGTAACGTGATGGTGCTCGGCGGCGATATGCGCGACGTTCGTCACCGCCAGCAGGTATGTCCGAAAATCGCCTGGATGCCGCAGGGCCTGGGGAAAAACCTCTACCATACGCTATCGGTCTATGAAAACGTCGACTTCTTCGCCCGCCTGTTTGGTCACGATAAAGCCGAGCGTGAACTTCGTATCAACGAACTGCTGCAGAGCACCGGGCTGGCGCCGTTTCGCGATCGCCCTGCCGGTAAACTCTCCGGTGGAATGAAACAAAAGCTCGGCCTGTGCTGTGCTCTTATCCACGACCCGCAGCTACTCATCCTTGATGAACCCACTACCGGCGTCGACCCGCTCTCCCGCGCGCAGTTCTGGGATCTGATCGACAGCATCCGCCAGCGCCAGCCGGAAATGAGCGTGCTGGTCGCCACCGCCTACATGGAAGAGGCCGAGCGCTTCGACTGGCTGGTGGCGATGAATGCCGGCGAAATACTGGCGACCGGTAGCGCGGCGGCGCTCAAAAAACAGACCGGCAGCCAGACCCTGGAGCAGGCGTTTATCGCCCTGCTGCCGGAAGCGCAGCGCCTGGCGCATAACGAAGTGGTCATCCCGCCGCGCGACGGCAGTGAGGAAGAGATCGCCATTGAAGCGCGCGGCCTGACCATGCGCTTCGGCAACTTTGTCGCCGTCGACCACGTTAACTTTCGTATCGCCCGTGGCGAAATTTTTGGCTTCCTCGGCTCTAACGGCTGCGGCAAATCCACCACCATGAAGATGCTAACCGGCCTGTTGCCCGCCAGCGAAGGCGAGGCCTGGCTGTTTGGCCAACCGGTCGATCCGAAAGATATCGCCACCCGCCAACGAGTGGGTTATATGTCGCAGGCCTTCTCGCTCTATAGCGAACTGAGCGTAAGGCAAAACCTGGAGCTGCACGCCCGCTTGTTTCACATTCCGGACCAAGAAATAGCTGGCCGGGTCGCAGAAATGAGCAAACGCTTTATGCTGACCGAGGCTGAAGACGCGCTTCCCGCTGACTTACCGCTGGGGATCCGCCAGCGTCTGTCATTAGCGGTAGCGGTAATCCATCGCCCGGAGATGCTGATCCTCGATGAACCCACCTCCGGCGTTGACCCGGTGGCACGCGACATGTTCTGGCAGCTGATGGTCGACCTGGCGCGGCAGGATCGCGTCACCATCTTCATTTCTACCCACTTTATGAATGAGGCGGAACGCTGCGATCGTATCTCGCTGATGCACGCCGGCAAGGTGCTGGCCAGCGATACGCCGCAGGCGCTGGTTGAGCAACGTGGCTCCGCCAGCCTCGAAGAGGCATTTATCGCCTGGCTGCAGGAAGCGGCGGATGCCGCGCAACCGACCGTTTCTGTCTCTACAACGCCCGCGCCGCCTGCTGTCGCATCACACCAGAAGAATGCGTCCCCACGCCAGTCATTCAGCCTGCGTCGCCTGTTTAGCTATAGCCGCCGCGAAGCGCTGGAATTGCGCCGCGATCCGGTGCGATCGACGCTGGCGCTGCTGGGGACGGTGATCCTGATGTTTATCATGGGGTATGGGATCAGCATGGATGTCGAGGATCTGCGCTTTGCCGTCCTCGACCGCGATCAAACGATCAGCAGCCAGAACTGGTCGCAGAATATCGCGGGCTCACGCTACTTTATCGAGCAGGCGCCACTGCAGAGTTATGACGAATTGGATCGTCGAATGCGTAACGGCGAGCTGGCGGTGGCAATAGAAATCCCGCCAAACTTTGGCCGCGATATCGCTCGCGGTACGCCGGTACAGATTGGTGTGTGGGTGGACGGCGCAATGCCGAATCGCGCGGAAACGGTGCGCGGATACGTGCAGGCGATGCATCTGGCCTGGCTGCAGGAGATGGCCGGGCGGCAAAGTAGCCCGAATCGTGAGACCTCGCTCATTTCCATCGAGACCCGCTATCGCTATAACCCGGACGTGAAAAGCCTGCCGGCCATCGTCCCGGCGGTGATCCCGCTGCTGCTGATGATGATCCCGGCGATGCTCAGCGCGCTGAGCGTAGTGCGTGAAAAAGAGCTCGGTTCGATCATCAACCTGTACGTGACGCCGACCACCCGCAGCGAATTCTTGCTCGGCAAACAGCTGCCTTACATCGTGTTAGGCATGTTTAACTTCTTTCTACTGTGCGCTTTATCGGTCTTCGTATTTGGCGTCGCGCATAAGGGGAGTTTCCTGACCCTCTCCCTGGCGGCGCTGCTGTATGTCACCATCGCCACCGGGCTGGGTTTGCTGATTTCGACTTTTATGAAGAGCCAAATCGCCGCTATTTTCGGTACCGCGATTATTACGCTAATTCCGGCCACCCAATTCTCCGGGATGATCGATCCGGTGGCATCTCTGGAAGGGCCAGGTCGCTGGATCGGGCAAATCTACCCGACCAGCCATTTCCTGACCATCGCCCGCGGCACCTTCTCCAAGGCGCTGAATATTAGCGATTTGTGGGTTTCGTTCATTCCACTATTGATTGCGGTGCCGCTGGTGCTCGGGCTGAGCGTGTTGCTGTTGAAGAAACAGGAGGGATGATGCGCGGATTACGCAATATCTATAACCTCGGCATCAAAGAGCTGCGCAGCCTGCTCGGCGATAAAGCGATGCTGGCGCTGATCGTGTTTGCTTTTACCGTATCGGTTTACTCCTCGGCCACGGTAATGCCCGGTTCACTGCACCTGGCGCCTATCGCCATTGCCGATATGGATAAATCACAGCTCTCATCGCGGATCATTAACGGCTTTTATCGGCCGTGGTTTTTAACGCCGGAGTTGATCAGCGCCGATGAAATGGATGCCGGTCTGGATGCGGGACGATACACGTTCGCCATCAATATTCCGCCAAACTTCCAGCGCGATGTGCTGGCCGGTCGCCAGCCGGAAGTGCAGGTCAACGTCGACGCCACGCGAATGAGCCAGGCCTTTACCGGCAACGGCTATATCCAGAATATTATCAGCGGTGAAGTGAACAGCTTTGTCGCCCGCTATCGCGACAACAGTGCTCTGCCGGTGGAGCTGGCGGTGAGGATGCGCTTTAACCCTAACCTTGAGCAAGAGCGCTTCGGCGCGGTGATGGCGATTATTAACAACATCACCATGCTGGCAATTGTCCTCACCGGCTCGGCGCTTATCCGCGAGCGAGAGCACGGCACCATTGAGCACCTGCTGGTGATGCCGGTAACGCCGTTTGAGATAATGATGGCAAAAATCTGGTCGATGGGGCTAGTGGTACTGGTTGTCTCCGGGCTGTCGCTACTGCTGATGGTGCAGGGAATTTTGCAGGTACCGATTGAGGGGTCGATTCCGCTGTTTATGCTGGGAGTTGCGCTCAGCCTGTTCGCCACCACCTCCATTGGCATTTTTATGGGCACGCTCGCCCGTTCTATGCCGCAACTGGGGCTACTGATGATCCTGGTGCTGCTGCCGCTGCAGATGCTCTCCGGCGGATCCACGCCACGGGAGAGTATGCCGCAGCTGGTTCAGGACATTATGTTGACCATGCCGACCACCCATTTCGTCAGCCTCGCGCAGGCGATACTTTACCGTGGCGCCAGCTTTGCCATCGTCTGGCCACAGTTTTTAATCTTGTTCGCTATCGGCAGCGCTTTCTTTACCATTGCGCTGCTGCGTTTTCGCAAGACAATTGGTGAGATGGCATAAAACCTGGAGCTGGCGCTGCGCCGATGGCTTATTTTTGACGATTCATAAAGCGGCGCAGACCCCAGGTGAAGGCCATCGCCATACTGAAAAGAATGAATAACAGCACAATCCAGCTGATAGAAATGCGCAGTAACGTGCCGGGCGTCATAAATGGCTGAAGATAAACGGTGAAAGAGTGGGCAGGCGATTTCCCCAGCAGTTGATAGGCGCTATCGGTAAGCCACACGCCAACCCGGCAGAACAGCCAGATAATCGCCGGCCAGCAGAGCAGAACCAGAAAGGTAAAGCGCTCCTGAATGTAAGTAACGATCTGGCGCAACGGCGGCCAGTTAAGCAGGATTTTCATTTATATTCTCATATTGCCAGCCGATGACCTGCAACATTCATCGCAAGGCACTTCGGGCAGCATCCATACAGGCAATCTACCCTATTTGTATATCAAATTTACCGTCACTTAAACCAGATCAAGTTAACAAAGTGTTAATGATGTCTCTCATTAACGCCAAAAGAGTGGATAACACCTGTCGATCGTGGAAATAAGTGGGGAGAGAAGTATTAAGCGGTGGGAATAAATTTTCAAGTCTACAAGTGGCTGGTTTTTATAGCTGATAGCAGCGCGCCATTATTTCGCCGCTGGGCAATATAATGGCGCGGAAATATAAGTGGGTGATTAATCGTAGCTGCTGATAATTATTTTCCTGTTCGCATCATTCGGTAAATTCACCGTTTGGGTAACCACCCCATGAGAAGGGACTGCCATATTTTGCGTGTTAATGAGGTAAGTATTTTGCCCACAACGCTGTTGAGCCTTTTCGTTAATGATATTGGTGCTGCAGGTAGGTGTCGCCACACGCCCGGAGATCGTTAATGTAGCGGTATCAGCAGCGAATGCAGGCAAGCTCAATCCATAAGCTAATGTCAGAATCCCAATTAGCGGTTTTTTCATTGAATTTATAACCAGTTAACAGGATGAGAAATAAGCGATTTGCTTTCTATTTTTCTCCCTCAGGAGAGGTGATGCGTTGATGTCATCACGCAGGAAAGATAATCCATATAATTAATAAGGACAATTATACTGAGAGCTATTAGTGCGATAGGTATTACTGATGTTAACGAACCAGGCGGCCGGGTCGGGTATTTTCCCGGGGGCGGCGCGAGGCGCCTTTCCCGGGCTACGGGTTGCTACGCAGTCTGTAGCCCCGGTAAGCGCAGCGCCACCGGGGGAATGGCGGCGCGTCTGGCCGCAAAACACAAAAACAAAAGGCCCAGTCTTCCGACTGAGCCTTTCGTTTTATTTGATGCCTGGCAGTTCCCTACTCTCACATGGGGAGACCCCACACTACCATCG
>NZ_JBEAIO010000019.1:0-21078 GCF_040065095.1 Klebsiella sp. CN_Kp091 | reverse complement strand
AACCCCGCCGGAGCGGGGTTTTTACATTGAAGAGGTGAAACTGACCGATAAGCCGGGTTCTGTCGTGGACAGTCATTCATCTAGGCCAGCAATCGCTCACTGGCTCAAGCAGCCTACCCGGGTTCAGTACGGGCCGTACCTTATGAACCCCTATTTGGCCTTGCTCCGGGTGGAGTTTACCGTGCCGCGGACTGTTACCAGCCGCGCGGTGCGCTCTTACCGCACCCTTTCACCCTTACCTGATCCCGCTTGCGCGGGCCATCGGCGGTTTGCTCTCTGTTGCACTGGTCGTGGGCTGTGACACCCCCCAGGCGTTACCTGGCACCTTGCCCTATGGAGCCCGGACTTTCCTCCCCTCCGCCCGTCTCCCCCTAAGAGGACGACGACGAAGCGGCGACTGTCTGGTCAGCTTCGGCGCGAAGTATAGAGGGTTCGCGCGCCTTTGTCACCCCGCACAGCGCATTCCGCTCGCCAGCCTCGCGGCAATCATGGCTTTTACCCTTCCCTCGCCGGCAGAAAGGCTTTGTTTATAAGAGTCTGGGACGAAGAAAATGTTCGTGGTGATGTAGCCTGACGGCGCTGCTAAAAGTAAGCATAACAGGGCGCAGGCACGCGCCCATCTTGTTAGCGAGTGACTTCCACTTTCGCCAGTTTTTCGTAGTAACACGCCAGAGCGCTATGGTCAGCGGTGCCCAGGCCATCCGCCCGCAGCGCCTGCATCATCTCCATCACCACCGCCGTCAGCGGTAGCTGGGCGCCGACGCCGTGAGAAGTATCCAGCGCATTGGCCAGATCTTTAATATGTAGATCGATGCGGAAACCCGGCTTGAAGTTGCGATCCATCACCATCGGCGCTTTAGCGTCGAGTACTGTGCTGCCCGCCAGGCCGCCGCGAATCGCCTGATACACCAGGTCCGGGTTAACGCCGGCTTTGGTGGCCAGGGTTAACGCTTCCGACATTGCCGCGATGTTCAGCGCCACAATCACCTGGTTGGCCAACTTGGTGACGTTGCCTGCGCCAATATCGCCGGTATGCACCACGGATCCCGCCATCGCTTTCATCAGGTCGTAGTATTTATCGAAAATCGCCTTGTCACCGCCAACCATCACCGACAGGGTGCCGTCGATCGCTTTGGGTTCGCCGCCGCTTACCGGCGCGTCCAGCATATCGATGCCTTTGGCCTTCAGCGCTTCACTGATTTCGCGGCTCGCCAGCGGCGCGATGGAGCTCATATCGATCACCACGGTGCCTGGTTTCGCGCCTTCGATAATGCCGTTTTCACCCAGCGCAACGTCTTTCACGTGCGGAGAGTTTGGCAGCATGGTAATAATGACATCGCACTGCTCAGCAATGGCCTTCGCCGTGCTCGCGGTCTCTGCGCCCGCGGCAATCACGTCAGCAATAGCTTCAGGGTTACGGTCGGATACCACCAGCGAATAACCCGCCTTCAGCAAATTTTTGCTCATCGGCTTGCCCATGATGCCAAGGCCAATAAAACCCACTTTGATTGTCATAATATTCTCTCTTAATCCTGGTGATTATTTTTTAAAAGAATCAGCAAGTTTCTGGGTTGCTGAACGGAAGACGCCTAAATCGCTACCGACGGCGACGAAGGTCGCGCCCCACTCCAGATAGCGACGCGCATCGGCTTCTACCGGTGCAAGAATGCCGCTCGGCTTACCGTGTTTCTTCGCGCTGGAGAAAATATGCTGGATAGCACGCTGAACCTCAGGATGGGCGGCGTTACCCAGATGGCCCAACGCCGCAGCAAGATCGCTCGGACCGACGAACAGGCCATCAACGCCATCGGTCGCAGCGATAGCATCAACGTTATCCACCCCGGTCTGGCTCTCAATCTGCACCAGAATGGAGATATTCTTGTTGGACTGAGCGAAGTAGTCCGGCACGGTGCCGAACATATTGCCGCGATGAGAAACCGAAACACCGCGGATCCCTTCCGGCGGATAGCGGGTTGATGCCACCGCCTGCGCCGCCTGTTCAGCGGTTTCGACAAACGGCACCAGGAAGTTATAGAAACCGATGTCCAGCATGCGCTTGATGATAATCGGTTCATTGGTCGGCACGCGCACAACCGGCGCGCTGTGGCTGCCCTTCAACGCCATCAGTTGCGGGATAAGCGTGGTCACATCATTCGGCGCATGCTCCGCGTCAAGCACCAGCCAGTCGAAACCAGCAAGTCCTAATACCTCGGTGCTAATCGGATTCGCCAGGGCGCACCAGCAGCCAATTTGTACCTGGTGAGCCGCCAACGCGGCTTTGAACTTGTTTGGGAAAATTGCGTTATCCATGATTTTTACCTTGGGTTAATCGTTGCTTACTTCTGCTGCTCTATACGTTTCATCTCGCCAATCACCAATATAATTAGCAGAGTTAAATAGCGGGCTGGTACTCCTTTTCTGTGGCCCAATGCAGAATCATTTAAATATTCATCTGGCACAGAACACCTTTTATTATTTTCAGCGAGCTATTTATTTTAAGCTATCTATCCACATATCAGATTCCTCAAAAACATGGCTCAGTATAATCAGCTCTCCGCCACCAGACACTATGCATAATCACAATATAAATGCCTAAATAATCATTTTAGTTATGCAAATGCCATAGGCCATGGGCGCTAATCCACAGTTCTCAGGATTACCCATCTATGTGTCATGGCCGGCGCGGCAAGGAGTGACATAGATCACATCCTAACGCGATAACTCCTGACATTCTTTATTTCATCATTCTGCTAAGCAGAAATTTAATTAGCGTTTTATTTTATTATTAGCACCGGTTTGGAGAGCACTGGACAATGGCTGACATTGAAATTCGACAACAGTCGCCGACGGCGTTTTATATAAAAGTACACCCTACTGATAATGTGGCAATTATTGTTAACGATCGCGGTTTAACCGCCGGAACGCGTTTTCCGGATGGCCTGACCCTCGTTGAACATATCCCGCAAGGCCATAAAGTCGCTCTTGTCGATATTCCTGCCCATGGTGAAATCATCCGCTATGGCGAAGTGATTGGCTTCGCCGTTCGCGATATACCAAAGGGAAGCTGGATTGATGAGTCGTTGGTCGAACTGCCGACCGCCCCACCGCTGAACACCCTACCGCTGGCGACTAAAGTCCCCGAGCCGCTGCCGCCGCTGGAAGGATACACCTTTGAAGGGTATCGCAATGCCGATGGCAGCGTGGGAACCAAGAATTTGCTGGGGATCAGCACCAGCGTGCACTGCGTCGCCGGTGTGGTGGATTATGTGGTCAAGATCATCGAACGCGATCTGCTGCCGAAATACCCCAATGTCGATGGCGTGGTGGGATTAAACCACCTCTACGGCTGCGGCGTGGCGATTAACGCCCCGGCGGCCATCGTGCCGATTCGCACCATCCACAATATCGCGCTGAACCCCAACTTTGGCGGCGAGGTAATGGTGATTGGTCTTGGCTGTGAAAAGCTGCAGCCGGAACGTCTGCTGCAGGGAACCGAAGACGTGCAGCCGATCGCCGTCGATAGCGCAAGCGTAGTGCGCTTGCAGGATGAACAACATGTCGGTTTTAAATCGATGGTCGATGATATTCTGCAGGTTGCCGAGCGCCACCTGGCGAAGCTGAACGCCCGCCAGCGTGAAACCTGCCCGGCTTCGGAATTAGTGGTCGGTATGCAGTGCGGCGGCAGCGACGCCTTCTCCGGCGTGACCGCCAACCCGGCTGTGGGCTATGCCTCCGACCTGCTGGTGCGCTGCGGCGCGACGGTGATGTTCTCGGAAGTGACCGAGGTACGCGATGCTATTCATCTGTTAACCCCGCGAGCCATCAACGAAGAAGTTGGCAAGCGCCTGCTGGAAGAGATGGCCTGGTATGATAACTATCTGGAGCTGGGGAAAACCGACCGCAGCGCCAACCCGTCACCGGGCAATAAGAAAGGCGGTCTGGCGAACGTAGTGGAAAAAGCATTGGGTTCGATTGCCAAATCAGGCAAAAGCGCCATCGTCGAAGTCCTTTCGCCGGGTCAGCGCCCGACGAAACGCGGGCTTATCTATGCGGCGACGCCGGCCAGCGATTTTGTCTGCGGCACTCAACAGGTGGCTTCCGGCATTACCGTTCAGGTGTTCACCACCGGGCGCGGCACCCCTTACGGGCTGATGGCGGTCCCGGTGATTAAAATGGCGACCCGTACCGAGCTTGCCAACCGCTGGTATGACTTAATGGACATCAATGCCGGTACCATCGCAACCGGCGAAGAGACGATTGAGGATGTCGGGCTGAAACTGTTCGAGTTCATTCTCGACGTCGCCAGCGGACGTAAGAAAACCTTCTCCGATCAATGGGGTCTGCATAACCAGCTAGCGGTGTTTAACCCGGCGCCGGTGACGTGATATGCCCCCGTCCAACTATAATAATAAGCCCGGAAAATCCGGGCTTATTATTAGTTGTGTTGCGCTGCCAAAAAGTTTTTGATTTGCGCCTGCGTCGAAGTGCCTTCCATGGGACCACGCTGACCGATCGCCAGTGAACCGCTGGCGTTTGCCCATTTCAGCGCTTCCTGCGGCGAGGCGCCGCTGAGGAACAGGCTAACGAAGGTCGCGCCGAAACAGTCGCCTGCGCCAGTCGGATCGACAACCGGCACGTTAAAACCGGCGACGTGGTGTGTTTCAGCGGCGCTAAAGTAGCTCGCGCCACGCGGGCCGCGTTTAATCACCACGTGTTTAACACCGCGTTTCAGCAGCTTATCAACCAGCAGCTGCTCATTTCGCCCCGGATTCAGGCCAAAGTAGTCCAGTTCACCGTCGCTTGGTAGAAAGATATCGGTGTAATCGAGAATGTATTCAAACGCCTGCGACATCTCGGGAATATTCAGCATCTCTTTGCGAATATTAGGATCGAACGACACCGTGCCGTTGCGCGCTTTAATGTTTTCAATCGCTTTACGCATCGCATCGATAATGCGAAATGAGAACAGCGATGACCCCATAATGTGGAAGTGCTGGCACTGGTTAAGCAGCCCCTCGTCGATATGGTCCGCAGTCAGCAGACCACAGGCACTGTTAGGCATATTAAAAATAAAATCGCGCTGCGCCTGGCTACGATAGCTGACGAACGCGCTGCCGGTTGTCGCTTTATGCAGCATGGCAATGCCGTTAACGTTAACGCCATCTTTCTCCAGCCGCGCAATATTCATTTCGCCAAATGCGTCGCTACCGACACAGCTAAACAGCACGGAGCCAAAACCCAGTTTCGCCACCTGATCGGCGAAAATTGCCGGCGCGCCGCTGGGATAGGGACCCCAAAATTCACCGGGGCGGGAAAATCCCTGATTTTCTTCCTTGGCGAGAAATTCCACCAGCAGCTCGCCGATGGTGCAAATGGTTACGTTCATCACCGCTCCTGGTTTGTCTTCTGCAAAGCCGTGTTGAGCCATGTCAGGCATTCATTGTTGGTGTAGCTGTTAGTTAAACCCGCGGCGAGGAAACGGGCATGATATTCCGCGGCGACAACCTGCGGCGTCACCACGCTACTCATTTGCTGAAGTTCGCCGATGGCATAGCGTTTTTCACCATAGACCGGACGGGAAGCAACAACCGCGATAACCCGCTCGCTCTGCGCCACGGCTTCGCTCAGCAGGCGAGCGCTAGTTTCGTTACGTACGCTCAGGGTGCCGTCTTCAGCGACGTGATCAACCGCAATCAGCGCGCGTGATGGCCGATAATGGCCTAACGCTTTCAGCGCCAAATCGCCTTCGACTATCCGTCCGTTGCCGCCAAGCACGCCGCCGAGCAGCACCGTTTCGCCATTCAGAAACTCCTGCGCCAGCGCAACGTGGGCCAGATCGTTAAGCAGCAGGCAAAGTTCCTCACTGTTAGCCAGAAACGGGATCACTTTACGCAAAATGGAACCCTGGCCTAAAAATAGCGTTTCGCTATCTTCAATTTGCACCGCCACCTGACGCGCCATTTCCGTTTCCAGCGCTTTGTCCGTCACCTGTGGAGCGTCGCGAACCGTAGCGACCGGCGTGCCGGCCTGAGCCGTGTAAATCGCCCCGCCGAATGAACGCTTCAGATACCCCTGCTGCTCCAGATAGTTAAGATCGTTACGGATTGTCACTCCGGAAACGGCCAGCATTTCAGCCAGATCGTCGACTTTAATCTCGCCGTTCTTACGAACGATCTCCGCGATGTCCAAGCGCCTTTTCAGCAGGCTGGTTGACGGTTTTGCCACGGGTTATGCCTTTTTATTTTCTCCTGGAATAACTTTCATTTTTAAATTTCCCCATCGTAATGTCAAACCACGCCAGTTATCCCCGTGAAGAAAAATCAATAAAGACAATAAAATTCAAATAGATAACAACACCCTATCGCTTCATTTATATTTTAAAAAAGAAACATAAAAAAGATTATTAACTTTCATTTTAAAAATCAATTCCCCATTGTGTGCGATGGATCACACCTAAACGCGGAAACGATCGTTACATTACTTTCAAATTGAAGGTTTAATTGAACAAATTACTTACAAATTGAAAATAGAGGGTTAGAATGTACATCATTTCCAGTAAAAACATGTTGTTAAAGGCCCAGCGTCATGGTTATGCGGTCCCCGCTTTCAATATTCATAACCTTGAAACCATGCAGGTGGTGGTGGAAACGGCAGCAGAGCTCCGCTCGCCGCTGATCCTCGCCGGCACGCCGGGAACCTACAGCTATGCCGGCACCGGCAATGTGGTGGCGATCGCCCGCGATCTGGCGAAAATATGGGATCTCCCGCTCGCCCTGCACCTCGATCATCACGAGGATCTGGTCGACATCACGCACAAAGTTCAGGCGGGCATTCGCTCAGTCATGATCGATGGATCTCATTCACCGTTCGAAGAAAACGTAGCGCTGGTGAAAAGCGTGGTGGAATTAAGTCATCGCTACGATGCCAGCGTGGAAGCCGAGCTGGGCCGACTGGGGGGCGTGGAAGACGATCTGGTGGTTGATGCCAAAGATGCGCTCTATACCAACCCGGAACAGGCCCGTGAATTCGTCGCCCGTACCGGTATTGATTCGCTGGCCGTCGCCATCGGCACCGCGCACGGGCTCTACACCGCCGAACCGAAACTTGATTTTGACCGCCTGGCCGCCATCCGCGACTGCGTTGACGTTCCGCTGGTACTGCACGGCGCTTCTGGCCTCCCGGATAGCGATATTCGCCGCGCCATTTCTCTGGGCGTCTGCAAAGTCAACGTCGCCACCGAACTGAAAATCGCCTTCTCTGATGCGTTGAAAACCTACTTCCTGGAAAATCCGGGCGCCAACGATCCGCGTCACTATATGACGCCGGCGAAAGCGGCAATGAAAGAGGTTGTCCGCAAAGTGATTCACGTTTGTGGCTGCGAAGGGCAACTATAATCCGCGGATCGAAGGAGCAATGTCGTGATCCATACCCTGACACTGAATACCGCGATCGATATGAATATCTTTTGCGATCCGCTTCGGCCTGCGGCCGTCAACCGCACCCGGCAGACGGAATATTGCCCAAATGGCAAAGGGGTGAATGTTTCGCTGGTATTAGATCATTACCTACAGCCCACCCACGTCATGGGTATATTTGGCGGTTTTACTGGCCGCTATATAGTCGAAGAGCTGCGCAGACAGCATATTAAAGTGACTCCGGCATGGGTCGCCGAACCCACCCGTATTAATGTTTTTATTAATGACGGACACGAAGAATATAAGTTAGTAAATCCCGGCTCTCGTATTAATGATGAAGGCAAAGAGCAAATTATTCATCATTTACAGTGCGTCGAACCCGGTGATTATTTGGTAATCAGCGGCAGTTTGCCGCCGGGAATTGAAAGCAGGTTCTATAGCGAAATAATGGCCTTGTGTCAGCAAAAAGGTTGTGAAGTTATTTTAGATATCAGCCACCCGGCGCTGCGGCAGTTGCTCGAGCTACGCCCGCTATTGATTAAACCCAATGACGACGAACTCAAAGAGATCTTCGATCTCGACGTCGGCAGCCCGCAGCAGGTACATGACGCAATGCGCACGCTCCACCAGCTCGGGGCCCGAAACGTGCTGCTCACCCTGGGCGCGCAGGGGCTCTACTTTTCAAACGGCGAGAAACTGTGGTTCTGCTCGGCGCCGAAAATCAAACTGGTTAGCTCGGCCTGCGCCGGCGATGCCGCGCTGGGAGCATTCCTGAGTAAATGGCTTAACGAAGATGATGTCGTTCCCGCTCTGGCGCTGGCCAGCGCCACCGGCGCCGATGTTGCCGCCTCCGCCGGGCTTGGCAAATTAAACCGTACACAAGAATTATTACAACAACTTCAGATCGTCCAATTATAAAGGTCCGATTATGAAAAAGATTATTGCCGTTACCGGCTGCCCTACAGGTATTGCCCATACATTTATGGCTGAAGAAGCCTTAAAGACCGCAGCAAAAAAATTAAACGTTGAGATCAAAGTTGAAACCAACGGCGCTTCCGGGGTAGAGAATGTCATTACACCGGAAGATCTGAAAGATATTTATGGTGTTATTATCGCTGCCGATAAAGATGTTAATGCCGAACGTTTTAATGGTTTGCCGGTTATTGAAGTACCGGTTAAAGAGGCCATTCATCATCCGGCAGAATTAATTAATAAAGTCGTCAGCGGTCAGGCGCAACGCCGTCAGGGGATCTCCGCCACAGCGGATCCTGCGGAGAAATATGAGCAGGAATCATTCGGCCGGCAGATTTATAAACATCTGATGAGCGGTGTTTCCAATATGCTGCCCTTCGTGGTGGCCGGCGGGATCTTAATCGCCATTTCTTTCCTGTGGGGTATCTACTCCGCCGATCCAAATTCAGCGCAGTACAACGTGATTGCCGCCACCCTGATGAAAGTCGGCCAGCAGGCGTTCTCGATCATGGTACCGGTGTTCACGGCCTACATTGCCTGGTCCATTTCCGGCCGTCCGGGGATGGTCGCCGGGTTTGTCGGCGGCCTGCTGGCAAACGCCACCGGCGCCGGGTTCCTCGGCGGGATCATCGCCGGTTTCGCCGCCGGTTACTTTATGCTGCTTATCCGCCGCCTGCTCGACGGCCTGCCGCGTCAGTACGAAGGACTAAAGTCGATCTTTATTATGCCGCTGATTGGCGTACTGGTGATTGGCGTGATGATGGTGCTACTTGGCCAACCGGTGGCGGCGATCAACAACGGCATGATGAACTGGCTTAGCTCTCTGCAAGAAGCCAATCCCATTCTGCTGGGGATTGTGGTCGGGGCAATGTGTTCATTCGACTTCGGCGGCCCGGTCAATAAAGCGGCCTACGTCACCGGAACGCTCTTGCTAGGACAGGGCAACTATTTCTTTATGGCCGGCGTCTCCGCTGCCTGCATTACCCCGCCGCTGGTGATTGCGCTGGCAACCACGTTCTTCCCTAAAGGCTTTAGCGAAGAAGAGCGCGCCGCCGGGATGGTGAACTATATCCTCGGCTGCACGCACATCACCGAAGGCGCGATTCCCTTTGCCGCTAAGGATCCGCTACGGGTGATCCCGATGATGATGATCGCCTCTTCAATCTCGGCCGTCCTCAGCTACAGCCTACATATTCAGGTCCCGGCGCCGCACGGCGGCTTCTTGATCCTACCGCTGGTCAGCAAACCGCTGGTGTGGGTGCTGTGCATTCTTACCGGCTCCGCCTGCGGCGCGCTCATGCTGGGATGCTGGCGGTTGTGGCAAAAACGCACTCAGGAAGCGACGGCGCTTGCCGGCGCTATTAAATAAGGAGCGAACTATGCAGCTGACTTTCGCAGACATTCATTTCGACCATCAGGTCAAAACGAAAGATGAAGCGCTACAGCGCGTCGTCGGTTCCCTGACCGCAGCCGGACATACACAGATGGCCTATCTGGAGGGAATGCGCGAACGCGAGGGGCAAATCAGTACCTATCTGGGCAACGGCATCGCCATTCCTCACGGCACGCCGCAAAGCCGCGATGCGGTGCTAAGAACCGGTGTGAAGGTGCTAGCCTGTCCGCAGGGGGTGGACTGGGGCGAAGGGCAAACCGCCTATTTGATTGTTGGTATCGCCGCACAGGACAACGAACATCTCGATATCTTACGCCAGCTCACTCATGCGCTAGGCGACGATCGGGTGCCCGCCGCGCTGTCGCGGGCCGATACTCCGCAGGCGGTGCTGGAGATACTTGCCGGCGATATCGCGCCGGCGCAAGGCGAAGAACCGGAACCGCCGCCGCGCTTTGATGAAGAGGCAATCTTTACGCTGCGCAATCCGCACGGCCTGCATGCCCGGCCCAGCGCGGTACTGGTGAAAGCCGTCAAGCAGTGGCAGTCGCAAATCCAGGTCGAAAACCTGGATACTCGATCGTCAATTGTCGATGCCAAAAATCTGATGCGCGTCGTATCGCTTGGCGCCAAACAGGGTCATCGTCTGCACTTTATGGCCAGCGGCAGCGATGCGCATCAGGCGCTGAAAGCAATTGGCGACGCCTTTAACGCCGGGCTCGGCGAGATCGCCGCCCAACCGCAGCAAGTCTCTCAGGCGGCAGAAAAAAGCAAACGCAGCTGGCTGTCCCGGTTATTCAGTTAATTTTCAATTAATTAAAAACGCTCTGCCGTGTTGGTCAGGGCGTTTTTTTTGCCAGTAAGACACCCTGTTCAACGCTTGCACAGCAATTTATCGATACAGATCACAATTCAAAACAAAGACATTTGCGACCAAAACAAAACATAACGAATATATTCGAAAGAAAACGGAGGTTGTAAATGAAAGATATTATCTCTCGCCATAAATCCGGCGAACACATCGGCATCTGCTCAGTTTGTTCAGCCCATCCGCTGGTTATCGAAGCGGCGTTACGTTTCGATCTGCCGACCAACAACAAAGTGCTGATTGAAGCAACATCAAACCAGGTCAACCAGTTTGGCGGCTATACCGGTATGCAGCCGGCCGATTTCCGCGACTTCGTCTACAACATCGCCCACACCGTCGGTTTCCCGGCAGAACGCATTATTCTTGGCGGCGATCATCTGGGCCCAAACTGCTGGCAAGACGAACCGGCTGCCGATGCGATGAAAAAATCCATCGACCTTATCAAAGCCTATGTCGCCGCAGGCTTTAGTAAGATCCACCTGGATGCATCAATGTCCTGCGCCGACGACCCGATACCGTTGAACCCAAGCGTGGTGGCAGAGCGCGCCGCCCGCCTCTGTCAGGCTGCTGAAGAGACCGCCAGCGATGAACAAAAGCGCCAGTTGACCTACGTTATCGGAACAGAAGTACCGGTTCCCGGCGGCGAAGCCAGCACCATCGGCAGCGTACATGTCACCCGGGCGCAGGATGCCGCCGCCACCCTCGAAACCCATGAAGCGGCGTTCCGCAAGCTGGGGCTCGACGCCGCGCTGAAGCGCGTCATCGCCATCGTCGTGCAGCCAGGCGTGGAGTTCGACCACACGCAAATCATCCATTACCAACCGCAGGAAGCGAAAGCGCTGTCCGCGTGGATCGAAAATACCCCGATGGTGTACGAAGCCCACTCCACCGACTACCAATCCCGCCAGGCCTACCGCGCGCTGGTCCGCGACCACTTCGCCATTCTGAAAGTCGGCCCGGCGCTCACCTTTGCCCTGCGCGAAGCCATTTTCGCTCTCGCACAGATGGAAAATGAGCTCATCGCGCCCGAGTCCCGTAGCCGGGTGATGGAAGTGATCGACGAGGTGATGCTCAACGAACCGGGCTACTGGAAAAAATACTATCGCCCGACCTGGAGTCAGGCGATGGTCGATATCCACTTTAGCCTTTCCGACCGTATCCGTTACTACTGGCCGCATCCGCGTATTCGGCAGAGCGTTGAGAAACTTATCGCGAACCTGACCGACGCTAAGCTGCCGCTGGGGCTTATCAGCCAATATATGCCGGTGCAGTTTGAACGACTGTCGCTGAATGAACTGAACGCCGTGCCGCACGAGCTCATCCTCGACAAAATCCAGGATGTTCTGCGCGCCTACCGCTACGGCTGTTCTTCTGAAACCGCGTGAAATAAAGAGGATCTATGAGTCAATTGTTTGTTCGTACCGGCATTCATTTCAGCTCCAGCCAGCAGGCGCTGGAGCATATTGGCGCGGAGATGCTGGCGCGAGGTGTTGTGCATGATAGCTATCCGGCAGCCCTGCTCGAACGCGAAGCAACTTTTCCGACCGGCATCGCGCTGGAGCAACACGCCGTGGCCATTCCCCATTGCGAAGCCATGCACGCGAAGTCACCGGCGATTTACCTGATTCGCCCGGACGCGCCGGTCCCTTTTCAGCGCGCTGATGACGATGGCGATATCGACGTTTCGCTTATCATCGCGCTGATTGTTGAAAACCCGGCGGCACAGCTGAAGCTGCTGCGCCGGTTATTTAGTGAGCTACAAAATCCAAACACGCTGGAGGTTCTGCTCTCCGCTTCCGACGAGCAGTTACCGGTGCTGTTCCAGCAATTTATCCTTGAGCCCGAGCTTAGCGCCCAGGCTTCATAACATACTGATAATAAAAGGGGTACCCTATGAAACGCAAAGTAATCGTCGCCTGCGGCGGCGCCGTCGCCACCTCCACGATGGCCGCAGAAGAGATTAAAGAGCTGTGCGCAGACCACAACATTGAGTTGGATCTGGTGCAGTGCCGGGTCAATGAAATCGAAACCTACATGGACGGCGCGGACCTTATCTGCACCACCGCCCGCGTGGACCGCGCCTTCGGCGATATTCCAGTGGTTCACGGCATGCCGTTTGTCTCCGGCGTCGGCATTGAAGCCTTACAGCAGAAAATCCTCGGCATCCTCGCGGAGTAAACGCCATGTTCAGCGAAATCATGCGTTATATCCTCGATCTTGGTCCGACGGTGATGCTGCCGATCGTGATCATTATCTTCTCCAAACTGCTGGGGATGAAGCTCGGGGACTGTTTCAAATCCGGTCTGCACATCGGGATCGGTTTTGTCGGCATCGGCCTGGTTATTGGCCTGATGCTCGACTCCATCGGCCCGGCGGCAAAGGCGATGGCGGAGCATTTCCAGATTAACCTTCACGTGATTGATATCGGCTGGCCGGGGTCATCGCCGATGACCTGGGCGTCGCAAATCGCGCTGGTAGCCATTCCGGTCGCCATCGTGGTCAATATCGTCATGCTGGTCACCCGCATGACCCGCGTGGTGAACGTCGATATCTGGAACATCTGGCATATGACCTTTACCGGCGCGATGCTGCATATAGCGACCGGATCCTACTGGATAGGGATTCTCGGCGTCGTGGTTCATGCCGCCTTCGTTTACAAACTGGGCGACTGGTTTGCCAGGGATACCCGCGATTTCTTCGGCCTTGATGGCATCGCGATACCGCACGGCAGTTCGGCGTACTTAGGGCCGATTGCGGTGCTCGTCGATACCATCATCGACAAAATCCCCGGCCTTAACCGCATTCACTTTAGCGCCGATGATATCCAGAAACGCTTCGGCCCCTTCGGCGAACCGGTCACCGTCGGTTTCGTCATGGGGTTGGTGATTGGCGCGCTGGCGGGTTATGACCTGAAAGGCATTCTGCAGTTGGCGGTGAAAACCGCGGCGGTGATGCTGCTGATGCCGCGGGTGATCAAACCCATTATGGATGGCCTCAACCCGATAGCCAAACAGGCGCGTAAACGTCTGCAGGCTAAATTCGGCGGCCAGGAGTTCCTGATTGGTCTCGACCCGGCGCTGCTGCTTGGCCATACCTCGGTGGTATCCGCCAGCCTGATTTTCATCCCGCTGAGCATTCTGATCGCCGTCGTGGTTCCAGGCAACCAGGTCCTGCCGTTCGGCGACCTGGCGACCATTGGTTTCTTCGTGGCGATGGCGGTAGCGGTGCATCAGGGCAACCTGTTCCGCACCCTGATTTCCGGGGTCATCATTATGGGTATCACCCTATGGATCGCAACCCAGACCATCGGCTTACACACGCAGCTGGCGGCAAACGCCGGGGCGTTAAAAGCGGGCGGTATGGTGGCTTCGATGGACCAGGGCGGCTCGCCGATTACCTGGCTGCTGATCCAGCTCTTCACCTGGCAGAACGTGGTCGGCTTCGCAATTATCGGCATCATCTATCTGGCTGGCGTCCTGCTGACCTGGCGTCGCGCCCGCCGCTTCATGGCGGTAGAGAAAGCAGAGAAAAGCGCCGCCGCGCAACAGCATCCAACCGCATCTTAAGCATTAGGGGAGCGCCGCTCCCCTGAACATTTCTGGAGAATGGTATGAAATCAGTGGTAATCCATGCTGAGGGGAACGTCTGCGTTGAAGAACGCCCCATCCCCACGCTGCAAACGGAAGACGATGTCCTGGTCAAAGTGGTCAGCTCCGGGCTGTGCGGCTCCGATATCCCGCGCATTTTCGCCAAAGGCGCGCATTACTACCCTATTACGCTTGGGCATGAATTCAGCGGCTATGTCGAGTCCTACGGCGCGGCGGTGACCGATCTACAGCCCGGTGATGCTGTTGCCTGCGTGCCGCTGCTGCCCTGCTTCCAGTGTCCGCAGTGCCAGCGCGAATATTTTTCTTTATGTAAGCAGTATCAGTTCGTCGGCTCCCGCAGCGAGGGCGGCAACGCCGAATACGTGGTGGTGAAGCGCGCCAACCTGTTCCGCCTGCCGGATCAGATGCCCATTGATGATGGCGCGTTTATCGAGCCAATAACCGTTGGCCTGCACGCTTTTCATCTGGCGCAGGGCTGCGAGGGTAAAAACGTCATTATTATCGGCGCCGGCACCATCGGCCTGCTGGCGCTGCAGTGCGCCCGCGAGCTAGGAGCCAATAGCGTCACGGCTATCGACATTAATCCACAGAAGCTGGAGCTGGCCAAAACCCTTGGCGCGAGCCGGGTGTTCAACAGCCGCGAGATGAGCAGCCAGGCGATTCAACAGGCGCTGGAGGAAATCCAGTTCGATCAGCTCGTCCTCGAGACCGCCGGTACGCCGCAGACCGTCGCATTAGCAATTGAAGCCGCCGGGCCGCGGGCGCAGCTGGCGCTGGTCGGTACCCTGCATCACGACCTAACGCTGCCTGCCGTCACCTTCGGGCAAATTCTGCGTAAAGAGCTGAATATCGTCGGCAGTTGGATGAACTACTCAGGCCCGTGGCCGGGAGAAGAGTGGCAAACAGCAACCCGCCTGCTGACGGAAAAACGCCTGCAGTTGGCGCCGTTGATAGCTCATCGCGGCGATGCCGAGAGTTTTGCTCGCGAAGTTCAGGCGCTAAACGGCGCGCCGATGCAGGGTAAAATCCTACTTAAACTTTCCTGATCGCTTGAGCCAGCAATCTGCGCTGGCTCACATTACCTTTCGAAAATTATCGTTCAACTTTCGTTATCCTTCGATTAAACTAAGTTGAGTTAATTATCAGGCAAATCAAGATGAACTCATTTGAACGAAGGAACAAAATCGTCGATATGGTGAATACGCAGGGCAGCGTATTGGTTTTAGACCTTTCGAATCTCTTTGGCATCTCTGAAGTCACCATTCGCGCCGACCTCCGTATGCTGGAAGAGAAAGGCCTGGTGACCCGTTTTCACGGCGGCGCCGCCCGCCCGGGTAGCGATCTGACCGAGAGTGATAACCTGGAAGTGGTACTGGAAGATCGTTACCAGCTCGCCAGCGATCCGAAAAAGCGCATCGCTCAGGCCGCCGCGGCAATGATCCATGAAGGCATGACGGTGATCCTCGATAGCGGCAGCACCACGCTGCTGATAGCCGAGGCGCTGGTACGAATGACCAATATCACCGTCATCACCAATAGCCTACCCGCCGCATTTACGCTGTCGGAAAATAAAGATATTACGCTGGTGGTATGCGGCGGTACGGTTCGGCACAAAACGCATTCAATGCACGGAACCATCGCTGAACGTTCGCTGCAGGGGATTTGCGCCGACCTGATGTTCGTTGGCGCCGATGGTATCGATGCGACCAACGGCATCACCACCTTTAATGAAGGCTATTCGATCAGCAGCGTGATGGCCGCCGCCGCACATCAAGTGATCGCCGTGCTCGATGCCAGCAAATTCAATCGCCGGGGCTTTAACCAGGTCCTGCCGATGGACAAAATTGACTGCGTGATTACCGACGACGGCATCAGTGACGCCGACCGCGCGGCGTTAAATAGCAAGAAGGTGGAATTGAAGATCGTGTAATTGCGCGCAAATCGGCGATTTTATTCCGACATTTATTCCGACATTTATTCCGACATTTATTCCGACATGTAGGATGAAATCCAAGGTGCCCTTCAACATCAGAAGGCACCTTGCTGTCCTCAGCTACACCTGACAGGCTTACTCCCCCTGCTGCTCCAGCGCGTATTTATACAGCGCGTTCTTCTTCACGCCGTGGATTTCCGCGGCCAGCGCGGCGGCTTTCTTCAACGGCAGTTCCGCCTGTAGCAGCGCCAGAGTCCGCAGCGCGGCTGCCGGCAGCGCCTCTTCCTGGGCCTTAAAACCTTCGACGATCAGCACCATCTCGCCTTTGCGGCGATTTTCGTCTTCCTTCACCCACGCCACCAGCTCGCCAATCGGCGCGCCGTGGATAGACTCCCAGGTTTTGGTCAGCTCGCGCGCCAACACCACGTAGCGGGATTCGCCCAAAACCGCGCAGATATCTTCCAGACTCTCCACCAGGCGGTGCGTTGACTCATAGAAGATAATGGTGCGCGGTTCTTCTTCCAGCGCCTTCAGGGTATCGCGGCGGCCTTTCGATTTCGCCGGCAGGAAACCTTCGTAGCAGAAACGATCTGACGGCAAACCGGCGGCGCTCAGAGCGGCAATCGCGGCACATGGGCCCGGTAGCGGCACCACGCGGATATTGGCTTCACGGCAGGTGCGCACCAGATGGTAGCCGGGATCGTTAATCAGCGGCGTGCCGGCATCGGACACCAGCGCGATGTTTTGTCCTTCTTTTAATTTCGCTAAAAGTGTTTCGGCCTTTTGCTGCTCGTTATGGTCGTGAAGGGCAAATAAACGGGCGTTAATCGCAAAATGCTGCAGCAGCAAACCGGTATGGCGGGTATCCTCAGCAGCAATTAAATCAACAGCTTGCAACACTTCCAGTGCGCGCTGCGTGATATCAGACAGATTCCCTATCGGAGTGGGCACAATATACAGTTGCCCCTGAGAATTATCCGCTGATTCGTGTTGTTTCATTGTCTCGTCCGTATTGCCGATTTAATATTGAGCATTGAGCCAAAAAAATATCACTGGATACATATGGTACCGTCAACATTTCTTCGTTCTAAGCCCGCGCGCTGTCTGCCCGTATTGCTGGCTACTCTTCTTTTTGCTGGCTGCGGCACCCACACGCAGGATCAAAGCACGGCGTTTATGCAGGGTACGTCGCAGGCCAACTCCAGTTTCTACCTACAGCAGATGCAGCAAAGCACGAATGATAGCAAGACCAACTGGCAATTACTCGCCATTCGTGCACTGCTGCAGGAAGGTAAGAAGCAGCAGGCTATCGACCTGTACAACCAACTGCCGTCGAACCTGAACAGCACGCAGGCCCGCGAACAGTCGCTGCTGGCGGTGGAAGTCAAACTGGCGCAAGGCGATTACCAGGGCGCGAAGGCATTACTGAGCAAACTCGACCCTCTCAGTTTTGAGAAAAATCAGCAGCCGCGCTACTGGCAGGCGCAAATTGACGCCAGCCAGGGGCAGCCCTCTCTGGCGCTGCTGCGCGCGCTGATTGCCCAGCAACCCCTGCTAAGCCAGGCGAAACAAAAACAACAAAACATCGACGCCACGTGGAAAGCGCTGACGGCGATGACCCCACAGCAGGCCAACGCGCTGGTGATCAATGCCGACGAAAACGTGCTGCAGGGCTGGCTGGATCTGCAGCGGATGTGGTTCGATAACCGCAACGATCCGGCGATGCTGAAAGCGGGCGTCAAAGACTGGCAAATCCGTTATCCGCAGAACCCGGGGGCGCAGATGCTGCCCACCGCGCTGGTGAACATGCAAAACTATAAACTGGCCTCGACCAATAAAATCGCCCTGCTGCTGCCTCTGAACGGCCAGGCGGCGATTTTCGGCCGCACTATCCAGCAGGGTTTTGAAGCGGCGAAGAATGGCGCCCCAGCGGTCCAGGGCAACGCAGTGCCGGCGCAGGTCGCCCAGGCGGCGAATGTTGCCGGCAATAATGATGTGGTGAGCCCTTCGCAGGCGGAAGTCGGCGATCTCACCGCCACCGGCAGCCAGGCCGCACCGGTGCAGGCGCCAGCGGAAACGCAGGCCGCGCCTGCCGCAAAACCAGCAGCCGCTCCGCTACCCGCCCCGGTTGCCGCAACGCCGGCAGCACAGCCGGTAGCACAACCGGTGAGCGCGCCAGCCGCGCAGCCGCAGCCCGCGGTGGCGGCAACCGCCAATCCTGCCGCTGAGCTGAAAATTTACGACACCACCAGCGAGCCGATGAGCCAGCTTCTGGCGCAGGTACAGCAGGACGGCGCAACCATCGTTGTCGGCCCGCTATTGAAAGAAAACGTCGAAGAGGTGATGAAAAGCAACACCTCGCTGAACGTGCTGGCCCTTAACCAGCCGGGGAAAGTCGAGAACCGCCCGAACCTGTGCTACTTTGCGCTCTCCCCGGAAGATGAAGCCCGCGACGCGGCGCGTCATATTCACGATCAGGGCAAACAAACGCCGTTACTGCTGGTGCCGCGCGGCGCGCTTGGCGACCGCGTGGTCAGCGCTTTCGCCGACGAGTGGCTGAAGCTGGGCGGCGGTACGGTGCTGCAGCAGCGTCTGGGATCGACGGCGGAGCTGAAATCCGGCGTCAACGGCGGCGGGATCTCACTGACCGGCAGCCCGGTATCGACGCTGCCGTCATCTGTAGATAGCTCGCTCGGCAGCCCAAGCGACGTTCCGGTCAGCAGCGGCGGCAGCATCGATGCCGCCTATATCGTCGCCACCCCGGAACAAATTGGCTATATCAAGCCGCTGATCGCGATGCGCAACGGCAGCCAGAGCAACGTCACCCTGTACGCCAGCTCCCGTAGCGCGCAAGGCACCTCTGGCCCGGATTTCCGTCTGGAGATGGAAGGTCTGCAATATAGCGAAATCCCGATGCTGGCCGGCAGTAACCCGGCGCTGATGCAGCAGGCGCTCTCCACCGTGCGTAACGACTACTCGCTGGCGCGGCTGTATGCAATGGGCGCCGATGCCTGGTCGCTGGCGAATCATTTCGCGCAAATGCGCCAGAGCCCAGGTTACCAGCTGAACGGCAATACGGGCGATCTGACGGCCACGCCGGACTGCGTGATTAACAGGAAGTTATCATGGCTCAAGTACCAACAGGGACAAATCGTCGCAGCCAACTAAGTAAACAGACCGGCGACGCCTGGGAAAGCCAGGCGCGTCGGTGGTTAGAACGGCATGGACTGCGTTTTATCGCCGCCAACGCCCGCGAGCGCGGCGGCGAGATCGACCTTATTATGCGCGACGGCGCGGTTATCGTGTTCGTCGAAGTGCGCTACCGGCGCAGCGCCAGCTACGGCGATGCCGCCGCCAGCGTCACGCCGCAAAAGCAACAACGCCTTCTCAAGGCCGCTCGTCTGTGGCTCTCCCGACAGAATGGGAGTTTTGATACTGTGGATTGCCGTTTCGATGTGGTAGCCTTCACCGGCAACGACATTCAATGGCTGAAAAACGCCTTTGGCGAATAGCGTATTATCAGATTTAAGGGATCCCGTGCTCGACAGAATTAAAGCCTGCTTTACCGAAAGCATTCAAACCCAAATCGCCGCCGCGGAAGCGCTCCCGGACGCCATCTCGCGCGCGGCAATGACGCTCGTTCAGTCGCTGCTTAACGGCAACAAAATCCTCTGTTGTGGTAATGGCACCTCCGCCGCCAACGCACAGCATTTTGCTGCCAGCATGATCAATCGTTTCGAAACAGAGCGCCCTGGTTTACCCGCCATTGCACTAAATACCGATAATGTGGTCTTAACCGCAATCGCCAACGATCGCCTGCATGATGAAATCTATGCTAAGCAGGTGCGCGCGCTGGGACACGCCGGCGACGTACTGCTGGCGATTTCTACGCGCGGCAATAGCCGGGATATCGTGAAAGCCGTGGAAGCGGCGGTCACCCGCGATATGACTATCGTGGCGCTAACCGGTTACGACGGCGGCGAGCTGGCTGGCCTGTTAGGTCAGCAGGACGTTGAAATCCGCATTCCTTCACACCGCAGCGCGCGGATCCAGGAAATGCACATGCTTACCGTCAATTGTCTGTGCGATTTGATTGATAACACGCTTTTTCCACACCAGGACGAATAAGGAGAACACATGAAGGCTCTCTCGCCCCTCGCCATCCTGCTTTCTGCGCTACTGCTACAGGGCTGCGTCGCCGCAGCGGTAGTCGGTACGGCAGCCGTCGGCACCAAAGCGGCAACGGACCCGCGTACGGTGGGTACGCAGGTTGATGACAGCACCCTGGAGCTGCGCGTTAACAGCGCCTTAGGGAAAGATGAACAGATTAAGAAAGAAGCGCGTATTAACGTCACCGCTTATCAGGGCAAAGTCCTGCTGACCGGCCAGTCGCCGACCGCCGATCTCTCCTCTCGCGCCAAACAAATTGCGATGGGGGTTGAAGGGACTACCGAAGTCTTCAATGAAGTACGTCAAGGCCAGCCGATTGGCTTAGGCACCGCGTCGTCGGATACCTGGATCACCACCAAAGTTCGTTCCCAACTGCTGGGCAGCGATCAGGTGAAGTCTTCCAATGTGAAAGTGACGACCGAAAATAGCGAAGTGTTCCTGATGGGCCTGGTCACCGACCGTGAAGGCCGCGCAGCGGCGGATATCGCCAGCCGGGTAAGCGGTGTGAGCCGCGTCACCACCGCCTTTACCTATATTAAATAAAAGCCCTGTATGAGTTGTAGATACTGTTATCGGTTGGCAACTTTTCTCTTGAGAAAAACGTTTATCGCGTGTCGCTTCAGAGAACATTGCGCTCCTGGTTGAGTTATATGCAATATGTTTTCCGTGGCGCAGGGAGCGCACAGAGGGCGGCCAGTCGCCGCCGCCCTCTGTACTCCCGG
>NZ_JBEAIO010000018.1:0-23693 GCF_040065095.1 Klebsiella sp. CN_Kp091 | reverse complement strand
ACGCCAGCACGAAGCCCATGCCGAGGAACATCAGGGTGAAGCCTTCGCCTAACAGAACGGCATCAGTCATAAAAAATCTCGAATAAGGGCACGATGGCGCGTTGGTTGGCGAGCTTGTCGACGCTTCCGGCTAAGGAGCAGGGTGGATTTCCCGCAGCCGCCCCCGGCGCTGGTCCCTGACTGGGTCAACTTCTTCGGCCGCTCAACGGCGCCATCGTGCGTATGGGTTAAATCATCATGCCGAACACGATGCTGGCGATGACCAGCACAATACCGCCGCCCAAACGGGAGGAGATTTGCGCATAAGAGATAAGGCTCATACGGTTACAGGCAGAAAGAACTTCCAGGTCGCCGGAACCGCCGCGGTTAGCCATACACAGGCCAGCGGTGATCGCTGATTCAATTGGGAAGAAGCCCATCATCCAGCCGCCGATCGCCGCGCCGATCACTGCGCCGATAACGATAATGGCGGCGATAACGACGTTAGCGAAGGTGATGGCGTTGATGATTTCCTGCAGGTCGGTGTAGCAAACGCCGACGCCGACCATCAGTACCCACAGCAGCTGTTTAGAGAAGAAATCAGACAGACGCTTGGCGCCGGCTTTGATTTCCGGTGAACACAGGCCGGAGGCGTTCAGCGCTGCAACGATCAGCACCATCCACGCGAAGTAGTGAATCGAAACGCCGCCAATGCTTGGCAGGATTTTCTTCGCGACGACGTACGCCAGCAGGAAACAGGTCGTGGCAAGCACCAGACCGACGGCGGTTTCACGATGCGTGATTTGTCCCGCTTTCTCGTCATCTTCGACTTTGAACGAGGCTTTACGCACCAGTTCGCCTTCGCCGCTCATCCAGGTGTGTTTTTTGCCGATGATATCGAGGACGGCGGCAAAGACGATGGCGAAGATGTTAGCGATGGTCAGAATAGCGATAGCGGTTGAGTAATACTCTTCGCGAGAACGACCGGTGACGGAGTGATAGATCTCCGACAGCGGAACCGCGCCCGCGCCGTTGCCGCCGCCCATGATCGGCAGGACGTACAGCATCATGATGCGATCTACCGGAATGCCGAACACCAGACCGATAGCGATGCCGAAAATCGACGCGCCGACAATGCCCATCAGGATAGTTGGAATATAGCCGAGCAGCGATTTCAGCAGCAGACGGCGGTTTACCGACAGAATCGCCCCGGTAATTAATACCGCGATGAATAAGTTAAGGAAGTTACTTTCATCCATAACGTTGCTGATAGCATCGATTTCTTTTTGCGTGAAAATACCGGCGTAAACGAAATAAGCGGCAACCAGGAAAATCATTACCGGGGCGCCACCTATATATTTGTTGAATATCGGTAGGCGTTTACCTATTTCGCCGAATATGGCGCCGATAATAAACATGATGGCAAAGCCGCCAACGATGTCGGTGGGTAAAGCGTTATAAAAATGTGAAAGTAATAGCGTAATTAACGCAAACGCGTAAAGGGGGAGCGGCATGCCGAAGATTTTAAATCCCAGCAGGTCGCTAACGCCCTTTTTCTCCGTCGCCGGAGCCTGACTCATGTTGGTCATAAACGTTTTCCTGTTTATTGATGGAGTAGTAATACCGGCGCATAGTAATAAATAGACTTAGTGCTAAGGTGTGATTGCCTTCACTGAATACTCGTGTTTTTTATTAATTTAATTATTTTTATTATTCTGAATTAATTAACAACATAAAAACCATAAAGCTAATTAAGCCACGGGGAAAACTGTGACTTAAATACAAGTATCAATAGTCGAACGCTGGCGAAATACAGTTCGTTTTAGAATAACGAAGCGCTAAAAAATGACTCTGATATTAAAACGCGTTCAGCTATTAAAGGATCAACCGCGGCGAGAGGCGATCGATCGGTTTCTTCATCAGCATCAGTTGTCGTTAGAAGCCGATTGCGAGATGGCAATCGTGGCGGAGTATCGGCAGCGGCTGGTCGGCTGCGGCGCCATTGCCGGTAATGTACTGAAATGCATCGCCGTCGATCCCTCGCTACAGGGGGAGGGGCTGAGCCTTAAATTACTGACCGAACTCCTGACGCTGGCCTATGAACTGGGGCGCAGCGAACTGTTCTTATTTACTAAACCGAGCAATGCCGCGCTGTTCTCCGGCGCCGGCTTCTGGCCGATAGCCCAGGCGGGCGACCGCGCCGTATTGATGGAAAACAGCCGCGAACGTCTGACTCGTTACTGCCGTCAGCTGGCAATGTACCGTCAACCGGGAAAAAAAATCGGCGCTATTGTGATGAACGCCAATCCCTTCACCCTTGGTCACCGCTGGCTGGTGGAACAGGCGGCACGGCAGTGCGACTGGCTGCATCTGTTTGTGGTCAAGGAAGATGCATCCTGCTTTTCCTATCACGATCGCTTCACGCTGATCGAACAGGGGATTACCGGCATCGACAAAGTGACGCTGCACCCCGGTTCGGCGTATCTGATCTCGCGGGCGACGTTCCCCGGCTATTTCCTGAAAGAGCAGGGTGTGGTCGATGACTGCCACAGCCAGATTGACCTGCAGCTCTTCCGCGAACGTCTGGCCCCGGCGCTGCAGATAACCCATCGTTTTGTCGGCACCGAGCCGCTGTGTCCCCTGACCCGTAATTACAACCAGCGCATGAAGTCACTGTTGGAAGCGCCAGGCGACGCGCCGCCCATTGAAGTGGTTGAGCTGGCGCGAATCGAAAAAAATGGCGGACCCGTGTCGGCCTCGCGAGTGCGCGAACTCTATCGGCAACGCAACTGGCAGGCGGTCGCGGCACTGGTGCCGCCGGGAACCCTCTCTTTTCTGATGCAACTGGCGGAAAGCGAACATCAAACCGCCTGATTTTTATGCCCTAACTAAGGATTTTCCCCTATGGAAATGAAGATTGACGCCCTGGCCGGCACGCTGGAATCCAGCGATGTGATGGTCAGGATTGGACCGGCGGCGCAGCCGGGCATTCAGCTGGAAATCGACAGCATTGTGAAACAGCAGTTTGGCGCCGCGATTGAGCAGGTGGTCAGAGAAACGCTGGCGCAGCTTGGCGTGAAGCAGGCCAACGTGGTGGTCGATGATAAAGGCGCGCTGGAGTGCGTACTGCGTGCCCGCGTACAGGCCGCGGCGCTGCGGGCGGCGCAACAGTCCCAATTACAATGGAGCCAGCTATGAAACCACGTCGCAGTATGCTGTTCATCCCTGGCGCCAATGCCGCCATGTTAAGCACTTCATTCGTGTACGGCGCCGATGCGGTGATGTTCGACCTTGAAGATGCCGTTTCGCTACGCGAAAAAGATACCGCTCGCCTGTTGGTGCATCAGGCGCTGCAGCATCCGCTGTATCAGGATATCGAAACCGTGGTGCGTATTAACCCGCTGAATACGCCATTCGGTCTTGCCGACCTTGAAGCGGTAGTCCGCGCGGGCGTGGATATGGTGCGTCTGCCGAAAACCGACAGTAAAGAAGATATCCATGAGCTGGAAGCGCATGTTGAGCGGATTGAGCGCGAATGCGGCCGGGAAGTGGGCAGCACCAAACTGATGGCGGCTATTGAGTCGGCGCTGGGGGTGGTGAACGCGGTGGAGATCGCCCGCGCCAGCCCGCGTCTGGCGGCGATTGCGCTGGCGGCCTTCGATTACGTTATGGATATGGGCACTTCCCGCGGCGACGGTACTGAACTGTTCTATGCCCGCTGCGCCGTACTGCATGCGGCGCGCGTTGCCGGCATCGCCGCCTATGACGTGGTGTGGTCGGATATCAACAACGAAGAGGGTTTCCTGGCGGAAGCGAATCTGGCCAAAAACCTCGGTTTTAACGGCAAATCGTTGGTTAACCCACGACAAATTGAACTCCTGCATCAGGTCTATGCCCCGACGCGCAAAGAGGTCGATCACGCGCTGGAAGTGATTGCCGCGGCGGAAGAAGCCGAAACGCGCGGTCTTGGCGTGGTATCGCTGAACGGCAAGATGATCGATGGACCGATTATCGACCATGCTCGCAAAGTGGTGGCGCTCTCGGCTTCCGGTATTCGTGATTAAGGGGAATAAGATGAAAGAGACAGTAACAATGCTTAATCAGCAGTACGTGATGCCGGAAGGGTTAGCGCCTTATGCGGGCGTGACGGCGAAAAGCCCGTGGTTGGCCAGCGAAAGCGAAAAACGTCAGCGTAAAATCTGCGATTCGCTGGAAACGGCGATTCGTCGTTCCGGTTTGCAAAACGGCATGACCATTTCGTTCCACCACGCGTTTCGCGGCGGTGACAAAGTCGTCAATATGGTGGTGGCGAAGCTGGCGGAAATGGGTTTTCGCGATCTGACGCTGGCATCCAGTTCGCTGATCGACGCCCACTGGCCGCTGATCGAGCATATTAAAAATGGCGTGATCCGCCAGATCTACACCTCCGGCCTGCGCGGTAAGCTCGGCGAGGAGATCTCCGCCGGCTTGATGGAAAACCCGGTACAGATCCACTCCCATGGCGGTCGCGTACAGCTGATTCAAAGCGGCGAGCTGTCGATTGATGTCGCGTTTCTCGGCGTCCCCTGCTGCGATGAGTTTGGTAATGCCAACGGCTTTAGCGGAAAATCACGTTGCGGTTCGCTGGGCTACGCGCGCGTTGATGCGGAACATGCCAAATGCGTGGTGCTGCTGACCGAAGAGTGGGTGGCTTACCCTAACTACCCGGCCAGCATCGCTCAGGATCAGGTGGATCTGATTGTTCAGGTGGACGAAGTCGGCGATCCGGAAAAAATCACCGCTGGCGCGATCCGTCTGACCAGCAACCCGCGTGAGCTGCTAATCGCCCGTCAGGCGGCGAAAGTCGTTGAGCATTCCGGTTACTTTAAAGACGGTTTCTCGCTGCAGACCGGTACCGGCGGGGCCTCGCTGGCGGTGAGCCGCTTCCTCGAAGACAAAATGCGCCGTAACGGTATTACCGCCAGCTTTGGCCTTGGCGGGATCACCGGGACGATGGTTGACCTGCACGAAAAAGGGTTGATTAAAACGCTGCTCGATACCCAGTCGTTTGATGGCGACGCGGCGCGTTCATTAGCGCAGAACCCGAATCACGTAGAGATTTCCACCAACCAGTATGCCAGCCCGGGCTCTAAAGGCGCCTCCTGCGAGCGCTTAAACGTGGTGATGCTCAGCGCGCTGGAAATCGATACCGACTTTAACGTTAACGTGATGACCGGCTCCAATGGCGTACTGCGCGGCGCATCCGGCGGCCATAGCGATACCGCCGCCGGCGCGGATTTGACCATCATTACCGCGCCATTAGTTCGCGGCCGTATTCCCTGCGTCGTGGAAAAAGTGCTGACCCGCGTCACGCCGGGAGCCAGCGTAGATGTGCTGGTCACCGACCATGGCATAGCGGTAAACCCGGCGCGCCAGGATCTGATCGACAATTTGCGCAACGCGGGCATTGCGCTGATGACTATTGAGGAACTGCAGCAGCGTGCGGAACTGCTAACCGGCAAGCCGCAGCCGATCGAGTTTACCGATCGGGTGGTGGCGGTGGTGCGCTATCGCGATGGCTCCGTGCTTGATGTTATTCGTCAGGTGAAAAACAGCGACTAAATGCAGAGGGGGAAGGGCAATGAGCGAAGTGTTAATCAATCCGCAGCGTTCGCTGCGCGTGAAACCGCTGAACGCTGAAGAGGTGGTCAGCGCGGTAGAGCGCGCGCTGTTGACCGAAGTTCGCCTGACCCCAAAGCCCGGGTTGGTGGATATTCGTAACGCTGGCGCCCATCACGATATGGACCTGGCCTCGTTTGAGGCCAGTACCGCGGTGGTGGCGCCGTGGATGGAGAAATTTTTCATCATGGGCCACGATACCGCGGCGATCGTGCCGGAACAGGTGTTAATGATGCTGCGTCCGGTGGGGATGGCCTGCGAAAACGATATGCTGGAGGCCACCGGCGGAGTGAATACCCATCGTGGGGCGATCTTCGCTTTTGGTTTGCTGAGCGCGGCGGCGGGAAGGCTGGTATCGAAAGGCGAGCCGATTGAACAGCATCGGCTGTGCGACCAGGTGGCGCGATTCTGTCGCGGCATGGTTATGCAAGAACTCTCCGCTTCCAGCGGCGAACCGTTAAGCAAAGGCGAAGCCCATTTTCTACGTTACGGCCTCTCCGGTGCTCGCGGCGAGGCTGAGAGCGGCTTTCGTACCGTACGCACCCAGGCGCTGCCGGTGTTCAACCGCATGATGGAAGAGACCGGCGATAGTAACCTGGCGCTGCTGCAAACCTTGCTGCATCTGATGGCATGGAATGATGACACCAATCTGGTTTCGCGCGGCGGGCTTGCCGGCCTGAACTTTGTGCAGCAGGAGGCGCAGCGGCTGTTGTGGCAGGGCGGCGTCATGGCTGACGGTGGGCTGGAGGCGCTACGCCAACTCGACGACGAGCTGATTGCTCGCCATCTCAGCCCCGGCGGCAGCGCAGATTTATTGGCGGTAACCTGGTTTTTATCCGCTTTCCCCGCAGGCGCGCTTTTCCCCCTTTGATTGCGTACAACAACGCCTTAGCCCGCGTCGCGCGGGCGGGGCGCTACGTGCCCCTCCCGAATTTCACTACTTAAACGCCGAATCGCGGCACAATCATATAGTTTTTACTGATATCGACCGCCGTTTGTCATAAATTTCTAATTATCGGCGTTTTTGAGTAGCGGCTATGCAATGGGCTGGTTACTCTGAAAACAATTCACGTGAAGTTAACAAAAGAGAATAGCTATGCAAGATGCACAAATCCGCGTGGCCATCGCCGGCGCGGGCGGCCGGATGGGACGCCAGTTAATTCAGGCTGCGCTGCAAATGGACGGCGTGGCGCTTGGCGCGGCGCTGGAGCGCGAAGGTTCGAGCCTGGTGGGCAGCGATGCGGGCGAGCTGGCGGGCGTTGGTAAATCAGGCGTTACCGTCCAAAGCAGCCTGGCGGCGGTAAGCAATGATTTCGATGTTTTAATCGATTTTACCCGCCCGGAAGGCACGCTCAACCATCTGGCTTTCTGCCGTCAGTACGGCAAAGGGATGGTGATCGGCACTACCGGTTTTGATGATGCCGGAAAGCAGGCGATTAGCGATGCCGCACAGGAGATTGCTATCGTCTTTGCCGCTAACTTTAGCGTTGGCGTCAACGTGTTGTTAAAGCTGCTGGAGAAGGCGGCGAAGGTGATGGGCGATTATACCGATATCGAAATCATCGAAGCGCACCATAGGCATAAAGTGGACGCCCCGTCAGGCACCGCGCTGGCGATGGGTGAGGCGATCGCCGGGGCACTGAACAAAGATCTGAAGGACTGCGCCGTCTACAGCCGTGAGGGCCATACCGGTGAACGTGTTCCGGGTACTATTGGTTTCGCTACCGTTCGCGCGGGCGACATCGTCGGCGAACATACGGCGATGTTCGCTGATATCGGCGAACGTATCGAAATTACCCATAAGGCCTCCAGCCGGATGACATTTGCCAATGGCGCCGTTCGTTCTGCTTTGTGGCTGAAAGGCAAAAAAAATGGTCTATTTGACATGAAAGATGTGCTTGATCTGAATGCTTTATAATGATTATTACCCATCGTGATGTGGTTATTGCATTCAATATGTAATTGATTGCAAAGGGCAATATTTTATTGCCCTTTTTTATTTTGACTGATTTTATCTTTTTTTCTTCTTAAAGCTTCAAAAAACTATATCTTACTAATGTTTTTAGTTATTGAATTGTAAATTTTGACCATCTGGTCCACTTTTTCCCCCTCCGTCGAGTGATTTTACAGTTTTCCTCGCCCGCAAGCGTTTTCTCAACCAGGTTAGTTGATCTTTTTACCGTGAAAAACGCCCGTTACGCGCCAGTGGCGTAAAATAAGATTAAAAATATCCGCTTTAAGTTGACTTTTACCCGACATCTCTCCAGAATGCCGCCGTTTGCCAAAATTCTGCGGGCAAAAATTTGCATTGATTCAGATCTACGTTCTGCATTAATATGCAAATAAAGTGAGTGAATATTCTCTGGAGGGTGTTTTGATTAAGTCAGCGCTTTTGGTTCTGGAAGACGGAACCCAGTTTCACGGTCGGGCCATTGGGGCAACCGGCACGGCGGTTGGGGAAGTCGTTTTCAATACTTCAATGACCGGTTATCAAGAAATCCTCACTGATCCTTCCTATTCCCGCCAAATCGTCACTCTTACTTATCCCCATATTGGTAATGTCGGCACCAACGCCGCCGATGAAGAATCTTCCCGGGTACACGCACAAGGTCTGGTGATCCGCGACCTGCCGCTGATTGCCAGCAACTTCCGCAATACCGAAGACCTTTCTTCTTACCTCAAGCGCCATAACATTGTGGCCATTGCCGATATCGATACCCGTAAGCTGACGCGTTTACTGCGTGAGAAAGGGGCGCAGAATGGCTGCATCATCGCGGGCGATAACCTTGATGCCCAGCTGGCGCTGGAAAAAGCCCAGGCGTTCCCTGGCCTGAACGGTATGGATCTGGCGAAAGAGGTCACTACCGCAGAAACCTACGCCTGGACCCAGGGGAGCTGGACACTGGCGGGCGACCTGCCGGAAGCGAAGGCGGAAAGCGAGCTGCCGTTCCACGTCGTGGCTTATGACTTCGGCGCCAAGCGCAACATCCTGCGGATGCTGGTTGACCGCGGTTGTCGCCTGACTATCGTTCCGGCGCAAACGTCGGCTGAAGACGTGCTTAAGCTGAATCCGGACGGTATTTTCCTCTCCAACGGCCCAGGCGACCCGGCGCCGTGCGATTACGCCATCACGGCGATTGAAAAATTCCTCACCACCGATATTCCGGTCTTTGGCATCTGTCTCGGCCATCAGCTGCTGGCGCTGGCGAGCGGTGCGAAGACCATTAAGATGAAATTCGGCCACCACGGCGGCAACCACCCGGTTAAAGATATCGATAACAACGTCGTGATGATTACCGCCCAGAACCACGGCTTTGCCGTTGATGAAGCGACGCTGCCTGCCAACCTGCGCGTGACCCATAAGTCACTGTTCGACGGCACCCTGCAGGGGATCCATCGTACCGACAAGCCGGCGTTTAGCTTCCAGGGTCACCCTGAAGCGAGCCCGGGCCCGCACGATGCCGCGCCGCTGTTCGACCACTTTATCGAGTTAATTGAGCAATACCGTCAGTCCGCGAAATAATCAGGAGTAAAAGAGCCATGCCAAAACGTACAGACATAAAAAGTATCCTGATTCTGGGCGCGGGCCCGATTGTTATCGGTCAGGCGTGTGAGTTTGACTACTCTGGCGCCCAGGCCTGTAAAGCCCTGCGCGAAGAGGGTTACCGCGTTATTCTGGTGAACTCCAACCCGGCGACTATCATGACCGACCCGGAAATGGCCGATGCGACCTATATCGAGCCGATTCACTGGGAAGTGGTGCGTAAAATTATCGAAAAAGAGCGCCCGGACGCGGTGCTGCCGACCATGGGCGGCCAGACCGCGCTGAACTGCGCGCTGGAGCTGGAGCGTCAGGGCGTGCTGGCAGAGTTCGGCGTGACCATGATTGGCGCGACCGCCGATGCGATCGATAAAGCGGAAGACCGCCGTCGCTTCGACGTGGCGATGAAGAAAATCGGCCTCGACACCGCGCGTTCCGGCATTGCGCACACCATGGAAGAAGCGCTGGCGGTGGCCGCTGACGTTGGCTTCCCATGCATCATCCGTCCGTCCTTTACTATGGGCGGCACCGGCGGCGGTATTGCCTATAACCGCGAAGAGTTCGAAGAAATCTGCGAACGCGGCCTGGATCTCTCTCCGACCAACGAACTGCTGATTGATGAATCGCTGATCGGCTGGAAAGAGTACGAGATGGAAGTGGTGCGCGATAAGAACGATAACTGCATTATCGTCTGCTCGATTGAAAACTTCGATGCCATGGGGATTCACACCGGCGACTCCATCACCGTCGCCCCGGCGCAGACCCTGACCGACAAAGAATACCAAATCATGCGTAACGCCTCGATGGCGGTACTGCGTGAAATCGGCGTGGAAACCGGCGGCTCTAACGTACAGTTCTCGGTGAACCCGAAAGATGGTCGCCTGATCGTCATCGAAATGAACCCGCGCGTCTCCCGCTCTTCGGCGCTGGCTTCCAAAGCGACCGGCTTCCCGATTGCCAAAGTGGCAGCGAAGCTGGCGGTGGGTTACACCCTCGACGAACTGATGAACGATATCACCGGCGGCCGTACTCCGGCCTCCTTCGAACCGTCCATCGATTACGTTGTGACCAAAATTCCACGCTTTAACTTCGAAAAATTCGCTGGCGCTAACGACCGTCTGACAACGCAGATGAAATCCGTCGGCGAAGTGATGGCAATTGGCCGCACGCAGCAGGAATCGCTGCAGAAAGCACTGCGCGGTCTGGAAGTGGGCGCCACCGGCTTCGACCCGAAAGTCAGCCTCGACGATCCGGAAGCGCTGACCAAAATCCGCCGCGAGCTGAAAGACGCGGGCGCCGAGCGTATCTGGTACATCGCTGATGCCTTCCGCGCCGGTCTCTCCGTCGACGGCGTCTTCAACCTGACCAACATCGACCGCTGGTTCCTGGTACAAATCGAAGAACTGGTGCGCCTGGAAGAGAAAGTGGCGGCAGTGGGCATCAACGGCCTCGACGCTGATTTCCTGCGTCACCTGAAGCGTAAAGGCTTTGCCGATGCGCGTCTGGCGAAGCTGGCGGGCGTGCGCGAAGCGGAAATCCGCAAGCTGCGCGACCAGTACAACCTGCACCCGGTCTACAAGCGCGTGGATACCTGCGCGGCGGAATTCGCCACCGATACCGCCTACATGTATTCCACCTATGAAGACGAGTGCGAATCCAACCCGTCCGTAGACCGCGATAAAATCATGGTTCTCGGCGGCGGCCCGAACCGTATCGGCCAGGGTATCGAATTTGACTACTGCTGCGTACACGCCTCGCTGGCGCTGCGCGAAGACGGTTACGAGACCATCATGGTTAACTGTAACCCGGAAACCGTTTCGACCGACTACGACACCTCCGACCGTCTGTACTTCGAGCCGGTAACGCTTGAGGACGTTCTGGAAATCGTGCGCATCGAGAAGCCGAAAGGCGTTATCGTGCAGTACGGCGGCCAGACCCCGCTGAAGCTGGCGCGTGAACTGGAAGCCGCAGGCGTACCGGTTATCGGCACCAGCCCGGATGCTATCGACCGTGCTGAAGACCGCGAGCGCTTCCAGCATGCGGTTGACCGCCTGAAGCTGAAGCAGCCGGCGAACGCCACCGTGACCGCGCTTGAGCAAGCGGTTGAGAAGGCAAAAGAGATCGGTTATCCGCTGGTGGTGCGTCCGTCCTACGTACTGGGCGGCCGCGCGATGGAAATCGTCTACGACGAGGCTGACCTGCGCCGTTACTTCCAGACCGCGGTGAGCGTCTCCAACGATGCGCCGGTACTGCTGGACCGCTTCCTCGACGACGCGGTTGAAGTTGACGTCGACGCTATCTGCGATGGCGAAATGGTGCTGATTGGCGGCATCATGGAGCACATCGAACAAGCGGGCGTACACTCCGGCGACTCCGCCTGTTCTCTGCCTGCCTACACTCTGAGCAAAGAGATTCAGGATGTGATGCGCGAGCAGGTGCAGAAGCTGGCCTTCGAGCTGCAGGTTCGCGGCTTGATGAACGTACAGTTCGCGGTGAAGAACAACGAAGTGTACCTGATTGAAGTCAACCCGCGCGCGGCGCGTACCGTACCGTTCGTGTCGAAAGCCACCGGCGTACCGCTGGCGAAAGTGGCGGCGCGCGTGATGGCTGGTAAAACGCTGGCGCAGCAGGGCGTCACCAAAGAAATCATCCCGCCGTACTATTCGGTCAAAGAAGTGGTGCTGCCGTTCAACAAATTCCCGGGCGTTGACCCGCTGTTAGGGCCGGAAATGCGCTCTACCGGGGAAGTGATGGGCGTGGGCCGCACCTTCGCGGAAGCGTTCGCCAAAGCGCAGCTGGGCAGCAACTCCACGATGAAGAAACAGGGCCGCGCGCTGCTCTCCGTTCGCGAAGGCGACAAAGAGCGCGTTGTCGACCTGGCGGCAAAACTGCTGAAACAGGGCTTCGAGCTGGATGCAACCCACGGTACTGCGATTGTTCTGGGCGAAGCCGGTATCAACCCGCGTTTGGTGAACAAGGTGCATGAAGGTCGTCCGCACATTCAGGACCGTATCAAGAATGGCGAGTATACCTACATCATCAATACCACCGCAGGACGTCAGGCGATTGAAGACTCCAAGCTGATTCGCCGCAGCGCGCTGCAGTACAAGGTGCATTATGACACCACCCTGAACGGCGGTTTCGCCACCGCGATGGCGCTGAATGCCGATGCGACCGAGAAGGTCATTTCGGTGCAGGAAATGCACGCGCAAATCACCAAATAAGCGTACCGGCCGGGCCGGAAAGCGAAACACAGGGGCTGACGATATCGTCAGCCCCATTTTTTTACGGCACTCATCTTCGGAGAGTTCTGCTTTTATCTGTCTGTCAGGTCAGGCTAACTATAGTTAGCACGATAACGATACCAATTGATGAAAAGACAGGAGGATACAATGCGGAACAAAATTCTGGTGGCATCCGCGCTGGCGGCAACGGCGATGGTATTTGTGGCAGGTTGCTCATCAAATCAGTCGCTCAAAACGACAGATGGCAAAACAATTGTGACCAGCGGTAAGCCGCAGGTCGATGATGATACTGGCCTGGTATCCTACAAAAATGCGGAAACCGGTCGCGTGGAGCAGATTAATCGCGACCAGGTGAAGTCTATGGACGAGCTGGATAACTAAAAAAAAGCAGTGGCTTCGGCCACTGCTTTTTACCTTTCATTGTACGGCGATTACCAACGGTGATTCAGCAGAATGTGGCCGCCATAAGCGGCGTAGCTGTTTTCACCCCATTCGCCGCTGGCGCGCAGCGAGATAGTGGTCGTCTCGTTCACATTGCCGGTCACGCCCAGCTCTAACTGACCGCGGTCGTCCGGCGTATCGTTGCTGACTTTTTCACCATTGAACGCCAGATCGTTTTGACCCGCGCCTTTCAACCAGTTCACCGCGATATACGGCTGCCATGCTTTAACATCGTGCTGCTCGAAGTAGCTGCTCTTCACGCCGAGACGGCCAAACAGGCTATTGTTGTCCAGGGTGGTTACCCGCACGCCATCCGGGTCGGTATGATTTTCCTGATCGAGATAGCTGTAGATCACCTGCGCCTGAGGCTCAATCTTCCACGTACGCGCGCTTTCTGAAGGGATCACCCACGCATGGCCGACTTCAACAGAGGCGGCAAAACCTTTACTGTCATACTTTTCATTGTTGCGATTGCTGGTGACGGTGTTGTTATACCAGCTGTATGACGCCCAGGTATCGATGTAGCTGCCGAGACGTAATTTCGGATCTTCCTGCCAGGTGGCGTACAGGCCAACGTTGAAACCGTCGACTTTACCCTGCGCATCACGCACGTTGTGTTTCGCATCCGAATCCGTTTTCGCCTGGCCTGCGCCAAACATGCCGCCCGCACGCAGCATTCCTTTGTCCATCGGCTTGCTCATGAAATCACTGCCGAGCTGGAGCACGGTGGTGGTGGTGTCGTAGCTGACTTTATCGCCGCCGGCGTCGTTCTCATGATAGCGGCCCTTCACGTACATCCAGGTGTTCAGATTGTCTTCGTTGCGGAAAGTGAGCTGGTCGCGATCGTCACGTTTATGCAGGAACATACTCTGTGCCGCAAGATAGTTGCCCAGATAAGCACCGACTTCCGGGGCCATTACTTCTGGCGCGGATTGATCGCCATTATCGGTATTGTTGCCGCCATCGGTATTGCTGCCGCCATCGGTATTGCTGCCGCCATCGGTGCTGCTGCCGCCATCGGTGCCGCTGCCGCCATCGGTGCCGCTGCCGCCATCGGTGCCGCTGTCATCATCGTCGGTATCATCCGACGGATCGTCAGACGGGGTCGCTTTGGATTCCAGATACCAGTTGCCGTTGTTGTGCTGATAAAGATCGTATTCATAAGCTCCGGCGACAACTGGTTTTGACAAGGTTAGCTGTGCTTCAGAACTGCCGCCGACGCTGACAATCTCCATGCCATTAACGGTTTGCGCGCCCATTCCGCCGATGTTGGCGATACTGATGCCGGATTGACCGTAGCTGCTGCCGGTGATCGACAAATGGTCGGTCGGTGAACTGTCTTCGCCAACCTGACTGTTCATCACGATTTGGCTGCCGGCAGAACCGCTATAGTCGCCGTTAATCGTAAAATTGTTGCCAACGCTATTATCCGCGGCGCTAAGCAACAGCGTGCCGCTGTTGCTCACATTGCCATTGATGGTGTCGACGCCGGATGTTCTTAACGTGGCGTTTCCTTCAATTGCATTCCACGCCGCGAGGACACCTCCGCTGAGGATATCAATGTTGTTATTGACTTCGCCTGCGCTGGCAAATTGCGCGCCATTGTTGATAGTGAGGGTGGCATCGCTACCGGATGCTCCGAGGGTCGCGCCTTCTGCGACCAGAGTCGTGCCGCTTTTGAGCACGGTATCGCCGGTATAGCTATTGGCGCCGGTGAGCGTCAGCGTGTTGGTATCGACTTTTTCCACGTTACCGCTACCGATGATGCCGGTGGCAAAAGTAGAGTCGCTTCCCTGATTGAAGATCAGCGTGCCGTTATTGGTCAGGCTACCGGTGAGGGTTGCGGTTTTCTGCCCGTCGCCCAACTGCAGCGTGGCCGCTTCCGCGACCAGCGTGTTACCGCTATTAGCGACAGCGCCCCCCAGCGTTAACTGGCCGCTATTCACCTGGAGGGAATCGCCGCTGCCGATGATGTCGAGGTTGCCGGTGAGCGTCCAGTTTTCACCGTTCATTTTCACGGAGGCAAAACCGTCGCCGTCGTTAAGGCCGACAAAGTTACTGTCTTCCGTTCCGGTACCGACCAGCGAGACGGTGTTACCCGTTGAGCCCGTGGAGATGACATCGCCGATGAGGGAAGAGCCGGTATTGAGTACCAGGCTGTTATTTTTGCTGCTGGCAAACATAACGGCCGCATCGCCGCCGCCAAGTAAACCGCTGTTGATGATATCGGCTTTCGCGCTATCAACGATGTTGATCCCGTTCTGGCTGCCCTGCACGGTGCCGCTGTTGTTAATTTTGCTGTTGCCGTTGCTTAACGCAACACCATCGCCTGCGGTACCGGTGAAGGCGCCGCTGTTATCTAACCCGAGGCCAATTTGCGAACTCAGGCCGTTTTTCCCGGTGATCACGCCGGTATCGGTATTGGTGATACTAATTGCCGATGACTCTTCGCTAACGAAAATACCGTTGTTAGCGCCAGTAATGATTCCGCTATTATTAAAATCACCTGCCATTGATTGTACGTTAACGGCATTATCAGTTGCAGATGAAATAATTGCATTTTCATTATTATTAATTTCAACGGATTGACCTTCGATATTAATATCCAGTCCGATTCCCGTTCCGGCAATATTGCCTTCATTGGTAACTTTTTTGACGTTCATTCCGCTAACGGATACTGCTGGGGTGTTATCTGCGGAGGAGACGGTGACGTCTCTACTGATGGCGTATTCCGTGTCGGTGGAGAAGTTTTGCGGTACTGAAGTTGACTGGTCAATCGTGCCTGCGCTGACAACAATTGGCGTAAACATTAATAAGGCGGGAAATATTCTCGCCAGTGTTTTGGTTGTTCTGTTTAGTTCAAAGTGTTTGTTGCTCATATACACGTCCATTTGCGTAAATAGCGCTTCCGGTTAACGCTATATATTAGAATTTCGTTTTTAGATTGAAAATTTTTAGGCTCAAGATGAAGAGCGTAAAATTATTGGTTGTACATTGTGGACTGTATAGGTTTATTTATTAAAGAATGATTTAATCTCGTCTTAAAATATGCATCGACTGTATTATTAGTAATAATAAATTCGTATGGGGAATTAAAAGGGACGACGATTGCCCCCTGGATCGTCTGCAATTCTTTCGTGATGGAAGGATTATCATTGGCTGTATTCGACTTCTCCTCAGGCATTCCCCCCTTTCAGTGAGCGAGTTAACTGTCTACACTCACTGCTACAAGAATACAAAAGACAGGCCCATTCATGATTCTGATAATTTACTCGCATCCTTATCCGCATCACTCGCATGCGAATAAGCGGATGCTTGAGCAAGCAGGGACGCTTGATGGCGTAGAGATACGCTCCCTCTATGAGCTATATCCCGACTTCAATATCGATATCGCTGCCGAGCAGGCGGCGCTGGCGCGCGCCGATCTGGTTATCTGGCAGCATCCGATGCAGTGGTACAGCGTTCCACCGCTGTTAAAACTGTGGATGGATAAAGTACTGTCCCACGGCTGGGCGTACGGCCACAACGGTATTGCGTTACACGGTAAATCGCTGATGTGGGCGGTTACCACCGGCGGCGGCGAAAGCCATTTCGATATTGGTTCATTCCCCGGCTTTGACGTGCTGGCGCAGCCTCTGCAGGCGACGGCGCTGTACTGTGGCATGAAATGGCTGCCGCCGTTTGCGATGCACTGTACCTTTATCTGCGATGACGAAACGCTGCAGGCGCAGGCCCGTCATTATCGTCAACGCTTAATCGAATGGCAGGAGACGCATAACAATGGATAGCCATACGCTAATACAGGCGCTGATTTACCTCGGCTCCGCTGCGCTTATCGTGCCGATCGCCGTGCGTCTGGGACTGGGATCGGTGCTGGGATATCTGATTGCCGGCTGCGTTATCGGCCCATGGGGACTGCGACTGGTCACTGACGCTGAGGCGATTCTGCATTTCGCCGAAATCGGCGTGGTGCTGATGTTGTTTGTTATAGGCCTTGAGTTGGATCCGCAGCGCCTATGGAAACTGCGCGCCTCGGTATTTGGCGGCGGTGCGCTGCAAATGGTGGTGTGCGGCGCGTTTATCGGGCTGTTCTGCATGCTGCTTGGCTTGCGCTGGCAGGTGGCGGAGCTTATCGGGATGACGTTGGCGCTGTCGTCGACGGCGATTGCCATGCAGGCGATGAACGAACGTAACCTGACGGTGACGCAACTAGGGCGGAGCGCCTTTGCCGTGCTGTTGTTCCAGGATATCGCCGCTATTCCTTTGGTCGCGATGATTCCGCTGCTGGCGGCCAGCGGCGGTTCAACGACCCTGGCCGCGTTTGCGCTGTCGGCGTTGAAAGTGGCCGGCGCGCTGGCGCTGGTGGTGCTATTAGGGCGCTATCTGACCCGCCCGGTGCTGCGCTTCGTTGCCCGTTCCGGTCTGCGCGAAGTATTCAGCGCCGTGGCCCTGTTCCTGGTCTTTGGCTTCGGATTGCTGCTTGAGGAAGTCGGGCTGTCGATGGCGATGGGCGCGTTTCTTGCCGGGGTGCTTCTGGCAAGTTCTGAATACCGCCATGCGCTGGAGAGCGATATCGAACCGTTTAAAGGGTTGCTGTTGGGGCTGTTCTTTATCGGCGTCGGTATGTCTATCGACTTCGGTACCCTCGTCACCCATCCGCTACGTATCCTGATCCTGCTGGTGGGTTTTTTGGCGATTAAGGCTCTGATGCTATGGCTGATTGCTAAACCACTGGGTGTACCGCGCGCGCAGCGACGCTGGTTTGCCGTACTGCTGGGGCAGGGAAGTGAGTTCGCTTTCGTGGTCTTCGGCGCCGCGCAGATGGCCGATGTGTTGGATAGCGAGTGGGCGAAGGCGCTGACGCTGGCGGTGGCGCTATCAATGGCGGCAACGCCCATTCTGCTGGTGCTGCTGACGCGGATGGAGAAATCCGCCAGCGGCCAGGAGCGCGAAGCGGATGAGATTGACGAAGAGCAGCCGCGGGTGATTATCGCCGGTTTTGGCCGCTATGGGCAGATTGCCGGGCGCGTGCTGCTTTCCAGCGGCGTGAAAATGGTTATCCTCGATCACGACCCGGACCACGTTGATACCTTGCGCAAGTTCGATATGAAGGTGTTTTACGGCGATGCTACGCGGGTGGATCTGCTGGAGTCGGCGGGGGCGGCAAAGGCGGAAGTGCTGATCAACGCCATCGACGATCCGCAGGCTAGCCTGCAGCTGGTGGAGTTGGCGAAAGAGCACTTCCCACATCTGCAGATCATTTCGCGCGCCCGCGATGTCGATCACTACATTCAGCTGCGCCAGGCCGGAGTGGAAGCGCCGGAGCGTGAAACCTTCGAATCGGCGCTGAAAAGCGGCCGTATGACGCTGGAGGCCTTAGGTCTGGGCGCTTATGAGGCCCGCGAGCGCGCCGATCTGTTCCGCCGTTTCAACCAGCAGATGGTGGAAGAGATGGTGGCGATGGCGGAAAATGATGCCGCCTCTCGCGTGGCGGTGTTCAAGCGAACCAGCGATATGCTTACCGGCATCATCAATGAGGACCGTAATCATCTGTCGTTGGTGCAGCGTCACGGCTGGCAAGGTACCGAAGAAGGACGGCACACCGGAGACGTTCGCGATGAGCCGGAGAATAAGCCTTCAACCTGAGGTGGTAAGCAGATGTTGCGTTAACTTTACAGCTAACATTTTGTTTTCAATTTAGTTCCTGATCTGGCGGCTCATGAGGGTTACGTGGGCTCGCCAGCAAATCTAAAAATTTTCTTATTCTTTACTCTTCGTTCAGTCGACGAAGTATTACGCTTTCCGTATAGTGGCGGCAATTTTTTGCATTCGGGATATTTTCAATGATTAGTCTGATTGCGGCGTTAGCTGTAGATCGCGTAATTGGCATGGAGAACGCTATGCCATGGGACTTGCCTGCCGATCTCGCCTGGTTTAAACGTAATACCTTAAACAAGCCGGTGGTAATGGGGCGTTTGACCTGGGAATCCATCGGTCGCCCGTTGCCAGGACGTAAAAATATCGTTATCAGCAGCAAGCCAGGCAGCGACGATCGCGTGCAGTGGGTGAAGTCTGTTGATGAAGCGATTGCCGCCTGCGGCGACGCGGAAGAGATTATGGTGATTGGCGGTGGCCGCGTTTACGAGCAGTTCCTGCCGAAAGCGCACAAACTCTACCTGACCCATATTGATGCGGAAGTGGAAGGCGATACCCATTTCCCGGATTACGATCCGGACGAGTGGGAATCGGTGTTCAGTGAGTTCCACGATGCCGACGCGCAAAATTCCCATAGCTACTGCTTCGAGATCCTCGAGCGTCGTTAAGCTAACATAGCGTGGATTAAAAAACCCCGGTCGCGTCAGGGTACAAACCGGAAACATAGGTAACACTTTAGACCGGACACATGGGTAACAGTTATAACTGGCATAGAAGAGGAGACTCGCTATGCCCTGGACTGAGACCCGACCGATGCAACGTCTTGATTTTATCCGTGCCAGCTTCGCTGGTACGGACTCTTTTTCCGCACTGTGCCGTCGCTTCGGCATCAGTCGTAAAACCGGGTATAAGTGGCTCGAACGATTTGACCCGTCCGAACCCGCTTCCCTTTTTGACCGCTCACGCGCGCCACATTCTCATTCCCGTATTGTTCCACCTGATATCATCACGCATCTGATCGCATTACGACAAAAACACCCTGACTGGGGGCCGAAAAAGCTGCGTATGTGGCTTCTGAATCATCGGGTCGACTTTCCGGTTCCGGCAGCCAGCACTATCGGCGATATTCTCAAACGCGAAGGTCTCGTGCCGGACAGAAAGCGAAAGCACAGAGCCCCAGGTAACCGACAGCCGCTGACCCCCATCCGGGAAATCAATCAGGTCTGGAGCGCTGATTTTAAAGGTAAGTTCAGGTTGCTGAGCCGGGAATACTGCCATCCGTTTACGTTGACGGATAACCACAGCCGCTATCTTCTGAGCTGCAGAGGTAACCATCATGAGAACACCGCTTTCGCCCGGCAGTGCCTCACCGATGCGTTCCTGGAATATGGCCTGCCCGATGTGCTGCGGACGGATAACGGGCAGCCCTTTGCTGGTGTCGGCGTGGCGGGACTCAGTCGTCTGTCGGTCTGGCTAATCAAACTGGGCATCAGGCCGGAGCGTATCAGGAAGGGGCATCCGGAGGAAAATGGCCGCCATGAACGAATGCACCGCTCGCTGAAAAGTGCACTGAAGCACGGGAATATCTTCAGAACACTGGAGGAGCAGCAGGTCTGGTTCAGTCATTACCGGAAAGAGTTCAACCATGAACGTCCGCATGAAGCGCTGGACGGCGCCACCCCCGATCAGGTGTGGCGTCCTTCCCTGAGGCGCTGGAATGGAAAGGTCCCTGACTATGAGTGGCCTGAGGGTGCCCGACTGTACAGGGTAATGTCAAAGGGGGTAATACATATTGGGAAGGAAGTGTTCCTGAGCGAGTCACTGCTTGGGGAATACATCATGCTGGAAGAAAAAGATGATGGTATTGAGGCCATCATCTTTAACGGAATGACACTGGCTTACTATGACCGGAGAGCGCAGAGTATTATCCGGATAGACTAGGAAAGTGTTACCTATGTTCCCGGTCTGATCTGTAACCTATGTATCCGGTCGTACACAGGCGTGGCCGGGGTTTTGTTTTATCAGGAATCTCCCGTACCGGAGGTAGCCCGGATAAGGCGCAGCGCGCCGCCATCCGGGATCGACTCAGGAGGCGACCGCTTCGCCTTCGTCGAGGCTTTTCTGGCGGTTGGAACGCTGGGTGAAATACGTTTTATCTTCCCAGCGCAGGCAGGTCAGGTCCCCTCCCCAGCAGCAGCCGGTATCCAGCGCGTAGATGCCTTCCGGGGTACCGCGGCCTTCCAGCGACGCCCAATGACCAAAGGCGATACTGTACTCGCGGGCAACCGGGCCCGGAATGGCAAACCATGGCTTAAGCGGGGCAGGCGCGTCTTCCGGCGCCTCTTTGCTGTACATATCCAACTGGCCGTTCGGGAAGCAATAGCGCATGCGGGTGAAGGCGTTGGTGATAAAGCGTAGGCGCGCCAGGCCGCTGAGCTCGTTGCTCCAGTGGTTCGGCATATCGCCATACATCGCGTCGAGGAAGAACGGATAGGAGTCGCTCGCCAGCACGGCTTCGACATCGCGCGCGCACTGTTTGGCGGTTTCCAGATCCCACTGCGGCGTGATGCCGGCATGAGCCATCACCAGCTTTTTCTCTTCGTCGACCTGCATCAGCGGCTGGCGACGCAGCCAGTTGAGCAGTTCGTCAGCGTCCGGTGCTTCCAGCAGCGGCGTCAGGCGGTCTTTGGGCTTGTTGCGGCTAATGCCGGCAAACACCGCCAGCAGATGCAGGTCATGGTTGCCCAGCACGATGCGCACGCTATCGCCGAGCGTTTTCACGAACCGCAGCACTTCCAGAGAGCCGGGGCCGCGCGCGACCAGGTCGCCGGTGAGCCACAGCGTGTCCGTATCAGGGTTAAACTCCACCTGCTCCAGCAATGCGATCAGTTCATCGTAGCAACCATGAATGTCGCCAATAAGGTATGTAGCCATTGTTTTAATGTATAAGCGTTGGAACTGCGAGACGGAAGACAGGGATCTCGATAGTGAACGGTACGCCGTTGCTATCAATCATCTCATAATGACCCTGCATGGTGCCCAGCGGCGTTTCGATAACCGCGCCGCTGGTGTATTGATACTCTTCGCCGGCAGGGATGTGCGGCTGTTCGCCGACGACCCCTTCACCCTGGACTTCCGTCTCGCGACCGTGTCCATTGGTGATAAGCCAGTAGCGGCCGAGAAGCTGAACCTGACTCCGCCCCAGGTTGCGAATGGTGACGGTGTAAGCGAAGACGTAGCGCTCTTCTTCCGGAGAAGATTGCGATTCGATATAGACGCTTTGCACCTGGACGCAAACACGAGGCGAATTAATCATGGTTAGCTCTCCTTCGAAGGCAGATTGTTGGATAACCAGTTGGCCATCTTACAGTACTGCTCTACAGAAATATTTTCCGCACGTACCGCCGGGTCGACGCCCAGCTCCGTCAGCACTTCAACGCTAAACAGATTGCCGAGACTATTGCGAATGGTCTTACGGCGCTGGTTGAAGGCTTCGGTAGTGATACGGCTCAGCACGCGGACATCCTTCACCGGGTACGGCATGGTGCGATGCGGCACCAGGCGCACGACGGCGGAATCCACTTTTGGCGGCGGCGTAAAAGCGGTCGGCGGGACTTCAAGTACCGGGATCACCTGGCAGTAGTACTGCGCCATTACGCTTAATCGACCATACGCTTTACTATTCGGCCCGGCAACCAGACGATTAACCACTTCCTTCTGCAGCATAAAGTGCATATCGGCAATGGCATCAGTATAGCTGAAGAGGTGGAACATCAGCGGCGTAGAGATGTTGTACGGCAGGTTGCCGAAGACGCGCAGCGGCTGGCCCATTTTCTCCGACAGTTCGCCGAAGTTCATGGTCATCGCATCCTGCTGGTAAATGGTCAGCTTAGGTCCGAGGAACGGATGGGTCTGCAGGCGGGCCGCCAGATCGCGGTCCAGCTCGATAACGGTTAACTGGTCGAGGCGTTCGCCGACCGGCTCGGTCAGCGCGGCGAGACCCGGGCCGATTTCGACCATCGCCTGGCCTTTCTGAGGATTGATGGCCGAAACAATGCTGTCGATCACGAACTGATCGTTGAGAAAGTTTTGCCCGAAGCGTTTACGGGCTAAATGGCCCTGATGGACTCGATTATTCATTGGGTATTAACAATCATTTTGATGGCGAGATTAAGCGCCGTGATAAAACTGCCGACGTCCGCTTTTCCCTGACCGGCTAATTCCAGCGCGGTCCCGTGGTCAACGGAGGTACGAATAAAAGGTAAACCGAGCGTAATATTCACGCCGCGGCCAAAGCCCTGGTATTTTAGCACGGGCAGGCCCTGATCGTGGTACATCGCGAGTACCGCATCGGCATTATCGAGATATTTTGGCTGAAAAAGGGTATCCGCAGGCAGCGGACCGCTTAAATTCATGCCCTTCGCCCGCATCTCTTCGAGCACCGGAATAATGGTATCGATCTCTTCCGTCCCCATATGACCGCCTTCGCCGGCGTGGGGATTCAGGCCGCAAACCAGCACGTGCGGCTGAGCGATACCGAATTTATGCCGCAGATCGGCATCCAGGATGGTTATCACTTCACGCAGCAGCTCCGGCGTGATCGCCTCGCTTATCGCTTTTAACGGCAGGTGGGTGGTGGCCAGTGCGACCCGCAGTTCTTCGGTCGCCAGCATCATCACCACTTTGCTGGCGTGAGCGCGTTCTTCAAAGAACTCGGTATGGCCGGTGAAGGCAATACCGGCGTCATTGATGTTGCCTTTGTGCACCGGCCCGGTAATCAACGCGGCGAATTCACCCTTAAGGCAGCCATCGCAGGCGCGCGCCAGGGTTTCCACCACATAGCTGCCGTTAGCGACATTAAGCATACCCGGCTGTACCGGCGCGTTGAGGGCAACGGGAAGTAGCGTAAGCGTGCCCGCCCGCTGCGGCTGTGGAGGACGGGTTGGATCGTAAGGGAGGAGCGATAAAGGAAGACCGAGCTGGCGGGCTCGGTCAGTTAACAGGGCGCCATCGGCGCAAATAACCAGTTCAACCGGCCAGTCGCGCTGCGCAAGCTCGGCGACAAGATCGGGACCAATCCCTGCGGGTTCGCCGGGAGTGATAACAACACGTTGCATAGAAACGTTCCTTCGGGCCAGGAAGGCCCGGCTGCGCAGTCGACCCCAGCCGTAGCT
>NZ_JBEAIO010000017.1:0-34527 GCF_040065095.1 Klebsiella sp. CN_Kp091 | reverse complement strand
CCGGGGGTACAGGGGGCGGCGGCGACTGGCCGCCCCCTGTGCGCTCCCTGCGCCATGAGGGACATAACGCAGAAGAAATATTGGGAGCGCAATGTGTCGGAATTAACACAAAGCACATGTTTTCCCCGACCAAAACCGTTGCAAACCGATAACAGTATCTACGGTCCAAACGTAGCCCCGGTAAGCGCAGCGCCACCGGGGAGATTGACCTTACTGTTCAGTGGCTACCTGCAGCGCGGTTTTACGCACGCGTGCGTACCACACCACCGTCAGCAGCCCCAGCCAGACCAGCCCGGCTAACAGCGCCACGCGCGTCTCTTCCACCATTCCCAGCACGGCGATTACCAGCCCCATAAACAGTAGCGTCAACAGCGGGCCAACCGGCCAGAAGGGGATCGGGAATTCGATCTTACTGCGCTCTTCAGCCGACAAACCGCGGCGCATCGAGAAATGAGAGAGCAGGATCATCAGCCACACCCAGACGGTGGCGAACGCCGCCAGCGAGGCAATCAGGACAAATACCTGTTCCGGCATCAGATAGTTAAGCACCACCGCCACCAGCAGCGCCACGCCCATCACCACGACCGTCATCCAGGGTACGCCGTTGCTGGCGATTCGCTGGAAGCACTTCGGCGCCAGCCCCTCTTTCGACATACCGTACATCATGCGCCCGGCGCCAAAAATATCGCTGTTAATCGCCGAGATACTGGCGCTAATCACGATGATATTCAGCACGGTCGCCGCCGCCGGGATCCCGAGGCCATCGAAGATCAGCACAAACGGGCTGCCCTGCTCGCCAAAACTATTCCACGGGAATATCGCCATCAGCACCGCCAGGGTGCAGACGTAAAACAGGATAATACGCAGCGGAATGGTGTTGATGGCCTGTGGGATAACCTTCTTCGGGTTCTGCGCTTCCGCCGCGGTGACGCCGATAATTTCCACGCCGCCGAAAGCGAACATCACGATGCCAAGGGAAGCGATGATCCCCTGCCAGCCATTTGGCGCAAAGCCCCCGTGGCTCCACAGATTTTCCAGCCCGGTGGCCGGGAAACTATGGCCAAAGCCAAAGAAGATGATCCCCGCGCCCGCCGCCATCATGGCGATAATCGCCACCACTTTAATCAGCGACAGCCAGAACTCCATCTCGCCGAACACCCGCACGTTGCACAGGTTCATCGCGCCAATAAAGAAGATGATGCTAAGGATCCAGATCCAGCGCGGCACATCGGGATACCACAACCCCATATAGATACCGAATGCGGTGACGTCGGCCAGCGCCACGATCACCATTTCAAAGGTGTAGGTCCAGCCGGTAATAAATCCGGCCAGCGGCCCGAGATACTGGCGAGCGTAGCTGCCGAAGGAGCCGGAAACCGGATTGCGCACCGCCATTTCACCCAGCGCGCGCATGACCATAAAGACCGCCGCGCCGCCTATCAGATAGGCCAGCAGTACCGCCGGCCCCGCCGCCTTAATGGCGGAGGCCGAACCGTAGAATAGCCCGGTGCCGATAGCGGAACCGAGCGCAATAAAACGAATGTGTCGGGCATTCAGCCCGCGCAGCAGATGCGGTTTGTGTTGTTGTTGCATATACAGGTGTCCTGGTTTTTTTATATGACGACAAATATGCGATGTAGGACGGCCGGGGGGATGACATCCCCCCGACGCGGGTACAGAGAACAACGGTGATTAATTCAGGCCAGGCAATACGGCAGGCAGCAGACGCGTCAGGTGACGTGCGGCCAAAAGCTCGGTGGCATTTTCAATATCAGGAGCGAAGAAACGGTCTTGGGTATAATGCGGCACGCGTTCGCGCAGCAGATGACGCGCCTCTTCCAGCAGCGGACTGGTGGTCAGCCCTTCGCGCATATCCAGCCCCTGCGCCGCCGCCAGCCACTCGACGGCCAGCACTCCGCGGGTGTTTTCCGCCATCGCCCACAGGCGACGACCGGCAGCCGGCGCCATCGAGACGTGGTCTTCCTGGTTCGCGGAAGTTGGCAGGCTGTCAACGCTATGCGGGTGCGACAGCGCTTTGTTTTCACTGGCTAAAGCCGCCGCCGTGACCTGAGCAATCATAAAGCCGGAGTTGACGCCGCCATTTTTCACGAGGAATGGCGGCAGCTGCGACATATGGCTGTCCATCATCAGCGCGATACGACGCTCGGAGAGCGAGCCGATTTCCGCGATCGCCAGCGCGATATTATCCGCCGCCATCGCTACCGGTTCGGCATGGAAGTTACCGCCGGAGATGACGTCATTTTCAGCGGCAAAGACCAGCGGGTTATCGGAGACCGCATTCGCTTCGGCTAACAGTACTTCCGCCGCCTGGCGGATCTGCGTCAGGCAGGCGCCCATCACCTGCGGCTGACAGCGCAGAGAGTACGGATCCTGTACCTTGGTGCAATTATGGTGCGACTGCGAAATCGCGCTGTCATCGGTCAACAGGTGGCGATACAGCGCCGCCGCATCAATCTGGCCACGCTGGCCGCGTACCTCATGAATACGCGCATCGAACGGACGACGCGAGCCCAGCGCCGCTTCGGTGGTTAACGCTCCGCAAACGACCGCGGAGGCGAACAGATCCTCGGCTTCGAACAGGCCGCGCAGCGCAAAGGCCGTCGACGCCTGGGTGCCGTTCAGCAGCGCCAGACCTTCTTTCGCCGCCAGGGTAATCGGCTCCAGCCCCGCCTGACGTAACGCTTCCGTCGCCGGCAGCCATTCGCCGCCGCGTACCCGCGCTTTGCCTTCGCCAAGCAGCGTCAGCGACATATGCGCCAGCGGCGCGAGGTCGCCGGAGGCGCCGACGGAACCTTTCGCCGGGATCCACGGCGTCACGCCGGCATTGACCAGGCCAATCAGCGCCTGGATCACGCTCAGGCGGATCCCGGAGAAGCCGCGAGACAGGCTGTTAATCTTCAGCACCATAATCAGGCGCGCCAGATCATCGTCCAGCGGCTCGCCAACGCCCGCCGCATGGGATAACACCAGTGAACGCTGCAGGTTCTCCAGATCTTCCGTCGAGATACGGGTCTGGGCCAGCAGGCCAAAACCGGTGTTAATACCGTAGGCGGTCCGCCCTTCGGCAAGGATGGCGTTGACGCAGGCCACGCTCTCATCGATTGCCGCAAACGCGCTGCTATCGAGGGTGATGTTCAGCGGGTGGCTGTAAACGTCGCGGAGCTGCGACAGGCTCAGTTGCCCCGGAATTAGCGTTAAAGATTTCATTTAGCGTTCCCCTGCGTTGCCGCAACCATCGGAAGATTCAGACCCTGTTCCGCCGCACATTCAATGGCGATATCATAACCCGCGTCGGCATGACGCATTACGCCGGTCGCCGGGTCGTTATGCAGGACGCGAGCGATACGCGCCGCCGCTTCATCGGTACCATCACAGACGATAACCATCCCGGAGTGCTGCGAGAAGCCCATGCCTACGCCGCCGCCGTGGTGCAACGAGACCCAGGTCGCGCCGCTGGCGGTGTTAAGCAGTGCGTTGAGCAGCGGCCAGTCAGATACCGCATCCGAGCCGTCGCGCATGGCTTCGGTTTCGCGGTTCGGGCTGGCGACGGAGCCGGAATCAAGGTGATCGCGGCCAATCACGATCGGCGCGGAGACTTCGCCGCTACGCACCATTTCGTTAAAGGCCAGCCCCAGCTTCTGCCGCCACTCCAGACCTACCCAGCAGATACGCGCAGGCAGTCCCTGGAAGCTGATGCGCTCGCGCGCCATATCCAGCCAGTGGTGCAGATGCTTATCATCTTTAATGATCTCTTTCACTTTCGCGTCGGTTTTGTAGATATCCTGCGGATCGCCGGACAGCGCCACCCAACGGAACGGGCCGATACCACGGCAGAACAGCGGGCGGATATACGCCGGCACGAAGCCCGGGAAATCGAAAGCGTTGCTGACGCCCATTTCCTGCGCCATCTGGCGGATGTTGTTGCCGTAGTCGAAGGTCGGTACGCCCATTTCATTAAAGGCCAGCATCGCCTGAACGTGATCGGCCATCGAGCGTTTAGCCGCCAGAATAGTACCTTGCGGATCGGATTCGGCTTTCTGCTGATACTCTTCCCAGCTCCAGCCTTTCGGCAGATAGCCATGCAGCGGGTCGTGGGCGCTGGTCTGGTCGGTGACCATATCCGGGCGCACGCCGCGTTTCACCAGTTCCGGAACGATATCCGCGGCGTTGCCGCACAGCGCGATAGAGATAGCGCGGCCTTCGGCGGTATATTTTTTGATGCGCGCCAGGGCGTCATCCAGAGAAGTGGCCTGTTCATCCACGTAGCGGGTACGCAGACGGAAATCGATGCGGCTCTGCTGACATTCAATGTTCAGCGAGCAGGCGCCTGCCAGCGTCGCGGCCAGCGGCTGCGCGCCGCCCATGCCGCCCAGACCGGCGGTTAACACCCAGCGGCCTTTCAGGCTGCCCTGATAGTGCTGGCGACCGGCTTCGACGAAGGTTTCATAGGTGCCCTGTACGATGCCCTGGCTACCGATGTAGATCCAGCTGCCGGCGGTCATCTGGCCGTACATCGCCAGCCCTTTGGCATCCAGTTCGTTGAAGTGTTCCCAGGTAGCCCAGTGCGGAACCAGGTTGGAGTTAGCGATCAGCACGCGCGGCGAGTTTTCATGCGTTTTAAATACGCCGACCGGTTTACCGGACTGCACCAGCAGGGTCTCATCGCTTTCCAGGTTTTTCAGCGCCTTCACGATAGCGTCATAGCATTCCCAGTTGCGCGCAGCGCGACCAATACCGCCATAGACCACCAGCTCATGCGGGTTTTCGGCGACATCGGGATCGAGGTTATTCATTAACATACGCAGCGGCGCTTCGGTCAACCAGCTCTTGGCGGTCAGCGTCGTGCCTCTCGGGGCACGTACGTCCAGCTGGCGATATTTGCTTTGCGACATCGGGGTTTCTCCTGACAATTAACGTTGTGTACGTAGATACATATACTTGTCTATACAACTCTACGCAAGCCAGGATTTAACAGAAATGATACAATTTTGTTATATTGCGTCAGCAATCACGTTTTGCTGACGCCAGGGGAAATTACGAGCTGAAATGGCCCTGCAGACGGTAGCGCGCGCCGGGGAACAGCAGGCGAGCGTGTGAGACAATATGCGTCGTCGACCAGGTTCGGCGGCGAATAAGCAGACAGGGATCGTGCGGCATGATGCGCAGCAGCGCGCACTCTTCTGACGTTGCCTGCACCGCCTCGACAATATGTTCGCCTTCGGTTAACGGCGCGATGAGCGATAGATAATCATGCGGCGTGGTGGCGGTGTAATCCTGTAATAGATAGTCCGGCACCACCGCGGCATTGACGCAGCGATCTTCGATTTGTACCGGGACCTCGTTTTCAAAATGCACCATCAGCGAATGGAAGATACGCGTGCCTTCGGCGACGTTGAGCGCCTCCGCCTGGATAACATCCGCTTCGGTCTCCTCTAAAAGCAGCACGTCGCAGCGGTGCTGGTGACGGCGGGAGGCAATCTCATCGGCTATGCTGCGCACTTCAAACAGCGCCGACTGCCCTTTCGGCTCAGCGACGAAGGTACCGACGCCCTGTAGCCTCACCAGCAAGCCTTCATCCGTCAGCTCGCGCAGCGCGCGGTTGATGGTCATGCGGCTGAAGCCGAACTGGGCGACCAGTTCAGCCTCCGAGGGAATTCGGTCGTGCGGACGCCACTCGCCGCGGTGGATCTTTTCGCTGATCGCCTGCTTCACCTTTTCATAGAAAGGCGCGGGCGCGGAACGAGGTTGTTGTGCAAACATGGCCTGGCTTTCCTTATGCGTAATAAGCGGAGCGGCGAAACGAAAATAATAGCGCGGATCGCTAGCGCCACCAATGGGCGATTTGCCATGCCAGACGGGCCGCCGCGCGGGCGCCCTGTCCGTCGATGTCAAATTGCGGATTAAACTCGACCAAATCCACCGCCTGTAGCTTACCGCTGCGGCACAACGGCTCAACGATCCGCAGCAGGGTCGCCAGCGGCACGCCCAGCGCCGCCGGCGCGGAAACCGCCGGCATTTCGCGCGCCGGCAGCACGTCGAGATCGATAGTCAGATACAGACGGTCGAATTGCGCGATATTGCGCTCAAGCTCCGGCAACACGCGTGTTTCGAAGGCTGCCAGCACCTCCAGATCTTCAACGATAGCCACCTGGCGGCGCGCCGCTTCATCCCATAACGCCTGGGTGTTCGCCGCCCGGCTGACGCCAATGCAGGTATAGTGAAAACCTCGCTGCTGCGCTTCACACTCCAGCGCCAGCTGGCGGAACGGCGTCCCGGAGCTGGCGCATTCGGCAAAGCGTAAATCAAGATGCGCATCGAGATTAATAATACCCACCTTTTCGCCCGGGAAGGCATCCAGTACCCCAGCGCCGTGGCCGAAGGCCGTCTCGTGGCCGCCGCCCAGCACCAGCGTGCGTTTGCCGGCGCGTTGACAGGCGACCACCGCCTCGCGCAGCGCCTGATGTGCGGCTTCTAACTGTTCGCCATCGACGCTAATCGTGCCCATGTCTACGCAGCGGTCATGGCCCTGATGGCTGGCCATATTGGCCAACGCCCGGCGTAGCGTTTCCGGGCCATGTCCGGCGCCGGTACGACCTTTATTACGCCGTACGCCTTCGTCGCAGGCGAAGCCGAGCAGCGCGATATCGCCGGGCATCTCCTGCGGCGCGAAGCGTTCCGCGCGGGCGATGGTCTGGAACAGGCGCAGCGCATTGGGCGCCTCCGCGCTATCATCTCGCCCCTGCCAAAGGTTGGCGGGTGTAGCTTGCCACAGCATCATTGCAGTTCTCCTCGTACCACACGCCCCCAGAGCGGCGCGCGCCCCGGCTCATACACCATCTCGACCGGATGCTCGGCATCCCAGATGGCGAAGTTTGCGACAAAGCCCGCCGCCAGCTGACCGTGACTCTCCTGTCGCCCCAGCGCCCGCGCGGCATGGCGAGTCACCCCGGCCCAGGCCTCTTCCGGCGTTAAACCAAACTTGACGCAGGCCATATTCATCGCCAGGTGCAGGCTGGCGAAGGGGCTGGTGCCCGGGTTGAAATCGGTCGCCACCGCCATCGGCACCTGGTACTTGCGCAGCAGTTCCACCGGCGGTTTGCGGGTTTCGTTAAGGAAGTAGAACGCGCCGGGGAGCAGGGCCGCCACGGTGCCGCTTTCGCGCATCGCCGCCACACCCTCTTCCGTCAGATACTCGATATGGTCGGCGGAAAGCCCATGATAGCGGCTCACCAGCTGAGCGCCGCCCAGCGACGAGAGTTGCTCAACGTGGCCTTTTACCGGAATGCCCAGCGCCTGCGCGGCCTGAAATACGCGCTCGGTTTGCTGTGGACTGAAGCCGACGTTTTCACAGAAGACGTCAACGCTTTCAAACAGCCCCTCTTGCCACAGCATCGGCAGTATGGTCTCGCAGACCAGCGAGATATAGCCATCGGCGTCGCCATGATATTCCGGCGGCGTGGCGTGGGCGGAGAGCAGCGTCGCCGACAGTTCCACTCCGTTGTCGTCGGCCAGTTTTCGGGCGACCCGCAGCATTTTGCGTTCGTTTTGCAGATCGAGACCGTAGCCTGATTTAATCTCCAGCGTTGTCACCCCTTCACGAAGCAGGCGAGCGAGACGCGGCTGCGCCAGCGCCAGTAGTTCAGCTTCGCTGCTTTCGCGCGTGGCGCGCACGGTGGAGTTAATGCCGCCGCCGTTGGCGCTGATGGTTTGATACGACACGCCATTCAGCCGCTGCTCCCACTCCTGCGCCCGGCTGCCGCCAAAAATCAGGTGCGTGTGGCAGTCAATAAGACCCGGCGTCAGCAGCCGGCCTTCGAGGTCGATATGACGCCCTGCCGGGGCATCAGCATCGTCGACGATCGCCTCGATGCGGCCATTACGCACCAGCAGCGCATGGCGCTCCAGCAGGCCATACGGTTGGGAATAATCAGGGTTCAGGGTGGCGAGACGCGCGTTTCGCCAGATAACGAGTTCAGAGGTGGCTTCAGTCATAGCATTCAACTTGTCATGGGTTGTATAGACATTTATTTTCATAACGCCGGTAATGTCAATAAAAGCGCGGGTAAATGTTATTTTTTTGTGACTAAAGACGTTCCCTCAGCGCTTCGCGTTGCGTAAAGAAGTGAAGTTTTTGAACTGGCATCTTCCCGTTTCGTTCAAGTTAGTATAAAACAGCAGGTTTTAAAGGACTTATACCCTGTCGCGCACAAAGGGTATGTAACTTTGCATATTATCGCCCGGAGCAACATGAACACATATTCCGTTTCCCGTCTGGCGCTGGCGCTGGCCTTCGGCGTGACGCTGTCCGCCTGTAGCTCGACGCCTGCCGATCAAAAGCCCTCAACGCAGACTGCACCGGGCAATACCGCACGGCCGATTCTTAGCGCCGATGAAGCGAAAAACTTTACTCAAGCGGCCTATTTCCAGTCGCTGACGCCGAATGCCGCCGCGTGGACGCCATCCGCTATCAGCCTGCCGGCGCAGCCTGATTTCATCGTCGGCCCAGCGGGCGCCCAGGGCGTGACCCACACGACTATTCAGGCCGCGGTCGATGCGGCGATTGCCCGTCACTCTGCCCGTCGCCTGTTCATCGCCGTTATGCCGGGCGAATATGCGGGTACCGTCTACGTACCTGCCGCGCCGGGCGCGCTGACGATTTATGGTACCGGTGAAAACCCTGCCGACGTCAAAATCAGCGAAGCAATTGATTCCGAAATGGACCGTAATAGCTGGCGTCATCTGGTTAATCCGGGCGGCAAATATATGCCAGGCAAACCCGCGTGGTATATGTTCGACAGTTGCCAGAGCAAATCCGCCGCCACCGTGGGCGTGATGTGTTCCGCGGTCTTCTGGTCGCAGAACAATGGCCTGCAGCTGCAGAACCTGACTATCGCCAACAATCTCGGCGATAGCGTCGATGCCGGTACCCACCAGGCGGTGGCGTTGCGCAGCGATGGCGACCAGGTGCAGATCAACAAGGTCAACATTCTTGGCCGCCAGAACACCTTCTTTGTGACCAATAGCGGCGTGCAGAACCGTCTGCAGGACAACCGTCAAACCCGCACGCTGGTGACCAATAGCTATATTGAAGGCGATGTGGATATCGTTTCCGGTCGCGGCGCGGTGGTATTTGATAATACCGATTTCCGCGTCGTGAACTCGCGTACGCAGAAAGAAGCCTACGTTTTCGCGCCGGCAACGCTGAAAAGCGTGACCTACGGCTTCCTGGCGACCAACAGCCGCTTCACCGCGTCCGGCGATAACGTCGCGCAACTGGGCCGCGCGCTGGACGTCGACGGCAACAGCAACGGCCAGGTGGTAATCCGCGATAGCGTCATCAATGAAGGCTTTAACATTGCTCAACCGTGGGCGGCGGCGGTCGGCTCTAACCGCGCCTTCAGCGGTAACGTTGGCGCGCAGGATGACAAAGGCAACCCGCAGCGTAACCTTAACGACAACGGCTTCAACCGCATGTGGGAATATAACAACCGCGGCGTGGGCAGCTTTGTGGTTGCCGCTCCGAAACAGTAATATTATCGGCCCGCGCTCCCCCCGAGCGCGGGCTTTTCTTATCGACGCATACTCTCGCCACAACGCCAATTAATAATTTTCGCCAACGGCGAATAAATCCCCCCGCTTGCGCGTTTACTCCTTAGAACCGGCAACGCGATGCCTTATCGCGTCTCTCGCCCACCTGGAGGTCACCATGAACGCACAAATTTCTCCCATCAGGCGCTTAGTCGTTCCGGCGCTGCTATTTTTGTTATATACCCCGGCGGCGTTGGCCATGGGCGATAACAGCCCGAGCAAACAAACCCCGGATTGCCCGAGCGGACAGGCCTACGACAGCGTGAGCCAAAAATGCGTCCCGCAGAAAACCAGCAGCCTTAGCGATGAAGATAAAACCAATTATGCCTGGCATCTGGCGAAAAAAGGGGAATATCAGGCCGCGCTTAACCTGCTGGATACGCTGCACAATGCCAATACGCCTGAGGCGTGGAACTATCGCGGCTACGCCACGCGTAAGCTCGGGAGAACCGATGAAGGAATTGGCTATTATCAGCGGGCGCTGGCGCTGAAACCAGACTACGCGAAAGCCCGCGAATACCTTGGCGAAGCATGGATGGTTAAAGGACGCCCCGATCTGGCCAAACAGCAGCTGGCGGCGATTGCCGACATTTGCGGCCAAAGCTGCGAAGAGTACCGCGATCTTCAGTCGGCAATAAACGGACATCCTGAATCCTGATAGTCGTGATTCGCCAGAATCAATAAGGATAAGAACATCGCTAACCGTATCGTTGATAGCCAACTTGCCGCCCATCTTCCTCGCCTGTGGCGCTACGGCCTCGTACTCTCGCACAACCGCGACGTCGCCGAGGAGCTGGTGCAGGCCACTTGCCTTCGCGCGCTCGAAAAGAGCGCGCAGTTTACCCCCGGCACCCGCATCGACAGGTGGCTATTCTCCATTTTGCACTCCATCTGGATTTCAGAGCTGCGCGCCCGCCAGGTCCGCCTCGGCCAGGGGTTTGTCGAGTGTGAGGAGCTGGCTGCCCCTGAGCCGGGCGAGCAGGACGAGACGCAGTGGCGCTATCGGCAACTGATGCTGCGGGTTAATCAACTGCCCGAGGCGCAGCGTAATGCCGTCTTTTTGGTGTATGTCGAGGGGTTTAGTTATCAGGAAGCCGCCGAGACGCTATCGGTACCTATTGGCACCATTATGAGTCGGCTAGCCGCCGCGCGAGAAACGCTGGCCAAAACGCCGGCGGTTTCGCCCCCGGCGCAGGAGAAACGCTCATGAACCCTATTCGCTTTTCCCCACCCTGGCAGGACGAGGCCATTGTCGCCTGGCTTGATGGCGAAATGTGCGCGCAGGACGCCCGCCGTTTTAGCGAAACCTTTGCCCGCGACCCGCAGCTCGCCAGCCGCACCGCCACGTTGATGAATAATCATCAGCCTTATCAACATGCTTTCGCCGCCCTGCTTGATGAAGCGCCCGTGGCGCGGATGCAGGCGAAACTGGCGCCCTACCTCACCGGGTCGGAAAGTAAAGCGCAAAATCAGGCGCGCTTCAGCCGTCGCGCGCTGATCGGCGCCTCACTGGGCCTGTTGGTTATCGGTAGCGCAACAAGTTACTTCTGGCGGCCTGCGCCTCAGGAAGACGATGACGAGAATATTCGCCGTCTTGAAGCCCAGTACATGTCGCTATATAGCGCGGAAACCGTGGCCGATGTGGATAATTCACCCGAGATGCTCGACCGTGGCCTGCGTCGTTCGGCGCAGGATACAGGACTGTTTCTAGAACGACGCCAGCTCGCCTTGCCTGAGGCGGAGCTGAAAATGGTCCGTATGCTGCGTTACGAAAGTACCTCGATCACCCAAATCCTCTGGCTGCATACCGGTTACGGCCCGGTCGCGCTTTGTATTTCACCCGCCGCCCGGCAAACCGCCTCGCCGCCACAAAATGAGCAGCGACAGGGCATGAACCTGCGCTGGTGGCGCCACGGCGGCTACCAGTTTGCGCTGATCGGCCGTATGCCGGCGCCCGCGCTCAACGATGCGGCGCACACCCTGCGGCAGGCGATAGTTTAAGCCTTCGCCTGCGGCACCCAGACCAGTTTGTTAACCGCAAAACCGAGCTCAGCGGCCAGGGCAAGGTATTGTTGTCGGATGTGGGTCGGAATATCCGGGGTGCGCGAAAGTAGCCATAAATAGTCGCGATTTGGCCCGCTCACCAGCGCGTATTGATAATCGTCGTCGAGCGCGATCACGTTATATCCGCCATAGAAGGGACCGAAGAACGAGACTTTCAGCGCTGCCGTGGTGGAAGCGCCGGTGAAATAGGCTTTGCCTTCGCTTTCGCGCCAGCGGTTGTTGCGCGGGTCAAATCCACGATTAAGTACGCGAATGCCGCCGTCATCACGCATGCTGTAAGTTGCCGTCACCTGCTGCAGACCTCGTTCAAAACGGTTTTCCAGGCGCGCGACTTCATACCAGCGCCCCAGATAACGGCTGGCATCAAAGTGGTTTATCGGTTTGACACCTCGAGGCGGCGTGGGGGTCTTACAGGCGACTAGCGCCAGCGATACCGCTACCCCGGTCAGAATTGGCCATAGTTTCATCGCATTCCCTTTTTCTTCACCTTCTTGGCCGACAAGTATAACCCCGAGCAGTGAGCGCCGGTCATTTTTCAGAGATATTCACCGCTCTAATTGTACAATGACGCAAGAAAACAAATTCAATAATATCAATAAAATACACTTAACTCAGCAAATAAAAATTTAATGTGTACAAATTTTTTCGCAGAAATTTGTACAAGTTTGTTCTGAGCGTCTATAGTTGACGGGTAGCTCGATTTTGCGCGGGCGTTCGGGTCAGCACTCTGCGCCGATACCGCGGTTATTTTGAGGTGGTTCCTGCTTTACCGTTGCCTGTCCGCAATGTTTTGGCGTAAACGATGAGCAAATCGTTTACGCCAGCGGCTTTTATTTTTCGCGTGGGAGATTCAGGGTTATGCACATCAAAAATACAATTCCCGTGCAGTTTATTGCTAACTGCGCATTGCTGAAAAACATTGAAAATAGCTTATTGCAAGAAAATAAAACAGTTGATGACCTTCAATTAATTACCGAGATTAACCAGCGACTGCAAACAGAAAGTAATGAAATACTTTCTGATCTCTATTTGCAGGCGTTGGATATTCTACGCCGCGGTATTCACCATTAATTCGTCCACCCGCTTCGTGGAGACCAAAATGTTCAGTAAACACACGCACATTTGTTCCGAACGCTACGACCTGTGGATTGACAACCACTATCTTCTGAGCGGCATTAGCCTCATTCTGCGTACGCTGCCAGAAAGGTGTTTCAGTAAAAAGTATGTCTTTTTTACCAGCGACAGTTATTTTTCGGTATTACAACATAAATATAATCGCCGGGAGACGGTTTTTGTTTTATTAACCGAAGGCAACGATCTTAATTTTCTCAGCGAATTGCCAATGTTACGCATTCCCGCCAGATCGACGCCAGCAGAATTAAAAACATTTCTCAATCAACCCACCCGGTATTATAAAACGCATACCTCCCCTGGTGAACGGGTGCAGTTTACCGAGCGAGAAAAGAAAGTCATTCAGCTCATCAGTAATGGCGAAGCCATTGCCAGTATTGGCCGCTCGCTCAACTTGCATATTAAGACAATTTATCAAATCCGTTTGAATCTGATAAAAAAACTGGGCTGCAGCGGCAGGACAGATTTCTTTAATATCAGCCGTAGCGAAACATTTAAGTCCTGGAGTCAAATCCATCTGTAAGCACGCGCGACGTAAGCAAACAGAAACCTGCCTCACTTACAAGGCAGGTTTTTTTTATTCGTTACCGTGGAAGTGAATACTGAAGCCCTGCTCCTGCCAGTGGCCCAGCAGCTCCAGCTGCAGCGGCGAGGCGGCGCGCCCGGTCCAGACGAAAATATGTTGCCCAGGAAACAGTTCCGGGCGGGGAGATTCTAACGGTTCCGCCAGCACGTTGACGTGCCAACCACGCTGCGAAAGGCGCCAGGCTTCCAGCCATAGGCCGGTGCGGTCTTCATTCCCCCACCCCACCAGCAGCGTTTCCTTGCCATTTTTCTTCCGCGACTCGGCTAAAAACAGCGCCACGCAATCAATCAAAATGCCATCCAGCATGCTGCTAATAACCAGCGAGGTGTTTTGATCGAGCTTCAGCCGCTGGCGCACCGGCGCAAACAGGCTATCAAGCAGGGTGTCGACAGGATACTGATGGCTTAATGCGGTGATTTTGGCGCGGATTTTTGCCGGCTGCATATAGCGCAGGATACTCATCATCTCTTCTTGCAGTTGGGCAGATTCATCGCGTGCGGCAGGTAGCTGGCCTTCCAGCAGCGCTTTCACCTTGCCCACTGAAACGCCACGTTCTATCCAGCGCTTAATCTCTTCGATTCGCTGAATATCTTCTTCATCAAACTGACGGTGCCCGCCTTCGCTACGCTGCGGTTTCAGCAAACCGTAACGCCGCTGCCAGGCTCGAAGGGTGACCGGATTGATTCCGCAACGCTCGGCTACTTCACCGATACTGTAAAAAGCCATAAGCCGCCTTATCTCAACCTGATACTTTAGCGCCTAAACTAACGAATTTAGGCATACTGTACAACTCTCTTTTCTTGTACAGATAAAGATATCAGGTTGCAGCTCACAGCGTGCGGGAAAAAGGATGAAAGTGCGTTTACGCTATCTCAGGATGGATCATATTTTCCCCGGCCAGAGGATTGCCGGCAGACCAGCCAGTCGCGGGCTGGCAAACAGATTTCCCTGGAAATGAGAAATACCCGCCGCCTCAAGCCACATCCACTCCTCCGCCTGCTCAACGCCAACCACCGATACGGCAATTTCCAGTGAATGGCAGCATTTGATGATCGCCTGCACGATAGCCTGGCGCGGCCCGTCACGATGGATGTTGCGGATCAGCTGCTGGTCGATTTTAATTCGATCCGGTTGATATTGCGCCAACAGCGATAGCCCGGCAAAACCGGCGCCAAAGTGATCGATAGCGACGCGAATTCCCGCCCCCTTAAGTTTGCGTACGGCATCGGTAAACTCATCCATCCGCGAAATCACTTCACGCTCGGTGAATTCAACAATTATCTGTTCCGGAATCAGGTCATTGCGCTGAATTTCCGTTAACAGGAATGGCACCGCATCCGCCACTTTCACCAGCGTCATCGGCAGCAGATTGATGGTCAGGGTACGTTCACGCAGGCCTAATTTGCCAGCAATGGCCAGCGCAACCCGTTTACTTTGCAAATCCGCGACATAAATCTCATCGCCTGACAAACCGGCAAAATAGGCCGCAGGCGGTTCTCCGTCAACGGTACGCAGCAGCGCTTCCCAGGAGACTATTTCACAGGCAAAAGGGTCAACCACCGGCTGAAAAGCAAAACAGCATGTTTCAGCACGGTCGATACAGGGCACGGCCGGGTAAAACGAGCTCTCATCGGCAATAAAATCCCAGCTATCAGCTGACGGAATTTCATAGTAGTTCTCTTTTTCCGTCGCTTCGACAAAGGTACGGAAAAAATGCAGCGCCCGGTCGTCGTAAGTCAGCTGATATTTTGTCGTCCCCTTATCCAGCACGGCCTGTAGTACCGCATCGCGATCGTGTTCCCTTAAATCAAACAGCTCCATGCCGACCTTACCAAAACGGCGAGACGGCGCGTAATCGCACAGAAGCTCCACCAGATTGTAATGACGCGGGTCCGCGCAAATATGCCGATAAATTTGCTGTACGTTTTCTTCCGGCCCCTCAATGAGTTGGAAAAAATGCGTGCCGTTAAAAAGTAAAATACCGGTGACATCCGCCTGACCATTTCTCTCGTTAGCCGCAGCAACCATCGACTCGAGCGATTTGAATGAGACATCGTCGCAGATATGGCTGCGATAAATGATGGTGGTGAGCATAGCGGTTCCAGATGAGAGGTATAAGCATTCACAGTAGCAGTTACTGCTCGATACGTCTTGCGAAACAAGTATTTATATTAACAAAAATTGAACACACGACGCCGCCTGGCCGCATAATCTTGTACAGATTGTCACGCTTAGAACCCTCATGGCAATTTTACACAAAATAAAAAAACAATAAATTTATCAATAAATTTCAATAGACTATACTCTAAACGCGATTTATTGCGCAACACGCTATGTACAAGTTACAAATTATTGTATAAGTTTACTCACAGTTAACAGATGAGTGAAATGAAAGGAGCGCATATGCAGCAGAATGGTTACATTCCAGATACAGCGAACGCGATAGCCCAGTATTTCAACAAAGCATCTTTACCTTCTCAGCAGGAGACGCTGGGCGAAATCGTGATGGACATTCTCACCGAAGGGCGGCATTTGAACCGCAAAGCGCTTTGCACCAAGTTACTGAGCCGTCTTGACGTCGCACGAGCCCCCGAAGAAGAAGATCATTATCAAACGTTGATTGGCCTGCTGTTTGAGCGTCAGGAGTAAACGCTGACTGTCGGCCTGCACCTGACCTGGCTTACAGGAACACGAGGCATGCAGAGGGACGATGATGAAAAGCACTCAATCAGATCGGGTTAGCGATGAGATTATCGGCGAGGCGGTTTTATCTCTTCTTAAAACAAACCGGCCAATTAATATTCCGACGCTGCTAGTCAAACTTCGGTTAATGCAGGCAGCGGAAACGAACCACCAGCGAAGGAATGCAATTATTGCCGTTATTGATGAAATTAGCGTCAGACTCACGACGCGCGGCAATCACGCGCCAGTCATTAAAAAGATTAACGGCCAGTGGGAAAACAGAGCCGTTGTTGTGGATAGTAACGTCGAACCGACGGGCAATAAAATACACTGATCCCCGATCAAGTTTAATAAACAAGTGAGAATATGATGAGACAGACTATGCATCAGCAATCAGATATTTACGCAGGACTGCAGGATACAGCGCTCTCAGAATATTTCCGCAGCGCCGGAGATAAATTAGTCGATGAATCTGCGGTCATGTCGCTGGCAATAGACAGTATCCTCAGCTCAGATGGGCATCTGAGCAATAAGGCGCTTATTTTATGGTTGATCAATGCCCTGGAAACCGCCGATAACGTGGTTACCGCGGATGTGATTCGTAAGACGCTGGAAATTGTCGTCGGCTATACGATGGATGATATTTAGGCCTGTCAGGCCGAATAAAAAAACCTCGCCGGCGCGAGGTTTTTTTCTATCAATAGCAAATTAATGCGCGTTAACCACTACCCACATCGGGCCCTGACCAACGGCATAACGTCCTTTCTCTTTTAATAGCCCCTGCTCGCCGGCAATTTCATATACCGCGATATGATGCGATTTCTGCCCGGCGGCAATCAGATACTTACCGCTGTGATCGACATTAAAGCCGCGCGGCTGCGCTTCGGTCGGCTGGTAGCCTTCAATAGACAGTACGCTACCGTCTTCAGAAACGCTGAAGATGGTGATAATGCTGGCGGTACGATCGCAGGCATACAGATGGCGGCCATCCGGCGTAATATGAATATCCGCAGCCCAGCGCACGCCGGTGAAATCTGGCGGCATCATATCCAGCGTCTGCACGCACTCAATTTTCCCGTGCGGATCTTTAAGCTCCCACACGTCAACGGAGCTATTCAGTTCGTTCACGCAGTAGCCGTACTGCTGGTTCGGATGGAACACCATGTGCCGCGGACCAGCGCCTTCCACGGTAGTAACTTCCGCCGGCTCCTGCGCGGCCAGATAGCCGTCATCGCTCAGATTAAACAGGCAAATACGATCCTGCTTCAGCGCCGGGACCCATAGCGTGCGGTTGTCCGGCGAAATATTGGCCGAGTGACAGCCTTCCAGCCCCTCGACGACGGTGACCGTTTCGCCCGGTAGGCCGTCAATCAATGGCGTCACGCTCACGCAGCCCTGATTGTAGGAAGCGCTGAAAACAAAACGGCCCTGATGGTCGGTGGAGATATGCGTCGGGCTTCCCGGCAGCGCGGCTTCACCGGCGAAAGTCAGCGCGCCATTATCTGGCGCAATGCGGTAAGCCAGGACGCGAAACTCCGGACGAACGCCGACATAGAGATACTCTTTGTTCGGGCTTACCACCATCGGCTGCACCTGGCCCGGGGCATCAACAACCTGAACCAATGTCAGATTTCCCTCAGCATTGAGGCTCCAGACGTGAATCTGATGGCTCTCCGGGCTGGCGGTATATACGGTTTGTTTCATGACTACTCCTTTCCTCACTGCTCGTGAAACTGCTCGTGGACATCGTTATACATTTCATCCGGCGCGCGGCGCAACGATGAATGGTATAGACGTTTTTAACGGTAGATGCTGAAAAATTTGCCCCTGAGACGAAGCCGTGTACCATCATGGCAGACCCTTTTTCACCATTTACCGGAACCAACACATGACCTCACGCGTGATCGCCCTCGATTTAGACGGCACCCTACTGACCTCAAAAAAAACGATTCTTCCGGCGTCGCTCGATGCGCTGGCTCGCGCCCGGGAGGCTGGATATCAGGTGATCGTCGTAACCGGCCGACATCACGTCGCTATCCATCCTTTTTATCAGGCACTGGCTCTCGATACACCTGCAATTTGTTGTAATGGTACCTATTTGTATGATTATCATGCAAAAAAGGTTCTCGAGGCCGATCCGATGCCGGTAGATAAAGCCCTCAGCCTCACCAACATGCTCGCCGAACACGATATTCACGGTCTGATGTACGTTGATGACGCAATGCTTTATGAGCGTCCGACCGGTCACGTGATCCGCACCACTAACTGGGCGCAGTCGCTGCCGGTTGAACAGCGCCCGGTTTTCACCCAGGTGGATTCTCTGGCCCAGGCGGCGCGTGAAGTGCAGGCGGTGTGGAAATTCGCCCTCACCGATGAAAATATCCCGAAACTACAGGACTTCGCGCAGACCGTCGGCCAGAATCTGGGCCTGGAATGCGAATGGTCGTGGCACGATCAGGTGGATATCGCCCGCGCCGGCAATAGCAAAGGCAAACGCCTGGCGCAGTGGGTCGCCGCGCAAGGATTATCCATGCAGGATGTTATCGCCTTTGGCGATAACTACAACGATCTCAGCATGCTGGAAGCCGTCGGGACCGGCGTGGCGATGGGTAACGCGGTTGAGGAAGTAAAAGCGCGGGCAAAAGTGGTGATTGGTGAAAACGAAACCACCAGCATCGCCGACTTTATCAATCGTAACTTGCTGTAATCAGGCCGCGATCGATACGCTTTTAATTTGCGCATACAGCCATTGACCTGCGGTGATGCCCAGGTCATCCCGCGCCCATGGGCTAATTCGCGCCCATAGCGTTCTGCCGCTGACCGTAAGCTGTACCTCAATCCGGCCGTTGGTTTCCACGCAATCAACAACCTGCGCGCGCAGGATATTACGGATACTGGTCTGTCGCGGGTGCTCCAGCACCAGCGACACATCCGACGCCTGAATACGAACACGCGCCGCTTCGCCCGGCTCTCGCGCCAGCTGATTAACCCATAGTTGCTGATCGCCCAGCGCCAGCGCGGTCATTGCATACTGCGGATGCTGCGCGATCACCGAGACGTTAAGAATCGTGCTCTGCTGCTCCTGCGGCAGCCACGGATGCATCACGCTGCTGCTCCACACCGTTTCGAGATCGCCAAACGCCTTCACTTTTCCCGCTTCCAGCACCAGCACGTTATCGGCCAGGTGCTGAATTTCATCCAGCGAGTGGCTGACATACAGCATCGGGATATGGATCTCGCGTGCCAGCCGCTGTAAATAGGGGAGTAATTCGCGCTTTCGCGGAATATCCAGCGAGGCCAGCGGCTCATCCAGCAGCAGCAATTCCGGCGCGGTCAACAGGGCGCGGCCAATCGCCACCCGCTGTTTTTCGCCGCCGGACAAACTACCGGGCAGCCGTTCGAGCAGATGCTCAATGCCCAATAACGCCACCAGCTTATCAAATTGCGCGGCCATGCTTTTAGCCATCCCATATTTCAGGTTGCCGCGTACTTTATAGTGCGGAAACAGCCGCGCGTCCTGAAACACATAACCGATACGCCGCTTCTCCGGCGCCAGGCAGATGCGCTGTCGCGCGTCATTGAGCACCCGGCCATTGAGCACAATGCGCCCCTGCTGCGGCTGCGTCAGCCCGCTGATAGCATTAATCAGTGAGGTTTTGCCCGCGCCTGAGACGCCGAAAATAGCGGTGATGCCGCTGGCGGGAAGGGTTTCATGCACTTCGAGGCAGTGATTGCCCAACGTCTGGCTAAAATCGAGCTCCAGCATAGTTATTTTCCCATCCGCTTACGGCTAAGACGCGCCAGCCATTCGGACACCAGCAGCGATACCAGCGCCAGAACAATAGAGATGATGCATAACCGCGCGGCGGCGCCTTCGCTGCCGGGCGTTTGAATCAGGGTATACATCGCGGAAGGAATGGTGCGCGTTTCGCCAGGAATGTTTGAGACAAAGGTGATCGTCGCGCCAAACTCCCCCAGCGAACGGGCGAAGGCCAACACCGTGCCGACAATAATGCCCGGCAGGGTCAACGGCAGCGTGATGGTGAAAAATACCCGCCAGCGATTAGCCCCGAGGGTGCGCGCCGCCTGTTCAAGTTTCACGTCCACCCCTTCAAGGGCGAGGCGTATCGCCCGCACCATCAGCGGAAATGACATCACCGCCGCCGCCAGCACCGCCCCCCGCCAGCTGAAGGCGAAAGTCAGACCAAACCAATCATATAACCAACTACCGATAAAGCCGCGTCGCCCCATGGAAATCAGCAACAGATAGCCGACCACCACCGGCGGCAGCACCAGCGGTAAATGTATAATGCTATCGAGTAACGCTTTGCCGGGAAAATGGCGGCGCACCAGCAGCCAGGCGAAAAAGATCCCAAAAGGTAAGCTGCAAACCACCGCCAGGGATGAAACTTTCAGGCTCAGCAGTACCGCCTGCCATTCGGGATCGCTTAAAATCATTGCTGTGTGGTGAATCCGTAACGTTTAAAGATAGCCGAGGCTTCCGGGCCTTTGAGGTAGTCGTAAAACGCGGTTACGGTAGCATTTTTATGCCCATCAACGATAGCCAGCGGATACTCGACTTTTTTGTGCGAGTCCTCCGGGAAGGTGCCCACCACTTTGACCCCCTTGCTGGCGACGGCATCAGAGCCGTAGACGATGCCCAACGGCGCTTCGTTGCGCTCCACCAGCGCTAGCGCGCCACGCACGTCTTCTGCCGGCGCGAGCTTCGGCGACAGCGTCTCCCAGGCCCCGAGTTTCTGCAGCGCTTCTTTCGCGTAGATCCCTGCCGGCACGTGGTCCGGATCGCCGACCGCCAGACGTCCGCCTTGCAGCAGGCTGGTCCAGTCGGTTTTATCATTAATGGCAATATCGCCGCGATCGCTGGCTTTCGGCGCGACCACCACCAGACTATTGCCCAGCAGCGTAGTGCGGGAAGCCGTATCGATTGATTTTTTGTCTACGGCATAGTCCATCCATTTCTGGTCCGCTGAAATAAACAGATCGGCGGGCGCGCCGGCTTCAATCTGCCGCGCCAGCGTGGAGGAAGAAGCAAAGGAAGAGACCACGTCGACACGATGCTCTTTTTTATACGCTTGCGCGATATCCTGCATAGCGTTGGTTAACGACGCCGCGGCAAAAACGGTAATTTTGCCGTCCTGCGCCAGCGCATGACCAGAAACGCAGAGCGTTAATGCCGCTCCGGTGAGAAAACGCGACCATTGACCTGCCATTGGAAACTCCTGTTTATTCGTTATGTAGTAGATAATATAACGACTATGGTGAAAATTTCACAGCGTCAATTAGGGGGAATCAGGATCGGTACAAAAGAAAACGCCCGGCGGACCGGGCGTTGAGGAATCAGTGATTTTGCTGGCTGCTGTCTTTATGACCGACGCCGGAGAAAAGGTTAAACACTTCACCGAGGCCGTAAATCAGACCGAGGATGACCGCCATCACCACAGGTACCATGACGACAGCAAATACCAGACTTTTCAACAGCTCTAACATGGTTGGCTCCAGATAGTACGAATACTTCATTGTAACCATTTCAGCCGGAAAAACACGCCCCATTTGTGCGGTGCCTCGCCGCCGCCGCGGCAGATGCCTATTGCAAGATGGACGCTATCGTTCACAATACGCTTTTTACGTCAGGAATTGATTATGCAGGCCGAAATCCTTCTTACGCTTAAACTTCAGCAGCGCCTGTTCGCCGATCCCCGCCGGATCGCCCTACTCAAGCAGATTGATCGGACTGGCTCAATTAGCCAGGGGGCGAAGAACGCCGGTATCAGCTATAAAAGCGCATGGGATGCGATCAACGAAATGAACCAGCTCAGCGAACAGTCGCTGGTCGACCGCGCCACCGGCGGCAAAGGCGGCGGCGGCGCGGTGCTGACCCGCTATGGCCAGCGGTTGATTCAGTTATACGATCTGTTGGCGCAGATTCAACAAAAAGCCTTCGATGTGTTAAGCGACGATGACGCCCTGCCCCTCGACAGTTTGCTGGCGGCGATTTCCCGCTTCTCGTTACAAACCAGCGCCCGCAACCAGTGGTTCGGCACCATCACCGGTCGCGACCACCAGCAGGTACAGCAACATGTCGACGTGCTGCTGGCGGACGGTCAGACCCGTTTTAAAGTCGCCATTACCGCTCAAAGCGCCGACCGCCTCGGGCTTGATGAAGGCCAGGAAGTGCTGGTGTTGCTGAAAGCGCCGTGGGTCGGCATCACGCTTGACCACGCCGTAGCGCAGCAGGCGGACAACCAGCTTACCGGGCGCATCAGCCACATTGAACGCGGGCCGGATCGGTGCGAAGTTATCATGGCGTTGCCGGATGGGCAAAACCTGTGCGCCACGCTGCCAACGGCGCAAACCGACGGTTTGCAGGAAGGCGCGCAGGCGATCGCTTACTTCAATGCCGATCGTATCATTCTGGCGACCTTATGCTAATGGCATTGACTTTATTGCCGTGAAGTCGTATCCCTGAAGCACAACGCTGCAAAAAGTGGGATACACAATGTCATCATTGCAAATTTCGCAAGGTACGTTTCGCCTTAGCGATACCAAAACATTACATATCGATCGCCTCACGCTGCGCGCTGGCGAAAGCTGGGCTTTCGTCGGCAGTAACGGTAGCGGTAAATCGGCGCTGGCCAGAGCGCTGGCCGGTGAACTGACTCTGTTAAACGGGCAGCGCGAAAGCGCATTTCAGCGTACTACTCGCCTCTCCTTCGAACAGCTGCAGAAACTGGTCAGCGACGAGTGGCAACGCAACAACACCGATATGCTGAGCCCCGGCGAAGAAGATACCGGTCGTACCACCGCAGAAATCATCGAAGATGAAAGACGCGACCCGGAACGCTGTGCCCGGCTGGCGGAGCAGTTTGGTATTAGCCACCTGCTGACGCGGCGCTTTAAATATCTGTCGACGGGCGAAACCCGCAAAACGCTGCTCTGCCAGGCGCTGATGAGCGACCCCGACCTGCTGATCCTCGACGAGCCGTTTGATGGCCTGGATGTCGCTTCGCGCCAACAGTTGGCCGACCTGCTGGCCAGCCTGCATCAGGATGGCATCACCCTGGTACTGGTTCTCAACCGCTTTGATGAGATCCCGGAATTTATTGAATATGCCGGCGTGCTGGCGGATTGCACGCTGAGCGAAACCGGCGAGAAACAGGCGTTATTACAGCAGGCGCTGGTTGCCCAACTGGCGCATAGCGAAAAACTGGCCGGTATGACGCTACCTGAACCGGATGCCCCCGCCGCACGGCATGACTTAGCAGAGAACGCTCCACTTATCGTTCTTAACGACGGCACGGTGTCGTATAACGATAAAGCGATCATCAACCAGCTAAGCTGGACGGTGAACCTCGGCGAACACTGGCAAATTGTCGGCCCTAACGGCGCGGGAAAATCCACATTGCTAAGCCTGATCACCGGTGACCATCCGCAGGGTTACAGCAACGACCTGACGCTCTTTGGCCGCCGTCGCGGCAGCGGCGAGACCATCTGGGACATCAAAAAACATATTGGCTATGTCAGCAGCAGCCTGCATCTGGAATACCGCGTCAGCACAAACGTGCGTAACGTGATCCTTTCCGGCTACTTTGATTCGATAGGCATTTATCAGGCGGTCTCTGATAAGCAGCACAAGCTGGTCCAGCGCTGGCTGGATATTCTCGGCATTGATAAACGCACCGCCGACGCCCCGTTTCATAGTTTGTCGTGGGGACAGCAGCGGCTGGCGCTGATCGTTCGCGCGCTGGTTAAACATCCGACTCTACTGATACTCGACGAACCGTTACAGGGGTTGGATCCGCTGAATCGTCAACTGGTACGTCGTTTTGTTGATGTTTTGATTAGCGAAGGGGCCACGCAGCTGCTGTTTGTATCGCATCACGCCGAAGATGCCCCTGACTGCATCACTCACCGTCTGGAGTTCATTCGCAGTGGAGACGGTTACACTTACCGTCTCGGCGCGCTGGCGGAATAGCGCTATACAGGGGTCTGCGGATCCCTGTATTTTTTCAGAGAAATAACCAAAAACCACAACAACACACTGTTTTATAAATAATTACATAAAATCAGTCTTAATACACCATCAAGTGTAAACGATTCCACTATTTTAGCCTGTGTCACACTTTTGCCTTCTTTGGTATGCTATCTTCTTCTCACACGATAAGCCTATTGGAGCGAATCATGAAAGTACTGGTCACAGGTGGTAGCGGTTACATTGGAAGTCATACTTGCGTACAGCTGCTGCTGCAGGGACATGATGTGATTATTCTCGACAATCTCTGCAACAGTAAACGCAGCGTATTGCCGGTCATTGAACGTCTCGGCGGCAAGAAAGCCACCTTTGTCGAAGGCGATATTCGTAATGAAGCGCTGATGACGGAAATTCTGCACGATCACGCTATTGAAGCGGTGATCCATTTTGCCGGCCTGAAAGCCGTCGGCGAGTCCGTCGCCAAACCGCTGGAATATTACGACAATAACGTCACCGGTACACTTAAATTAGTTTCCGCTATGCGCGCAGCCGGCGTTAAAAACTTTATTTTCAGCTCCTCCGCGACCGTCTACGGCGACCAGCCAAAGATCCCTTATGTTGAAAGCTTCCCGACCGGTACCCCGCAAAGCCCCTACGGTAAAAGCAAACTGATGGTTGAGCAGATCCTCGCCGACCTGCAGAAAGCCCAGCCGGACTGGAGCATCGCGCTGCTGCGCTACTTCAATCCGGTCGGCGCGCATCCATCAGGCGATATGGGCGAAGATCCGCAGGGCATCCCGAACAACCTGATGCCGTATATCGCCCAGGTTGCCGTCGGCCGCCGCGAATCACTGGCAATATTCGGTAACGACTACCCGACCGAAGACGGCACCGGCGTGCGCGACTACATCCACGTGATGGACCTCGCCGACGGCCACGTCGCGGCCATGGAAAAACTGGCGAATAAAGCCGGCGTTCATATCTACAACCTTGGCGCAGGCGTCGGCAGCAGCGTGCTGGACGTGGTCAACGCCTTCAGCAAAGCCTGCGGTAAACCGATTAATTATCACTTCGCGCCGCGCCGCGATGGCGATCTCCCGGCCTATTGGGCTGACGCCGCCAAAGCCGACCGCGAGCTGAACTGGCGCGTGACGCGCAACCTTGACGAAATGGCGCAGGACACCTGGCACTGGCAGTCCCGTCATCCGCAGGGTTATCCGGACTAATAGCCTAAAGGTAAGGCTCTAAGGAAATACCATGACGCAATTTAACCCCGTCGACCATCCGCACCGTCGTTATAACCCGTTAACCGGGCAGTGGATTCTGGTTTCACCGCATCGCGCCAAGCGCCCCTGGCAAGGGGCGCAGGAAACGCCGGCAAAACAAACGTTGCCCGCGCACGATGCGGATTGTTTCTTGTGCCCGGGTAATACCCGCGTCACCGGCGACACTAACCCGAATTACACCGGCACTTACGTGTTTACCAACGACTTCGCGGCATTGATGACCGATACTCCGGACGCCCCGGAGAGCGACGATCCGCTGATGCGCTGTCAAAGCGCGCGCGGCACCAGTCGGGTTATCTGCTTTTCGCCAGACCACAGCAAAACGCTGCCGGAACTGAGCATTGAAGCACTGGAAGGCGTGGTTAAAACGTGGCAAGAGCAGACCGCGGACCTTGGGAAAAGTTATCCCTGGGTCCAGGTCTTCGAAAATAAAGGCGCGGCGATGGGCTGCTCCAATCCGCACCCTCACGGCCAGGTATGGGCCAACAGTTTCCTGCCCAATGAGGCGGAACGTGAAGACCGTCTGCAAAAAAAATATTTCGCTGAGCAGGGTTCGCCGATGCTGGTGGATTATGTGCAACGCGAACTTGCCGACGGCAGCCGTACCGTTGTAGAAACCGAACACTGGCTGGCCGTGGTCCCCTATTGGGCGGCCTGGCCATTTGAGACGCTGCTGCTGCCAAAAGCGCATATCCAGCGCCTGACCGATTTAACCGCAGCCCAGCGCCACGACCTGGCGCTGGCGCTGAAAAAGCTGACCAGCCGTTACGACAACCTGTTCCAGACCTCCTTCCCCTACTCCATGGGCTGGCACGGCGCGCCGTTTAATAACGAAGATAATCAACACTGGCAGCTGCACGCTCACTTTTACCCGCCGCTGTTGCGCTCCGCCACGGTGCGCAAATTTATGGTCGGTTACGAAATGCTAGCCGAAACCCAGCGCGATCTCACGGCGGAACAAGCCGCCGAAAAGTTACGTGCCGTTAGCGATATCCATTTTCGTGAATCAGGAGTTGAACAATGAGTCTGAAAGAGAACACACAGGCGCTGTTTGCTGAACAGTTTGGCTACCCTGCTAGTCACGTCATTCAGGCGCCGGGCCGCGTCAACCTGATTGGCGAACATACCGATTACAACGATGGTTTCGTGCTGCCGTGCGCCATTGACTATCAAACCGTAGTCAGCTGCGCGCCGCGTTCTGACCGTATCGTGCGGGTCATTGCCGCCGATTACGATAACCAGCGCGACGAGTTTTCCCTCGATGCGCCCATCGTTAGCCACGACACCCAGCAGTGGTCAAACTACGTCCGCGGCGTGGTCAAACATCTGCAGAAGCGCAATAACCACTTCGGCGGCGCCGATCTGGTCATCAGCGGCAACGTACCGCAGGGCGCGGGGTTAAGCTCCTCGGCGTCGCTGGAAGTCGCCGTCGGCACCGTGTTCCAGCAGCTGTATCATCTGCCGCTCGACGGCGCGCAAATCGCCCTTAACGGCCAGGAAGCGGAAAACCAGTTTGTCGGCTGTAATTGCGGCATTATGGACCAGCTTATTTCGGCGCTGGGTAAAAAAGATCATGCGCTGCTGATTGACTGCCGCACCCTTGGCACCAAACCGGTGTCGATGCCGAAAGGCGTCGCGGTGGTGATTATCAACAGCAACTTTAAACGCACGCTGGTCGGCAGCGAATACAACACCCGCCGCGAACAGTGTGAAACCGGCGCGCGTTTCTTCCAGCAGCCTGCTCTGCGTGACGTTGAACTTGCGCAGTTTAATGCCGTGGCCCACGAGCTGGACCCGATTGTGGCGAAACGCGTGCGCCATGTATTAACCGAAAACGCCCGTACCGTCGAAGCGGCGAGCGCGCTGGCAAACGGCGACCTGCAGCGCATGGGCCAACTGATGGCGGAGTCTCACGCTTCCATGCGCGATGATTTTGAGATCACCGTACCGCAAATTGATACGCTGGTTGAGATTGTCAAAGCGGTTATCGGCGACCAGGGCGGCGTGCGCATGACCGGCGGCGGCTTTGGCGGCTGTATCGTTGCCCTGATGCCGGAAGCACTGGTTGAAAAAGTACAGCAGGCGGTTGCCGCTCAGTATGAAGCGAAAACCGGCATTAAAGAGACTTTTTACGTCTGCAAACCATCCCAGGGAGCCGGCCAATGCTAACGCCAACCCGCGAACTCGCGCCCGACGGACAGCCGTGGAACGTGCTAACGCTGCGTAATAACGCCGGGATGACGGTGACGGTGATGGACTGGGGCGCAACGCTAATCTCCGCGCAAGTGCCCCTTGCCGATGGTAGCCTGCGCGAAGCGTTACTGGGCTGCGCCACGCCGCAGCAATATCGCCAGCAGGCGGCATTTCTGGGCGCGTCCGTCGGCCGCTACGCTAACCGTATCGCCAACAGCCGCTTCACGCTCGATGGCGAGATCGTGAATTTAACCCCGTCGAACGAGGCCGGCCACCAGCTCCACGGTGGGCCGGACGGCTTCGACAAGCGTCGCTGGCAAATTGTCAGCCACGACGACACCCAGGTGCTGTTTGCGCTCGACTCCGCCGATGGCGATCAGGGTTTCCCGGGCCATCTGCAGGCAACCGCGCGCTATCGCCTGACTGACGATAATCGTATCGCCATTGAGTACCGCGCCACCGTTGATAAGCCCTGCCCGGTCAATATGACTAACCATGTCTATTTTAACCTCGACGGCGCGCAGGGCGACGTGCGCCACCACCGCCTGCAGATCTTCGCCGACCAGTATCTGCCGGTGGAGAGCGACGGTATTCCGTATGGCGATTTGCGCGACGTGGAGTACACCAGCTTTGATTTCCGCGCGCCGAAGGTGCTTGCCGACGAGTTCCTTGCCGATGCTGACCAGCAAAAAGTGAAAGGTTACGATCATGCCTTTCTGCTGCAGGCCAAAGGCGACGCCCGCCAGCCGGCGGCGCATGTCTGGTCGCAGGATGAAAAGCTACAGCTGACGGTATACACCTCCGCCCCGGCGCTGCAGTTTTATTCCGGCAACTATCTCGGCGGCACGCCATCGCGCGGCAGTCAACCTTACGGCGACTGGCAAGGGCTGGCGCTGGAGAGCGAGTTCCTGCCGGACTCCCCCAATCATCCGCACTGGCCGCAGCCAGATTGCGTATTACGGCCCGGCGCTGAGTACGTTAGCCTGACGGAATATCAGTTTATCGCCGGATAACGTCATAACCCTCCCTGCGGAGGGTTTTTTTTCGCCTTTTTGCTGTAATTTGCACCGCTAAAAGACAAAAAACTAACCGGTGTTTTACAAGCATCTTACACTGCGTCACTATTTTCGCTATGGTTAGGGATAAGCATTGCCGTGAGGCAAATCACGGCAATATAATGAGAATAGTTATCAATCAATAAACACATACACCACAGTAGTCGGGTTGCGTGTAGGAGGAGTAAGAGAATGGCTGTAACTAAGCTGGTACTAGTTCGTCACGGCGAGAGCCAATGGAACAACGAAAACCGTTTCACCGGTTGGTACGACGTTGACCTGTCTGAAAAAGGCGTTAGCGAAGCGAAAGCGGCGGGTAAACTGCTGAAGGAAGAAGGCTTCAGCTTTGATTTTGCTTATACCTCCGTGCTGAAACGTGCCATCCACACCCTGTGGAACGTGCTGGACGAACTGGATCAGGCCTGGCTGCCGGTTGAGAAATCCTGGAAACTGAACGAACGTCACTACGGCGCGCTTCAGGGCCTGAACAAAGCGGAGACCGCTGAGAAGTATGGCGACGAGCAGGTTAAACAGTGGCGTCGCGGCTTTGCCGTCACCCCGCCGGAACTGACCAAAGACGATGAACGTTACCCGGGCCACGATCCGCGTTACGCGAAGCTGACCGATGCGGAACTGCCGACCACCGAGAGCCTGGCGCTGACCATTGACCGCGTCGTACCGTACTGGAACGAAACCATTCTGCCACGCCTGAAAAGCGGCGAGCGCGTTATTATCGCCGCTCACGGTAACTCCCTGCGTGCGCTGGTGAAATACCTCGACAACATGGGCGAAGACGAAATCCTCGAACTGAATATCCCGACCGGCGTACCGCTGGTGTATGAGTTCGATGAAAACTTCAAGCCGATCAAACACTACTACCTGGGCAATGCTGACGAAATCGCTGCGAAGGCCGCGGCTGTCGCTAACCAGGGTAAAGCGAAGTAATACGCAACTGAATTATTTCGCCAACAAAAAAGCGTGGAATTTTCCACGCTTTTTTATTTTTAGCTATTGCTGACATAACGCGAAGGCAGCCAGCGATGGCAAAGCGCTTGTTAGCCGCGGCGCGCTTTAACCGCATCCGCCAGCTGGCGCAGGATAGTCTCGGTATCTTCCCAGCCGATACAGGCGTCGGTCACGCTCTTGCCGTAGGTCAGCGGTTCGCCGCTTTCCAGGCTCTGATTGCCTTCCACCAGGTGGCTTTCAATCATCACCCCCATAATCGCGTTTTCACCACCGGCAATCTGCTGGCACACGTCGGCGCCGACTTCCATCTGCTTTTTAAACTGCTTGCTGGAGTTAGCGTGGCTGAAGTCGATCATGATTTGCGCCGGCAGACCGGCTTTTGCCAGACCCACTTTCACTTCGGCAACGTGCTGAGCGCTGTAGTTCGGCTCTTTACCACCGCGCAGAATGATATGACAATCGCTGTTGCCGCTGGTGTTCACAATAGCGGAATGGCCCCACTTCGTTACCGATAAGAAACAGTGCGGCGCGCCAGCTGCATTGATCGCATCGATAGCGACCTTGATGGTGCCATCGGTGCCATTTTTGAAGCCAACCGGGCACGAGAGGCCGGAAGAGAGTTCACGGTGCACCTGGGATTCAGTGGTACGCGCGCCGATTGCGCCCCAGCTCATCAGGTCCGCCACATATTGCGGGGTGATCATGTCAAGGAACTCGCCCGCCGCTGGCAGACCGCTGTCGTTGATTTCCAGCAGCAGCTTACGCGCGATACGCAGCCCGTCGTTAATGCGGAAGCTGTTATCCATATGCGGATCGTTAATTAGCCCCTTCCAACCGACGGTGGTGCGCGGTTTTTCAAAATAGACGCGCATAACGATTTCCAGCTCGCCTTTAAGCGCTTCACGCAACGTCAGCAGGCGGCTGGCATACTCTTTCGCCGCGGCAGGGTCGTGAATAGAGCACGGACCAATGACCACCAGCAGACGATCGTCGTTGCCTTTGAGGATGTTGTGAATCGCTTTGCGAGCATGTGCAACGGTATTAGCAGCATTTTCGGTAGCGGGGAATTTTTCCAGGAGCGCAACGGGAGGTAATAATTCGTTGATCTCTTTAATGCGTAAATCGTCGTTCTGATAATTCATCTTCTTTCCAGGCGTTGCCATACTTATACAATGAAATGCAATCCTTCCAATCTATCTCTTCGGTCAAAAAGTGTAAACGTGATTTTACACTGACGATGGAATAATCCTGGAATTAGGGAAAAATACGCCATAAAGTAGCGAAATCCTGCCAGCCAACTACAATTTTTAACTGCAACATCCAATTAAATGTTTATTTTCAGTATTATATTTTAAATCCTCACGCTAAGGCGGAGTGTTAAACCATAGCACCGCAGATCCCTGGCACATCTCTGTTGGCCGCGTTTAGCCAGCAAATCGACTAAGCAGGAGTATCCGATGAATATGAATAAACTCACAGCCCTACTTCTCACCGCCACCTTAAGCTTAGCCAGCGGCGCCGCGCTGGCCGCCGATAGCGGCGCGCAATCGAACAACGGTCAGGCCAATTCCGCCGCTGATGCCGGACAGGTTGCGCCCGATGCCCGTGAAAACGTGGCGCCAAATAATGTCGATAACGACAAAATTAACTCCGGCGGCACCATGCTTCACCCTGATGGTTCGACGATGAATCATGACGGGATGTCGAGCGACGAGGTCCATAAAAACAGCATGTGCAAAGATGGACGCTGTCCGGATACGGATAAAAAAATGGAAAGCGGCAATGGCATGAACAACGATGCCAGCAAAACGGATGGCACCTCGCAGTAATTGAAACGGATGAGATAAGGGATCGGGGTGGCAGTGCTCACCTTGATCCCTTTGTTCGCTGAATTTCGGTAAGATGTCATAGTGTAATAATGATAACTATTAAGGGATGACATCATGGCGCATGCACATTCACCGACCCCTGCTGGCGAAAACAGTAACGCCAACCGGCTGCTTTGGGCTTTTATCGTAACCGCCGGCTTTATGATTATTGAGGCCATCGGCGGCGTCATTTCCGGTTCCCTGGCCCTGCTCGCCGATGCCGGACATATGCTCACCGACTCCGCCGCCCTCCTGTTCGCTCTGCTGGCGGTGCGCTTCGCCAGCCGGCCGCCAAATAGCCGCCACACCTTTGGCTGGCTGCGTTTAACCACTCTCGCCGCCTTCGTCAACGCCATCGCCCTGGTAGTCATTACCATTTTCATCTTCTGGGAAGCGGTACAGCGTTTTAACCATCCGCAGCCTGTCGCGGGAAAAACCATGATGGTTATCGCCGTCGCCGGACTACTGGCCAATATCCTCGCCTTCTGGATCCTGCACCGCGGCAGCGCCGAAAGTAATCTTAACGTCCGCGCGGCGGCACTGCATGTGCTGGGAGATCTATTGGGTTCCGTCGGCGCCATCGTGGCCGCTATCGTCATTCTGATGACCGGCTGGACGCCGATTGACCCGATCCTCTCGGTGCTGGTGTCGTGTTTAGTACTGCGCAGCGCCTGGCGACTGCTGCAGGAGAGTATGAATGAGTTGTTGGAGGGCGCGCCGCGCTCGCTGGATGTCGAAGCACTAGGCCGCGATCTACGCCGCTCAATTCCTGAAGTCCGCGACGTTCACCACGTTCACGTCTGGCTGGTGGGGGAAAAACCGGTGATGACGCTGCATGTACAGGTCGTGCCGCCACACGATCACGATGCGCTACTTGATAGCATCCAGCATTTTATTGAGCATAAATATGAAATTGAGCATGTGACGGTACAGATGGAGTATCGCCCCTGCAGCGGCCCGGAATGCCACCTGAATCTGGCGCATTCCGGACATGAACATCATCATCACCATTAACGTGAAAGCGCGTGAGAACCCCGCTCACGCGCGCTGTTAATCCACATCCGGCTACCGTTCAGGGCAATGAACGTGAGCAGCAAATACTCCAGCGACATCGCGTATACGCCCTGTAGAGCGAAAATCACCACGCTGATGACGTTGATGATCACCCACAGCAGCCAGTTCTCAACGTATTTACGCGTCATCAATACCATCGCGGCAATCGACAGCACCATCATGCAGGAATCCCAGAATGGGAAAGCATCGGGTTCCAGCGTCGGCATCGCCACCTGCAGCCCGAGCATTTGCATCAGGTTGACGGCGATGCGGGTCAGGAAGGCAAATACCGGGTTAATAAACACCGTCATCAGGCCGATAGCCACCACGCAGCCCGCCAGCCAGGCCAGCGCTTTTGGCAGCGGTAGCCAGCGAATTTTCAGTTCCGCTTCGTTATCGCTGGTCTGCCTTGACCACGCGTACCAGCCGTAAACGTTCGCCGCGAAGAAAAACAGCTGCAGCAGCAGGCTGGCGTACAGTTGGATCTGGAAGAAGATGATCGCAAAAAGCGTTACGTTCACCAGGCCGAAGGCATAGTTGCTAATCTTTTCCAGGCTCGCCAGCCAGATGCACAACAGGCCGGCGATGGTGCCCACCGCCTCAATCCACGACAGATCGTAGCCGCCGGCGCCGATCGGTATATGTACTAAGATATTCTGCGTACTGAAAAAATCCATTTTATCCCCTAAGCGTAACGCGACGCGGTAATGAGTTATCCCCGTAGTGTAGCCGCAAAATCCAGCATACGGTTAAGCGGAATTAATGCCCCGGCACGCAGTTTGGCGTCAACGTGAATTTCGTGTTCAACGCCGCCCTGCTCTAACCCTTCCGCTATCGCTTTCAGGCCGTTCATCGCCATCCATGGACAATGGGCGCAGCTGCGACAGGTTGCGCCCTCACCTGCCGTAGGCGCTTCCAGCAGCTCTTTTTCCGGTACCGCCTGCTGCATTTTATAGAAGATCCCGCGATCGGTTGCCACGATAAGCTGGCGCTGCGGCAGGCTTTTCGCCGCGGCAATTAATTGGCTGGTTGATCCTACCGCATCCGCCATGTCGACAATCGCCTGCGGTGATTCCGGATGCACCAGGATCGCCGCGTCGGGGTAGAGCCCCTTCATGCGCGCCAGCGCCTGGGTTTTGAATTCATCATGGACGATGCAGGCGCCCTGCCAGCACAGCACGTCGGCCCCGGTCTGGCGCTGTACATAGCGGCCAAGGTGGCGGTCCGGCGCCCAAAGTATCTTTTGTCCGAGGCTATCGAGATGCTCAATCAACTCCACCGCGATGCTGGAAGTCACTACCCAGTCGGCGCGCGCTTTTACCGCCGCTGACGTATTGGCATAGACCACCACGGTGCGATCCGGGTGAGCATCGCAAAACGCGTTAAAGTCATCAATGGGACAGCCGAGATCCAGCGAACATTCCGCATTCAGCGTCGGCATCAGAATGGTCTTTTCCGGACTGAGGATTTTGGCCGTTTCGCCCATAAAACGCACTCCGGCAACCAGCAGCGTGGAGGCCGGGTGACGCGCGCCAAAACGCGCCATTTCCAGCGAGTCGGCAATACAACCGCCGGTCTCTTCGGCCAGTTGCTGAATTTCAGGATCGGTGTAGTAATGCGCCACCATCACGGCGTCGCGCTCACGCAGCAGGCGTTTAATTTTCTCGCGATAAAACGCTTTTTCGTCACGGTTCAACGGTTGTGGTTTTGGCGGGAAAGGATAAATCGCCGTTTCAGGATCAAACATTACGCTCATCATGCAATCTCGTTTTACTGGCTTAACTTTGAAACCGTAAATATCGCTATGTATCGCCTTAATACGGTTCTTGTGTTTTATATGCTAAACAAGATAGCCGATTGCAAGCGAAATGTCGTGATGAATTTTGTATTCCCCGGGGACGATGCTGCGCATCTTCCCGGGCTACCGGTTCGTGCGCTATGGAGTCAAGGTAAGCGTAGTGCGAACATGGAGTTGATTGTGGAGAATGACGCATAGCAAAAAGGCGCCTTTAGGGCGCCTTTTTACATTGGTGGGTCGTGCAGG
>NZ_JBEAIO010000016.1:0-38122 GCF_040065095.1 Klebsiella sp. CN_Kp091 | reverse complement strand
CAGAAGAAATATCGGGAGCGCAATGTGCTCTGAATTAACACAAAGCACATGTTTTTCCCGGACCAAAACCGTTGCAAACCGATGCGATATCTACATGAGCGTGCCATTGTAGCCCCGGTAAGCGCAGCGCGACCGGGGAGCGGCCGGGGTAATTACGCCAAAATGGCCTTGCAGATAGCGTCGCTGACCTGCTGCGTTGAGGCGGTGCCTTTCATGTCCGGAGTTTTCGGCCCGCTGGCGATCACCTGCTCTATCGCCGCCAGAATACCGTTATGCGCGGCGTGGTAGCGCTCATCGCCGTTGCCGAGGAAATCGAGCATCATCGCCCCGGCCCAAACGGTAGCGATCGGGTTGGCGATATTTTTACCGTAGATATCCGGCGCCGACCCGTGAACCGGTTCGAACAGCGACGGGAAGGCGCGCTCGGGATTGAGGTTAGCCGACGGCGCAATACCGATAGTGCCTGTACAGGCCGGGCCGAGATCCGACAGAATATCGCCAAACAGATTGGAGCCGACGACCACGTCGAAACGTTCCGGCTGCAGCACGAAGCGGGCGCAGAGAATATCGATATGCTGCTTGTCCCAGCGAATTTCGGGATAGCTTTTGGCCATCTCTTCCACGCGCTCATCCCAGTAGGGCATGCTGATCGCAAGGCCGTTAGATTTGGTTGCTGAGGTCAGCGTTTTGCGCGGGCGGCTTTGCGCCAGCTCAAAGGCGTAGCGCAGGATCCGGTCAACGCCGCGGCGGGTGAAGACCGACTCCTGAATCACCACTTCATGCTCGGTGCCTTCATTAGCGCGACCGCCGAGGGCGGAATATTCGCCTTCGGTATTTTCGCGCACCACGTAAAAATCGATATCGCCGGCCTTTTTACCCGCCAGCGGGCAGGGGACGCCGGGGAACAGGCGCACCGGGCGCAGGTTGACGTACTGATCGAACTCACGGCGGAACTTCAGTAGCGATCCCCACAGGGAGATATGGTCGGGGACGGTATCCGGCCAGCCGACGGCGCCGAAATAGATAGCATCGAAGCCCTGCAATTGCTCGCGCCAGTCGTCCGGCATCATCTTGCCGTGATGGGCGTAATATTCGCAGCTTGCCCACTCCATCTGCTCGAAGCTCAGCGACAGATCCCAACGCTGCGCGGCGGCTTGCAGCACGCGAATACCTTCAGGCAGAACTTCTTTACCAATTCCGTCACCGGGGATGGCGGCAATACGACAGGTTTTTTTCATTCCGGTTCTCACTTTTTAGCGATGATGTTTGACCACCTGCCTATCCTATAATTGACTGGTTCATAATTAATCACGCTAACTGGTGAAACATAAAACACAGATCATGAATAATCTGCCGCTGCTTAATGATTTACGCGTGTTCATGCTGGTCGCTCGCCGGGCCGGTTTTGCCGCCGCCGCCGAGGAGCTTGGCGTCTCACCGGCGTTCGTCAGCAAGCGGGTTTCGCTGCTGGAGCAAACCCTGCATGTGATGTTGCTGCACCGTACCACCCGTCGGGTCACCATTACCGAAGAAGGGGAGCGGATCTACGAATGGGCGCAGCGCATTCTGCAGGATGTGGATGAGATGATGGACGAGCTTTCCGACGTGCGTCAGGTACCGCAGGGAACGCTGCGTATTATTAGCAGCTTCGGCTTTGGTCGCCGGGTGGTCGCCCCCGCGCTGTCGGCGCTGGCCCGCCAGTACCCGCAACTTGAGCTGCGCTTCGATGTCCAGGACCGGCTGGTGGATTTAGTCAATGAAGGGGTGGATCTCGATATTCGCGTCGGCGATGATATCGCGCCGAATCTAATTGCCCGCAAGCTGGCGACCAACCATCGTATTCTCTGCGCGTCGCCGCAGTTTCTTGCCCGCCACCCGCAACCGAAGCAGCTTAGCGATCTGGCTACCTTACCCTGCCTGGTGATCAAAGAGCGCGACCATCCGTTTGGCGTCTGGCAGTTGCACAGCAAAGAGGGTCAGCACGCGATCAAGGTGACCGGGCCGCTCTCCTCCAACCATGGTGAGATCGTGCATCAGTGGTGTCTGGATGGGCAGGGGATTGCGTTACGTTCCTGGTGGGATGTCAGTGAAAATATCGCCAGCGGCCATCTGGTGCACGTGCTGCCTGACTACTTTCAGCCCGCCAACGTCTGGGCGGTTTACGTGTCGCGGCTGGCGACCTCAGCCAAAATCCGCACCACCGTGGAGTTTCTACGCCACTATTTTCAGCAGCACTATCCCCAGCAATGTATCGTCAGCAGCGAGGAAAACAGCCGGCGACCAGCGCCGCCGGCGGAGGGCGTTACAGACGCGTGACGCTCTGCAGAATCGTCAGCGCGCGGGAGAACTGCGCATCCGGGATGGTCAACGGATAGAGGAAGCGAATGACGTTGCCATACTGACCGCAGGTCAACAGCAGCAGGCCTTGCTCCAGCGCCTGCTGCTGGATTTTCTGCGCAATCGCCGCCGACGGTTCGCCGGTCGCCGGGTCGAAAAACTCGGCGGCGATCATCGAACCCACGCCGCGTGCTTCCACCAGCGCCGGACACCAGCCCTTCACTTCCTGTAGCGTCGCCAGCAGGCGCTCGCCGAGGAACTGCGCGCGCTCGCACAGCGCTTCGTTATCAATGATATCCAGCACCGCATGCGCGGCCGCCACCGCCAGCGGGTTGCCGGCGTAGGTGCCGCCTAAGCCGCCCGGCGCCGGGGCATCCATGATCTGCGCGTTGCCGACCACGCCGGAAAGCGGCATGCCGCCCGCCAGGCTTTTAGCCATCGTCATCAGATCCGGTTTATCGGCATAGTGATCCATGGCGAACAATTTACCGGTGCGGGCGAAGCCGCTCTGTACTTCATCGGCAATCATCACGATGCCGTGCTCATCGCAGAGGCGGCGTACTGCGGCAACCAGCTCTTTCGGCGCGACGTTAAAACCGCCTTCGCCCTGTACCGGTTCGAAAATAATCGCCGCCACCTGTTTGGCTTCGATATCGGCTTTGAACAAGCGTTCAAGGGCGGTAATCGAATCGGCGGTGCTGATACCGTGCAGCGCTGACGGATACGGCACGTGGTATACCGAGCCGGGGAACGGCCCGAAGCCTAGCTTGTACGGCGCGACCTTACCGGTTAGCGCCATCGTCATATAGGTACGGCCATGGAAACCGCCGCCGAAGGCGATAACGCCCGGGCGTCCGGTATGGGCACGGGCGATCTTCACCGCGTTTTCGACCGCTTCCGCGCCGGTAGAGAAGAAGGCGGTTTTTGCCGGGCCTTTTACCGGCGCCAGTTCGTTGAGCTTCTCCGCCAGCGACACATAGCTTTCATAAGGCACTATCTGATAGGCGGTATGGGTAAACTGCTGTAGCTGCTGTTCAACCGCGGCGACCATCCGCGGATGGCGATGGCCGGTATTCAGCACCGCGATGCCGGCGGCGAAATCGATATATTCATTGCCTTCGACATCGGTCAACGTGGCGTTTTGCGCGCTCTGGGCGAAGAAGTTGCACATAACGCCCACGCCGCGCGGGGTAGCAGAAAGACGACGCTGATGGAATTCATTGTTGCTCATAATAAACACCCTTTAGCAAAAGTTAATCACGGAACCGAACGGCAAATCAGACCCCAAGGCGATCGCGCAGGCTGTAGTAGGCGGCGCCCATGGCGGTAAAAGGAATTCGCAGGCTGCGCCCGCCCGGGAACGGGTAGTGCGGCAGTTTGGCGAAGGCATCGAAGCGCTCGGCATCGCCGCGTAGCAGTTCTGAAATCAAGCGTCCGGCCAGATGGGTACAGGTCACGCCGTGGCCGCTGTAGCCCTGCATGTAGTAAATATTGTTATCGAGACGGCCGAACTGCGGCATACGCGACAGGGTCAGCAGGAAGTTGCCGGTCCAGCGGTAGTCAATTTTTACCCCCTGCAACTGCGGGAAGGTTTTCAGCAGTTTCGGCATGATCAGGCGCTCAACGTCGTCCGGATCGCGTGCGCCGTAGACCACGCCGCCGCCGTACAGCAGGCGGTTATCGCCGGTGAGGCGGTAGTAGTCCAGCAGGTAGTTACAATCTTCCACGCAGTAGTTTTTCGGGATCAGCGAGCGGGCTAAGTCCTCCGACAGCGGAGCGGTCGTCACGACCTGAGTGCCGCACGGCATGCTGCGTTTTGCCAGCTCCGGTTCAAGCTTGTCGCCGAGATAGGCGTTACCGGCGACGATCACGTAGCGTGCGGTTACCTGGCCGCGAGCGGTACTGACTACCGCCGGGCTGGTGTGCTGAATTCGGGTCACCGGCGACTGCTCATACACCCGGCCGCCGTTAAGACGAATGGCGTCCGCTTCGCCGATGGCAAGGTTCAGCGGGTGAATATGGCCGCCGCTGTGGTCGAGCAGGGCGCCGACGTAGCGGTCGCTGTCTACTTCGCGACGAATGGCATGGCTGTCGAGCAGTTCCAGTTGGGTATTGCCGTAGCGCTCCCAGTTGGCTTTTTGCTCTTCCAGCGTTTCCATTTGCTTATGGTTCATGGCCACAAACAGGCCGCCTGGGCGGTAATCGCACTGGATCTGGTAACGCTGGATGCGCTCGCGAATAATATCGCCGCCTTCGAACATCATGCTGCCGAGCATTTTGGCCGCATCCGGGCCGTAGTTCTTCTCAATAACGTCGATATCGCGGCTATAGGAGTTAACCAGCTGTCCGCCGTTGCGGCCGCTGGCGCCGAAGCCGATACGCGCGCCTTCCAGCACTACTACGTCGTAGCCCATTTCGGCCAGATGCAGGGCCGAGGAGAGGCCGGTGTAACCGCCGCCGACGACGCAGACGTCACAGTTGATTGATTCCTCCAGCGTCGGGAACGGTTCATACTTGTTGGCGCTGGCGGCGTAGTAACTAGTGGTATGTTCAGTCATGATCAAGACTCCAGAGCAATCCAGATGGTTTTCAGTTCGGTGAATTTTTCCAGTGCGTGCAGCGATTTATCGCGCCCGTTGCCGCTCTGCTTATAGCCGCCGAACGGGACGGTCATATCACCATCGTTGTAGTTGTTGACGAAGACCGAGCCAGCCTTCAGGCGGCGACTCATGCGGTGGGCGCGCGACAGATCGCGGGTCCACACCGCGGCGCCGAGACCGTAGTCGCTGTCGTTGGCCAGCTGCAGCGCCTGTTCTTCGCTTTTGAATCGCGTGACGACCAGCACCGGGCCGAAGATCTCTTCGCGGCTGAGGGTTGAGGACGGGTCGACATCGACGAAAATGGTCGGGCCGACGGCGGCTGGCCACGGATTTTTCCGCCCGTCGAGGAATAGCGTGCTTTTGGCCTCACCGCCGCGGATAAAGCTGTGTACGCTGTCGGCATGGGCGTTATCAATTAACATCCCCATGGTGGTATTGGGATCGAGCGGATTACCCGGCTGCCAGTTTTGCGCCTGCGCTTTCAACAACGTCAGGAACTCATCAGCGATGCTCTCTTCCAGCAGCAGGCGGGTGCCGGCGATGCAGACCTGCCCCTGGTTATAGAAGATACCGCCGGCGGTGGCGTTGACCGCTTTTTGCAGATCCGGACAGTCGGCGAAGACGATATTGGCGCTCTTGCCGCCGGCTTCCAGCCACACGCGCTTCATATTGCTGTCGCCGGCGTCTTTCAGCAGCTGCTTGCCGGTGCGGGTGGATCCGGTGAAGGTAATGACTTCAACGTCAGGATGCAGCGCCAGCGCCTGCCCGGCCTCGTGGCCAAAGCCGCTGACCACATTTAACACCCCGTCCGGGAGTCCGGCTTCTTTCGCAAGCCCTGCCAGACGCAGGGCGGTGAGCGGTGATTTTTCCGAGGGTTTGAGGATTACGCTATTACCTGCCGCCAGCGCCGGGCCGAGTTTCCAGCAGGCCAGCAGCAGCGGGAAGTTCCACGGCACCACCGCGGCAATCACGCCAATCGGTTCACGAACGATCATTGCCAGTTCGTTGCCGCCGGTGGGCGCGACTTCGCCATAGACTTTATCCAGCGCTTCGGCGTACCAGCGAATGGCGCGGGCGGCGCCGGGAATATCGTCGCGCAGGCTGTGGCGAATCGGTTTGCCGGTATCGAGCGTTTCCAGCAGCGCCAGCTCTTCACGATGGGTTTCCATCAGGTCGGCAAATTTCGTGAGAACCGCTTTACGCCGGGCCGGGGAGGCCTGCGACCAGTCGCCGTTATCAAAAGCCTGACGCGCGGTTTTCACTGCCCGTTCGACGTCGGCTTTTTTACCGCGGGCGACCTGCGCCAATGTCTGCTGTGCGGCAGGGTCGATAGTCTCGAAGGTGGTATTATCGGCCGCGGCGCAATATTCGCCGTTAATAAATAAGCGCGTTTCAATGGCCAGGTTTTTCGCTTTTTCCTGCCAGTAAGCCAGGTGCTGGAAATTCATCATGACTCCTTAAAAACATCATCGGCAAAATATAGGGTTCGGCGTTTTCAGGGGCTCAGGGCGCAGGGCGTCCCCGGGGTAGAAAACCGTCTCTTCGCCATTCACTGGCGTTAATTATCTTTGGGCCGGCAGGAAATAAGATTTCCGCGCTGCGCAGGTATTATTACTGCGAGTTCTTCGCCGCGGCGGAAATATTACATCCGCCGCGGCAGGCCTGAAGAAAGCCTGAAACCTGCTCAGGCTAAGAAATCAGAATGTGGTGGGGGTGTGGGCACTGATAATGCGGCAGATACCTGCCGAGGTGTTGCTGAAGCTATGAGGGATGCCGGTATTAATGGCATAGCTCTGTCCAGCCACCAGGTGGTACGACTGACCGTTAATCGTCAGCACGATTTCACCTTCCAGTATGGTGCCTATCTCCTCACCCTGATGCTTAATTCTCTCCCCGGTAGTGGTCCCAGGCTGGTAAGTTTCAAAAATCATCGCCAGCGTACGGTTCGGATTTCCGTTATGAACCAGTTTCATTGAAACGCCCTGACTCCCCATTTCGATAAGATCGTCCTGATTAATGACGACCTGCGGTTCATCCGGCTTTTCGGGTTCAGAAAAGAATTCCGAGAGCGACAGCCCATATACTTTCAGCAGCTTTTGCAGCGTACTGATGGCAGGACTGACTTTGTCCTGCTCTATGGTGCTGATGGCACTATGTGTTAACCCAGACAGTTCGGCGGCACGACGCTGTGAAAGACCCAGCTGTTGGCGGATCTCTGACAGACGTTTCCCTGGCGCCAGTCCGTCATCGCTCATATTTGCATTTCCTTAACTGTAGTGGTCAGAGCCGCCGCTTTTCGGCGACATGGTTCTGACAGGCGGTGATAAAACCATCAAACAACATACGCGACAGGGCGTATTCGCTACTGTTCCATTCAGGATGCCATTGTACGCCCAGCGCGAAAGGGTGGTCGTTGACGCTGACCGCCTCAACCAGCCCATCCGGTGAACGGGCCTCCACGCGCAGACGCGAACCCAGCGTTTTTGCGCCCTGGCCGTGTAGCGAGTTTACCCAAAACGTGTTGCAGCCCGGTATTAACTGAGAAAGTAAACCTCCTTCCTGCACCTCCACCTGGTGGGACGGCGCATACTGCTGCTCCACCGGTAGTTCAGGATCTTCGCGATGCTCCAGCAGTTCCGGCTGTTCAAACAGACGACGATACAGAGTCCCGCCGGTGGCGACAACCAGTTCCTGCAGCCCTCGGCAGATGGCGAAAATGGGGATGCGCCTTTCGAGCGCGGCGTTAATTAGCGCCATGCTCAGAAGATCACGCCCGGGGTCGGCGTCAGGCTCATCGCCGTTTTCACCATAAAGGTGCGGCTGCACGTTGCTGGGGCTGCCTGGCAGGTAGATCCCGTCCAGTTTATCGACTAACGCATCCAGCAGTTCCGGCTCGGCCAGCGCGTGCGGCAGGGCAATCGGCAGTCCGCCAGCGTTAACAATGGCATTCAGGTACTTTTCTTGCAGAGTCTGGGTCTGGTGACCCTTAAGCCTGTTTCTACACATCACGACGCCAATAACTGGCTTGTACATTATATTTTCCATGATCGCCCTCACAAAGTGGACTAAATTATGACCGTCAGTGGCTGATAAACGGCCATATCGTTCAATATTTTCTCAATCTAGCAGTGGAAATAGCCGTTTGCAAACTTAATTTAACATTTGACAAACATTTTGTTTGCATACACATTCGAAGGGTGGACATTATATTTGACGTTTTCAGTCAGGGTCCGAAAACTAAAACAACGGCGGTGAATCATGGATACCAATATCGTAGAAGTTGAGAATTTTGTTCAGCAGACGGAAGAGAGACGGGTAAGCGCGTTCGCTAAAGAAGTGAAGCGCTACCTCGAAACCTACCCCAATACTCAGTATGTCGATGTACTTCTCACAGACCTGAACGGCTGCTTCCGCGGCAAACGCATCCCGGTTGCCAGCCTCAGCAAGCTGGAGAAAGGCTGCTACTTCCCGGCATCCGTTTTCGCGATGGATATTCTCGGCAACGTGGTGGAAGAGGCCGGGCTTGGCCAGGATATGGGCGAACCGGACCGCAGCTGCGTCCCGGTATTGGGTACGTTGACCCCTTCGGCCGCCGATCCGGAATACATCGGCCAGGTCTTGTTGACCATGGTTGATGAAGATGGCGCTCCCTTTGACGTTGAGCCGCGGAACGTACTCAACCGCCTCTGGCAGCAGCTCCGCCAGCGCGGATTGTTCCCCGTGGTAGCGGTAGAGCTGGAGTTCTATTTACTCGATCGCAAACGCGATGCCGAAGGCTACCTGCAGCCGCCGTGCGCGCCCGGCACCGACGACCGCAATACCCAAAGCCAGGTCTATTCCGTTGATAACCTCAACCATTTTGCCGATGTACTGAATGATATTGATGAACTGGCCCAGTTACAGCTGATCCCGGCGGATGGCGCGGTGGCCGAAGCCTCTCCAGGGCAGTTCGAAATCAACCTCCACCACACCGATAACGTGCTGGATGCGTGCGATGATGCGCTGGCATTAAAACGTCTCGTGCGTTTAATGGCGGAGAAGCATAAGATGCACGCCACTTTTATGGCGAAACCTTATGAAGAGCATGCGGGTAGCGGGATGCATATCCATATCAGCATGCAAAACAATAAAGGTGAAAACGTGCTGGCGGATGCGGACGGCGAGGATTCAGCCCTGCTGAAACGCGTGCTGGCCGGGATGATTGACCTGATGCCGGCGTCGATGGCGCTGCTGGCGCCGAACGTGAACTCGTATCGTCGCTTCCAGGCGGGCATGTATGTGCCGACCCAGGCGTCATGGGGGCATAACAACCGTACGGTAGCGCTGCGTATTCCGTGTGGCGATCGGCATAACCACCGCGTTGAATACCGCGTGGCCGGGGCGGACGCCAACCCGTATCTGGTGATGGCGGCGATTTTCGCCGGTATCCTGCACGGGCTGGATAATCCGCTGCCGCTGCAGGAAGAGGTGGAAGGTAATGGTCTGGAACAAGAAGGCTTGCCGTTCCCGATCCGCCAGAGCGATGCGCTGTGGGAGTTTATGCAAAACGATCATCTGCGGGAGCGTCTTGGCGAGCGTTTCTGCCACGTTTACCACGCCTGTAAGAATGATGAGTTACTGCAGTTTGAGCGTCTTATCACAGAAACCGAAATTGAGTGGATGTTGAAAAACGCCTGATGTTCGCCCCGAAAGGGGCGCATTAGTTTAACCGGTAGCATCATACGGCCTGAGCGGAGCCTGGTCGTCCTTTTTGCTGGGAGCCCAGCCATTTCCCGGATGTCGCGTTAAGGAGCGTAGGCGGCAACGGGGCTTCAGTTAACGACACAGTGTGTGACGAGGAAATGAGATGATGCAGATGTTCAAATATCCGCAGGGAGAAGGGGGCCTCTTTGGCCGCATTGGATGCCAACTTACCGCCGTTCATCGGTCCGTCTTACCCTTTTATTTACGTCTTACCCCCTTGCTAAGCAGGTTTGTTACCCGGTCTTTGTGCCCGCAAACTGTCGTCGGCATGGGGGGAATGCGTCATGGCTGCTAATCTTCCTGCAGAAAACGCCGCTCAGGCGGGAAAACCGCGTCTGCGTAAATCGCTCAAACTGTGGCAAGTGGTGATGATGGGGCTGGCTTACCTGACCCCAATGACGGTGTTTGATACCTTCGGCATCGTTTCCGGTATCAGTAATGGCCACGTTCCAGCCTCTTATTTGCTGGCGCTGGCAGGGGTGCTGTTCACCGCCATCAGCTACGGCAAGCTGGTGCGCCAGTTCCCGGAAGCGGGCTCGGCCTACACCTATGCGCAAAAATCAATTAGCCCGCACATCGGTTTTATGGTCGGCTGGTCCTCACTGCTGGACTATCTGTTCCTGCCGATGATTAACGTCCTGCTGGCGAAGATCTACCTCTCCGCGCTGTTTCCGGAAGTGCCGCCGTGGGTGTGGGTGGTGACCTTTGTCGCCATTCTGACCGCGGCGAATCTGAAAAGCGTCAACCTGGTGGCCAACTTCAATACTTTGTTCGTGCTGGTGCAGATCTCCATCATGGTGGTGTTTGTGGTTCTGGTGGTACAAGGGCTGCATAAAGGCGAGGGTGTGGGTACCGTCTGGTCGCTGCAGCCGTTCATCAGCGAGAATGCGCATCTGATCCCGATTATTACCGGCGCGACGATTGTCTGCTTCTCGTTCCTCGGCTTTGACGCCGTTACCACGCTTTCAGAAGAAACCCCGAATGCCGCGCGGGTGATCCCGAAGGCCATCTTCCTTACCGCAATGTACGGCGGCATTATTTTTATCGTCGCCTCGTTCTTTATGCAGCTGTACTTCCCGGATATCCATCGCTTTAAAGATCCGGACGCCGCGCTGCCGGAAATTGCGCTCTACGTCGGCGGCAAGCTGTTCCAGTCGATTTTCCTGTGCACCACTTTTGTTAATACCCTGGCATCGGGCCTGGCGTCGCACGCCAGCGTGTCGCGCTTGCTGTACGTGATGGGACGCGATAACGTCTTCCCGGAGCGCATTTTCGGCTATGTGCATCCGAAATGGCGAACCCCTGCGCTCAACGTGATTATGGTGGGCATCGTCGCGCTGTCGGCGCTGTTCTTCGACCTGGTGACCGCGACGGCGCTAATCAACTTCGGCGCGCTGGTGGCCTTTACCTTCGTTAATCTCTCGGTATACAACCACTTCTGGCGGCGCAAGGGTTATAACAAAACCTGGAAAGATCGCTTCCATTATCTGCTGTTGCCGATGGTAGGCGCATTAACCGTGGGGGTGCTGTGGTTGAACCTTGAGGCGACCTCATTGACGCTGGGCCTGGTTTGGGCGGCGTTGGGATTGCTTTATCTCACTTACCTGACCCGCCGTTTCCGTAAACCGCCGCCGCAGTTTGATGCAACAAAGGCGGAACAGGCTTGGGAGTCTTAACTTTTAGTTATAGCAGGAGAGAAGGCAGGCGCTAAGCCTGCCTTCTCTGTTTGTTACGCAGCCCAGGTGTAAAGATTGGCAAAGGGGAATTATTTCTTTTTTTTATCGGTTGGCAGCTGAGCGGCGCGACGTTCTTTGATATAGGACACCAGACTGTAAACGGCGACTCCCAGTAGAGCAATCGCCACGATAAAGAGCACAAAACCCGACATAAATTAACCTAATGATTTGTTTAAACAGAAGAAAAAATAACGCCTCACGAAGACGATAACATCGGGATGTTTCCGAAAGATGACCTAAAAGTGCCAAAGGCATCAGCCATGGCTCATTATGTTAAAGTATTGATGGTGTTAATGTGTTGATGGCGCTCTGTGAGCGCCTTAGCGTCTGACGTAACACTCCGTTAAGTCATTTTACAGACGGACGGGATTGCGGCTGGTACGCTAATCGTTGAATGAGAATTTTCTGAGAGTAATGCATGTTTAAAAACAGTACCGCTGGCCTGTTTGCTTCGGCGCTAATGCTGACGACTTTTGCCTGTTGGGCACAGTCGGAAAGCCAACAGGTTCGCGAACGAATCGTCGAGCAGGTGCTTAAACCCTGTGAAGGAAAAAAAGCCGGCGATAAAGTCGTTATGGTCGATCGCCGGGGCGGCGAACATGAAGCGATTTGTACGCTGGCGGCGGTACCCTTACCGGAATAAGCGCCGCCTTCCGGATTTACAAGTTGCCGGTGCCGCCATCAACCAGCAGCTCGGTTCCTACCACGTAGCTTGATTCATCCGACGCCAGGTACAGCGCCGCTTTCGCCAGCTCTTCTGGCGTGCCCATCCGGCCCAGGGGTACCAGTGCTTTAATCTCTTCCTGTAACGCCTGCAGCGCATCTGCGCCGAGCCCAAGTTTGTTCAGCGCCGGAGTTCGAACCGGGCCGGGACTCAGGCCGTTGACGCGAATTCCCCGCGACAGCAGCTCCGCTGACAGCGTGCGCGCCAGCGATAATATTCCAGCTTTACTGGCGGCGTACACGCTGCTGGCGGGCAGCCCGATATGGGCGCTTACCGATCCGCAAAGGATGACCGATGACGGATTCGCCAGCAGCGGCAGCAGTGCCTGCAGCAGGAAGAACGGTCCTTTCAGGTTGATGTTCATCAGTTGATCCCACTGCGCGGGCGTCCAGTCGCTAATCGCGCCATGGGTAACGTCCCCTGCATTGATAAATACCGCATCCAGCTGTGGCCAGCGTTGGCTAATTACTTGTGCCAGGTGCCGCTGTCCGACAATATCGCCGGCATCCGCTGCGATGGCCCAGCCGTTTTCCCCTAATTGCGCCTGTGCCTGTGCAAGGGCGTCAGGATTGCGACCGGTGATTGCCACTTTCGCCCCTTCGGCGATAAACGCTTGCGCGGTGGCTAACCCAATACCGCTGGTACCGCCGGTAATCAGCGTATATTTACCTGCTAAACGTGCCATCTGTGAAACTCCAATGTGCGGGGTGGAAAAGGCACTATAAAAAATTTAGTATCCAAAGGATACCAGGTACCAAATGGATACTAATGCGCAAAGAGGTGTGCAATGACGGTAAAGACTGCGCGGGCGGCGCAAAAAAAATTTGATCCACAACCTTGTCCGATGACGGATTTCGTTAATCTGATCGCCGGGAAATGGGCGATTCCGATTTTATATCGGCTGATCGTGCTTAATGAACCGGTGCGATTTGGCGAACTGTTGCGGGCGGCGGCCCCGATCACTCAAAAAGAGTTGACCCGGCAGCTCCGCTTGTTCGAACAGCGCGGGTTGGTCTCCCGCGAGGTGTACGCTGAAATACCGCCACGTGTGGAGTACCAGATAACGCCGCTGGGCCTGTCGATGCGCAGCGCGTTGCAACCGCTGGCGGAATGGATGCGCGATTATGGCGACCGGCTGAAGCGCTAAAAAAGCGACCGACGCCTCAGTTTGTGAGCCATTGCCCGCAAAAATGTCATAAATCCGTCACAATGATGGCGATGATAATAAATGACTGAGGATGAAGGGATGAAAAAAAGTCTACTTGCCGCCGCGGTGGCCGGGGCCGTATTGTTATCCGCCGGCGCCCAGGCGCAGGACGCCGCTGCGCCAGAGGGGTATCAGCTGCAACAGGTGTTGATCATGAGCCGCCACAACCTGCGCGCTCCGCTAGCCAATAACGGCAGCGTACTCGAGCAGTCGACGCCAAAATCCTGGCCGCAGTGGGATGTGCCTGGCGGCCAGTTGACCACCAAAGGCGGCGTGCTGGAAGTCTATATGGGCCACTATATGCGTGAGTGGCTGGCGCAGCAGAAGCTGGTGACCAGCGGCGAGTGCCCGCCGGAGAATGTGGTTTACGCCTACGCCAATAGCCTGCAGCGGACCGTCGCAACCGCGCAGTTCTTTATCACCGGCGCTTTCCCTGGCTGCGGGGTGCCTGTGCATCATCAGTCGCAGATGGGAACCATGGATCCCACTTTCAACCCGGTCATTACCGACGATTCAGCCGAATTCGCGCAAAAAGCGGTGCAGGCGATGGAGAAAGAGCGTCAGGGGATGCAGCTCGCTGAGAGCTACAAACTGCTGGAAGAGATGACCGACTATCGCAATTCGCCATCCTGTAAAGAAAAGCATGTCTGCTCGCTTAGCGACGGTAAAGATACCTTTAGCGCCAAATATCAGCAGGAGCCGGGCGTCTCCGGGCCGCTGAAGGTCGGCAACTCGCTGGTCGACGCCTTCACCTTGCAGTACTACGAAGGTTTTCCGAAGGATCAGGTGGCGTGGGGCGAAATTGCCAGCGATAAGCAGTGGCAGGTGTTGTCGAAGCTGAAAAACGGCTATCAGGACAGCCTGTTTACTTCCGCGGAAGTGGCGCGCAACGTCGCTAAGCCGCTGGTCAAATATATTGATAATGCGCTGGTGGGCGATGGCGCCGGTAAGGCGAAGGTAACGCTGCTGGTCGGGCATGATTCCAATATCGCTTCGCTGCTGACGGCGCTGGACTTTAAACCCTACCAGTTACCGGGCCAGTATGAGCGCACCCCCATCGGCGGCAAGCTGCTGTTCCAGCGCTGGCGCGATAGCGGCAGCAATCGCGATTTAATGAAGATTGAGTATGTCTATCAAAGCACTGAACAGCTGCGCAACGCGGACGCCTTGAGCCTGCAATCCCCGCCGCAGCGGGTCACGCTGGCGCTTAACGGTTGTCCGGTAGATGATCAGGGATTCTGCCCGCTGGAGACGTTCAAAAAGGTCATGAACGAGGCGGCAAAATAGAACAAAAAACCCGGAGCAATCCGGGTGATGAATTAGCGCGGGCGCTATGCCCGCGCAATTGAGCTATCAGACGTTTTTGCGTTCGATGGTCTGTTCGCCCCAGAAGAGGCTGTCTTTATCGGTTTTGGCGAAAGCTCGCGACAGCACCTCATCGCTGCCTTCTTCCCAAATTTTCTCCGCCAGCTTTTCATCGTAATTCGCGAGTTCGAAAATGGCTTCGGCGATTTCCAAAGAGGTATTACGTAAGCTTGCCCATTCGCCCACGTGGTGGGCCTTCGCTTCTTGGTTCGGCATGCAACTCCTCCTGTTAAAGGTTAGCCGTGTAATTTCACAGCCACATTGGCGACGTGTTCACCCTGATAGCGAGCGATAGCCAGCTCTTCCTGGCTTGGTTGACGGGAGCCGTCGCCGCCTGCGATGGTGGTTGCGCCATACGGCGTGCCGCCGCGCACCTGGGAGACATCAAACAGCTCCTGCGCGCCGTAGCCAATCGGCACAATGATCATCCCATGATGGGCAAGGGTAGTCCAGGTTGAGGTAATTGTCTGCTCCTGGCCGCCGCCGGTACCGGTTGAACTAAAGACGCTGGCGACTTTGCCATACAGCGCGCCAGACGCCCACAGGCCGCCGGTCTGATCCAGGAAGGTGCGCATCTGTCCCGACATATTGCCGAAACGGGTAGGGGTACCAAAGATGATGGCATCATACTCCGCCAGTTCCTGCGGCGTGGCGACGGGCGCATTTTGTGTTTTCCCGCCTGCTTTGGCAAACGCTTCAGCCTGCATAGTTTCCGGCACGCGCTTCACAACCACCTCAACGCCGTCAACTTTATTTGCCCCTTCGGCAACGGCATGAGCCATGGTTTCGATATGTCCATACATGGAATAATAAAGCACCAGAATTTTAGCCATTTGCATCACTCCTCGGTTGCGTAATTGTCCAGCCAAACGACTGGCTATCTATAAAGATAAGACCTGTGGCGCAGAGTGCAAATCCAACAAACATTTGTTTGATTTATAACAAAATGGCAAAGATTAATTTGCAACATACCTCGTAGCAAATAGATACATTTTACGCAGGGCTGATTTCAGCTGTGAGAAGAAATGCTTAGCGGTTGCGCTGGCGGCTGGCGTCTGGTTTTAACGATTAAATGTTGCGGGATGTGACTATTTTTCCAGGGAATGAGTTTCATTTACTACGCTTATAAGCACGCGATGCATAATGGCCATGCCATATGTCGCGGGGGCTTAGGCCCTGAACTCACCTAATGCAATATGATGTCAAACCCAATGGAGGTCAGTAATGGCAAACCATCGTGGCGGTTCCGGCAACTTTGCCGAAGATCGTGCCAGAGCATCAGAAGCAGGTCGTAAAGGTGGCCAGCACAGCGGGGGGAACTTTAAAAACGATCCTCAACGCGCCTCGGAAGCTGGCAAAAAAGGGGGTAAAAATAGTCACGGTAATCGCAATAGCTAGCCGGGACTGTCTTTAATGATGCGGTGTTAATCTCCCCCGACCCTGCCGCATCACCCTCGCCGCCGACGTATGTCGGCGGTTTTTTTGTTAATGAGTGTTGCTTTTAGCCTGAAGCGCCTGCGAAACTGATTAGCTATATTTTGCTATTGGTTGCCTCATGTCTTCGCTCAAACTCTCGATAACGCCGCAGGAACTGATCCTGATTGTGATCACCATGTTCTGGGGCGGTACCTTTCTTGCCGTACAATACGCCGTGAGCTTTAGCGGGCCGTTTTTCTTCGTCGGCCTGCGCTTCGCCACCGCCGCGCTGGCGGTGGCGCTACTGTCGCTGCGTACGCTACGCGGCCTGACCTGGCTTGAGGTTAAGGCCGGTGTCGCGATCGGCGTGGCGATTGCGCTCGGTTACAGCCTGCAAACCTGGGGCTTACAGTCCATCTCCAGCAGTAAATCGGCGTTTATTACCGCCATGTATGTACCGCTGGTACCGCTGTTGCAGTGGCTCTGTCTGGGGCGCATGCCCGGCGTCATGTCCTGTGTGGGCATCGTGTTGGCGTTTATCGGGCTGATCCTGCTGGCGGGGCCGGAAAATAATCTGCTGGCGTTGGGAATTGGCGAAATGATTACCCTGGCAAGCGCCGTGGCTATCGCTGCCGAAATCATTTTAATCAGCGCGTGGGCGCGTCAGGTCGATGTGCGCCGGGTGACGGTGGTACAGCTGGCGACCGCTTCGCTGGTGGCATTTGCCGCGATGGGGCCGGCAGGAGAGTCGATCCCGCCGATGCGCCCGGAACTGCTGGCCGTCGCGCTGGGGTTGGGGATTTTCAGCGCCATTATTCAGGTCACCATGAACTGGGCGCAGCGTAGCGTATCGCCAACGCGGGCGACGCTGATTTACACCGGCGAGCCGGTTTGGGCTGGCGTGTTTGGTCGTATCGCCGGCGAGCGTTTGCCGCTGCTGGCGCTGGTGGGCTGTCTGTTTATTCTCGCCGGGGTACTGGTCAGCGAGCTGAAGTGGAAGAAAAAATCACGGTCGCAGATCGCGGCGGAGGAAGCACCAGAGCTTGCGGATCGGCACGAGCCCTAATTTTCGCCCCGGCAGCCGCACCGCCGGGGCGAACCAATACTCACGTTATATCGTAGTGGCTTTCGCCACCTTTTCCTGATGCTGGCGGCGGTTAAGCAACGCATGCAGCGCAATAGCGCCGAAAGTCGCCGTCCCAATCCCGCCCAGGCGGAAGCCCCCCAGCGACAAGGTAAAATCGCCTGCGCCCAGAACCAGCGTCACCGCCACCATGATTAAATTCGCATTCTGGCTGAGATCGACCCGATTCTGCACCCATATCCTCGCCCCGGTGACCGCAATCAAACCAAAAACCACGATTGACGCGCCGCCAATGACCGGGCCTGGGATCGTATGAATCAGGGCGCCGAACTTGGGTGAAAAACCGAGCAGGATGGCGATCAGCGCCGCGGCGACAAACACCAGCGTTGAATAGACTTTGGTCACCGCCATAACGCCGATGTTCTCTGCATAGGTGGTGACGCCGCTACCGCCGCAGGCGCCGGAAAGCAGGGTCGCTAGCCCGTCGCCGACAAACGCGCGCCCCATCCAGGGATCCAGATTGCGTCCGGTCATTCCCGCGACGGCCTTCAAATGCCCCAGGTTTTCCGCCACCAGAATGATGGCTACTGGCGCTATCAGCAGCATCGCCTGGGTGTCAAAGGTGGGCGAAGTAAAGTGCGGGACCCCAAACCATGCCGCCTGAGCGACCGGGGCAAAATCCAGCGGTTTGCCAAGACCGAATCCGTTGGCCAGCAGCGCATAGAGCGCACAGGCGATAATGAGCCCCACCAGGATCAGCAGACGCTGCAGCAGTCCTCGGGTAAATACCGCGACGGCGCCGATACAAAGCACCGTCAGCATCGCCATCCAGCTGTCGAAGGCGTTGGCGGAAACGCTGTGCACGGCAATCGGCGCCAGGTTAAGACCGATCGCCATCACCACCGCGCCGGTTACCGCGGGCGGCATCAGACGCTCTATCCAGCCGGTGCCGATTTTCATCACCACCAGCCCAATCAGGGTATAGAGCAGCCCGCAGGCGATGATGCCGCCGAGGGCGACGCTGAGATGAGGATTCAACCCCTGGCCGGTAAAGCCGGTAACGGTGATGACCACGCCGACGAAGGCGGCGCTGGAGCCAAGATAGCTCGGTACCCGACCGCCGGTGACGACAAAGAACAGCAGAGTGCCCACTCCCGACATCAGGATAGCCAGGTTCGGATCAAGCCCCATCAATAAAGGCATTAATACGGTTGCGCCAAACATTGCCACTGCGTGCTGCACGCCCATGACCAGCGTTTGTGCGGCGGACAAACGTTCATCCGGGGCGACAACGCCGGCATCCGTGGCGGGGGTGGTTAACTGCCAGCGAGGAAAATTGAAGAGTGCCATGATGATATCCCGGGTGAGAGGTTAACAAACGGGCCGCATAAGCGTGTGGTAGCTGCGGTCAAACCACATCAAACCTCGCGGTTCCTGTTGGCGGGTGATGGCCACGACCTGGCAAAACAGAATGTCATGGGTGCCGACCTGCAGCCGCTGGTCGATGCGGCAGTCGAAACTGACCAGCGCCTCTTTCAGCCGCGGGCAGCCGGTCGCGCCGGTTTGCCAGTCGGCGGCGGCGAAACGTTCCGCCATCGGGGTTTTGCCGCCAAAAGTATTCGATAATGTCTCCTGCCCTGCCGAGAGGGTATTGACGCAAAGGGTTTGATGTTCGCTGAATACCGGCCAGACTGACGCCGAACGGTTGAGACATACCAGCAGCGTCGGCGGGGTATCGGTTACGCTGCATACTGCGCTGGCGGTAAAACCGGCGCGCCCGGCAGGCCCTTCGGTGGTGATGATGTTGACCGCCGCGCCGACATGAGCCATGGCGTCACGAAAACTGTGTTGATCCGCTACGTTCATTACTGTCTCCTTATGCCAGCAGGCAGGCTTCATCAAAGCTCGGGCGCGGCAGCCGGTCGTACAGTTTGTCGGGGTCGCCATAGCCGATATTCACCAGCAGATTGCTTTTCCAGCCGCTGTCGGCGAAAAACGCCGCATCGACTTTCTCGCGGTCGAACCCCGACATCGGACCGGTGTCGAGGCCCAGCGCGCGGCAGGCGAAAATCAGATACGCCGCCTGCAGCGAGCTGTTGCGAAAGGCGGTTTCCTCGGCCAGCTGCGGGCTGGAAGTAAACCAGCTCCGGGCGTCGCCGTGGGGAAACAGCGCGGGCAGGCGGTCGTAAAACGCGCTATCCCAGGCCACGATGGCGGTGACCGGCGCCTGCATGGTTTTTTCCATATTGCCGCTGGAGAGCGTTGGGCGGAGTTTCGCTTTGCCCTCGGCGCTGCGCACAAAAACGATTCGCGCCGGTGAACAGTTGGCCGAGGTCGGCCCCATTTTCATCAAGTCGTAAATCTCCTGCAGCTGCCGATCGCTAACCGCCTGTTCGCGCCAGCCGTTGTAGGTTCGGGCGTGGGTGAATAGCGTCTCGCAAGCCTTTTGGTTGATTGCTTCGCTCATATATTCTCCTCGGCGACCGGCAGCAGGGCCGCCAGTCCGTCGCATAAAAGGGGGTTAAACGTCTCGCTGTCGGTAACGTTACAGGCGTGGCCGCCCCAGGCCATTTCCACGAGTCGGCTATTGGGGATAGACGCCTGCAGCATTCGCGAGCAGGAGGCGGGTACCAACAGGTCGTCGGCGGCGCTGATGATAAGCGTCGGGCAGGCGATAGCCGCCGCGCGGCGCGAAAAATCCGCCTGTTTCAGGGCCTGCAGCCGTTTCAGTAAATTCTCCTTGCCCTGGAAATGGCTAATGGCCAACGCGTCTTCAGCTTCGAGACGCGGCAGGCGGGCCGCCATCCACTCCGCCGGATAGAGAAACAGCGGTTGAGCCTCGACCCACGCCTGAGCGCCGCCGGCATGCAGCAGGCGTTCGCGAACCTGAAAGCAGCGGCGGGTATGCGGGGAAAGGGTTAGCCAACCGTTAACCAGCACCAGCGCGCGGACCGCGCGCGGATAGTCGAGCGCAAGCTGCATCCCAATCAGCGCCCCCAGCGCGTGGCCAACCAGCGCGAAGCGCATGAGACCGGCCGCCTGCAGAGCGAGGAAAAGCTCCTGCGCCATCGACGCCATGCTGTAATTTTCCGGCAACGGGCCGTTGTTCTCCCCGGTACCGTTATGGTCATAGAACACCAGTTGATAATGCTGTGCCAGCGCCGCCCGCTGCGCCAGCCAGTACGCGCCACCGCCGCCAAGACCGGCGCTCAGCACCACCACCGGCGCGCCGGGCCACGGCGGCGAGGCAATATTGAGCCTCATCATATTGGAGTACCGATATGGGCGACGCTGGCAATCTCCAGCAGCGCATCGGGTTTCACCAGCCCGCACTGAATACAGAAACGCGCCGGTTTATCACCGGGGAAAAACTCAGCGTAAACCTCGTTAATCGCGGCGTAATTTTGCCAGTCGGTGATAAAGATACTGTTGAAGGTCACATCCGCCATACTGCCCCCCGCCGTTTCGATAACGCTTTTGATAATCTCCAGCACGTGACGGGTTTGCGCCTTTGGGTCGCCGGGGTAGAGCACATTGTTTTGCTTATCGAACGGCAGAGTGCCGGAGACATATACCACCCCGTCGGCGAGCGTCCCAGGAACAAAGGGGGCAATCGGCGTAGCGGTGCCCGGGGGAATAATCACCTGTTTAGGCATAGCGTTTCTCCTCGGTAAAAGCGAGCGGGGCGGCGCCTTCTATGGCACGACAGAAGCTACCGACATCGCTGACCCAGCCGAAAAAGGTTTCAATGTTGAACAACGCCGCCTGTTGCGCGAAGGCGGGGCCTGCCTGATGGGTAGCATCTTCCAGCACCACGCCGAAGTATTCGAGGAAGAAGCCATCGCGCAGCGTCGATTCGACGCAGACGTTGGTGGCGATGCCGGTGAACACCAGGTGGCGAATACCGCGGCTGCGTAAAATGCTGTCGAGCGGGGTATTGAAAAAGCCGCTGTAGCGCGGTTTCGGCAGGACGATATCGCCCTCCCGGGGCCGTAATTCGTCAACCAGTTGATAATCCCAACCGCCTTTTGCCAGCAGCTTGCCCTGTAGTTCCGGGCGTTGGCGCATGGTCTTCAGCGCGTTAGATTTATGGTAATTCGGCGAGCCGGGGCCGCCGGCTTCCACATACTGTTCGTCCCAGCCATTCTGGAACCAGATGATTAACATGCCGGCGGCGCGGGCGGCGGCCACCGCGAGATTAATATTATCGATAACCGGCCGGGTGGCGGAGACGTCAAAACCGGCGAGATCCAGGTATCCGCCGTGACTTGCATAGGCGTTTTGCATATCGACCACGATCAGCGCGCTGTGCTGCGGCGACAAGGTCAGCGATTCCGGGCGAGCGGGAAGGGTAATCATCATCAGGCCACCTCGCGGTTAATGGGAGCAATGTGGTCACGGCAGCGCATCAGCGGCTGAATACGTTCGCCGAAGGCGTCAATGCCCTGCAGGAAATCATCGAAGGTCAGTAGTACGCCGTCGGTACCGGGGACCGCTGCCACCTCATCGAGCATACGGGCGACGTTGGCATAAGAGCCGACGAGGGTGCCCATATTGATGTTGACCGCGGAGGTGGGGTCGGCCATCTGGCGGACGTTGGTATCGCTGCCGGAGCGGGTATCTTTCTGGCTCTGTTCGGTCAGCCATGCCAGCGCCTCGTCATCCGCGCCGGCCTTGTAGTGTTCCCATTTAGCGCGGGCCGCTTCGTCGGTTTCGTCGGCGATCACCATAAACAGCACGTAGGAGCCGACGTCGCGACCGGTTTTTTCCGCCGCCTGCATCATACGTGCGGCGGTGGGCGCGAAGGCGGCGGGGGTATTAACCCCTTTGCCAAAGCAAAAGTTGTAGTCGGCGTGTTGGGCGGAGAATGCCATGCCGGCGTCGCTTTGCCCGGCGCAGATAACCTTCATCGGCTGCGAGGGCCGTGGGCTAACCCGGCAGTCGTTCATGGTGAAGTAATCACCTTTAAAATCGCTGCGCCCGGTCCCCCACAGATCGCGCAGAACCGTAACGTATTCAGTCAGGTAGTCATAGCGACTGGCGAAGTATTCATCGCCGGGCCAGATCCCCATCTGGTCATATTCCGGTTTTTGCCAGCCGGTCACCAGATTCACGCCAAAACGTCCGCTGGAGATAGAGTCGATAGTCGAGGCCATGCGGGCGACGATGGCCGGAGGGAGCGTCAACGTCGCGGCGGTGGCATAAATCTCTATCTTCGACGTCACCGCTGCCAGACCGGCCATCAGGGTGAACGATTCCAGGTTGTGATCCCAGAACTCGGTCTTCCCTCCGAAGCCGCGTAGTTTGATCATGGAGAGCGCGAAGTCGAAATGGTAGTGCTCGGCCTTCTGCACAATCGCCTTATTCAGTTCGAAGGTGGGCATATACTGCGGTGCATGGGTGGAAATTAACCAGCCGTTATTACCAATGGGAACGAAAACACCGATTTTCATAACTACCTCTCTGTCGTCATGGAAGATGAAATCGCGCGGTGTGGCATCCTGCCTCTCCCCGAACCACCTCGCAGAAGAAATAAAGCAAAGGTAATGCCAGTTTTAAAAAAGGTTTTGTTATTAATGTGTTGCGTAATGGTTGCTGGATTTGAGGATGAAAATGTGGACTGAATGGTCAAAATCAGTGCACGAAAAAACGGCAGTCATGCGCGATCGGAGTGCGCAGGGTCGTGTCGGCGAGGGGCTTTTGCTATGCTGAAGACGACTACTGAAGGAGAAGACGTATGGCACAGGGCGCCGTGAAAAAAACCGGCAAGCGTTCACAGGCGGTGAGCGCCAAAAAAGAGGCCATTCTGGCCGCTGCGCTGGAGACCTTCTCGCAGTTCGGCATTCACGGTACGCGACTGGAGCAGGTCGCTGAACTGGCCGGGGTGTCGAAAACCAATTTACTCTATTACTACCCGTCAAAAGAGGCGCTGTACGTTGCCGTGCTGCAGCGGATCCTCGCCATCTGGCTGGCGCCGCTGCGGGCATTTCGCGAAGATATCAGTCCGCTGGTGGCGATCCGCGAATATATTCGCCTCAAGCTTGAGGTATCGCGCGATCATCCTCAGGCCTCCAGGCTGTTCTGTCTGGAGATGCTGCAGGGGGCGCCGCTGCTGATGGGCGAACTGACCGGCGATCTAAAGGCGTTGATAGATGAAAAGTCGGCGATAATCTCGTCATGGATTGATAGCGGCAAGCTGGCGGCGGTCGATCCGCAGCACCTTATCTTTATGATCTGGGCGACGACGCAGCATTACGCCGATTTCGCCACTCAGGTGGAGGCGGTGACCGGCGCAACGCTGCAGGATGAGTTGTTTTTCCAGCAAACCGTGGATAACGTGCAGCGGATGATTATCGAAGGGATCCGCGTACGTTAATTGGCCGGCGGCAGCGGGCAATTTTGGTCGCCGTCTTCGCACTGAAGCAGCGAGGCGAGGAAGGCTTCGCGCTCGACGCTCTTATCGGTCATACACTGGCTTATCAGCATCGGTTGCATACTGCCGCCTTCCGCGCCGGAAGCGAGAAACGCGCAATCGGCGTCACGCAGGGAAATCCACGCCTGCTGGGCTTTTTTCAGCAATTCCAGCTGTTGGCCGGAGGCGCGTTTCAACGCCTGCTGCCAGGTCTCATTCAGCTTTTTATCGGCCGCCTGATATTGTGCGGCGGCACACTGATTCATTTCGGTTTGCGTGTTGGCGTTGCTGCAGTCATCCGCCCACGCCGCACCGCTGGCTAATAGGGCAGCCACGGCAATTAAAGTGCGTTTCATCGTTCTACTCCCATAAAAAAAGCTCCCATCCGGGAGCCTTAATTAAGCACAGCTGACGTCGGCTGTCATTAGTTGAACACGCCGTAGATTTCCCGGAAGACGGCGCACAGCGCCTCATCCGGGCTACCCTTTGGCGGGGTTATGTAGCCCCGGTAAGCGTAGCGCCACCGGGGAGCCCGTTTTAGCCGATGGTCATGAGGCTGGCGTTACCGCCTGCCGCGGCGGTGTTGACGCTCAACGAACGCTCGATATACAGGCGCTCCAGCAGCAGATTGGTTTCGCCGCGGGCAAAGCCCTGCACCGATACAATCGCCCCGTCGCGCGCCGCCACCTGCTCACACAGCTCGCGCAACTGATCGGAATCACCGTGATAAATGACCGCGTCGAAAGCCTGGCTGGTCAACTGATCCGCTTTCGCAAAATGAATCCGCTCGCTGACCTCACGCGGCAGTTTCTTCGCCAGTTCGCGCTGCAGGGCGCTATCCGGCCACAGCACTTCACAGCCAACCGCCATCGCCGCCGCCAGCTGAATCAGCGCGTCCTGCTCGTTATCCGCCACGCACAATACGCGTTCGCGCGGCATCAGCGTCAGGGTATTACGCTCGCCGGTTGGTCCTGGCAGCAGGCGTTGAGTGCCGCTTTGCGCCAGCTCGCTGTATTGCTGACACAGCGCCTGCAGTTCAGGACGGCCTGCCGCCCACTGCTGCAGCGCCTGCAGCGGTTTTTCCAGCAGCGTTTTCAACTGGGCGTCCAGCGGACGCTCCGCATCCTGGCGGGCGAAAGTGACGCCGACCGCGCCCTGCGGGCGACTGGACAGCAGGCGATACAGGTACAGCGGGCCGCCGGCTTTCGGGCCGGTACCCGATAACCCTTCGCCGCCGAACGGCTGTACGCCGACCACCGCGCCAACCATATTGCGGTTAACATACAGGTTGCCGACTTTCGCGCTGCCGGTGACCTGAGCGATGGTTTCGTCGATGCGGGTATGCACGCCGAGGGTCAGACCGTAGCCGGAGGCGTTAATCTGCTCGACCAGCTTATCCAGTTCGTTACGGTTATAGCGCACCACGTGCAGAACCGGGCCAAAGACCTCTTTTTTCAGTTCGTCGAAGCTCTCGAGTTCGATAAGTGTCGGCGCGACGAACGTACCGTGATTCCATTCGTGGGCATCTTCGCTATTTTCACGTACCGCCTGGAAGACATTGCGGCCTTTCGCGCGCAGCGCCTGAATATGGCGTTCGATATTCTCTTTGGCTTCCGCGTCGATTACCGGGCCGATATCGGTGGTCAGGCGACCCGGATTACCCATCCGGCATTCGCTCATTGCGCCGCGCAGCATGGTTAACGTATGGTCGGCGACTTCTTCCTGCAGGCACAGCACGCGCAGGGCAGAACAGCGTTGGCCGGCGCTGTCGAAAGCCGAGGCCAGTACGTCGATCACCACCTGTTCGGTGAGCGCCGACGAGTCGACGATCATCGCGTTCATACCGCCGGTTTCCGCGATAAGCGGTGTCGGACGGCCCTGCGCATCAAGGCGGTTAGCGATGTTGCGCTGCAGCAGCGTCGCTACTTCGGTCGAACCGGTAAACATTACGCCGCGTACGCGTTCATCTGAGGTTAGCGCGGCGCCGACGGTTTCCCCGCGGCCCGGCAGCAGTTGAATCACGCCCGGCGGCACGCCGGCTTCCAGCAGAATCGCCACGCCTTGCGCGGCGATAAGCGGCGTCTGCTCGGCCGGTTTGGCCAGCACGCTGTTGCCTGCCGCCAGCGCCGCGGCAATCTGGCCGGTGAAGATCGCCAGCGGGAAGTTCCACGGGCTGATACAGACGACCGGACCTAACGGGCGGTGGGTTTCATTATCGAAATCGTCACGCACCTGACCGGCATAATAGTGCAGGAAGTCGACGGCTTCGCGCACTTCAGCAATGGCGTTGCTGAAGGTTTTGCCAGCTTCGCGTACCAGGATCCCCATCAGGGTCGGCATCTGGCTTTCCATCAACACGGCGGCGCGCTCAAGAATGGCGGCGCGTTCCTGCGGCGGGGTGGCGAACCAGATTGGCGCGTTATTGATAGCGCTGGTTAGCGCCTGCTGCACTTCGGCATCGCTGGCTTCGCGCACGTAGCCGACGATATCTTTCGGTTCTGCCGGGTTGATGACCGGCTGCATTTCGCCTTCGGCCACCGGCTGCTCCAGCATCGGTAGCGCCTGCCATTTGTGCAGCGCGCTGTTAAGCAGCGAAGAGGAGAGGGAGGCCAGTCGGTGTTCGTTAGCCAGATCCAGACCGGCGGAGTTGCTGCGGCCGTTACCGTAGAGATCGCGCGGCAACGGAATTTTCGGATGCGGCAGGCCGGCCTGGCCTTCCTGCTGCGCCAGTTTTTCTACCGCGCTGACCGGATCGGCCACCAGTTCATCCAGCGGCAGGGTATTATCCGCGATACGGTTAACGAAGGAGGTATTGGCGCCGTTTTCCAACAAACGACGTACCAGATAAGCCAGCAGCGTTTCATGGGTACCGACCGGCGCGTAGATACGGCACGGACGGTTTAGTTTGCCGTCGGCGACTTTGCCCACGACCTGCTCATACAGCGGTTCGCCCATGCCGTGCAGGCACTGGAATTCATACTGGCCAGGATAGTAGTTTTGTCCAGCCAGTTGGTAGATAGCCGCCAGCGTGTGGGCGTTATGGGTAGCAAACTGCGGATAAATCAGGTTCGGTACCGCCAGCAGCTTTTTGGCGCAGGCGAGATAAGAAACGTCGGTGTAGACCTTACGGGTATAAACCGGATAGCCTTCGAGGCCTTCCATCTGCGCGCGTTTGATTTCGCTATCCCAATAGGCGCCTTTCACCAGGCGGATCATCAGGCGACGACGGCTGCGGGTCGCCATGTCGATCAGCGAATCAATCACAAACGGGCAGCGTTTCTGGTAGGCCTGAATAACAAAGCCGATTCCGTTCCAGCCGGCCAACTCCGGTTCAAAGCACAGTTTTTCCAGCAGATCGAGGGAGATCTCCAGACGATCGGCCTCTTCGGCGTCGATGTTAATACCGATGTCGTACTGGCGCGCCAGCAGCGTCAGCGATTTAAGGCGCGGATAGAGCTCTTCCATGACCCGATCATACTGCGCGCGGCTGTAGCGCGGGTGCAGCGCGGAGAGTTTAATCGAGATCCCCGGCCCTTCATAAATGCCGCGGCCGTTGGAGGCTTTACCGATGGCGTGGATCGCCTGCTGATAAGAGACCATGTAGGCCTGCGCATCGGCGGCGGTCAGCGCGGCTTCGCCGAGCATATCGTAGGAGTAACGGAACCCTTTCTCTTCCAGCTTGCGGGCGTTGGCCAGCGCTTCGGCGATGGTTTCCCCGGTGACGAACTGCTCGCCCATCAGGCGCATCGCCATATCGACACCTTTGCGGATCAGCGGTTCGCCGCTCTTGCCAATAATGCGGTTCAGCGAGCGGGAGAGGCTGGTCTCGTTATGGGTCGACACCAGTTTCCCGGTAAACAACAAGCCCCAGGTGGCGGCGTTGACGAACAGCGACGGGCTACGGCCGATATGCGATTGCCAGTTGCCGTTGCTGATTTTGTCGCGGATTAGCGCATCACGGGTGGCTTTATCCGGAATACGCAGCAGCGCTTCGGCCAGGCACATCAGCGCCACGCCTTCTTGTGAGGAGAGTGAGAATTCCTGCAGCAGGCTTTGCACCATCCCGGCGCGGCCGCTGGCGGTTTTCTGATTACGCAGTTTTTCCGCCAGTTGGTAAGCCAGCTTGTGCGCCTGTTCGCCTAACGGCTGCGGCAGACGGGCCTGTTCCAGCAACATCGGTACCGCATCGGTTTCTGGGCGACGCCAGGCCGCGGTGATCGCCGCGCGGCTGACCGACTGCGGCAGGATTTGTTCGGCGAATTCGAGGAACGGCTGATACGGCTCGTCCGCCGGAGCGCCTGCTTCATCACTTTCATTGGCGGCGCCGGAGAGGAGCGCCGGCAGTTCCGGCAGCGTCTCGTCGTTTTCCAGCTTTTCCAGATAGTTGAAAATGGCTTGCTTAATCAGCCAGTGCGGCGTGCGGTCAATACGGCTCGCGGCGGACTTAATGCGTTCGCGCGTGGCGTCGTCAAGTTTTACACCCATGGTGGTGGTGCCCATTGCGGGAACTCCTGTTAGCTATGTAATGCCCTTTTATCGGTTGCGTAGAAATATCACCTATGTTGCAACTTTGTGCAACCTTGTTAATTGTGACCTGGCTAGCAAGCTGAGAAATGAATGAATTGTTAATGGTGTTGATAAGATTTTCCAATAAATAGCCTCATTCAAATAACGTATTTATCTGCGTTGCTTAACAGTTTTTTCAGGTGCAACCCGTAAAAACGTGAGGGAGTGCAACCTATAGGAAATTGCTATTTTTCCTGAGACAACTTTCGTGTAAATGCTGTGTTAAATCGTTTGTGAAATACCGACGCATCCGTCAGGATACGCTCGCCCAATACAACCAATACACCATTACCCCGTTCCGGTAGTGGCTAAAACGACAAAGTTGGACGTTGTCGAAATAAATTCTGGAGATTTGCATGGCTATTAGCACACCCATGTTGGTGACGTTTATTGTTTATATTTTTGGCATGGTACTGATAGGTTTTATTGCCTGGCGCTCAACCAAGAACTTTGACGATTATATTCTCGGCGGCCGCAGCCTTGGGCCATTTGTGACCGCGCTCTCTGCCGGTGCATCGGATATGAGCGGCTGGCTGCTGATGGGGCTACCGGGAGCGATTTTTCTCTCCGGGATTTCCGAAAGCTGGATCGCCATCGGCCTGACCCTGGGGGCGTGGATTAACTGGAAACTAGTGGCCGGGCGTCTGCGCGTGCATACCGAAGTCAACAACAACGCCCTGACGCTGCCGGACTATTTTACCGGCCGTTTCGAAGATAAAAGCCGCGTGCTGCGTATTATCTCCGCGCTGGTTATCCTACTGTTCTTCACTATTTATTGTGCTTCCGGGATTGTTGCCGGCGCGCGTCTGTTTGAAAGCACCTTTGGTATGAGCTATGAAACCGCGCTGTGGGCCGGCGCCGCGGCGACAATCATTTATACCTTCGTGGGCGGTTTCCTGGCGGTAAGCTGGACCGATACCGTGCAGGCCAGCCTGATGATCTTCGCGCTGATTTTAACGCCGGTGATGGTGATTATCTCGGTCGGCGGTTTCGGCGATTCGCTGGAAGTGATTAAGCAAAAAAGCATCGAAAATATCGATATGCTCAAGGGTCTGAACTTCGTGGCGATTATTTCGCTGATGGGTTGGGGTCTCGGTTATTTCGGTCAGCCGCATATTCTGGCGCGCTTTATGGCGGCGGATTCTCATCACAGCATTGTTCATGCGCGTCGTATTAGTATGACCTGGATGATCCTGTGCCTGGCGGGCGCGGTATCGGTTGGTTTCTTCGGTATCGCCTACTTTAATAACAACCCGAGCCTGGCGGGCGCGGTTAACCAGAACGCCGAACGGGTATTTATCGAGCTGGCGCAAATCCTGTTTAACCCGTGGATTGCCGGGATCCTGCTGTCGGCTATTCTGGCGGCGGTCATGTCGACCCTGAGCTGCCAGCTGCTGGTCTGCTCCAGCGCTATTACCGAAGATCTGTATAAAGCCTTCCTGCGTAAAAACGCCGGTCAGAAAGAGTTAGTCTGGATCGGCCGCTTTATGGTGCTGGTGGTGGCGCTGATTGCGATTGCGCTGGCCGCTAACCCGGAAAACCGCGTACTGGGTCTGGTCAGCTACGCATGGGCAGGCTTTGGCGCCGCATTTGGCCCGGTCGTGCTGTTCTCGGTGATGTGGTCGCGTATGACCCGTAACGGCGCGCTGGCCGGGATGATTATTGGCGCGGTCACGGTTATCGTCTGGAAACAGTTCGGCTGGCTGGGACTGTATGAAATCATCCCTGGCTTCCTGTTCGGCAGTATCGGGATTGTGGTCTTCAGCCTGCTGGGCAAAGCGCCATCGGCGGCGATGCAACAGCGTTTTGCCGAAGCGGACGCGCATTACCATTCCGCGCCGCCGGTACGTGCTACCGCTGAATAAAAGTAGCGAGCATCAGAAACCGCAACGGCTCCCATCAGGGAGCCGTTTTTTTTCGCCGCCTGTAAGGCCCGGCGGAAAGCGACTGGCGGCAAGGCGGTTACTTCGCCGCGCCTTCGTTTACCCAGTTCATGAAGATCAGATACCCGATGGAGAGCAGGGTGGCGCCAATAAACATCCCGAGAATGCCATCGGTGGCCATGCCGCCCAACGCGCCGAGCAGAACGATCGGCATCGGCGCATCTACGCCGCGGCCCAACATCAGCGGTTTGAGGACGTTATCGACCATCCCGGCGACAATCAGCAGGACGGTAAACACGACATTCACCGCGGTGCCGTGGTCGCCGGTCATCCACATAATGGCAATCGCCGGGGCGGTAACCAGAATCACCGGGATTTGCGCGATGCCGAGCACCAGCGCCAGTACGAAGAAGATGCCGGCGGCCGGGATCCCCGCCAACGCAATGATAATTCCCGTCAGCAAGGCCTGAATCAGCGCCACGCCAATAACCCCCTGCGCCACGGCGCGAATGGTGCCGGTGCACAGGCGACTCAGGGCAAGACCTTTATTTTCATCGGTGATACGGATGGCGATACGTTTGGCGCTGTTGGCGCCCGCCGCGCCCCAGGTCATGATGGCGCCGGCAACAATAAAGGAGAGAACAAAGCCCAGCAGCCCGCCGCCCATACTTGCCAGCACGCCGAGCACCAGTTTTGCCGCCTCGCCAATTTGCGCGTGATAGCTACTCAGTACGGCAGGCAGGTCCGCTGAGGCTTTCAGCCAGAACGCATATAACTTACCGCCGACAAGGGGAATAGAGGCGACGTTAGCCGAAGGCGGCGGCAGCGTCAGATCGCTGCCGCTGACTTTATCAATCAGGCTACCGGCGCTTTCGCCAAGCGAGGTCACCATGAAAATGGTCGGAATGACGATAATCAGCAGGCCGAATAATACTAATATGGTCGATGCCAGCCCCTGCCGCCCGCCTATGCGTCGCGCGATGTGTTGATGTAAAGGATAGAGGGTGACGGCCAGAATCAGCGCCCACAGCATCATGTTCAGGAACGGCGAGAAGACGGTAAAGCAGAAGGAGGCCAGCGCCAGTATCAAGCCGAACTTAATAAACATATCGAGAAAGCGGGTGACAATTCTTTTCTCAATATTAGCTAACTCATTATTTTCTATCATGAATTATTCCAGTTGTTATTTTACGCGGCCGCCAGGCCAGTTAAAAACGCTCAACTATAGAGAAGTCTTTGAAATAAAAAACGCAGGAAATAATTTAAAAAAGAATTTCGCCCAGGCTGTGTTTATCAGTGTAGAACAAAAGAAAATACGCCGTATCGCCAGAGAGTAATGTTCGCGCATCTCTTGCTAATTCACTGAAAATACGCTGATATCTGTGTACAAAAAACAATGAGGATAGCAAATGAAATTACCCCAGGGCGCTGCGGCGCTGATCGTTGCCGCACTATTGGCAGGATGCGTGGCGCCATCCGAAAAAAGCGCCGCGCACGTTGATAATAACGCCTGCCCGGCGGACAACACGATGGTGCAAACCACCCTTTATTTTGGCCTTAGCCGGCCGGCGGGGAAAGATATTACCGCCCAGGAGTGGCAGCAGTTTGTCGACCGCGATGTGACGCCGCGTTTTCGCGATGGCCTGACGGTTGTTGACGCCCGCGGCCAGTGGTTAGGCAACAATGGCGCAGTCGCCCGCGAGTCTAGTAAGGCGCTCATGCTGATTCATAGCAAAGATGCGAAAAGCGAGGAGGGGATTGAAGCGCTGCGTAATACTTATAAGGCGCGATTCGCCCAGGAGTCCGTTATGCGCGTTGACCAGCCGGTGTGTGTACATTTCTGAAGAACAGGGCGGGGAGAGCCCCCGCCCGACGAGTTACAGCACCAGCCCGGCAAAACTGGCTGACAGCAGGCTCACCAGCGTCGCGCCATAGACCAGACGCAGGCCGAAGCGGGAAACGGTGTTGCCTTGTTGCTCGTTAAGCCCTTTAATCGCCCCGGCAATGATGCCAATGGAGGCGAAGTTGGCAAACGAGACGAGGAACACCGAAAGGATCCCTAGCCCACGCGGCGTCATGCTGGCGGCAATTTTCTGCAGCTCGATCATCGCCACGAATTCATTGGCAACCAGCTTGGTAGCCATAATACTGCCAGCATTTAACGCGTCGCTTAAAGGAATACCCACCAGCCACGCCAGCGGATAAAAGACGTAACCGAGGATTTGCTGGAAGCTTAGGCCGAAAACGGTCGCAAATAACGCATTAACGGCGCTAATCAGGGCGATAAAGCCGATTAGCATCGCCAGAATAATCATCGCCACCTTAAAGCCTGCCAGGATATATTCGCCCAGCATTTCAAAGAAGCTCTGCGATTCATGCATCTTTTCAAGCTTTATTTCTGCTTCGCTACCGGGGCGCGTAGGATTAATAATCGACAGCACAATAAAGGTGCTGAACATATTAAGAATCAACGCCGCCACCACGTATTTCGCATCAAGCATGGTCATATACGCGCCGACGATCGACAGCGATACCGTTGACATGGCTGTCGCCGCCATCGTGAACAGGCGACGCGAAGAGAGGTCGCCGAGTACACCTTTGTAAGCAATAAAGTTTTCCGACTGGCCGAGGATCAGCGAGCTGACGGCGTTGAAGGATTCCAGCTTGCCCATGCCGTTCACCTTCGACAGTAGGGTGCCGATAAGACGAATAAAGATCGGCAGAATACGCCAGTGTTGCAGAATACCTATCAGCGCGGAAATAAAGACGATCGGACACAGTACGCCGAGGAAAATAAAGGCCAGTCCTTTTTCACCCATTCCGCCAAATACGAAGTTGGTCCCTTCAGCGGCGAACCCGAGTAACGAAGCAAAAAAGCCAGAGATATTTTTCACTATCCATAAACCGCTTTCGGCGTGAAGGAAAAAGAAAGCCAGGGCGATTTCAATAATAATTAACTGCAGAATATAGCGAATGCGGATTTTTTGTCGGTCATAGCTGGCAAGCCAGGCAAGGCCAAGAATAACCGCCAGCGCCAGCAGGAAGTGCAAAATTTGAGTCATGTTATTTATTTCGCAGATAAATCAGGACCGCCATTTAGCCACAGCGCTCAAGCCCGGTAAATATGCGACATAAAAAATCATGCTATATGCCATTTTAATGCTTAGCTGGTGAGATATTTTCGCAAGTGACTATTTTGTAGCGATTAATTTACAACTAGTCATCATTCCCTGAACATTTCGCTTGTGTTTCTCATTGTTGTAATGATAATCACTATCAGAAATATTTACCTATCTTTGCATCCGTTGACTGCGGTTCACATTTAAGGGTTTCGGCATGTTTGTTCCATTTCTCATCATGTTACGCGAAGGGCTGGAAGCCGCGCTGATTGTCAGCCTGATTGCCAGCTATTTAAAACGAACCCAGCGCGGCAGCTGGATCGGCGTCATGTGGATTGGCGTATTCCTCGCGGCGGCGCTCTGTCTCGGGCTGGGGATTTTTATTAACGAGACCACCGGAGAATTTCCGCAGCGCGAACAGGAGCTGTTTGAAGGCATCGTGGCGGTGATAGCGGTATTTATCCTCACCTGGATGGTGTTCTGGATGCGTAAAGTGTCGCGCAACGTCAAACAACAGCTGGAACAGGCGGTGGATAACGCGCTGCAGCGCGGGAATAACCACGGCTGGGCGCTGGTGATGATGGTGTTTTTTGCGGTTGCCCGCGAAGGCCTGGAGTCGGTCTTTTTCCTGCTGGCGGCATTCCAGCAGGATGTCGGCATCTGGCCGCCGCTGGGGGCGATGCTCGGCCTGGCGACGGCGGTGGTATTAGGTTTCCTGCTTTACTGGGGCGGTATCCGCCTTAATCTCGGCGTGTTCTTCAAATGGACCAGTCTGTTTATCCTGCTGGTGGCGGCCGGTCTGGCCGCCGGGGCGATTCGCGCTTTCCATGAGGCGGGACTGTGGAATTATTTCCAGAACGTCGCCTTTGATCTTAGCAACGTGGTATCGACGCATACGCTGTTCGGCACGTTGCTGGAAGGCATCTTTGGTTATCAGGAGACGCCAACCGTCAGTGAAGTGGCGGTTTATCTCCTCTATTTGATCCCGGCGCTGGTGTGCTTTGCCTTGCCGCCGGGCAGCAAAACGACAGCATCGCGAGCCGCGTAATTCAGGCGCCGCTGATTAATATAGTTACAACATACTTTTCGAAAGGGATGGTCATGATAATTCATTTTCGCCGTACTGCGCTGCAGTTAACCGTCGCCGCGCTGTTTAGTTCCGCATTTTACGCTCAGGCTGCGGATATCCCGCAGGTGAAGGTCACCGTCAACGACAAGCAGTGCGAACCGATGAATGTGACGGTGAAGGCGGGTAAAACCCAGTTCATCATCCAGAACCACAGTCAAAAAGCGCTGGAGTGGGAGATCCTGAAAGGAGTGATGGTGGTCGAGGAGCGTGAAAACATCGCGCCAGGATTTACGCAAAAATTGACGGCCAACCTGCAGCCGGGCGAATACGATATGACCTGCGGCCTGCTGACTAACCCGAAAGGTAAGCTTATTGTCACCGGTGAAACCAGCAAAGATGCGGCAAAAGCCAATGCGGTGCTGAGTCTTGGCGAGGCGATTACTGCCTATAAAGCTTACGTTACCGCGGAAACCGCGCAGCTGGTTAGCGGCACTAAAGCCTTTACCGATGCCGTAAAAGCCGGTGATATCGAGAAAGCGAAGGCGCTGTACGCCCCGACCCGTCAGCACTACGAGCGCATCGAGCCGATTGCTGAGCTGTTCTCTGACCTCGACGGCAGCATTGACGCCCGTGAAGATGATTTTGAGAAAAAAGCTGAGGATCCGAAATTCACCGGTTTCCACCGCCTGGAAAAAGCGCTGTTTGGCGATAACAGCGTGAAGGGAATGGAAAACTATGCCGAACAGTTGAACAGCGATGTGCTGGAACTGCAAAAACGCATTAGCGAGCTGGCTTTCCCGCCGTCGAAAGTGGTAGGCGGCGCGGCTGGGCTGATCGAAGAAGTGGCGGCCAGCAAAATTAGCGGCGAAGAAGATCGTTACAGCCATACCGACCTGTGGGACTTCCAGGCTAACATCGACGGCGCGCAAAAAATCGTTGACCTGCTGCGCCCGCAGCTGCAAAAAGATAATAGCGCGCTGCTGGCTAAGGTTGACGCCAACTTTAAAAAAGTTGATGCCATCCTCGCTAAATATCGCACGAAAGACGGTTTCGAGACCTATGACAAGCTCACCACCGCTGACCGTAATGCGCTGAAAGGGCCGATCACGACGCTGGCAGAAGATCTGGCACAGCTGCGTGGGATTTTGGGCCTGGATTAATTCGATGACACAACAAAAATCACGCGACGTGAATGAACCGTCACGTCGCCGCTTACTGAAGGGGATCGGCGCGCTTGGCGGCGCGCTGGCCATCAGCGGTGGCTGCCCGATGGCGCAGGCGGCGAAAGCGGAAAGCTCTCCCGGTACGCTTGCACCGGATGCGCGTCAGGAAAAACAGCCATTTTATGGCCCGCATCAGGCGGGCATCCTGACGCCGCAGCAGGCCTCGATGATGCTGGTGGCGTTTGATGTGCTGGCGGCGGATAAAGCCGACCTCGAACGCCTGTTCCGCTTGTTGACCCAGCGGATCGCCTTTTTAACCACAGGCGGTCCGGCGCCGGATACCCCGAATCCCCGATTGCCGCCGATGGATTCCGGGATTTTAGGGCCGTGGATTGCGCCGGATAACCTGACTATCACCGTCTCGGTCGGCCATTCGCTGTTCGATGAGCGCTTTGGATTAGCGGATAAAGCGCCTAAAAAACTGCAGGCAATGACGCGTTTCCCGAATGATTCGCTGGATGCCGCGCTGTGCCATGGCGATCTGCTACTGCAGATTTGTGCCAATACCCAGGATACGGTCATTCACGCACTACGTGACATTATCAAGCACACGCCCGATCTGCTGAGCGTGCGCTGGAAGCGGGAAGGGTTTATTTCTGATAGCGCGGCCCGTAGCAAAGGCAAAGAAACGCCTATTAACCTGCTGGGCTTTAAAGACGGTACCGCTAATCCGTCGAGCCAGGATAAAGCGCTAATGGATAATGTGGTGTGGGTTACTGCCGACCAGGGCGAACCGGCCTGGGCGATCGGCGGTAGTTATCAGGCTGCGCGTATCATTCAGTTCCACGTTGAGTTCTGGGATCGTACGCCGCTGAAAGAGCAGCAGACTATTTTTGGCCGCGATAAACATTCTGGCGCGCCGTTAGGGATGCAGCATGAACATGATGTTCCGGACTATAGTCGCGATCCGAACGGCGAAGTGATTGCCCTTGATAGCCATATTCGCCTTGCGAACCCGCGTACTCCGGAAACGCAGTCCAGCCTGATGATGCGCCGCGGTTACAGCTATTCGTTGGGAGTCACCAACTCGGGGCAACTGGATATGGGGTTATTGTTCGTCTGCTATCAGCACGATCTGGAAAAGGGATTCCTGACGGTGCAGAAACGGCTGAACGGCGAGGCCCTGGAGGAGTACGTTAAACCGATTGGCGGCGGATACTTCTTTGTATTGCCCGGCGTGATGAATAACCAGCATTATCTTGGACAATCGCTGTTGCAAGCCTGATAGACGTCCTGCCGGCGAAGGCAGGGCGTTTTCTGCTGTTTTTCTCGGATTCAATATATTTCCTGCCATGTGTTATATTTCTGTAATACAAATGACGGATAGTTTTCTACAATGATTTTAGAAACCATTGTTGCGTCAATGTAAAAAATAAGTTGCATTAAGAATAATTTTTGATGTACTTATTACATACGCGGTAGTTCCCGGCAGTGATGTCGCTCACTATGGAGATCGCGAATGGTAAGGTCCTGTAGCGGACAACGTAAAACCACATACCGTACTTTCCAGCACGGAGGCCCAGCTTCCGGCAGCGATTTTCACTCTGTAACCCCAATCTCTTCCACTACTAATCAGGCTAACTCTGGCAGGGTACGCGGTGCGCGTAGCCGCGACTCGTTGTCCATTCAATCGGCAAGCAATGGCTTACAAGGAAGCCAAACCTCAATCGTTCGTGCGCATAATCGCGTTGCTCTTGACGCGCGTGATGTAAACCAACAACGCAAGGTGCTATCCATGGGAAGACAAAAAGCAGTGATCAAAGCTCGTCGTGAGGCAAAACGTGTGCTGAGACGGGATTCGCGTAGCCATAAACAACGTGAAGAAGAATCGGTCACATCGCTTGTGCAAATGAGTGGCGTAGAAGCAATCGGCATGGCGCGGGATAGCCGCGATCTTTCACCGATTGAGGCGCGTAATGAAGCTCAGGCGCATTATTTGAATGCCATCGACAATAAACAGCTGATTTTCGCCACCGGCGAAGCCGGGTGCGGGAAGACCTGGATCAGCGCGGCTAAAGCAGCTGAAGCCCTGATCCATAAGGATGTGGACAGAATTATTGTTACCCGTCCCGTTCTGCAGGCCGACGAAGATCTCGGCTTCTTACCGGGAGATATCGCCGAAAAATTCGCTCCCTATTTCCGACCGGTATATGACGTGCTGGTGAAGCGGTTGGGTGCTTCCTTTATGCAATACTGCCTGCGTCCGGAAATCGGCAAGGTAGAAATCGCGCCGTTCGCCTATATGCGCGGACGCACCTTTGAAAACGCGGTGGTGATTCTGGACGAGGCCCAGAACGTGACCGCGGCGCAAATGAAGATGTTTTTGACCCGCCTCGGGGAGAACGTCACGGTTATCGTCAACGGCGATATTACCCAGTGTGATTTGCCCTCTGGCGTAAAATCGGGTCTGAGCGATGCGTTGTCGCGTTTTGAAGAAGACGACATGATTGGCATCGTGCGCTTTACCACCGATGACTGCGTGCGTTCAACGCTCTGCCAACGAACGTTGAAAGCCTATTACTAAACGCTAGTGAGTGTGCAAAGCCCGGGATATCCCGGGCTTTGTTGCTTTTGTAGCATTTCCCCGGCGGCGCTGCGCTTGGCCGGGCTACTGGCTAATGGTGCGGCCTGTGGGATG
>NZ_JBEAIO010000015.1:0-39516 GCF_040065095.1 Klebsiella sp. CN_Kp091 | reverse complement strand
CCCGGTGGCGCTGCGCTTACCGGGGCTACAGACCGCGTAGCAACCCGTAGCCCGGGAAAGGCGCCTCGCGCCGCCCCCGGGGAAAGCGATCATATCAATATAAATGAAAGGCTCAGTCGGAAGACCGGGCCTTTTGTTTTTGTGTTTTGCGGCCAGGTACGCCGCCATCCCCCCGGTGGCGCTGCGCTTACCGGGGCCACCGATCCTTCCCCGGTCTGCGCCGCCATTCATTAACGCCCATGATGACTAGAATCCGGCCCTGAACCGATATTATTCAGGCAAGCCTTCCCTCGCTATATACGGTAAACTAATGCAGATTTTGCATCAGGAAGCCACTATGAACCTCTCCCTCAAACCCTGGAATACCTTTGGCATTAGCCATTCTGCCAAAGCAATTGTACTTGCTGAAAATGAACAACAGTTGCTGGCTGCCTGGCAAGCCGCCGCTACAGAACACCAACCTTGTCTGATCCTTGGAGAAGGAAGCAACGTTCTGTTCCTGAAAGACTATTCCGGCACGGTGATCATCAACCGCATCATGGGGATCGAGGTAAGCGAAACGTCTGAAGCCTGGCGTTTGCACGTTGGCGCCGGTGAAAACTGGCATCAACTGGTGCAATTTACGCTGGAAAATGGAATGCCTGGGCTGGAAAACCTGGCCTTAATTCCTGGCTGCGCAGGGTCGTCGCCAATTCAAAATATTGGTGCCTATGGCGTCGAGCTACAGCGAGTATGTGAATACGTAGACTGTATCGAACTTGAGACGGGTCGCAAGCAGCGCCTCTCTGCCGCAGAGTGTCGTTTTGGCTATCGCGACAGTATTTTCAAACATGAATATCAGGATCGTTACGCGATAGTGGCTGTTGGGCTATGGCTGAAAAAAGCGTGGCAGCCTGTCCTGACCTACGGTGATTTAACCCGTCTCGATCCGCAAACTGTTACCCCGCGCCAGGTATTCGATGCCGTTTGTCACATGCGTATGACCAAGTTACCGGATCCGAAAGTAAATGGTAATGCCGGAAGCTTCTTTAAAAACCCGGTCGTCAGTACTCAGGTCGCCCAGGCGTTGCTGGCAGCATTCCCTAATGCGCCACATTATCCACAGGCTGACGGCAGCATTAAGCTGGCGGCCGGTTGGCTTATCGACCAGTGTCAGCTAAAAGGTAAAACGATCGGTGGGGCTACCGTTCACCGCCAGCAGGCGCTGGTACTGATCAACGAAAACCAGGCGACCAGCGATGATGTCGTTGGGTTGGCACACTATGTCCGCCAGCAGGTGGGCGAGAAATTTAACGTTTGGCTCCAGCCTGAAGTGCGCTTCATCGGAGAGCAGGGTGAAGTGAATGCGGAAGAGGTGATTGCATGAAAGACAATACCGTACCCCTGACGCTTATCTCTATTCTGGCGGATGGCGAGTTTCACTCTGGTGAACAACTCGGCGAACGCCTGGGAATGAGCCGCGCGGCAATTAACAAACATATGCAGACGCTCCGCGACTGGGGTGTTGATGTATTTACCGTGCCAGGGAAGGGCTATAGCCTCCCTGAACCGATCGAATTACTGGATGAGCAAAAGATTGCCGGGCAGATTAAACAAGGTCGTATTACCGTGCTGCCGGTGATTGATTCCACCAACCAGTATTTGCTGGATCGTCTGGACGAACTGGAGTCAGGTGATGCCTGTGTCGCTGAATATCAGCAGGCTGGTCGTGGTCGCCGCGGGCGTAAGTGGTTCTCACCGTTTGGGGCCAATCTTTATCTCTCCATGTACTGGCGTCTGGAACAAGGCCCTGCCGCCGCTATCGGTCTGAGCCTGGTGATCGGTATTGTGATTGCGGAAGTATTGCAGAGCCTGGGAGCGGATAACGTTCGGGTCAAATGGCCGAATGATATTTATCTGCAGGACCGTAAGTTGTCCGGTATCCTGGTAGAACTGACAGGCAAAACCGGTGATGCCGCGCAGATCGTCAGCGGTGCTGGTATCAACCTCGTGATGCGCCGGGTTGAGTCTGATGTTGTCAATCAGGGGTGGATCAGCCTTCAGGAGGCGGGAGTCTTCATTGACCGTAACACCCTGACAGCGCGTCTGGTGAAAGCATTACGTACCGGTTTGCAGCTATTCGAACAGGAAGGTTTAACACCTTATCTGCCACGCTGGGAAAAACTGGACAACTTTATCAATCGGCCAGTGAAGCTAATTATTGGCGATAAGGAAATATTTGGTATTTCTCGCGGAATTGATGCGCAAGGAGCATTATTACTCGAGCAGGACGGGGTAATTAAACCTTGGGTCGGAGGCGAGATATCGCTGCGTAGCGCTGAATAAACAGAAGGGAGCTTGCGCTCCCTTTTTTATTTCCGTAGGCGAACTTGATCGACCGAATGATTTGCACTTTTGGTCATTATCAAGCTGGCCCGCTCTCTGGTTGGTAATATATTTTCTTTTAAGTTCAGTAGGTTGATCTCATTCCATAATGAAGTGGCAATATTGACCGCTTCGTCTTTTGAGAGTTTGGCGTAATTATGGAAATAAGAATCCGGATCGGTAAAAGCACCTTCACGGAATTTCAGGAAGCGATTGATATACCAGTTCTTTAATAAGTCTTCCGGCGCATCGACATAAATAGAGAAGTCGACAAAGTCAGAGACAAATACATGATGCGGATCGTGCGGATAATCCATCCCGCTTTGCAGAACGTTCAAACCTTCCAGAATAAGAATATCCGGTTGAGCAACGGTTTTATCGCCATCAGGAATAACATCATAAATCAGATGGGAATAGACAGGCGCGGTGGCATTTGGTACGCCAGATTTCAGGTCAGAAACAAACTTCACCAACCGATGCATATCATAGGACTGCGGGAAGCCCTTTTTCTTCATCAAGCCGCGTTCTTTTAACACCGAGTTAGGATGTAAGAAGCCATCGGTAGTTATCAGTTCAACATGACGATGTTCCGGCCAGCGGCTAAGCAGCGCCTGTAAAACACGCGCTGTTGTACTTTTACCCACCGCTACGCTACCTGCAATACTGATGATGTAAGGGATACGCTGGCCGTTGGTACCAAGGAATTGCTCAAGCACCGCCTGGCGACGGAGGTTGGAACTGATATAGAAATTGAGCAAACGTGACAGCGGCAAATAGATCTCGGCGACTTCTTCCAGCGAAAGATCTTCGTTGATGCCTTTTAACCGCGCGATTTCTTCCTCTGTCAGCGTCATCGGAACGGAATCACGAAGTGCAGCCCATTGGTTGCGGTTAAATTGTAGATAGGGTGTCATTAACGTCTGCTCTTTTTTGCTCATAAGCATGTTCTTACTATCACCGAAAAAGAGGTAGCGGTGATGCTTCACACTAGTTAATCAGGACAATGGGCAGGAGGGTAACACCAGAATGCCGGGAATAATAAGAAAAAAACTCATCGAAGGGCGCTTTCTCATAGCAGCATCACAAGTGATGAATAAGTAGAAAGAGGGGAGAAAGCGAGTCTGCTATCTTTGCAGGTTAGCGATCGCGCCTGCCACCAGGATTCCCAGGTGAAAAAACCGTCACTCTTGTATCTGACAGGCGCAGCGAAACAAATTCTGCATTAAGGAATGCGCTTTTTTTGCACTCCATTGTTTGAAATTACACCGTTTTTTCGCTTGAGAGCACAAAATGTGAGCAAGAGAACGTTTTATGCAAATTTTTAGTTGCATGAACTCGCAGGTCTCCCTAGAATGCGCGCTACTTGATGCCGACTTAGCTCAGTAGGTAGAGCAACTGACTTGTAATCAGTAGGTCACCAGTTCGATTCCGGTAGTCGGCACCATAACAATTTGGGTGGGGTTCCCGAGCGGCCAAAGGGAGCAGACTGTAAATCTGCCGTCATCGACTTCGAAGGTTCGAATCCTTCCCCCACCACCACTTTCGGGCGACGCTTTGCGTAGCCGGAGTTGGTTGGGTAAACTAATCAGCTCAACATTAAAGAGAGCAATCTCTTTTTTGTTACAGAAAGAACTGGGTAGCCGAGTTTCAGGATGCGGGCATCGTATAATGGCTATTACCTCAGCCTTCCAAGCTGATGATGCGGGTTCGATTCCCGCTGCCCGCTCCAGACGTGCTGATATGGCTCAGTTGGTAGAGCGCACCCTTGGTAAGGGTGAGGTCCCCAGTTCGACTCTGGGTATCAGCACCACTTCTTTATCTCTCCTTCCCTGTTTCTCTCTGTTTATTGCATTCAACAAGTCGGGCATGTTGCCTGGTTGATGTGGTGATATCACCGATTTATCCGTGTCTTAGAGGGACAATCGATGTCTAAAGAAAAGTTTGAACGTACAAAACCGCACGTTAACGTCGGTACTATCGGCCACGTTGACCATGGTAAAACAACGCTGACCGCTGCAATCACTACCGTACTGGCTAAAACCTACGGCGGTGCTGCTCGCGCATTCGACCAGATCGATAACGCGCCGGAAGAAAAAGCTCGTGGTATCACCATCAACACTTCCCACGTTGAATATGACACCCCGACTCGCCACTACGCGCACGTAGACTGCCCGGGCCACGCCGACTATGTTAAAAACATGATCACCGGTGCTGCTCAGATGGATGGCGCGATCCTGGTTGTTGCTGCGACTGACGGCCCGATGCCGCAGACTCGTGAGCACATCCTGCTGGGTCGTCAGGTAGGCGTTCCGTACATCATCGTGTTCCTGAACAAATGCGACATGGTTGATGACGAAGAGCTGCTGGAACTGGTTGAGATGGAAGTTCGTGAACTGCTGTCTCAGTACGATTTCCCGGGCGACGACACTCCGATCGTTCGTGGTTCTGCTCTGAAAGCGCTGGAAGGCGACGCAGAGTGGGAAGCGAAAATCATCGAACTGGCTGGCTTCCTGGATTCTTACATCCCAGAACCAGAGCGTGCGATTGATAAGCCGTTCCTGCTGCCGATCGAAGACGTATTCTCCATCTCCGGTCGTGGTACCGTTGTTACCGGTCGTGTAGAGCGCGGTATCATCAAAGTTGGTGAAGAAGTTGAAATCGTTGGTATCAAAGACACCGCGAAAACCACCTGTACTGGCGTTGAAATGTTCCGCAAACTGCTGGACGAAGGCCGTGCTGGTGAGAACGTAGGCGTTCTGCTGCGTGGTATCAAACGTGAAGAAATCGAACGTGGTCAGGTACTGGCTAAGCCGGGCAGCATCAAGCCGCACACCAAGTTCGAATCTGAAGTGTACATCCTGTCCAAAGACGAAGGCGGCCGTCATACTCCGTTCTTCAAAGGCTACCGTCCGCAGTTCTACTTCCGTACTACTGACGTGACTGGTACCATCGAACTGCCGGAAGGCGTAGAGATGGTAATGCCGGGCGACAACATCAAAATGGTTGTTACCCTGATCCACCCGATCGCGATGGATGACGGTCTGCGTTTCGCAATCCGTGAAGGCGGCCGTACCGTTGGCGCGGGCGTGGTTGCTAAAGTTCTCGGCTAATCGCTGATAACATTTGACGCAATGCGCAATAAAAGGGCATCATTTGATGCCCTTTTTGCACGCTTTCACACCAGAACCTGGCTCATCAGTGATTTTTTTTGTCATAATCATTGCTGAGACAGGCTCTGAAGAGGGCGTAAAGTCCGAAACGCAGCAGAGCATTTCGGTTTGGTCGCCTCGCATTTAACGCGGGGCGAAGATGTTTGTCTGAATTCTTGTGACAGGTTGGTTTATGAGTGCGAATACCGAAGCTCAAGGGAGCGGGCGCGGCCTGGAAGCGTTGAAGTGGGTTATCGTTGCCGTGCTGCTGATCGTAGCCATCGTAGGCAACTTCCTTTATCGCGACATTATGCTGGCGATCCGTGCGCTGGCTGTGGTGATTCTTATCGCTGCTGCCGGTGGCGTCGCTCTGTTAACGACAAAAGGTAAGGCGACTGTCGCCTTCGCCCGCGAAGCGAGAACCGAAGTCCGCAAAGTGATCTGGCCGACCCGCCAGGAAACGCTGCACACCACGCTGATTGTTGCTGCCGTAACTGCAGTAATGTCACTGATCCTGTGGGGACTGGATGGTATTCTGGTTCGCCTGGTATCCTTTATCACTGGCCTGAGGTTCTGAGATGTCTGAAGCTCCTAAAAAGCGCTGGTACGTCGTTCAGGCGTTTTCCGGTTTTGAAGGTCGCGTAGCTACGTCGCTGCGTGAACATATCAAATTACACAACATGGAAGAGTTGTTTGGCGAAGTCATGGTTCCGACCGAAGAAGTGGTTGAAATCCGTGGCGGCCAGCGTCGCAAAAGCGAACGCAAATTCTTCCCAGGCTACGTTCTGGTTCAGATGGTCATGAACGACGCGAGCTGGCACCTGGTGCGCAGCGTCCCGCGGGTGATGGGCTTCATCGGCGGTACTTCCGACCGTCCGGCGCCGATCAGCGACAAAGAAGTCGATGCCATCATGAACCGTCTGCAGCAGGTTGGCGATAAGCCGCGTCCGAAAACGCTGTTTGAGCCGGGCGAAATGGTTCGCGTCAACGATGGTCCATTTGCTGACTTTAACGGCGTTGTTGAAGAAGTGGACTACGAGAAGTCTCGCCTGAAAGTTTCCGTTTCTATCTTCGGTCGTGCGACTCCGGTAGAACTGGACTTCGGTCAGGTTGAGAAGGCGTAAGCCGGCGATCAAAAAAGCAGCGATTTAATCGTTGCATAGGGCGCGAAATTGGCATACAATTTCGCGCCTTTTGTTTTTATGGGCCTGGCCCGTAAAACGATGTTTAATCACGGGGAGCTTCTCTGAAGCGTTAATACCCAATTTGAGGATTTAAGAATGGCTAAGAAAGTACAAGCCTACGTCAAGCTGCAGGTTGCAGCTGGTATGGCAAACCCGAGTCCGCCGGTTGGTCCAGCACTGGGTCAGCAGGGCGTTAACATCATGGAATTCTGCAAAGCGTTCAACGCAAAAACTGAATCCATGGAAAAAGGTCTGCCAATCCCGGTTGTTATCACCGTTTACGCTGACCGTTCTTTCACTTTCGTTACCAAAACTCCGCCGGCAGCAGTTCTGCTGAAAAAAGCGGCTGGTATCAAGTCCGGCTCCGGTAAGCCGAACAAAGAGAAAGTTGGTAAAATTTCCCGCGCTCAGCTGCAGGAAATCGCGCAGACCAAAGCTGCCGACATGACTGGTGCCGACATTGAAGCGATGACTCGCTCCATCGAAGGTACTGCACGTTCCATGGGCCTGGTAGTGGAGGACTAAGAAATGGCTAAACTGACCAAGCGCATGTCCGTGATTCGTGAGAAAGTTGATGCAACTAAACAGTATGACATCAACGAAGCCATCTCTCTGCTGAAAGAACTGGCGACCGCTAAGTTCGTTGAAAGCGTTGACGTTGCTGTAAACCTGGGCATCGATGCTCGTAAATCTGACCAGAACGTACGTGGTGCAACTGTACTGCCGCACGGTACTGGCCGTTCTGTTCGCGTTGCCGTATTTGCACAGGGCCCGAACGCTGAAGCTGCTAAAGCTGCAGGCGCCGAGCTGGTAGGTATGGAAGATCTGGCTGACCAGATCAAGAAAGGCGAAATGAACTTTGACGTTGTTATTGCTTCCCCGGATGCAATGCGCGTTGTTGGCCAGCTGGGCCAGGTTCTGGGCCCGCGCGGCCTGATGCCAAACCCGAAAGTTGGTACCGTAACTCCTAACGTTGCTGAAGCGGTTAAGAACGCTAAAGCTGGTCAGGTTCGTTATCGTAACGACAAAAACGGCATCATCCACACCACCATCGGTAAAGTGGACTTTGACGCTGACAAACTGAAAGAAAACCTGGAAGCTCTGCTGGTTGCGCTGAAAAAAGCAAAACCGACTCAGGCTAAAGGCGTGTACATCAAGAAAGTTAGCATTTCCACCACCATGGGTGCAGGTGTTGCAGTAGATCAGGCTGGCCTGAACGCTTCTGCAAACTAATGCCTTTACGTGGGCGGTGATTTTGTCTACAATCTTACCCCCACGTTTGCTAACGAAAGTTAGCGGCTAACAGATTTGTTCGTTGGAGCCTGGCCTATCCAGGCCTCCGTCGAAGACCGCAGGTGTTTCGTAAGAAACTTAATCCCCTGCGTAGACGGTGACAGAACGCTAAGATTATTTTTTGGATACTCTGGCTTGTTTCTGCTCACCGTATTAAGACGCTCTATTCGTTGAATAGAGTGAAGTGAGTTCCAGAGCATAAGCTCTGGCAAACATCCAGGAGCAAAGCTAATGGCTTTAAATCTTCAAGACAAACAAGCGATTGTTGCTGAAGTCAGCGAAGTAGCCAAAGGCGCGCTGTCTGCAGTAGTTGCGGATTCCCGTGGCGTAACTGTAGATAAAATGACTGAACTGCGTAAAGCAGGTCGTGAAGCTGGCGTTTACATGCGTGTTGTTCGTAACACCCTGCTGCGCCGCGTCGTTGAAGGTACTCCGTTCGAGTGCCTGAAAGACACGTTTGTTGGTCCGACCCTGATTGCATACTCTATGGAACACCCGGGCGCTGCTGCTCGTCTGTTCAAAGAGTTCGCGAAAGCGAATGCAAAATTTGAGGTCAAAGCCGCTGCCTTTGAAGGTGAGCTGATCCCGGCGTCGCAAATCGACCGCCTGGCAACTCTGCCGACCTACGAAGAAGCAATTGCACGCCTGATGGCAACCATGAAAGAAGCTTCGGCTGGCAAACTGGTTCGTACTCTGGCTGCTGTACGCGATGCGAAAGAAGCTGCTTAATCGCAGTTATCTTTGTAAAGCACTCGCTTACGTATAAACTTATTCTGATATTCAGGAACAATTTAAATGTCTATCACTAAAGATCAAATCATTGAAGCAGTATCCGCTATGTCCGTAATGGACGTTGTTGAGCTGATCTCTGCAATGGAAGAAAAATTCGGTGTTTCCGCTGCTGCTGCTGTAGCTGTAGCTGCTGGCCCGGCTGAAGCTGCTGAAGAAAAAACTGAATTCGACGTAATTCTGAAAGCTGCTGGCGCTAACAAAGTTGCTGTTATCAAAGCAGTACGTGGCGCGACTGGCCTGGGTCTGAAAGAAGCTAAAGACCTGGTAGAAGCTGCACCGGCTGCACTGAAAGAAGGCATCAGCAAAGACGACGCTGAAGCTCTGAAAAAATCTCTGGAAGAAGCTGGCGCTGAAGTTGAAGTTAAATAAGCCAACCCTTCCGGTTGCAGCCTGAGAAATTAGGCTGAGGCTGGTGACTTTTTAGTCACCAGCCTTTTTGCGCTGTAAGGCGCCAGTAGCATTTCACACTGTTTGACTGCTGGTTTGCCTCACAATGCTTGTTTCTATCGACGACTTAATATACTGCGACAGGTTAGGGTTCCTGGGCTGTGTAAATCGCAATGAAATGGTTTAAGCGTGATAGCAACAGGCATTGCGGAAAGTGTTCCATTTTCCGGTCAACAAAATAGTGTTGCATAAAAAACTGCCCTTTCCGGGCAGATGGGTCGACTTGTCAGCGAGCTGAGGAACCCTATGGTTTACTCCTATACCGAGAAAAAACGTATTCGTAAGGATTTTGGTAAACGTCCACAAGTTCTGGATGTGCCTTATCTCCTTTCTATCCAGCTTGACTCGTTCCAGAAGTTTATCGAGCAAGATCCTGAAGGGCAGTATGGTCTGGAAGCAGCCTTCCGTTCCGTATTCCCGATTCAGAGCTACAGCGGTAATTCAGAGCTGCAATACGTCAGCTACCGTCTGGGCGAACCTGTTTTTGATGTTAAAGAATGTCAGATCCGTGGCGTGACGTATTCCGCACCGCTGCGCGTGAAACTGCGTCTGGTGATCTACGAGCGCGAAGCGCCGGAAGGCACCGTTAAAGACATTAAAGAACAAGAAGTCTACATGGGCGAAATCCCGCTCATGACCGACAATGGTACCTTCGTTATCAACGGTACCGAGCGTGTTATCGTTTCTCAGCTGCACCGTAGCCCGGGCGTCTTCTTTGACAGTGACAAAGGTAAGACTCACTCTTCCGGTAAGGTCCTGTATAACGCACGTATCATCCCTTACCGTGGTTCCTGGCTGGACTTCGAATTCGACCCGAAAGACAACCTGTTCGTTCGTATCGACCGTCGTCGTAAACTGCCTGCAACCATCATTCTGCGCGCGCTGAATTACACCACTGAGCAGATCCTTGACCTGTTCTTCGAGAAAGTGGTCTTTGAAATTCGCGACAACAAGCTGCAGATGGAGCTGGTACCGGAGCGTCTGCGCGGTGAAACCGCCTCCTTCGATATCGAAGCCAACGGTAAAGTGTACGTTGAGAAAGGCCGTCGTATTACCGCGCGCCATATTCGCCAACTGGAAAAAGACGATATCAAACATATCGAAGTTCCGGTTGAGTACATCGCGGGCAAAGTTGCTTCTAAAGACTACATCGACGAAGCGACTGGCGAACTGATCTGCCCGGCGAACATGGAGCTGAGCCTGGATCTGCTGGCTAAACTGAGCCAGTCCGGCCACAAGCGTATCGAAACGCTGTTCACCAACGATCTGGACCACGGTCCGTACATTTCTGAAACTGTACGCGTCGACCCAACCAACGATCGTCTGAGCGCGCTGGTAGAAATCTACCGCATGATGCGCCCGGGTGAGCCGCCGACTCGTGAAGCGGCTGAAAGCCTGTTTGAGAACCTGTTCTTCTCCGAAGACCGCTACGATCTGTCCGCGGTTGGTCGTATGAAGTTCAACCGTTCTCTGCTGCGCGACGAAATCGAAGGTTCCGGTATCCTGAGCAAAGACGACATCATCGAAGTGATGAAGAAGCTCATCGATATCCGTAACGGTAAAGGCGAAGTCGATGATATCGACCACCTCGGCAACCGTCGTATCCGTTCCGTTGGCGAAATGGCGGAAAACCAGTTCCGCGTTGGCCTGGTGCGTGTAGAGCGTGCGGTTAAAGAGCGTCTGTCTCTGGGCGATCTGGATACCCTGATGCCTCAGGATATGATCAACGCCAAGCCGATTTCCGCAGCAGTGAAAGAGTTCTTTGGTTCCAGCCAGCTGTCCCAGTTTATGGACCAGAACAACCCGCTGTCTGAGATTACGCACAAACGTCGTATCTCCGCACTCGGCCCAGGCGGTCTGACCCGTGAACGCGCAGGCTTCGAAGTTCGAGACGTACACCCGACTCACTACGGTCGCGTATGTCCAATCGAAACGCCTGAAGGTCCGAACATCGGTCTGATCAACTCCCTGTCCGTGTACGCACAGACTAACGAATACGGTTTCCTCGAGACCCCGTATCGTAAAGTGACCGACGGTGTTGTTACCGACGAAATTCATTACCTGTCTGCTATCGAAGAAGGTAACTACGTCATCGCTCAGGCGAACTCCAACCTGGATGACGAAGGCCACTTTGTTGAAGATCTGGTTACCTGCCGTAGTAAAGGCGAATCCAGCTTGTTCAGCCGCGACCAGGTTGACTACATGGACGTATCCACCCAGCAGGTGGTATCCGTCGGTGCGTCCCTGATCCCGTTCCTGGAACACGATGACGCCAACCGTGCATTGATGGGTGCGAACATGCAACGTCAGGCGGTTCCGACTCTGCGCGCTGATAAGCCGCTGGTTGGTACCGGTATGGAACGTGCTGTTGCCGTTGACTCCGGTGTTACTGCGGTGGCTAAACGTGGCGGTACCGTTCAGTACGTGGATGCTTCCCGTATCGTTATCAAAGTTAACGAAGACGAGATGTACCCGGGCGAAGCAGGTATCGACATCTATAACCTGACCAAGTACACCCGTTCTAACCAGAACACCTGCATCAACCAGATGCCTTGCGTGTCCCTGGGCGAACCAATTGAACGCGGCGACGTCCTGGCCGACGGCCCGTCCACCGACCTCGGTGAACTGGCGCTGGGTCAGAACATGCGCGTAGCGTTCATGCCGTGGAACGGCTACAACTTCGAAGACTCCATCCTCGTATCCGAGCGTGTTGTCCAGGAAGACCGTTTCACCACCATCCACATTCAGGAACTGGCATGCGTGTCCCGTGACACCAAGCTGGGGCCGGAAGAGATCACCGCTGACATCCCGAACGTGGGTGAAGCTGCGCTCTCTAAACTGGATGAATCCGGTATCGTTTATATCGGTGCGGAAGTGACCGGCGGCGACATTCTGGTTGGTAAGGTAACCCCGAAAGGTGAAACCCAGCTGACTCCGGAAGAGAAACTGCTGCGCGCGATCTTCGGTGAGAAAGCGTCTGACGTTAAAGACTCTTCTCTGCGCGTACCGAACGGTGTCTCTGGTACCGTTATCGACGTTCAGGTGTTTACCCGTGACGGCGTAGAAAAAGACAAGCGTGCTCTTGAGATCGAAGAGATGCAGCTGAAACAGGCTAAAAAAGACCTGTCTGAAGAACTGCAGATCCTCGAAGCTGGTCTGTTCAGCCGTATCTACGCTGTGCTGGTTGCCGGTGGCGTTGAAGCTGACAAGCTCGACAAACTGCCGCGCGATCGCTGGCTGGAACTGGGCCTGACCGACGAAGAGAAACAAAATCAGCTGGAGCAACTGGCTGAGCAGTATGACGAACTGAAACACGAGTTCGAGAAAAAACTCGAAGCGAAACGCCGTAAAATCACCCAAGGCGACGATCTGGCACCGGGCGTGCTGAAGATTGTTAAGGTATACCTAGCCGTCAAACGCCGTATCCAGCCTGGTGATAAGATGGCAGGTCGTCACGGTAACAAGGGTGTTATCTCTAAGATCAACCCGATCGAAGATATGCCGCACGATGCTAACGGTACGCCGGTAGATATCGTACTGAACCCGCTGGGCGTACCGTCTCGTATGAACATCGGTCAGATCCTGGAAACTCACCTGGGTATGGCTGCCAAAGGTATCGGCGATAAGATCAACGCCATGCTGAAACAGCAGCAAGAAGTCGCGAAACTGCGCGAATTCATCCAGCGTGCTTACGATCTGGGCGCTGACGTTCGCCAGAAAGTTGACCTGAATACCTTCAGCGATGAAGAAGTTCTGCGTCTGGCTGAAAACCTGCGTAAAGGCATGCCGATCGCAACGCCGGTATTCGACGGTGCGAAAGAAGCTGAAATCAAAGAGCTGCTGCAGCTGGGCGACCTGCCGACTTCCGGTCAGATCACTCTGTTTGACGGCCGTACCGGTGAACAGTTCGAACGTCCGGTAACCGTGGGTTACATGTACATGCTGAAACTGAACCACCTGGTCGACGACAAAATGCACGCTCGTTCCACCGGTTCTTATAGCCTGGTTACTCAGCAGCCGCTGGGTGGTAAGGCGCAGTTCGGTGGTCAGCGCTTCGGTGAGATGGAAGTGTGGGCGCTGGAAGCATACGGCGCGGCCTACACCCTGCAGGAAATGCTCACCGTTAAGTCTGATGACGTGAACGGTCGTACCAAGATGTATAAAAACATCGTGGACGGCAACCACCAGATGGAACCGGGCATGCCGGAATCCTTCAACGTACTGTTGAAAGAAATCCGCTCGCTGGGCATCAACATCGAACTGGAAGACGAGTAACTCTCGCTCAAACAGGTCACTGGTGCCGGGGTAAAACCCGGCGCCAGATTGTGCTAACTCCGACGGGAGCAAATCCGTGAAAGACTTATTAAAGTTTCTGAAAGCGCAAACTAAAACCGAAGAGTTTGATGCGATCAAAATTGCTCTGGCATCGCCAGACATGATCCGTTCATGGTCTTTCGGTGAAGTTAAAAAGCCGGAAACCATTAACTACCGTACGTTCAAGCCAGAACGTGACGGTCTGTTCTGCGCTCGTATTTTCGGGCCAGTAAAAGACTATGAGTGCCTGTGCGGTAAGTACAAGCGCCTGAAACACCGTGGTGTTATCTGTGAGAAGTGCGGCGTTGAAGTGACCCAGACCAAAGTGCGTCGTGAGCGCATGGGCCACATCGAGCTGGCGTCTCCGACTGCCCACATCTGGTTCCTGAAGTCTCTGCCGTCCCGTATCGGTCTGCTGCTGGATATGCCGCTGCGTGATATCGAACGCGTACTGTACTTTGAATCTTATGTTGTTATCGAAGGTGGCATGACCAACCTCGAACGCAACCAGATTCTGACTGAAGAGCAGTACCTGGACGCGCTGGAAGAGTTCGGTGACGAATTCGACGCGAAGATGGGCGCCGAAGCTATTCAGGCCCTGCTGAAAAGCATGGACCTGGAGCAAGAGTGCGAGCAGCTGCGTGAAGAGCTGAACGAAACCAACTCCGAAACCAAGCGTAAAAAGCTGACCAAGCGCATTAAGCTGCTGGAAGCGTTCGTTCAATCTGGCAACAAGCCGGAGTGGATGATCCTGACCGTTCTGCCGGTCCTGCCGCCAGATCTGCGTCCGCTGGTTCCGCTGGATGGCGGTCGTTTTGCGACTTCTGACCTGAACGATCTGTATCGTCGCGTCATTAACCGTAACAACCGTCTGAAACGTCTGCTGGATCTGGCTGCGCCGGACATCATCGTACGCAACGAAAAACGTATGCTGCAGGAAGCGGTCGACGCCCTGCTGGATAACGGTCGTCGCGGTCGTGCGATCACCGGTTCCAACAAACGTCCTCTGAAATCTTTGGCCGATATGATCAAAGGTAAACAGGGTCGTTTCCGTCAGAACCTGCTCGGTAAGCGTGTTGACTACTCCGGTCGTTCTGTAATCACCGTAGGTCCATACCTGCGTCTGCATCAGTGCGGTCTGCCGAAGAAAATGGCGCTGGAGCTGTTCAAACCGTTCATCTACGGCAAGCTGGAACTGCGTGGCCTGGCCACCACCATCAAAGCCGCTAAGAAAATGGTTGAGCGCGAAGAAGCTGTCGTTTGGGATATCCTGGACGAAGTTATCCGCGAACACCCGGTACTGCTGAACCGTGCGCCAACACTGCACCGTTTGGGTATCCAGGCATTCGAACCGGTTCTGATCGAAGGTAAAGCTATTCAGCTGCACCCGCTGGTTTGTGCGGCATATAACGCCGACTTCGATGGTGACCAGATGGCTGTTCACGTACCGCTGACGCTGGAAGCCCAGCTGGAAGCGCGTGCGCTGATGATGTCTACCAACAACATCCTGTCCCCGGCGAACGGCGAACCAATCATCGTTCCGTCTCAGGACGTTGTACTGGGTCTGTACTACATGACCCGCGACTGTGTTAACGCCAAAGGCGAAGGCATGGTGCTGACTGGCCCGAAAGAAGCGGAGCGTATTTATCGCGCCGGTCTGGCCTCTCTGCATGCGCGCGTTAAAGTGCGTATCACCGAATACGAAAAAGACGACAATGGTGAGTTCGTCGCGAAGACCAGCCTGAAAGACACGACCATTGGCCGTGCCATTCTGTGGATGATCGTACCGAAAGGTCTGCCGTTCTCTATCGTGAACCAGGCGCTCGGTAAGAAAGCGATCTCCAAGATGCTGAACACCTGTTACCGTATTCTGGGTCTGAAACCGACCGTTATTTTTGCGGACCAGACGATGTACACCGGCTTTGCTTATGCAGCGCGTTCAGGTGCATCCGTTGGTATCGATGACATGGTCATCCCGGAGAAAAAATACGAAATCATCAGCGAAGCGGAAGCTGAAGTTGCTGAGATTCAGGAACAGTTCCAGTCTGGTCTGGTCACCGCGGGCGAACGCTACAACAAAGTTATCGATATCTGGGCTGCGGCGAACGATCGTGTATCCAAAGCGATGATGGATAACCTGCAAACCGAAACCGTTATTAACCGTGACGGTCAGGAAGAGCAGCAGGTTTCCTTCAACAGCATCTACATGATGGCCGACTCCGGTGCGCGTGGTTCTGCTGCACAGATTCGTCAGCTGGCTGGTATGCGTGGTCTGATGGCGAAGCCGGATGGCTCCATCATCGAAACGCCGATCACCGCGAACTTCCGTGAAGGTCTGAACGTACTCCAGTACTTCATCTCCACCCACGGTGCTCGTAAAGGTCTGGCGGATACCGCACTGAAGACAGCGAACTCCGGTTACCTGACTCGTCGTCTGGTTGACGTTGCGCAGGACCTGGTTGTCACTGAAGACGACTGCGGCACCCTGGAAGGCATCACCATGACGCCGGTTATCGAAGGTGGCGATGTTAAAGAGCCGCTGCGCGATCGCGTACTGGGTCGTGTGACTGCTGAAGACGTTCTGAAGCCGGGTACCGCGGACATTCTGGTTCCACGCAACACGCTGCTGCACGAGCACTGGTGTGATCTGCTGGAAGAGAACTCCGTTGACTCCGTCAAAGTTCGTTCCGTTGTATCCTGTGACACCGACTTTGGTGTATGTGCGCACTGCTACGGTCGTGACCTGGCGCGTGGCCACATCATCAACAAAGGTGAGGCTATCGGCGTTATCGCGGCACAGTCCATCGGTGAGCCGGGTACACAGCTGACGATGCGTACGTTCCACATCGGTGGTGCGGCATCTCGTGCGGCTGCTGAATCCAGCATCCAGGTGAAAAACAAAGGTAGCATCCGTCTGAGCAACGCGAAGTCGGTTGTGAACTCCAGCGGTAAACTGGTTATCACCTCTCGTAACACCGAACTGAAGCTGATCGACGAATTCGGTCGTACGAAAGAAAGCTATAAAGTGCCTTACGGCTCCGTTATGGCTAAAGGCGACGGCGAACAGGTTGCTGGCGGTGAAACCGTTGCAAACTGGGATCCGCATACCATGCCGGTTATCACCGAAGTGAGTGGTTTTGTCCGCTTCACTGACATGATCGACGGCCAGACCATTACTCGTCAGACCGACGAGCTGACCGGTCTGTCTTCGCTGGTGGTTCTGGATTCCGCAGAACGTACCTCCGGTGGTAAAGATCTGCGTCCGGCGCTGAAAATTGTTGATGCTCAGGGTAACGACGTTCTGATCCCAGGCACCGATATGCCTGCTCAGTACTTCCTGCCGGGTAAAGCGATTGTTCAGCTGGAAGATGGCGTACAGATCAGCTCTGGTGACACCCTGGCGCGTGTACCGCAGGAATCTGGCGGTACCAAGGACATCACCGGTGGTCTGCCGCGCGTTGCGGATCTGTTCGAAGCACGTCGTCCGAAAGAGCCGGCAATCCTGGCTGAAATCAGCGGCATCATTTCCTTCGGTAAAGAAACCAAAGGGAAACGTCGTCTGGTTATCACCCCGGTAGACGGTAGCGAACCGTACGAAGAGATGATCCCGAAATGGCGTCAGCTGAACGTGTTCGAAGGTGAACGTGTAGAACGTGGTGATGTGGTTTCCGACGGTCCGGAAGCGCCGCACGACATTCTGCGTCTTCGTGGCGTACACGCGGTAACGCGTTACATCACCAACGAAGTGCAGGACGTTTATCGTCTGCAAGGCGTTAAGATTAACGATAAGCACATTGAAGTTATCGTTCGTCAGATGCTGCGTAAAGCGACCATCGAAAGTGCTGGTAGCTCTGACTTCCTCGAAGGCGAGCAGGTTGAATACTCCCGCGTTAAGATCGCTAACCGCGAGCTTGAAGCGAATGGCAAAGTTGCGGCAACCTATTCCCGCGACCTGCTGGGTATCACCAAAGCGTCTCTGGCAACCGAGTCCTTCATCTCCGCGGCATCGTTCCAGGAGACCACTCGCGTGCTGACCGAAGCAGCCGTTGCGGGCAAACGCGACGAACTGCGCGGTCTGAAAGAGAACGTCATCGTGGGTCGTCTGATCCCGGCGGGTACCGGTTATGCGTACCACCAGGATCGTATGCGCCGTCGCGCAGCAGGCGAGCAGCCGGCTGCACCGCAGGTGAGCGTAGAAGAAGCGTCTGCCAACCTGGCAGAACTGCTGAACGCAGGCCTGGGCGGTTCTGACAACGATTAATCGTTGATTCGCTAAGCGCTTAAAAGCCAGTCAGGTTTCCTGACTGGCTTTTTTATTATCTGTCGATTTATTTCACCTAAACTGAATTACATTTATTTAATGTAATTGCCGCAATTAATTAGCAAATTAAACATTCTTGATAATTATCTATTTGCTATTTCTTTATGCCATCACTAATCGATGGATAAAAATTCTACATGTATCAAAAAATAAGCGCCGCAAACGCTATATAGTCAAAACACTCAAAGAATCATGTGATTACTTTCCCAGTCCTTTTCGGTTTACCGCAACTGAGGGGTTCGCTGCGCCTGTTAAAAGGCAATGGAGGAGGTGAGCAAAAATAAAAATAAAACGGAGAGTATTGTCGTTATTTAATGGATAGCTTCTGGGGGATGCATGGAATTTGCTATACAGCTCATCATTATCTTAATTTGTCTGTTCTACGGCGCGAAAAAGGGTGGTATTGCGCTCGGTCTTTTAGGCGGCATTGGCTTAGTTATCTTAGTTTTTGTCTTTCATCTTAAACCAGGAAAGCCACCGGTTGATGTCATGCTGGTCATTATCGCGGTGGTGGCCGCCTCGGCGACGCTACAGGCATCCGGCGGTTTAGACGTGATGCTGCAGATTGCCGAGAAGCTCCTGCGGCGCAATCCCAAATATGTTTCTATCGTCGCGCCATTCGTCACCTGTACGTTGACTATCCTGTGTGGTACCGGGCACGTGGTGTATACGATCCTGCCAATTATTTACGACGTGGCGATTAAAAATAATATTCGCCCGGAACGGCCGATGGCGGCGAGCTCGATTGGCGCCCAGATGGGGATCATTGCCAGCCCGGTTTCGGTGGCGGTGGTCTCGCTGGTGGCGATGCTCGGAAACTTTACCTTTAACGGTAAGCATCTTGAGTTTCTCGATCTACTGGCGATAACCATTCCGTCAACGCTGCTGGGGATCCTGGCGATTGGCATCTTCAGCTGGTTCCGCGGTAAGGACCTTGATAAAGACGAGACCTTCCAGGCGTTTATTGCGATACCGGAAAACCGTCATTATGTTTATGGCGATACGGCTACGCTATTGGATAAAAAGCTGCCGACCAGCAACTGGATTGCGATGTGGATCTTCCTTGCCTCAATTGCCGTGGTGGCGCTGTTGGGCGCGTTTTCCGAACTGCGTCCGGCGTTCGATGGTAAGCCTCTCTCAATGGTACTGGTAATCCAGATGTTTATGCTGCTCTCCGGGGCGCTTATCATCATCATTACCAAAACTAACCCGGCATCGATTTCTAAAAATGAGGTTTTCCGCTCGGGGATGATCGCTATCGTCGCGGTATATGGTATCGCATGGATGGCGGAAACCATGTTCGGCGCTCACATGACCGAGATTAAAGGCGTGCTCGGAGAGATGGTGAAGGAGTACCCGTGGGCCTACGCTATCGTGCTGTTATTGGTATCGAAGTTCGTCAACTCCCAGGCGGCGGCGCTGGCGGCGATTGTTCCGGTAGCGCTGGCGATCGGCGTTGACCCGGCCTATATTGTCGCTTCCGCGCCCGCCTGCTACGGCTATTACATCCTGCCGACCTACCCAAGCGATCTGGCGGCGATTCAGTTTGACCGTTCAGGCACGACCCATATTGGCCGCTTCGTCATAAACCATAGCTTTATCCTGCCGGGATTAATTGGCGTGAGCGTTTCTTGCGTCTTTGGCTGGGTGTTCGCGGCGATGTACGGTTTTCTGTAAGTGAGACAGGCGCCGCTGGCGGCGCCTGATGATTCATCGGGATTATTGTGCGGGCGGCAGGCGGCGATACAGTTCGATCATATCGGTCGCTAAATCCTGAATCACCATCGCGTTCATCAGATGGTCCTGCGAGTGCACGGTAATCAGGTTCACCGGCAGCTTGCCGCTGCCTTCATCCAGGCCGATAAGCTGGGTCTGGATTTTATGCGCATGCTTCACAAACTCGTGTGAGTCTGCCATAGCCTGTTCGGCGGCGGCGAAATCGCCTTTACGCGCCTGCTGTAGGGCGGTGAGGGCAGAACTGCGCGCGGAGCCGGCATTGACCAGCAGCTCCATGATAATCGTCTCTAAATCTTCCATGCCTTACTCCATCAGCTTCAGGGCTTTATCCAGAACGGCATCGCCTTTCATCATGCCGTAATCCATCATATCGATAACGGCGACCTTTTTACCGACCGGGTCGGCTAGCGCCTGTAATTTCGCCTGCTCATACTTCACCTGTGGGCCGAGCAGGATAATATCCGCCGCGGCCAGGTTATCCTTGAACTCCGCTACCGGCACGGCTTTGATCGAGACTTCGATGCCTTTCTTTTGCGCGGCGTCTTTCATGCGTTGCACCAGCATGCTGGTAGACATTCCTGCGGCACAGCATAAAACGATATTCTTCATAGTTTCATCGCCCTTATGTATGTTCCTTGATGCATCATCTTTATCGCGGGCGGCGGCGCGGCACAACCGCTTCACCATGATTGTGTGTAAAACATCACAAAAAATGAAACCGGTTTCAATTTTGCAGCGGCAGAGATAAAAAGGCCCGCACAAGCGGGCTATCAGGGAGTTATGCTCAGGCGCGAACGATTCGGTTCTTGCCCTGCTGTTTGGCCTTATACAACGCTTCATCCACGCTAACGACCAGTTTTTCCAGCGGCTCCATATTCCATTCCCCGAGGCCGGCGCTAAAGGTGACGGTTAATCCTTCTTCGCGCCAGGTTCGGCTGGCAACGTTAAGACGCCAGCTCTCCAGAATGGTGAGTGCGTTGTCGATATGTTCGGCAGGGAAGATGACGGCAAACTCTTCGCCGCCGTAGCGGTAAAGCGAGATCTCCTGCGGCTGCAGGATCTGTATCCCTTCACGCGCGACGTTGCGCAGCACGATGTCGCCATTGAGATGGCCCCAGGTATCGTTAATTGATTTAAAGTTATCGATATCGACCAACGCGAGGGCGAAAGGCTGGTGATCGTTCATCAGCGCGGCGATATCGCTGTCGAAGGCGCGACGGTTTTTGCAGCCGGTTAGCGCATCGATGGTGGCCTGGCGGACATAGGTGAGCTCGCGCTGCTTATTGCTCTCGATAGCCTTGCTGAGCATGGCTTCCAGCCGCGGTGCGCGTTTGACGTCGCCGGTCTTAATGGCGTTAATGATGTTCATCAGTACGGTACGCGAAGCGTGGCGCAGATACAGCCCGAACAGGACGATGACAATGGCGGCGAGGGCGAATCCCCAGGCGACAATATCGGTTTCATAGCGCGTCAGGTCATCAAGGGTGGTATCGGTGACGCGGAAAATAACGAACCAGTCGGGGTTGGTAAAGGAATAGTAGTAGTACCAGGCCTTATGTTCCTCATCATAAAGTTGGCCTTCCGCGCTGGTCATTTTGTCCATCAGTTCCGCGCTAACGTAGGTTTTAAATAGCGCGCCGGTATCGGGATGGATCACCACTTTGCCGTCGCGTTGCACGACAAAAAACTCCCCCTGTACCGGCGAGACAATCTGCCGTAACGCGTAGCCCATCGAGGTCAGATCCATATGAAACGCCAGGCTACCTTTGAGCCTCCCCTGCGGCGAAATGACAGGCCGGTAGACGGTGACGGTAGGATGGTGGGTGAAGTAGTCAAGGTAAGGAGTGGTATAGAGACTGAATGTACTGGCTTCCGCCTGACGAATAAACCAGGGGCGCGTTTTCGGATCAAACGTGCGGCTCTCATCGCCTTCCATCACTTCGGGAGCGCGCAGATAATGGCCGAGAGTATCGGCAAGCGAAATGGAGGAGACTGTCGGCATCAGCTCCTGCAGACGCATCAAGTCGTCCAGACCCTTTTGCGGATTGACATTTACGGCGATATTGAGCGCATCGTCACGGGCAAAGTATTTCGTCGCGCGCGCCAGAATGTAGTCATTCTCGCGCAGCAGCGATTCGGTGTAGTTCACCGCAAGGTTATGGGTGAAGTTACGGTTAATATGATGATAATCTTCAAGAAAGTTTTTCTTTTGCGTCGCGGTAACAAAGATTGCAATCAGTAAAAAACTGAGCAAAATCCCCGCAAACCCCACTACGATCGGCGTAGTAAAAGAGAGCTTTCTGTTGTGGCGTGCCATAATTTGTTAATCGTCCGGGATTTATAAACCGTGGGTTTAGACGCAGGTTAAGCCAGCATGCCTGCTTAGCGAATCAGGTAACTATCGCTAAATTATAACGCTGAGTGCGCTCATCATCGTGATTAATATTTGATAGCAATATGTTTGCGGTAGTGCGGACGGTAGAGGCAGGGCGAAGAGAGGAAAGAAAAGCTCGCCCTGGTCAGCGTCCGCTGCTGACCAGGGCAGAATAGAAAAACGGCGGCAGTTCGGCGAGCCTCCGTTTTTCATCTCTCGTGCAGGCACGCAAAATAATCAGCTGCTTGCAGCATGCTTTATGATGATTGCGAGGCGCGTCCCAGCCAGCTATCCCAGTCTTTCCATACCGGCTGCAGACCACGGGCGGTCAGCGCGCTGGCGACTTCTTCAGGGCGGCGATCGTCGTGTGGCGCAAATTGCTCAAGTTCCGGATGATCGTCGGCGTAGCCGCCGGGCTGGGTTTTGGAGAACGCGCTAACGTTGTTAATCGCCAGCGGGATCACCCGGTCGCGGAACCACGGTGATTCACGGGTCGATAGCGACAGCTCAACCTCCGGCGCCAGCAGGCGGAAAGCGCAAATCGTCTGCACCAGCTGACGTTCGTCCATTAATGAGGCTGGCGTAATGCCTCCGGCGCAAGGGCGTAAACGCGGGAAGGAGATAGAGTAGCGGCTGCGCCAGTAGCGCTGCTGTAGCCACAGCAGATGTTCGGCGACCATAAAGCAGTCCACCCGCCAGCTGTCGGAAAGACCAATGAGCGCGCCGAGGCCGATCTTGTCGATCCCCGCTTCGCCCAGGCGATCCGGCGTATCCAGACGCCAGAAGAAATCCTGCTTTTTACCTTTCAAGTGGTGCTGGGCATACATGCCTTCATGGTAGGTCTCCTGATAGACCATCACCCCATCAAGCCCCAGCGTTTTTAGTTCGGCATACTCGTCGGTCGCCATCGGCTGCACTTCCATATGCAGCGAGGCAAACTGGCGGCGGATGGCTGGCAGGTGCTGGCGGAAATAATCCATTCCGACCTTACTCTGATGTTCGCCGGTGACCAGTAACAAATGCTCAAAGCCTAATTCGCGGATCGCGGCGCATTCGCGGGCAATCTCTGCTGCATCCAGCGTCTTGCGCTTAATGCGATTACTCATTGAGAAGCCGCAGTAGGTACAGTCGTTGGCGCACAGGTTGGACAAATACAGCGGTACGTAAAAGCTGACGGTGTTGCCGAAGCGCTGGCGGGTGAGGCGCTGCGCGCGTTGGGCCAGCGGTTCAAGGTAATCGGCCGCGGCAGGAGAGAGCAGGGCCATCATGTCATCGCGGGTGAGCTGTTTTGCCGCCAGCGCCCGTTCGACGTCGGCGGCGGTTTTGCTGTTGATGCGCAGGCGGATGTCATCCCACTCCAGCTGCCGCCAGCGATCGCTAAAAGTTTTCATGCCAGCCCCTCCAGAAAGCCGGTCAGCGGGCTGGTGGCCTGCGCCTGAGTACTGCGCGTTCCCGGTCCGGCCTGACGCGCCAGCAATCCGGCATCGACCGCCATGCGGAAGGCGCGAGCCATGGCGACAGGATCGTCGGCGACGGCAATGGCGGTGTTGACCAGTACCGCATCAGCGCCCATCTCCAGCGCCTGCGCCGCGTGGCTTGGCACGCCAATCCCGGCATCAACCACCACCGGTACCGTCGCCTGTTCGATAATAATCTCCAGCATGGCTTTGGTTTCCAGCCCTTGGTTGGAGCCTATCGGCGCGCCCAGCGGCATCACCGCCGCGCAGCCGACCTCTTCCAGCCGTTTGCACAGGACCGGGTCGGCGCCGCAATAGGGCAGGACGACAAACCCTTCGCGCACCAGCAGCTCCGCCGCCTTCAGGGTTTCAATGGGGTCAGGCAGTAGCCAGCGGGCGTCCGGGTGGATCTCCAGTTTCAGCCAGTGGGTGCCTAAGGCTTCCCGCGCCAGGCGGGCGGCAAAAACCGCTTCTTCCGCCGTCTTGGCGCCTGAGGTATTCGGCAGCAGGTTAACGCCCGCCGCCAGCAGCGGCGCGAGAATCGCGTCATTATGCTGGCGTAAATCGACGCGCTTCATCGCCAGCGTCACCAGCTGGCTTCCCGAGGCGCGAATCGCCTCGACCATCACCTCTGGGGCGGCGAATTTGCCGGTTCCGGTAAAAAGGTGGGATTCAAATGTCTTATCGGCAATACGTAACATATCAGCCTCCGGCGATAACCTGAAAAAGCAGGACCCGATCGCCTTCCTGCAAGAGATGATCTTCCCACCGTTCGCGTGGCAGGATGTGTTGATTGAGCGCCAGCGCAACGCCCGGCTGGAGCTGTTCCAGTTGACTGAGCAGGGCGCTTACGCTGAGGTTGTCCGCGCATTCCAACGGTTCGTCGTTAAACCAGATTTGCATCATGGCCTCCGCATACCGGGCAGCCCTGGGCCTTTTGCAGCGCAAGGTTGCGCCAGTTGCTGGTGCGGGCATCAAACAGCCGTAGCGTGTTGCGCGGCGTCGCCATGCCGCTAAGGAGCTTTATGGCCTCCAACGCCTGCAGCGTCCCCATCATGCCGACGACCGGACCGACGATCCCCGCAGTGCGGCAGTTACGTTGCGGTTCGGCGGTGTCCGGCCACAGGCAGCGGTAGCAGCCCTGCGCCCACGGCGGCGTCAGCACCATCAACTGGCCGCCGAAGCCGACGGCGCTGGCGGTTACCAGCGGCGTCTCAAGGGCTACGCAGGCGGCGTTAATCGCCTGGCGGGCGATCATGTTATCGGTACAGTCCAGCACCACGTCGGCTTTCGCCACTTCGGCGCGCAACGCCTCGCCGCTTAAGCGCTGCTGTAGCGCCACGAGGCGGATTTGCGGATTGAGTTGGTTGAGCCGCGTCTTTGCCGCCGTGGCTTTTGGCTGGTCAATATCGTCGCTGGTGAACAGAATTTGTCGCTGCAGGTTGCTGAGATGCACCGCGTCGTCATCGGCCAGGGTCAGCGTCCCGACGCCGGCCCCCGCCAGATATAGCGCTGCCGGCGAACCTAAGCCGCCCAGGCCGATAATCAGCGCCCGGCTGGCTAACAGTTTCTGCTGTCCCTCAATGGCGATATCTTCCAGCAATAGCTGGCGGCTGTAGCGCATGAAATCGTGATCATTCATCGCCTGCTCCCGCCAGTGCTAACAGTTGTGCAGTGGCAGCCCGCCAGTCTGCTGCCTGGGTAATGGCGCTGACTACCGCGATGCTGCCAACGCCGGTCGCCAGTACGTCCGGCGCTTTTTCCAGACTGATTCCGCCGATCGCTACCGTCGGATAATCGGCCAGACGATGAATATGCCCGGCAAGCTGTTCGAGGCCCTGCGGCGCCGAAGGCATCTGTTTGGTTTGTGTCGGGAAGACGTGGCCCAGCGCGATGTAGGAAGGGCGCGCCGCCAGCGCGACGTCAATTTCCATGTCGTCGTGGGTGGAGACGCCAAGGCGCAGTCCGGCTTTACGGATGGCGCTCAGGTCGGTGGTTTCCAGGTCCTCTTGTCCCAGATGTACTCCGTACGCCTGGTGCTTAATCGCCAGTTGCCAGTAATCATTGATAAACAGTCGCGCGTGATAGCGGCGGCCAAGCGCGATGGCGGCGATGACGTCATCCTCCACATCGCTGTCGCGCTGGTCCTTGATCCGCAACTGAATGGTGCGCACGCCGGCTTCCAGCAGGCGCTCAATCCATGTCACGCTATCGACAACCGGATAAAGCCCGAGACGAAACGGTACGGGCGGAAAGTCAGGCTGGTACATCAGGCATTTTCCTTTTTCAGGTAGATTTCACCGCCGCGGGCGCGGAAGTTATTCGACATATCGGCCATGCCGGCCTCGATACTTTGCTTCGCGGCGTAGTCGCGGACCTCCTGGGTGATTTTCATCGAACAGAATTTCGGCCCGCACATGGAGCAGAAGTGGGCGACTTTGCCGGATTCCTGCGGCAGGGTTTCATCGTGATAGGCCCGCGCGGTAAAGGGATCGAGCGCGAGGTTGAACTGGTCTTCCCAGCGGAATTCGAAACGCGCTTTGGACATCGCGTTGTCGCGGATCTGCGCCCCGGGGTGGCCTTTAGCGAGGTCGGCGGCGTGGGCGGCGATTTTATAGGTAATCAGCCCCTGTTTTACATCCTCTTTGTTGGGCAAGCCGAGATGTTCTTTTGGCGTGACGTAGCACAGCATGGCGCAGCCAAACCAGCCAATCATTGCCGCGCCGATACCGGAAGTGAAATGATCATAGCCCGGCGCGATGTCGGTGGTGAGCGGCCCCAGCGTGTAGAACGGCGCTTCGTGGCAGTGCTCCAGTTCTTCGGTCATATTGCGGCGAATCATCTGCATCGGCACGTGGCCGGGGCCTTCAATCATCACCTGAACGTCATACTCCCAGGCGATTTTAGTCAGCTCGCCCAGCGTATGCAGCTCGGCGAACTGCGCCTCGTCGTTGGCATCCTGAATCGAGCCGGGGCGCAGACCATCGCCGAGGGACAGCGACACGTCATAGGCGGCGCAGATTTCACAGATTTCGCGGAAGTGCTGGTAGAGGAAGTTTTCCTGATGATGCGACAGGCACCACTTGGCCATGATCGAACCGCCGCGCGAGACGATACCGGTCAGCCGCTTCGCGGTCATCGGCACGTAACGCAGCAGCACCCCGGCATGAATCGTGAAGTAGTCGACGCCCTGTTCGGCCTGTTCCAGCAGGGTATCGCGGAAGGCTTCCCAAGTCAGGTTCTCGGCAATGCCGTTGACCTTCTCCAACGCCTGGTAAATCGGGACGGTACCAATCGGCACCGGGCTGTTGCGCAGGATCCATTCGCGGGTCTCGTGGATATAGCGGCCGGTGGAGAGGTCCATTACCGTGTCGGCGCCCCAGCGGGTTGACCAGACCAGCTTCTCGACCTCTTCTTCGATGGAAGAGGTCACCGCCGAGTTGCCGATATTGGCATTCACTTTCACCAGGAAGTTGCGGCCGATAATCATCGGCTCAGATTCCGGGTGATTGATATTGGCCGGGATGATGGCCCGCCCGGCAGCGACTTCATCGCGGACGAATTCGGCGGTAATGTTGTCCGGCAGGCGGGCGCCAAAGCCTTCTCCGGCATGCTGCTGGCGCAGCGCCTCGCTGCGGATACGCTCGCGGCCCATGTTTTCGCGAATGGCGATGAATTCCATCTCCGGGGTGACGATCCCCTGACGGGCGTAGTGTAGTTGCGTCACGCATTTGCCAGCGACGGCGCGTTTAGGGGTCAGCAGGCCGCCGAAGCGCAGTTCATCAAGGCCATCGTCGGCCAGCCGCGCTTTAGTGTAAGCCGAGCTGCGTTCGCTAAGCGGCGCGCAGTCGTTACGCGCGTCGATCCACGGTTGGCGTAGTTTGGCCAGCCCCTGGCGGACATCGATGTTGATCTCCGGGTCGCCATAAGGTCCGGAGGTGTCATACACCGGTATCGGTTCGTTGGCTTCGTACTGGGGGTTATCGTTATCACCGCCGATGAGCGTCGGGCTGAGCTGAATTTCACGCATTGGGACGCGGATATCGGCCTGTGAGCCTTGAATGTAGATGCGGCGAGAATTAGGAAAAGCGGTACCTTCCAGCGTATCAATAAATCGCTGCGCGTGTTCGCGTTGTTCCCGGCGGGTCAGTTTGGTAGTAGACATAGCGCATTCCAGTTACAAAAAAGGAGATGGCTTGTCAGACGACGGATGGAGTAACAGATGCGACCAGCCCGTAACGGGCAGGTGCGACCAGCAGTGTACTCTTGTTCCCTTCGCAGGTATTAGCCTGATCAGGTTCCGCGGATCCCGAATAAACGGTCTCAGCCTTTTCCACTTTAGTTTTCGTGTGGAAAATAGGCACTCCGACAAGATGAAATCCCTCCGCAGAGGGATAATGTATGTAAATTACTCGTTAACGGTTCACAACTCAAGCGGTCGGCGCGATATTGTCGCCAACGTTGTCTTTCCGATCGTGAGCGACGACCAGCGCCAGCAGCTTGTCCTCAAGCGCGAAGCGCGCCTCCAGCGATTCGCCGATATCTGACAGCGCCTGCTGAAATTCGAGATAGTTATCATGATCGATGGCGTTTTCGAGGCAGGTATCGTAGTAGTCCATCATCTGCTGGGTATTGGCTTCCAGCTGCGGGTAGATTTTGGTGGCGGCTAAAAGAGGGGTACTCCCTTCCATTTCTCCGATAATACGTTCATAAATATTAAAATGACCGGATGAGAGGTAATCCACCAGGCTTTGGCAAAAGTCATCCAGCGCCTTTTCATTAAGCCGCATAAAGGACTCTTTGCCGGGTTTCAGGCCAACCAGGTTGTAGTAAGCCACGAGCAAATGCTTACGCACAAGCAGCCAGCGATCGACCAGTTTGTTATTGCCTCCAACACGTTCCGTCAGGTTTTCCAGCTGGTTTAACATGATTGACTCCGCAAGATTAAAAATAACGTTGCTCAGCAAATGTAAATATAATGTTAAAAGTGCCAGTAAAACGAAGGTAGCGCAATAGATATGGATCGTATTATTGAAAAATTAGATCGCGGCTGGTGGATCGTCAGTCACGAACAAAAATTATGGCTTCCCGCAGGGGAATTACCACATGGCGAAGCGGTAAATTTTGATCTTGTCGGTGAACGCGCGCTACATCTCGGCGAGTGGCAAGGCGAAGCGGTGTGGCTGGTGCGCCAGGATCGTCGCCATGATATGGGATCGCTGCGCCAGATATTGGATCAGGATCCTGGGCTTTTCCAACTGGCAGGGCGCGGGATCCAGTTGGCCGAGTTTTATCGATCGCATAAATTCTGCGGCTACTGCGGCCACCCGATGCATGTCAGTAAAACCGAGTGGGCGATGCTGTGCGGCCACTGCCGCGAGCGCTATTATCCGCAAATTGCCCCCTGCATTATCGTCGCCATTCGTCGCGACGATTCAATTCTGCTGGCGCAGCATACACGCCATCGTAATGGTGTCCATACGGTGTTGGCCGGGTTTGTCGAAGTGGGCGAAACCCTTGAGCAGGCGGTCGCCCGCGAAGTGATGGAAGAGAGTGGAATTAAGGTGAAAAACCTACGCTATGTGACCTCCCAGCCGTGGCCCTTCCCGCAATCACTGATGACCGCCTTTATGGCTGAATACGATAGCGGCGATATTGTCGTGGATAAAAAAGAGCTGCTGAGCGCAGAGTGGTATCGCTATGACGATTTGCCGCTACTGCCGCCGCCGGGCACCGTAGCGCGACGCCTGATCGAAGATACGGTGGCGATGTGTCGGGCAGAGTACGAGTGACATGTTACACTGGGCGCATCAACGCTAAAGGAATGTAAAAATGACCGAACTGAAAAACGATCGTTACCTGCGTGCGCTGCTGCGCCAGCCGGTTGATGTCACCCCGGTGTGGATGATGCGCCAGGCGGGCCGCTATCTCCCGGAATATAAAGCCACCCGCGCGCAAGCGGGCGATTTCATGTCGCTGTGTAAAAATGCCGAGCTGGCCTGCGAAGTGACGCTACAGCCGCTGCGCCGTTACCCGCTGGATGCAGCGATCCTCTTTTCGGACATCCTGACCATTCCGGATGCGATGGGGCTGGGGCTGTACTTTGAAGCTGGCGAAGGCCCGCGCTTCACTTCGCCGGTGAAATGCAAAGCCGACGTCGACAAACTGCCGGTGCCGGACCCGGAACAAGAATTAGGCTACGTGATGAACGCCGTGCGCACTATTCGCCGTGAACTGAAAGGCGAAGTGCCGCTGATTGGTTTTTCCGGCAGCCCGTGGACGCTGGCGACCTACATGGTTGAAGGCGGCAGCAGCAAAGCCTTTACCGTCATCAAAAAGATGATGTACGCCGAACCGCAGGCGCTGCACGCGCTGCTGGACAAGCTGGCGAAAAGCGTCACCCTGTATCTGAACGCGCAGATCAAAGCGGGCGCGCAGTCGGTGATGATTTTCGACACCTGGGGCGGCGTGTTGACCGGCCGCGACTATCAGCAGTTCTCGCTCTACTACATGCATAAAATCGTCGATGGCCTGCTGCGGGAAAACGAAGGTCGTCGCGTACCGGTGACGCTGTTCACCAAAGGCGGCGGACAATGGCTGGAAGCGATGGCGGAGACCGGCTGCGATGCGTTGGGTCTCGACTGGACGACCGATATTGCCGACGCTCGCCGTCGCGTAGGCCACAAAGTGGCGCTTCAGGGCAATATGGACCCGTCGATGCTTTATGCGCCTGCCGCCCGTATTGAAGACGAAGTGGCTAACATTCTCGCCGGCTTCGGCCAGGGCGAAGGCCATGTCTTTAACCTTGGCCACGGCATCCATCAGGACGTCGACCCACAGCATGCAGGAGTCTTTGTTGAGGCGGTACATCGTCTCTCCGCGCAATATCACCAATAGGAGATAAGCATGATGGATTTAGCTGCGCTACGAACCCAACAGCAATCTTTAGCCGCGTCGGTAGAACGTGCGGACCGTTTGGATCGCGACCCGCCGGTGCTGATCGGCGGCGCCGATGTGGGGTTTGAGCAGGAGGGGGAAATTACCCGAGCTGCGATGGTGCTGCTAACTTATCCGGGGCTTGAACTGGTGGAGTATCAGGTGGCGCGCGTCGCCACCACGATGCCGTACATCCCCGGCTTTCTCTCCTTTCGCGAGACCCCCGCGCTGCTGGCGGCGTGGCAACAGCTATCGCAAAAGCCCGATCTGTTGTTCGTCGATGGCCACGGTATTTCACATCCCCGGCGGCTTGGCGTCGCCAGCCATTTTGGCCTGATGGTTGATGTGCCAACGATTGGCGTAGCGAAAAAACGTTTATGCGGCAAGTTTGAACCGCTCGGCGCCGAGCCCGGCGCGCTGGCGCCATTAATCGACAATGGCGACCAGCTGGCCTGGGTCTGGCGCAGCAAAGCACGCTGCAACCCACTGTTTATCAGTACCGGCCACCGCGTAGGTATCGATAGCGCGTTAATGTGGGTGGAACGCTGTATGCAGGGCTATCGGCTACCCGAGCCGACGCGCTGGGCCGATGCCGTGGCGTCCCGTCGGCCTTCCTTTGTGCGTTGGCAAGCAAATCACGGCTGATTCAGGTACACTGCGCCTAATTTCTGACTTCGAGAATTCATCATGTTACAAAACCCGATTCACCTGCGCCTGGAGAAACTGGAGAGCTGGCAGCACGTCACCTTTATGGCCTGCCTGTGCGAGCGTATGTACCCCAACTACGCCATGTTCTGCAAGCAAACTGAGTTTGGCGACGGCCAGTTATATCGTCGTATCCTTGACCTGATCTGGGAAACGCTGACGGTAAAAGATGCGAAGGTGAATTTCGATAGTCAGCTGGAAAAGCTGGAAGAGGCGATTCCGTCCGCAGATGACTACGACATGTACGGCGTCTATCCGGCTATCGATGCCTGCGTCGCGCTGAGCGAATTAATCCACTCACGCCTGAGCGGTGAAACGCTGGAACATGCTATCGAGGTCAGTAAGACTTCCATTACTACCGTCGCAATGCTGGAAATGACCCAGGAAGGTCGCGAAATGACCGATGAAGAGCTCAGAGTCAACCCGGCGGTTGAACAAGAATGGGACATTCAGTGGGAGATTTTCCGCCTGTTGGCCGACTGCGAAGAACGCGATCTTGAACTGATTAAAGGGCTGCGCGCAGACCTGCGAGAGGCCGGCGAAAGCAATATTGGTATAAATTTTCAGCAATGAGACCACAAAACGTGATTTACCGCCTGAATTGTAGCGTCTGAAGACTTCCATTCCGCCCCCTGTCTGGTCTACATTTGGGGGGCGAAAAAAAGTGGCTATCGGTGCGTGTATGCAGGAGAGTGCTTTTCTGGCATTTCCGTCGCACTCGATGCTTAGCAAGCGATAAACACATTGTAAGGATAACTTATGAACAAGACTCAACTGATTGATGTAATTGCGGACAAAGCTGACCTGTCTAAAGCACAGGCAAAAGCTGCCCTGGAATCCACCCTGGCTGCAATTACCGAGTCTCTGAAAGAAGGTGATGCTGTTCAACTGGTTGGTTTCGGTACCTTCAAAGTGAACCACCGTGCTGAGCGTACTGGCCGCAACCCGCAGACCGGTAAAGAAATCAAAATCGCTGCAGCTAACGTGCCAGCATTTGTTTCTGGCAAAGCGCTGAAAGACGCAGTCAAGTAAGACCGCGTGGCAGTGTCCAGTTTTAACGAAGGGGCTTTTAAGCCCCTTTTGTCTAACTGGCGTCGCACGCTGACGCTGGCAGGCGCGCTATTGCTCACTGCCTGCAGTCATGACTCCTCTCTACCGCCTTTTACCGCCAGCGGCTACGCCGATAACCAGGGCGCGATGCGTATCTGGCGCAAAGATGCCGGCGATGAAGTGCACCTGCTTGCCGCCTTTAGTCCGTGGCACCGCGGCGACACCTCAACCAGCGAGTACCGCTGGCAGGATGGCCAACTAACGCTTATTGAACTCAATGTGTACGGCAAACCGCCGGAACATATTCGCGCCCGCTTTGACGCCCAGGGCGAGCTGAGCTTTATGCAGCGGGAAGTAGATGGTGAAAAACAGCAGCTTTCCAACGACCAGGTCGCGCTGTACCGCTATCGGGCGCAGCAAATCCGCGAAACCAGCGACGCCTTGCGTCAAGGACGAGTGGTATTACGACAGGGACGCTGGCATGCCGATCGTACCGTGACTACCTGTGAAGGCCAGACCGTGAAGCCTGACCTTGATGAGCGGGCATTAGCGCATATTGAACGCCGCCAGAATCACTCCTCCGTAGAGGTGAGCGTGGCGTGGCTGGAAGCACCGGAAGGCGCTCAGCTGCTGCTGGTGGCTAATGAAAACTTCTGTACCTGGCAGCCGAGCGAAAAATCGTTCTGAGTTTTACCAGTGGTTCATGCCCATATGACCACTGCCATTACCGCGGCAGCCGCCGTAACCCATACCCGCGCCGCGAGGAACGCCTGCTTCAGCCAGGGCGATATCAAATTTTACCCTCTGCTGATCCAACTGCTGGCTTAACGTTTCCATTTCCTTCGCCACGGCCTCAATTTTTCCGCTTTCTGGTTTTGGCGCAGTAAGCAGCGCATTGTACTCGTAGCGTTTGGACTGCAGCTGCTGGCGCAGGGCGCTGGTTTGCGCATAGTAATTGTCATGTAGCTTCTGCACGGTCGCTTGCTGTTCCTGGGTGAGCTGGCTGTAGCCCTGCGCGCCCATTCCGTTATTGTAGCCCCAGTGATGTCCAGCCCAGGCCGCGTGACTGCCAAAGGTCAGTGCGGCAAGCGCCACGAGGACGAGGGATAAAGTCGGTTTCCGTTTCATAGCGTGATCTCCTGTGTGGTTTCCCTCTGTGTTGCATCTTCCATGCCAGCCTGAAAAAGCGCGTCAATACTGGCCGGCCCGCGGCAAACGTGACTCTGGCGAGTAAAAATGACCCGTTGCGGCTGGAGTCAGCGAGTCATTTTTACTCGCTAAATCACCAGCGATATGTCTGAGGACAGGTTTCACGGTGTGGAAAAATGGCATGATTTCTGCTGATGGATCCTGGTGATAGCGAATAAGGACACGATAAGGACCCGCCCATGCCGCGCATTACTTCATGCTTCCGGGACTCCCTGAGCTGGTTACTGACCGGCTCGGTCGTCCTGTTGGTTATTCTTTTTTCCGCGATGATCGTCCGCGATTATGGCCGGGAGACCGCCGCCGCCCGGCAAAATATCGAAGAGAAGGGCGGTGTGCTGATCCGTGCGCTGGAGTCTGGTACGCGTGTCGGCATGGGGATGCGGATGCATCATGCGCAGCTGCAGGCGTTGCTGGAGGAGATGGCCTGGCAGCCCGGTGTGCTGTGGTTCGCGGTGACCGATGAAAACGGTAAAATTATCGCCCACAGCGATCCGCAGCAGGTGGATAAGGCGCTGTACAGTCCTGCGCAAATGCGTGAACTCAAGGTGGGCGAACAGGAGCGTTGGCGCCGGCTTGCTGAGCCGCAACCGGCGCTGGAAATTTATCGCCAGTTTCGCCCGCTCAACCCTGCTCGTGGCCACCATATGGGGATGATGAAGCGCTGTAACAGCGCGCTGGCTCAGCCCAATGTTCCACAGGTGATTTTTATCGCCTTTGATAGCCGCGAGCTGGATGCGGCGCAGGCCCGCGGCTTGCGTAACATGATGATCATGTTGGTGGCCGCGGCGCTGGTCATCGTCGCGACGATCCTCGCTCAGTTCTGGTTCCGCCGCTACCGTCGTTCACGCCAGCAGCTGCAGGAGGCGATGGCCCGCAAAGAAAAACTGATGGCCCTTGGGCATCTGGCGGCTGGCGTCGCGCATGAGATTCGCAACCCACTTTCTTCGATTAAAGGACTGGCGAAGTATTTTGCCGAGCGTACGCCGCCGGGCGGCGAGGCGCAGGAGTTAGCGCTGGTGATGGCCAAAGAGGCCGATCGCCTGAACCGGGTCGTCAGCGAGTTGTTGGAGCTGGTTCGTCCAGCCCATTTAAACTACCAGCCGGTCGATATCAACGCGCTTATTCACCACTCATTGCAGCTGGTAAGCCAGGATGCGCAGAGTCGCGGGATCGCGCTGCAATTTACTCCGCGCCCTGAATTAACCTCGATTAAAGCCGACCCTGACCGTCTCAACCAGGTGCTGTTGAATCTGTATCTGAATGCGATGCAGGCTATTGGCCGTGACGGCGTCATTCGCGTATCGGCAAGCGAAGCCGAGCGGCGACGTGTGAAAATTGTCGTTAAGGATAGCGGTAAGGGGATGAGCGATGAAGAGCTGCAGGCTATCTTCACCCCTTATTTCACCACCAAGGCGGACGGAACAGGGCTGGGGCTGGCGGTGGTACAGAATATTATCGAACAACATGGCGGGACGATCCGCGCCGAAAGCCAGCCGGGGGCCGGAGCGATATTTACGCTTTGGCTGCCGGTGGATGCTCAACGGAGGGAAGATGAGCAGCGATAAAGTACAGATTCTGGTTGTCGATGATGACGTCAGCCATTGCACGATTCTGCAGGCGCTGCTGCGTGGCTGGGGCTATCAAGTGGCGTTAGCCCACAACGGCCTGCAGGCGTTAGAACAGATCCATCGGCAGGTCTTCGACCTGGTGCTGTGCGATATCCGCATGGCGGAGATGGACGGTATCGCGACATTAAAAGAGATCAAAGCCTATAACCCGGCGATTCCGGTATTGATCATGACGGCGTTCTCCAGCGTCGGCACGGCGGTTGAGGCTATTAAGTCGGGCGCGCTGGATTATCTGGTCAAGCCACTGGATTTTGACACTCTACAGCAGACGCTGGTTCAGGCGCTGGCGCACACCCGGCAGAGCGAGAGCGATCTCAGCGCCTCGTCAGATTTTCGATGGGGCATGATTGGCGATAGTCCGGCAATGCAGGCGCTTATCAACAATATTACGCTGGTGGCGCCCTCGGACGCGACGGTGCTGATCTGCGGCGAATCGGGAACCGGTAAAGAACTGGTGGCGCGCGCCATCCACGCCTGCAGCGAGCGTCGTGACAAGCCGCTGGTGACGCTGAACTGCGCAGCGCTCAATGAGTCTCTGCTGGAGTCCGAGCTGTTCGGCCATGAAAAAGGGGCTTTTACCGGCGCGGAACGGCGGCGGGAAGGGCGTTTTGTCGAGGCGGATGGCGGCACGCTGTTTCTTGATGAAATTGGCGATATCTCGCCGTTGATGCAGGTGCGTCTGCTGCGGGCGATCCAGGAACGCGAAGTGCAGCGAGTTGGCAGTAATCAGACGCTTTCTGTCGATGTTCGGCTAATTGCCGCCACCCATCGTAATCTGGCGGAGGAGGTGAGCGCCGGGCGCTTTCGCCAGGATCTCTATTATCGCCTGAACGTCGTAACCATTGATATGCCGCCGCTGCGTCAACGGCGTGAAGATATTCCACCGCTGGCGCAGCACTTTCTTAAGCGCTATGCCGAACGCAATCGTAAAACGGTGCAGGGATTTACGCCGCAGGCGATGGACCTGTTGATTCACTACGGTTGGCCGGGGAATATCCGCGAACTGGAAAATGCGGTGGAGCGGGCGGTGGTGCTGCTAACCGGAGACTATATTTCCGAGCGTGAACTGCCGTTGGCGATAGCGGGCACGCCGCTGCCGGTCACTGGCAACGATGAGGCGCTGATTCAGCCATTAGTGGAAGTTGAAAAAGAAGTCATTCTCTCGGCGCTGGAAAAAACGGGCGGCAACAAAACTGAAGCCGCCCGTCAGTTAGGCATTACGCGTAAAACGCTGCTGGCAAAACTCAGCCGTTAGTTTTCTCACGCGCGATGGCGCGCCAGCCGATATCGTTACGGCTAAAGCTGCCGTCCCAGCGAATATCGGTCAGCAGTTCATAGGCGCGTTGTTGCGCCTGTGCCACGGTGTCACCCAGCGCGGTGACGCACAGTACGCGCCCGCCGTTGGTGACCACGCGCTGGTCGTCAGACAGTTTGGTGCCGGCGTGGAAGACTTTACCGTCTACCGCTTCCTGCTGCGGCAGGCCGTGGATCTCATCGCCCGTGTTGTAGCTGCCCGGATAGCCGCCGGCGGCAACCACGACGCCCAACGAAGCGCGGTCATCCCACTCGGAAGTTTTCTCGTCCAGCTTGCCCGCGCAGGCGGCAAGGCACAGCTCGACCAGATCGGATTTCATGCGCAGCATGATCGGCTGGGTTTCCGGATCGCCAAAGCGGCAGTTGAACTCAATAACCTTCGGGTTGCCCTGCTTGTCTATCATCAGACCGGCATACAGGAAACCGGTATAGGTGTTTCCTTCAGCGGCCATACCTTTAACGGTTGGCCAGATAATCCGCTCCATGGTGCGCTGATGGACTTCATCAGTGACTACCGGTGCCGGGGAGTAAGCGCCCATGCCGCCGGTGTTCGGGCCGGTATCGCCGTTGCCGACGCGCTTGTGATCCTGGCTGGCGGCCATCGGCAGGACGTGCTCGCCGTCGACCATGACAATAAAGCTGGCTTCTTCGCCATCGAGGAATTCTTCAATCACGATGCGGTGGCCTGCATCGCCAAAGGCGTTACCGGCCAGCATATCTTTCACCGCTGCTTCGGCTTCCTCAAGGGTCATCGCCACGATAACGCCTTTACCTGCCGCCAGACCGTCGGCTTTGATGACGATCGGCGCGCCTTTCTCGCGCAGGTAAGCCAGCGCAGGTTCAACTTCGGTGAAGTTCTGGTATTCCGCCGTCGGGATATGATGACGAGCGAGGAAATCTTTGGTGAAGGCTTTGGAACCTTCCAACTGCGCGGCGCCCTCGGTTGGCCCGAAGATGGCGAGCCCAGCGGCACGAAACGCGTCCACTACGCCAATGACCAGCGGCGCTTCCGGGCCAACGATCGTCAGATCGATTTTCTCATCCTGCGCGAAACGTAGCAGGGCTGGAATATCGGTGACGCCGATGGCGACGTTTTGCAGCGCCGGCTCCAGCGCGGTGCCCGCGTTACCCGGCGCGACATAGACGGTATCAACCAGCGGCGACTGGGCCGCTTTCCAGGCCAGCGCGTGTTCACGCCCGCCGTTGCCGATTACTAATACTTTCATCTGCTGCTCCGTGAATTAATGGCGGAAGTGGCGCATGTCGGTGAAGATCATGGCGATACCATGTTCGTCCGCGGCGGCAATCACTTCTTCGTCGCGGATAGAACCGCCCGGTTGGATAACGCAGGTGATGCCTACTGCGGCTGCGGCATCAATGCCGTCGCGGAACGGGAAGAAGGCGTCAGAAGCCATGGCGGAGCCTTTCACTTCCAGACCTTCGTCACCGGCTTTAATCCCGGCAATTTTCGCTGAGTAGACGCGGCTCATCTGACCGGCGCCTATCCCGATGGTCATATTATCTTTGGCATAAACGATGGCGTTGGATTTGACGAATTTCGCCACTTTCCAGCAGAACAGCGCATCGCGCAGCTCTTGCTCGCTCGGCTGACGTTTGCTGACCACGCGCAGTTCGCCCGCGGTGACCATACCAAGATCTCGGTCCTGAACCAGCAGGCCGCCATTAACACGTTTGAAATCGAGACCCGCGACGCGAGTATCCCATTGGCCGCAGACCAGTACGCGGACGTTCTGCTTAGCGGCGGTGATTTTCAGCGCTTCTTCGCTAGCGGATGGCGCGATGATCACTTCAACGAACTGGCGAGAGATGATCGCCTGCGCGGTTTCAGCATCCAGCTCGCGGTTAAAGGCGATGATGCCGCCGAATGCGGAGGTTGGATCGGTTTTGTAAGCGCGATCGTAGGCGTCGAGGATCGAGTCGCTAACGGCAACGCCGCACGGGTTGGCATGCTTAACGATAACGCAGGCCGGTTCGTTGAACTCTTTTACGCATTCCAGCGCCGCATCGGTATCGGCAATGTTGTTATAGGAGAGCGCTTTGCCCTGCAGCTGGGTGGCGGTAGCTACGGAAGCTTCTTTTACATTCTCTTCTATATAGAAGGCAGCCTGCTGATGGCTGTTTTCGCCGTAGCGCATATCCTGCTTCTTAATGAAGTTCAGATTCAGGGTACGCGGGAAACGACCAGCGGCTTCTTTGCTTTCACCGTGATAGGCCGGGACCATGCTGCCAAAGTAGTTAGCGATCATGCTGTCGTAAGCGGCGGTATGTTCGAAGGCTTTAATGGCGAGATCGAAGCGGGTGTCCAGCGTCAGGGAACCTTCGTTGGCGTCCATCTCATTAATGATTGCGTCGTAGTCGCTGCTCTTAACCACGATAGCGACGTCTTTATGGTTCTTCGCTGCGGAGCGCACCATAGTCGGGCCGCCGATATCGATGTTTTCCACCGCGTCTTCCAGCGAGCATCCTTCACGAGCGACGGTCTGGGCGAACGGATAAAGGTTAACGACAACCATATCGATAGGCGCGATATCGTGTTGCTGCATGATACCGTCATCCTGACCGCGACGACCGAGGATGCCGCCGTGTACTTTCGGATGCAGGGTCTTCACGCGTCCATCCATCATTTCCGGGAAACCGGTGTAGTCAGAGACTTCGGTAACCGGCAGGCCTTTATCTGCCAGCAGACGAGCGGTGCCGCCGGTGGACAGCAGCTCGACACCACGAGCGGAAAGCGCCTGCGCGAATTCGACGATACCGGCCTTGTCAGAAACACTGAGCAGAGCGCGGCGGACTGGACGACGTTGTTGCATGGTATTAAATCCCCAGGATTTGAACATTACAGAGAGCGTTAGGTGAGTTTTTGCCTAAAAACTCACCTAACGCACCCAACCGGGCATCCGTGTCATAGCGCGGCATTGTAACGAAAACGTTTGCGCAACGCTCGCGAATTTTTATCTTTCTCTTTTAGCCGATGGTTCTCTCTTTATATGGCAATGGATGTACCGGGGTTTAAGCCGTGTTTTGCCGTGTGTCTGTGGATAATTCTGTGTGTAAAAGGGTATAAAGCGGGGTTTTGCTGGGGAATGCAGCAGTCAGTCATTTTTCTGCAATTTTTCTATTGCAGGCGCTCGAGAACTCCCTATAATGCGCCTCCATCGACACGGCGGATGTGAATCACTTCACACAAACAGCCGGTTCGGTTGAAGAGAAAAATTCTGAAA
>NZ_JBEAIO010000014.1:0-40808 GCF_040065095.1 Klebsiella sp. CN_Kp091 | reverse complement strand
ACGCCAGCACGAAGCCCATGCCGAGGAACATCAGGGTGAAGCCTTCGCCTAACAGCGCAGCATCAGTCATAAAATAGCCTTTGGAGGGGCGCAATAATGGCGTAATAAACAGCCGCGATAGCCGAGTGGATTTCCCCAGACCACATAGTCAGAAGCCTCTTTATCGCGGAAATTAATTTTCGCCACTACTGCGCAATATATTTAACCGGGAGTTATTTAATAAAACTTACGTGCTGACAGATTTCATCAGCGACAATCTCTTTGCGCTGATTAAATATCACTTTATTCTGCTCAAACAGGTTATTCCCGTGGGTATCGATCGACACAATCAGTGGACCGAACTCTTTCACCCGGCAAACCCATAAGGTTTCCGGCATCCCCAAATCACGCCACTGGGCATCTTCAATTTCTTCTACACAGACCGCGGCGACCACCGCGCAGCCGGCCGGGAAGACACAGTGGAGCGCTTTATGTTCGGCACAGCCCTCTTCGGTCCCCTTACCCATGCCGCCTTTGCCGACGATTAATTTCACACCGGTCTTAGCAATAAATTCTTTTTCAAATTTCTCCATGCGCATACTGGTGGTTGGCCCAACAGAAACCATTTCAAATTTATCTTCTGTACCTTTAATCGGCCGCACAATGGGCCCGGCATGTAATATCGCGCCGCCGGCAACGTTGACCGGTAATTCACGTCCGCCTTCAATCAAACGACGATGGGCAACATCACGACAGGTAACAATATGACCATTGAGATAAATAATATCGCCCGCTTTAATATCAGCTAAATCTTCATCTTTAATTGGCGTAGTCAGTATTTTTTTAGCCATCAGAAAGCCACTCCTGTGTGAGACGTAATGGTGTAATTCAAATCTTTATCGAAAACGATATGTCCTTTGCGGTGCGACCAGCAGCCAACGTTGACCGCCACGCCGATGGTGGAAGGATGGCGCGCGGTATTTTCGATATTGACGCCCATCACCGAGGTGTTACCGGACATTCCCTGCGGGCCAAGGCCGATTTTATTAATGCCGTCTTCGAGCATTTTCTCCAGCGATGCGGCGCGTTCATTCTCATTGCGCGACCCCACCGGGCGCATCAGCGCTTTCTTCGACAGTAGCGCCGCGGTTTCAACGGAAGTCGCGACGCCAACGCCAACCAGCAGCGGCGGACAGGCGTTCAGGCCATAACTGGTCATGACATCCAGCACGAAACGAGTTACGCCTTCGTATCCAGCGCCCGGCATTAGCACCATCGCTTTACCCGGCAGCGAGCAGCCGCCGCCGGCCATATAGGTGTAAATACTGCACTGGTCAGAATCAGGGACGATCTCCCAGAATACCGTCGGCGTACCTTTACCCACGTTTTTACCGGTGTTGTATTCGTCAAAGGTCTCTACGCTGTTGTGGCGCAGCGGAGAATCCACGGTGGCTTTAATCACCGATTCGCGCAGCAGCGCTTCCAGCTCGCCAATCAGCGGGAAGTTGGCGCCGCACTCAACCAAAAACTGAATCACGCCGGTGTCCTGGCAAGACGGACGATCCAGCTCTTTCGCCAGACGCTGGTTTTCAATCATGGTGGTAAAGATGACGTCCGCCAGATGGCTGGTCTCTTTTTTATGCAACTCTTTCAGTTTTGCAGTGACGTCATCAGGCAATACTTTGCCGGTATATCCCACGAATTTGGCCATAATATCGGTCATTCGGGATATCTGTTCGCTTTTGCTCATAAAGGCTCCTTAGTCAGAACAGCGTCCGTAAATTACGGGTGAAAAGGGAAAAGAATTGGCAGCAGTACGAGGCTGACAATGGTAGAAACGAGAATCAGAGGAAGGCCGGATTTGGCGTAATCGACAAACTTATAGCCGCCGGCCGATAGCACCATCATGTTGGCGGGCATGCCGATCGGCGTCGCGTAGGCGCAGGAGCTGCCGATAACGGTCGCCATCAAAACCGCTTTCGGATCGGCGCCCATACCGGCCGCGATCGACAAACTCACCGGTACCAGTAGCGCGACGGTGGCGGTATTGGACATAAAGTTGGTCATGATGACGGACAGCGCAAAGACCACCGCCATCAACATGAATGGGGAAGAGTTCTGGCCCAGCATGCCGATGACATGATCGGCAACCAGCTTCCCAGCACCGGTCATTTCCAGCGCTTTTGCCAGCGCCAGCGTGCCGCCAAAAATGAAAATAGTCTGTGAATCAATCGCTTTATAGGCCTGCTTTTCCGTCAGCACGCCGGTAAACACCAGAACTAACGCACCGATACAGCCTGCAACCGTCAGGCTAATGCCGATCTGTTTCTCAAAAATCATGCCGAGGATCGTGGCGATCAGCACCACCAGAGACAGGATCTGTTTCCAGCGCGGAACGTGGCTGTAATCTCGCTGTTCGCCGACGCTACCGACTTCACCGCCATTAACGGTAGCAGGCAGAAATTTATAGCCAATCGTCAGGAAATAGAGGATGCCGCAGAGCAGCATCGGTAAACCCACCTTCGCATACTCAAAGAAGCCAAACCCGCTACCGATATTCTGCAACGCCGATTGCGCGATCAGGTTGCCGGGCGCACCAATCAGCGACAGGTTGCCGCCGAGCGCGGCGGCAAATACCAGCGGCATCAGTAAACGAGAGCGGGCAAAACCCGATTTCGCCGCCACGCCAATCACTACCGGGATCAGCACCGCCGCCGTACCGGTGTTGGAAAGAAAACCCGACATCACGCCGACGACCACCATGATGGTGAAAATCAGCTGTTTTTCGGTTTTGGCGAAGTGAGTGATCACCCCACCAACTTTATTGGCCATCCCGGTTTCAAATAACGCCCCGCCGACGATGAACATGGCGACAAAAAGAATGACGTTGGAGTCGATAAAACCGGCAAAAGCTTGTTTTAGATCCAACACGCCGGTGAGCACTAACGCCACGCAGACCACCATGGAAGTCACTGCCAAAGGCACCTTCTCCCAGACGAACATGACGATAGCGAACACCAGCAAACATAAGGTGATGGTAATCGGTTCCATATTTATAATTATCCCTATCAATGATATATGATATTGTATCCAATATTGACGAGGGAGAAATTATGCCCATGCAAAAAGTAAGTCAATGCGTTTTTAAACAAAGATCGCGCAGTGCGATCTGCATCAAGATCCTCTGCAGATCGTCACAAGAGATGATTAATAGCGTTGATGAATGCGACTAAAACCAGCAGGCTTTAGCGCTATACAGAGGTTTCGGGAAGGTATCGCGTGAGCATATTTTCCATTGAGCGGATAATATGCTCGCGCATGCGCTGACGCGCCAGCTCTTCATTATGCTGTTCAAGTGCCTGTAAAATCTCTTTATGTTCCTGTATCGAGATAGCCGCATACTCCGCTTCGGTGACCTTGTGCCCCATCGACAGTCCGTTCCACATGTTGCAGAGCAGCATCTTCATTTTTTCGTTGCCCGCGGCGTTCCAGATCTCCATATGGAAAGCCTGATTCAGGTCGGAATATTCAGTGAAGTTATTATCGGCCAGCGCTTTTTCTGCTGAGTAGTGTACCTGGGCAATGCGCGAAATATCCGTGCCGGGACGAGATGCCTTCGCCACCGCCTCACTTTCCAGCAGCGCGCGAATTTCATAATGCTCGCGAATCGTCTGCTCGTTGATCCCTAACACCACCGCCCCTTTATTGGGGCGAACTTTAATCAGGCCATCGGCGGCTAAAATCTGAAACGCTTCGCGCACCGGCATGCTGGAAACCCCAACCATGCGGGCAATGCCTTCGAGAGTTATCTCCTGCCCTTCCACTAAATCCCGCGAAAGAATCGCTTTGCGTAATACCGCCGCGACCTGCTCTTTCGCCGAAAGAAGCTTAATTTTCCCTAATTTAGGCTTCTGCACTTTCCCAATCCTTCATATGTTGACGCATAATTTCCGCAAGCATGAGGAAATAACGCTGTGTTGCCTGAGCAATATTCCCCGCATCGCCGCGGCTAATGGCTCCAGCCAGTTCATGTAGTATCAGTGCCGATTCCTGGCTATCGTCTTTCAGATACAGAATGACATAAGAGATATAACCATCCAAAAATTGCTGATATGCCTTCGCCAGATAACGGTTATCAAGATAGGAAATCAGTAACTGATGAAAATCCAGTTCGCGAGTTTTGTCGCCAGGCTGCGCCAGGGCCTGCGCGCGCCCGAGCAGCAATTCCCCCTGGTTTGCCGGCACGAGAGTGAACAATTCGGCAGCCATCACCGCGATCACGCGAAAAATATGGCTAACATCATCGGGCACCAGCTTTGATACCTGCATATGACGGTTAGGCAAGCGCACCAGAAACCCCTCTTGTTCAAGAGACTGCAACGCTTCTCTAACCGGCATACGTGAAAGCCCTAGCTGCTCGGCAATACTCTCCTGCGCCAGCTCATCTCCCGCTTTCATCGCTCCGGAAAGAATTTGATAGCGAATGATTTGCGTAATGTGGTCCCTGGTCTGCTTTCTGTCGATCTTTTTCACAACGTCCTCATTGCTTGGGGCTTAAGACGCGGGGATTTTAGCAGATTTAGCCGCCAGGCGGCGCATTCGCCAGGGATATGAGGTGATAAAAAAGCCGGAACGACGGTTCCGGCTTTTCTGCTAACGAGACGTTACTTGTTGACGAAATCTTCGCCGAGGGCGATATCTTTCTTCAGCGTATCCAGCATGCCTTCCAGCGCCTGCTGTTCAAAAGCGCTGAGTTTACCGATGGACTGGCGCTCTTCCACGCCATTTTTGCCCAACAGCAGCGGCTGCGAGAAGAAACGGGCATACTGGCCGTCGCCTTCGACGTAGGCACATTCAACCACGCCTTTTTCACCCTGCATGGCACGCACCAGTGAGAGCCCGAAACGCGCAGCGGCCTGGCCCATAGAGAGTGTTGCCGACCCGCCACCCGCTTTCGCTTCCACGACTTCCGTCCCGGCGTTTTGAATACGTTTGGTAAGATCCGCGACTTCCTGCTCGCTAAAGCTGACGCCAGAAATCTGCGACAATAAAGGCAGGATAGTGACGCCAGAGTGGCCGCCAATGACCGGAACTTCAACCTCGGTGGCCGACTTGCCTTTAAGCTCGGCGACAAAAGTATTAGAACGAATGATATCGAGGGTGGTAACGCCAAACAGTTTGTTTTTATCGTACACGCCGGCTTTTTTCAGCACTTCGGCGGCGATAGCGACGGTGGTATTTACCGGGTTGGTGATAATACCGATGCAGGCCTGCGGACAGGTTTTCGCAATCTGCTGCACCAGGTTTTTAACGATACCGGCATTAACATTAAATAAGTCGGAGCGATCCATGCCGGGCTTACGCGCGACGCCGGCGGAAATCAGCACCACATCAGCGCCTTCCAGCGCCGGGGTAGCATCTTCACCGGAGAAACCTTTGATTTTTACATCTGTGGGAATATGACTTAGATCTACCGCCACGCCCGGCGTAACCGGAGCGATGTCGTACAACGAGAGCTCTGAACCTGAAGGCAGTTGGGTCTTAAGTAGTAGGGCAAGCGCCTGGCCGATTCCACCAGCGGCGCCGAGGACTGCAACTTTCATCCTAAACTCCTTATTATGGTTAATTTACACCCTAAATAATTCGAGTTGCAGGAAGGCGGCAAGAGAGTGAATCCCCAGGAGCTTACTGAAGTAAGTGACTGGGGTGAACGATTGCAGCCAACGCCCATGCAGCTCGAAGTATGACGGGTATAGTCTTTCGTTATTCCGTCGCCTGGACCTTAATTCACAAGATGAACAATTACAATAATTATGGCTGAAGAATGCGGGGTACGCGCAATGATGCAGCAAATTCGCATTTTTCTTCCTGAGACTGGCCATCCAGCAAAGCCGTAGTACCGGATCGACTATTGGTTACAATACACCCAGCTCGCTCGGCAAAACAATATCAATTTCATAACATTTATTTCACTTTTACAGCAATTTACCCGCTGTGATGCAGGCATGTTCCTCATCAGGGTTATTTGCTAAAATATGCTCCTTTCATAACATTATTTACGCTATTCCTTTGCGGATTATTTGCATAAAAATGCACTTGTATGCATAATGATGTTGTTTTTACCACCATAATCTGGGTGACTTATGCGTAGTTCGGCAAAACAAGAAGAACTGGTTAAAGCGTTTAAATCGCTGCTTAAAGAAGAAAAATTCAGCTCGCAAGGCGAAATCGTTCAGGCGCTGCAGGAAGAAGGTTTCGAGAACATCAACCAATCGAAAGTTTCCCGCATGCTGACAAAGTTTGGCGCCGTTCGCACGCGTAACGCCAAAATGGAAATGGTCTACTGTTTGCCTGCCGAACTCGGCGTGCCGACGACCTCCAGCCCGCTGAAAAACCTGGTGCTGGACATCGATTACAATGATGCAGTGGTAGTGATCCACACCAGCCCCGGCGCGGCGCAGCTGATCGCACGCCTGCTGGATTCCTTAGGCAAAGCCGAAGGTATTCTGGGTAGTATCGCGGGTGATGACACTATCTTTACCACCCCTGCCCGCGGTTTTTCCGTTAAAGATCTCTACGACGCGATTCTGGTCCTGTTCGAACAGGAACTCTAAGCGCTCCCCCTCTGGTTCCTGCCAGAGGGTTCTTCCCCGCAAAATGCTATCCCCCAAACCTTCAAATAAAGCAGCATTTTTTTAACATTTAGTGTGGTTTTCCACCTCTATACATTCCTTTACCGAATGATAACGGCTAAAGCGCACAAAAGATCAAAGTGCAATATCTATTTGATTTAAATATAAATAATCATGATATTCACCCCGTGAATGACATTTCTAATTCTTATACGTTATAAAAACGACATTTCTTGGAAATTATTTACACTGAAAACAATTAGCATGGTATTAATATTTTTGGTGATTAGTGTATACTTGATTTTGTGATGAGGGTCACGAAACAAAGCCCCCTAATAATAAAATTCGACGAGGTGAACATCATGAAAATCAAAACCACTGTAGCCGCACTCAGCATGCTATCCGTACTGTCCTTTGGCGCTTTCGCCGCTGATTCAATCAACAGCACTCAAGCGGAAAGCCGCCAGTCACTGGGCACCGTATCTATCGGCGCGGTAGGTTCTTCCCCGATGGATATGCATGAAATGCTGAACAAAAAAGCACAAGAAGAAGGTGCTTCTTCTTATCGCATTATCGAAGCTCGCACCGGCGACCATTGGCACGCCACTGCTGAACTTTATAAATAAGCTTTAACGATTGTCGGTCATTAACTGAAACAGTATCTCTTCAGCGGCCTGGGTTCATATGAAATCTCCCGCCGCTGCACAAATGGTTGGAGTAAAGATTATGAAAAGCGCAATTATCATCGCATCCCTGGGTCTGGCATCTGTTCTCTCTTTCGGCGCAAGCGCAGCCGTACAGCAAGTGAACGCCGATCAAGCACAAAACCTGCAACCAATGGGCACTATCTCTGTATCGCAAGTAGGTAGCGCGCCAATGGATATGCGCCAGGAACTGGCGGCTAAAGCTGAGAAAGAAGGCGCCAGCAGCTACCGCATTATTGAAGCTCGTACCGGCGACAGCTGGCACGCGACTGCTGAGTTGTACAAATAAACCCTCGTCGTCTTATCCGACGACTTGCCCCCGCCTGCCGGGGGCTTTTTTATGCCCAACGGGCATTAAAACGTAGTAGCCCTTCCAGCTCCTCTTCCGCTTCATCGAACAGCAAAATTAACGCACCAAAGCGACGACGCTGTTTTTCATCCAGATGGACAAATTCAATCTCCAGCGGGAACGGTAAGCGCCCTCCCGTCACCGCGCTCCACAGCGCGTCAAGGTTATCCACCTGCTTATCCGGTAGGGCGAAGGCGCGGGAAAACTCACGATAGAAATCCTGTTGCTCAGCTATTTCATCAAAATCAAAGGTATAAACAGTCATTGCCCGGCGCCCCTTAAGCTCTGTCCCTCTACACCAAATAAGTATAGCGATAAAAAAACCGACGCCGGGCGTCGGTTTGCAGGTTAGCTATTGGTAAATACGTGCTGATATTTTTTCAGCATATCGACCAGCCGTCGTACCGGCTCAGTGACCTGGGGCGACGCCTGCCAGTGAAGGAGTTTTTCCTGATAAACATCAAGCTCTTCCAGCAAGCGGGTAAAGTAACGACGGCGCTTATCGTCGCTACCGGCGGAGATAACGTGATCGGCGGTTCGCCGCAGCTGGCGGTGGAAGGCCGACAGATCCTCGTTTACCGGCACCGGGGCATCGCGTAGACGCTGGTGCGCGATAATCAGCGTCAGCGCCAGCCGGAAGCGGGCGATATCGCCGGGAAACTTATTCAGCAGTAAAAACAGCTGTTGATACAGCGCCGGCAAATGGTTCTCTTTACGCCGGGCGCTATTCGTGGTGAGCGAAGAGACCGCCGCCGAGACGAACTGGTTCAATAACACCCGTCCGGTGCGGGCCTGCGAGTTATCACGCACTAACAGAATTACCATCAGCGCGAGGAAACAGCCGACAATCTGCCCCAGAGCGCTATCGAGGAACTGGCTAAACTGGAACTGCATCGGGTTATCCAGCACCAGAATATTGATGGTGCTCGCCAGGGCCCCCAGCGATCCGAGCCGCCGCTTTTGTACCTCAATACCGATAAAGAACGCCATCGCGGCAAGGCTGATACACAATAGCAGCATACTCTGCTGCGTCGCAGGCATGACGACAAGGAAGAACAGCGCGCCGAGCGGTAAAGCGGCAAGGGTGCCATAGAGGAAGTCTAAGGCCACCATTCGCGGGTTAGGCAGGCGCATCGCCAGCGCGGTCACCACGGCAATCATAACCATCGCCCCGCTACCGGATGTCCAGCCGGTCCATAGCCAGAACAGGGTGCCGAGAATACAGGAAATGGAGGTTCGCCAGAAGTTAACCATCGCGTGGTGACGCTCGGCGGACTCAACCTTCACCACCGTTTCGCCGCGTAAGACTTCATCTTCAATACGGCTAATTTTGGTATTGCCGACCACGCCGCGCTTGAGCAGCAGATAGCGCGTCGCCGCGCCGACCCAGCTATAAATAGTGACCGGCGTATTGTGTTCACCTTTCCAGGTCAGGAAGCGGCGCATACGCTTAAGCTGTTGATGCACATCCTGTACCGTTTCTACGGGCTCGGCAAACAGCTCGCGGTAGTCGTCAGTCACCATCTCCGGGCGTGAGTTCTGGATCAGATAGGTTTCGCAGGCCTGAGTAATCAGCGTCAGCGATAGCGTGTTGATAGCCTTTAGCCGCTGGTTTACCTTCGACCAGCGCGAAGATTCCATGATCAGATTGCCGCGCATCCCTTCCAGCCCGGCGGTACGGCGCACCAGCGCTCCCCAGGCTTTGTCCACCACCTCGCTATCGCCATGGGCGACACAAAGCTGCATCAGGCGATACTGATCCAGCAGCAGGTTATCCAGTTCAAGGTCGATCTCTTTTTTGATAGAGCGCGGGGAAAATAGCAGGTCAGCGACGATAGCGCTGACGATCCCGATGACGATTTCGCTGCAGCGCTCGACGGCAAACTGCGGCGCCAGCATCGGGTCAGTATGAATGGTGATGATGATAATCAGCGCCGTGTAACCCGCCAGCCCCCAGGCGTAGGAGTTTTCCACCTTCACCAGCGAGGAGATCCAGGTGCAGAAACCGGCCCAGAGACAGCAAACCAGCATCATCAATAGCGGCGCGCGGATCATGAGGATAATGATCGCCAGTGCGGCAATACAGCCGATAAACGTCCCGGCAATACGCAGCATCCCGCGGTAGCGAATCGCCCCGGAATAGGGCTCTCCGCCGGCGGCAAATGCCGGACCGGCGGTCACGATAGCCGCGGTCAGTACGGCCCAGCGCGGCGTCTCAAGCTGAAAATGAAAGCCGACGAACAGCGCCAGCACCACCGCGCATGCAAGCTTAATGGCAAAGCGGAGATGCCGGGGAGCAATGGTATAGGTCCCCATGGCGATTAACCAAACTCACGCAAGCGCATGGCGACTTTCTGGAAGAAGTTGGCCTGGCTGGCGTCGCGATCTTCTTTACCGGTAATGACAACGGTCGCGGTGGTGCCCGACGGCCAGAGGTTGCCCTGCTGCTGGTCAAGACGGATACGTACCGGCACGCGCTGCGCCAGACGTACCCACTCAAGGTTGGAGTCAACGGAAGCCATGCCTTTCGCATCGCTGCTGCTGCTGGCGTTAGTCACGCCCGCGGCAACGCTGTCAACGGTACCTTTTATCACCTTACTACTGCCGAGCGGAGTGATTTCGGCACGATAGCCCGGACGCACGCCTTCCAGTTTGGTCTCTTCCAGATAGGCCATCACGTAGAAGGTATTTTGTTTAACCAAAGCGACCGCGGTCGAACCGCGGGTAATGAATTCGCCGGAGTAGACGTTCAGGTTGGTCACCCAGCCATCGGCTGGCGCACGAATCACCGTACGTTCAAGATCCAGTTTGGCTAAATCGCGGCTGGCCACCGCTTTCGCCAGCTGATGCTCAACGGTTTGCAGCACGTTGTTGGCCTGGTCAATCTCTTCGCGCGACATGGCCTGCACGCCGAGCCTGTTACGGCGCCCGGCTTCAACGCGTTTTTCCTGAGCCAGCGTCTGGTAATAGGAGACGTCGGCTTCCGCCTCCGCCAGCGCTTTTTGGTAACGAGGTTGGTCAATAACGAACAATACCTGGTCTTTCTTAACCAGTTGGTTATCCTTGACATTCACCTGCGAAATAAGCCCCGACACGTCCGGCGCGATGGCGACGATATCGGCGCTAAAGCGTGCATCGCGCGTCCACGGCGACGCGGTGTAGTACACCCATGCGCGAAAAATAGCGATAAACGCCAGAATAACCAGTATCACAGTGATGGCAGTACGCAGGATATTTCTTGTTAGTGTTTTCACATCGACCTCAAACGAACAAGCGCGATATCAGATAAAACAGACAGCAATACAGCGCAGTATTAAACAGTGCAGGGTGCCAGACAAAATCATAAATACCGGTCGGAACCAGCAAACGGTGCACCAGCCAGAAGATGGCTAGCGACAATAGCAGCTCAAAGAAGATCGGCGGAAACGATAGGCCGAAAATCACTATGACAGGAAACAGACTCATGATGACCTTGATAAGAAGCGTACAGGTGGTAGCGTGATGCGTTTATTATGTAGCTAACTATATATTAACGTAACAATTGCAGCCTTATCTATAATATGTGATCTAAATCACTTTTAAGCCAGAGTGAATAATGGAACGACTAAAACGTATGTCGGTGTTCGCCAAAGTGGTTGAGCTGGGCTCTTTCACCGCCGCCGCACGCCAGCTCCAGATGAGCGTTTCATCTATCAGCCAGACCGTTGCTAAACTGGAAGACGAGCTACAGGTAAAGCTGCTCAACCGCAGCACCCGCAGCCTGGGCTTAACAGAAGCGGGTAAAATTTATTACCAGGGCTGCCGAAGAATGCTCTTTGAAGCGCAGGACGTCCATGAACAGCTGTATGCCTTCAACAATACCCCTATTGGCACGCTGCGCATCGGTAGCTCTTCAACTATGGCACAGAATGTGCTGGCGCGCATAACCGCCGAAATGCTCAAAGAATATCCGGGTTTATCGATTAATCTGGTGACCGGCATCCCCGCCCCGGACCTGATTGCCGACGGCCTCGACGTGGTGATACGCGTCGGCGCGTTGCAGGATTCCAGCCTCTTCTCGCGGCGGCTGGGCTCGATGCCAATGGTGCTCTGCGCGGCGAAAAGCTATCTCCAGCACGCGGGATGCCCGGAAAAACCGGCGGATCTTGCCAGCCATTCGTGGCTGGAATATAGCGTACGGCCAGATAATGAGTTCGAAATTATCGCCCCGGAGGGGATCTCAACACGCCTGATCCCACAAGGACGCTTCGTCACCAACGACCCGATGACGCTGATCCGCTGGCTGACTGCCGGCGTTGGCGTGGCCTACGTTCCGCTGATGTGGGCGATCGACGAGATCAACCGCGGCGAACTGGAGATCCTGCTGCCGAGCTATCAATCGGATCCGCGACCGGTCTATGCGCTGTATACCGAAAAAGACAAACTGCCGCTGAAGGTGCAGGTGTGTATTAACTATCTGACGGATTATTTCGTCGAAGTGGCGAAGATTTATCAGGGAATGCACGGGCGCGGGATGACCCGTTAATTGACTTCCCGGCAGCGGCTTCGCGCCGCCGGGACCAGCCGTTATCAGGCGGTGCCGCCAACGGTAAGGTTGTCGACTTTCAGCGTCGGCTGGCCGACGCCGACCGGTACGCTCTGCCCTTCTTTACCGCACACGCCAACGCCGCTATCCAGCTTCAGGTCGTTACCGACCATAGAAATCTGCTGCATCGCTTCGATACCGGAACCGATTAGCGTCGCGCCTTTGACTGCTTTAGTCACTTTGCCTTTTTCAATCAGATAGGCTTCCGAGGTCGAGAAGACAAATTTACCGGAGGTAATATCCACCTGGCCGCCGCCGAAGTTCGGCGCATAGATACCGTAATCGACCGATTCGATAATCTCCTGCGGCGTCGACTTACCGGCCAGCATATAGGTGTTGGTCATCCGCGGCATCGGCAGATGCGCATAGGATTCACGGCGACCATTACCGGTCGGCGCAACGCCCATTAAACGCGCGTTGAGCTTATCCTGCATATAACCTTTCAGGACGCCGTTTTCGATAAGCACGTTGTATTGACCCGGCGTACCTTCGTCATCAATCGCGACCGAACCACGGCGATCGGCCATGGTGCCGTCATCCACGACGGTGCACAGTTCAGAGGCGACTAATTCGCCCATGTGACCGCTGAAGACCGAGGTGCCGCGACGGTTAAAGTCACCTTCCAGGCCGTGGCCGACGGCTTCATGCAGCAGCACGCCAGGCCAGCCCGCGCCAAGCACCACCGGCAGCATTCCGGCTGGCGCGGCAACCGCGGACAGATTGACTAATGCCATACGTACCGCTTCACGCGCCCAGACATCCGCCCGTACGTCGCCATCCAGCGGCGCGAGGAAATAATCATAGCCAAACCGTCCGCCGCCGCCGCTGGCGCCGCGCTCGCGTTTGCCGTCTTCTTCCACCAGCACGCTCACGGAGAGACGAACCAGCGGACGAACATCAGCGGCCAGCGTTCCGTCCGTTGCCGCCACCAGGATAAGCTCGTAGACGCCGCTCAGGCTGGCGGAAACTTCCTGCACGCGCTTATCGGCAGCACGCGCCACCTTATCAACGCGGCGCAGGATATCCAGTTTCTCTTCGCGGCTCATGCTCTGCAGCGGATCGACGCTGGTATAGAGAGAGCTGTATTCCACCGCGCCGAGCGTCTGCACTTTGCCGTCGCCATGGTCGCGGACGATAGTACGCGCCGCCTGGGCACTCTGCTCAAGCGCCAGTTTGCTGATTTGGTCCGCATAGGCAAAACCGGTTTTTTCGCCGCTTACCGCCCGGACGCCTACGCCCTGGTCAATATTGTACGACCCATCTTTGATGATGCTGTCTTCCAGAACCCAGGATTCGTGATAGCTCGACTGAAAATAAAGATCGCCGTAATCGAGACGGCGCTCAGCCAGTTGGCCAAGAATGGCAAACAGGTCCTGATGGTTCAGGCCATTTGCCGACAGTAATTGTTCACTTACCAGGTTCAAACTCATCGTTACGCTACTCGTTTGTTGCCGCCTGACACAGGGAAATGCCATGCGGCGAAAAAGATGACGGGGAGAAAATACTCTCTATTGAGAGTGCGATAATTCCCCGTACTCGTCAAATCATTGCTTTTTGTTGCTGCGCGCCTGGCGCAGCACTTCATTGATTTCCGGCTGATCGATTGGACCCGTAATGCGATAGCGCAGAATCGATACTTTGTTCCACAGCGGCCCAAGCACCTTGCTGGCGGCAAACACCGCCGCGCCGACAATCGGGTTGACGGCGAATGCCGCCGCTACGCCCACGGTTGCCGAAATTTCCGGCGCCACCACCGCTTGTAAATCTAAACGACGGCGCACCAGATCGACCGAACCTTTCATCGCGATGTCGGCTTCAAGCCCATCCACCAGCGTATCATCCGTATTCAGCACGCCGTCTTTAATCCACGCCGTACTGCGAATTGAATCGAACCAGAACCCTTCCTGGAAGGTGTCGCTGAAATCGAAGCGTAGCTTACGCAGCAGCGCATCAACGCTCAATAGCCTTAACAGCTGACCGGCATGACCAGTGCTCAGGTCAGTAAACTCGCCTTTGCCGAGGCGGCTTTTGAGGATCCCGTTCAGCGAAGCGACATCAGGCTGCCATGGCGGCGCGCGCCAGTGCAGATCGTAATCGACATCAAACGACGACCCTTTCACCGGCGTCGAAACACCGAAGAAGTTCACGAAGTCGTCCGTTTTATTACCGTGCAGCTTGCCTTTCAGCGAGGTACGCACGCCGCCGGGCGCATTCACCCAGACGCCATCGGTAGTGAGGCGGCCAAAGCCAGTATCCACCAGGCCATTGCTGAGGGTTAGCGTATCGCCCTTGATATTGAAGTCACCGTCGATTCGCCCATACTTTTGCCCCCACAGCCAGCACTCTTTACAGCGCAGCTGTAAATCAGGCCAGCCGCGGAAATCCAGACGCGTATCAGCCAGCGGGCCGCTCTCTTTTTTCACCGTGCCGTTGTTATCGCTGGAAGGGTTGTAATAGAGATAGCGAATGGCCGCCAGCCAGGGCGCGTTCTTATGCATCGTCAACGTGGCGTTGATTTCACGCCCCTGCGCCTCCACCTTCGAGCCGCTACCGTCAGGCTGGGAAACCAGACTGACGTTATTCCAGTTCTGTCCGGCGAAGGCCAGCGACGGTGTACGAAGCGTCACGCGCTCCGGGAAGGCCATATTACTGCTCACTTCGTTGACGGCCCCCCGCTGGAACAACGCCAGCCATTGCGCGCCATCCATCGCCGGCATGTTCAGCTCGACGCCTGATGCTTCAGGCAGCGAAGGAATCGCTTTGCTGTCGGAGGTCAAAATCGCCCGGTCGAGCGTCAGCTTATTATTTAGCAGCCAGCGGCTATTGACGTGGTTCTTGCTGCCGATATTGCCGGTCAGATCGAAGCTGTTTAAGCCGCCGGTCACGTTGATTTTCACCGGCAACGGTTCGCCCGCCGATTTATTCACCGGCGCAGGTAAGTGACTACTCACATTTCTCAGATCGCCGTTGATATCGACTTTGTAGCTCGCGCTACCGCGATACGGTAACTCAATGGCCACTTTGCCATCCCAGGGGACGCTGCCGCTGAGTTCATCGTTGACCGCTTTCGGCAGCAGGCCGGTACGCGTCGGCTGCCAATTAGCGTTCATGCCGACGTCAACGAGGAAGGCTTTCGCCCCTTCCGTGGTGGTGAAATTGAGGTTCAGCGGTTGATTAAACCAGGTCGCGCTTAGCGGCCCGCTTTTTAAATCTCCATTCTCAAAGCTGAACTGACCATTGAGATTCTTCAGCGTCGCGTCAATCGGCTTGATAAACAGATCGTTATTTTTCAGCCGCACATCGCCTTTGGCGGTGGTCATCTCGCCATCGAGCGGGATAGCAAGATGTAAGCGAGCGCTCACATTACCATCAAGCTGTAGTTCATCCAGCGCCGAGCCGAGCGTGTCCTTCAGCGGGGTCTGTTTGAAATAAGGGCCAACCTCTTTGCCTGGACCGTTAACATCGGCATCGATAAACAGTTTTTCATGGGAATAGTCAGGGATCACCGCGTCAAGGTTGCTGGCGGTGACGTTGCCCAGCATCGCTTTATCCGCCTTCATCCACAGGCCGTTATTGACGAAGTTAAGGTTGATATCTAATCCGGTCAGCGCCGGCCAGTCCGGCTGGAAGGCGAAGGTCGCGTTCTTCAGCGGTACCGAGACCTGGAATTGGCCTTCGTTATGCTCATAAGGGAACAGATGCGGGTTGCCGCCGTATACCAGGGTAGCGTTGCTGGCCTGTCCGCCCTTAATTGCGCCGCTCAGGTAATCCACCAGCGCTTTGCCCATCAGGTTTTCCGGGAAATAACGCCACGCCTGGCCGCCGTCGTTAGTGCTGATGCCCGCCAGGATGCCTAACCACGGCTCATCGCCTTCCGGCTGCAGATAGCGGAAGCCGCCGCGCGCGCGAACGCCGGTTGCCTGCACGTCGATATCGCGGCCATCCAGCATAAAGCCCTTGCTGTTCTTCTCCCAGCTCAGGGTCGCATCGCCCTGGGCTATCTCCAGCGGCGCGCGAAAGACCGTTTCATAAGGCATTTTCGCCTGGGTCATATGCGCGCGCAGTTCGCCGTTTTCCACACTGCCGCTCAGGCTGCCGGAAAAGTGCTCGGCCCCCGGCAACAGCTTCCACTGCTTCCAAGCCAGATCGCTCCAGTCAGCCTGGAAACGGGTCTTCTCCGTTGCCTGCAGCGGGATATCTAACGCCAACAGGTTAATTTTTCCGCTCGGCTGGGTGGTTCGCCAGACTTCGCCGAAGCTCGGCGCCAGCTTATCGGCCATCGGTTGCAGACCGGTCAGGCCGCCAAGATCGAGATTGCTGGCGCGGATGCGTAGTTCATCGCTGCGCTGATTGTTATTACCACCCACTTCCTGCGCCGGGATCCACGCCATCGCCAGCGCGCCGCGCGGCCAGGCCTTGCCGTCTATCGAGATCCGCGTGTCGGGGATATGAAATGCCCAGCTTTGATTTTCGCGTGTGATATGCGCCGTCAGGTTATCCACCGACAGCTTATGCAGATGCTTATCACCCTGCCAGCTGGCGCCGCCTTTTTTCAGCCATACATCACCGCTGGCGACATCGCCTTTATCGATAGTCATCCAGCCTTCGAGACTAAAGCGCGCGCTCTGCAGGGCGATGTTGTCCTGCATCCAGCGTCCGAGCCAGGGTTTAACGTCGATGTCGTCGGCCTGTAACCAGAGGCGCCCCTTGTTGAGCAGGCCGTTCTCGTCACGTAAATCCATCCGCACCTGCATGACGCCGTGCTGGCCGGTGAGACTCGAAAGGCTCAGTTGCCCCTCGGCGCGGTGGCGGTTTTTACCGTTAAGCCAGGTCAGCTGTGGGATCGCCAGTTCAGCACGCTGACCGGAAATCGTCAGGAAGCTTAAATGGCTATCACGGAGAATAAAGTGGTCAAACTGACGCAGGAACAGATCGCTGATGCGATCGGTCTTCAGACTTGCGCCGTCATCGTTAGTCTGGATGGGCGTATTGGTGTGAATTTGCAGTTGCCAAAAGGTCAGGTCGCGGAACTGCCAGCGCATATGTAACAGGCTTTGCCAGACGTCGAGCGCAAGGGTAACCCGTTTGATCGTCATTTCGCCACCGTCTTTCAAGGTGGCTTTAATATCGCGAACGTCCAGCGTCGGGCCGAAGTTTTCCCAGTTGGCGTTGATCTGCGAGGCATCAACCGCGACCCCGGATACCGCGGTAATTTTCTCCAGCAGTTGGGGACGCCAGTTATTTAGCTGCGGCAATGCCAGACGCAGGCCGCTCACCAGCAGCGCAACAATCACCACCACGGTTGCCACGGTGAGCAGTAATATCCCGGGCCATCGCCTCAACGCATCTCTCCTTGTCAGCCTGTTACGCTTTATCCTTCAGCCCGCCTGTTTACCCGCCCCCGACGCCATCGGGAGCGACAGGCTGAATGATTACATCATTACCACATCGAACTGCTCTTGATTATAGAGCGGCTCAATTTGTACTTTGACCTGCTTGCCGACAAAGATTTCAACTTCCGCCAGCGCGTGGGACTCTTCCCCTTTCAGAGCTTCCGCGACGGCAGGTGAAGCATAGACCAGGAAGCGGTCTGAGTCATACGCATGATGCACGCGGACTATTTCGCGCATGATCTCATAACAGACCGTTTCGACCGACTTTACCGTACCACGCCCATGACAGGTAGGACACTCGTTACACAGCACATGTTCCACGCTTTCACGGGTGCGTTTACGGGTCATCTCGACCAGCCCCAGCTGCGAGAAGCCGTTAATGCTGGTTTTCACCCGGTCTTTACTCAGCGCCTGCTCCAGGGAATGCAGTACCCGACGACGATGATCTTCATTATTCATATCGATAAAATCAATGATGATAATGCCGCCCAGATTACGCAGACGCAGCTGGCGCGCGATGGCCTGCGTGGCTTCAATATTGGTATTGAAGATAGTGTCGTCGAGATTGCGGTGGCCAACGAACGCCCCGGTGTTGATATCGATGGTGGTCATCGCTTCGGTCTGATCGATGATCAGATAGCCGCCTGATTTCAGCTCGACTTTACGCTCCAGCGCGCGCTGGATTTCGTTCTCAACGTCAAAGAGATCGAAAATCGGCTGGCGGCCGCTGTAATGTTCCAGCTTGCTGGTCATTTCCGGGATGTATTCCGCGGTGAACTCCAGCAGCGCCTCGTAGGTCAGGCGCGAATCCACGCGAATGCGGTCAAGCTGAGCGTCGGCGAAATCGCGCAGCACGCGCTGGGCCAGCGCCAGCTCGCCGTACATCTGATAGCGGGTCTGGTTGCGCTTTTTGCGCTCCATGACTTTGGTCCAGACGCGCTTGAGGTAGGCCGCATCCGCCGCCATCTCTTGCTCATGCACGCCTTCCGCCGCGGTGCGGATAATAAATCCGCCCTGCTCGTCGCAATATTCGGTGACCACGCTTTTCAGACGTTCGCGCTCGGCCTCGCTTTCAATACGCTGCGATACGCCGACGTGCGAAGCTCCCGGCATAAAGACCAGATAGCGGGAAGGTATGGTGATGTCGGTGGTTAGACGCGCGCCTTTGGTACCCAGCGGGTCTTTCACCACCTGCACCATCAGGTCCTGGCCCTGACGCACTAGTTCGGAAATATCGCGAACGGTAAACTGCTTTTGCTCTTCACCCGCTACGCACTCGGTGTGCGGCATGATATCGGAAGCATGCAGGAAGGCGGCCTTATCCAGGCCAATATCTACAAAAGCCGCCTGCATTCCAGGCAACACACGACTGACACGACCTTTGTAGATATTGCCTACGATTCCGCGCCGCGCTTCTCTCTCAATATGAATTTCCTGCAGGATCCCGCCATCGATATACGCGACGCGCGTCTCGGATGGCGTTACGTTAACTAATAATTCAGCCGTCATCTTTATCCCTTTTCTTCACGCAGTGAGTTAAAGTTACTCAGCAACTCATACGTTTCCACCAGCGGTAAGCCGACTACGGCGTGATAGCTGCCATTTATCTTCCTGACAAAACAACCACCCAACCCTTGAATACCGTATGCGCCTGCTTTATCTAAAGGTTCGCCGCTGGCTACGTAGGTAGCGATATCCTGCTCGGAGAGCAGACGGAAGGTCACTTCCGTCACCACCAGGCAATCCAGCGTTTGCTGCTTATCCGCCAACGCCACCGCGGTCATCACCTGGTGGGTTTTTCCGGAAAGCATGCGAAGCATTTCTGCGGCGTGCCCGGCGTCGCGCGGCTTTTCCAGCACTTCGCCGTTAAGAATGACAATCGTATCCGCCCCCAACACCGGCAGATCGCGCGGCGCCATAGCAACGCCAGCCAGCGCTTTTTCACGCGCCAGACGCGCAACGTAATGCGCAGCGCTCTCCTGCGGGTCGCGCCGTTCCTCAATACCCGGAACCAGGCGTTCGAAAGAGAGACCAAGCTGAGTTAACAGTTCCTGCCGACGCGGGGAACCAGAAGCCAGATACAGAGTTGTCATATCAACCTTTATTGAACCGCAAATTGCTGACGCACTTTACGCATTAGCAGGAATAGCCACGGCCAGAGCACACCGTTTACTACACTACTCCAGAACACTTCCGGACGGAAAGAGACGTTGATCACTAAAAACTCTGCCCAGAAAACAATGATATCAACGGCAAGAGACAACAGCATGACCACCAGCGCCTGTTGCCAGAGCGCCAGATTACGGAACAGCTGATATTTTAAAGCGACCAGATAGGCAACAATACTTAACGACAGCGCGCGTACGCCGAGGGTCGAACCGCTGATGAGGTCGAGAACCGCCCCCATGACAAAGCCGGTACCGACGTTAACCCGATGCGGCAGCGCGAGGATCCAGTACAGCAGAATCAATAACACCCAGTTTGGCCGGAAGACGGTGATGTCCTGCGGCCAGGGCATAATCTGCAGCAATAGCGCGATAAGAAACGAGAGCCAGATAACCCAGCGTCCCTGGCTACGATAACTTGCCACTATTGCCCCCCTGCTGGCAGAGGTTGCGCGGACGGCGGCGGCGTCAGGCCCGTCGCCGGCGCCGGCATCTGCGGCCCCATAGCATCAGGCGCAGGCAGCACCTGCGGCATCATTTGCATCAGGCGCTCATTGGCAACGCGGTGAACCTCTTCCGGGGTCATCGGGTTGGCGCCGTTGCGATCGGCGCCCCACAGCAGCAGCAGATAGCGCAAACGCTGCAGTCCGGCGGTCGGACGGGCCTGGATCACCGTGTATGCACGCTGAGTATCCAGACGTACCGAGGAGACTACCCCAACCGGATATCCTTCCGGGAAGCGTCCGCCGAGCCCGGAGGTCACCAGCACATCGCCGACGCGAATATCGGTATTCGCCGGCAGGTGTTCAAGCTGTAAATCATCAGTGCAGCCGTTGCCGGCGGCAATCACGCGGATATCGTTACGCAGCACCTGGATCGGCAAGGCATGGGTCGCATCACAAATAAGCAGCACGCGGCTGGTCATTTTCGCAACCGCCACCACCTGGCCGACAACGCCCTTGTCGCTAATAACCGGCTGGCCTTCATATACGCCATTGACGCTGCCTTTATCGATAACGACCTGATCGCTGTAGGGGTCGTTAACCGTCGAGATAACCTGAGTCACCATCTTCTGCTCGTCCTGACGCAGCGGCGAGCCTAACAGCTCACGTAAACGGGCATTTTCTTGTTTGTATTGACCAAGCATCAGCAGATCGCTGTTTTTCAGCAGCAGTTCCTGACGCAGCGCGCGGTTTTCCAGTTCGAGCTGATCGCGGGTCGCCAGCGATTGCGATACGCTGTCGAGCAGTTCCCGGGGACCATTTGAGATAAAGTAGAAAGGACTGACGGCTGTATCCATGTACGTTCGGATCTGGCTGAACGTACCCAGGCGGCTGTCGGCGATAATGACGCCAAGCGCCACCAAAACCGCCAGAATAAGGCGAATCTGTAGCGACGGGCCACGGCTAAAAATTGGCTTCATAGGCTATGCGTATTCTCGTGTCAGTAAAGACCAGAGGCAGCCCTTAAGCTGCCCCAGACCTTCAGGCTGACTACTCTTCGCTGAACAAGTCGCCGCCGTGCATATCGATCATTTCCAGCGCCTTACCGCCGCCACGAGCGACGCAGGTCAGTGGATCTTCTGCAACTACGACAGGGATCCCTGTCTCTTCCATTAACAGACGGTCAAGGTTACGCAGCAGCGCGCCGCCGCCGGTCAGGACCATACCGCGCTCGGAGATATCGGATGCCAGCTCCGGCGGGCACTGTTCCAGCGCGACCATAACGGCGCTGACGATGCCGGTCAGCGGCTCCTGCAGCGCTTCGAGGATTTCGTTGGAATTCAGGGTGAAGCCGCGTGGAACGCCTTCAGCCAGGTTACGGCCGCGCACTTCGATTTCGCGTACTTCATCACCCGGGTAAGCGGAACCGATTTCGTGTTTGATACGCTCAGCGGTCGCTTCGCCGATCAGGGAACCGTAGTTACGACGCACGTAATTGATCACGGCTTCATCGAAACGGTCGCCGCCGATACGTACGGAAGAAGAGTAGACCACGCCGTTCAGGGAGATAACCGCGACTTCGGTAGTACCGCCGCCGATATCAACAACCATAGAACCGGTCGCTTCAGAAACCGGCAAACCTGCGCCGATCGCGGCCGCCATCGGCTCTTCGATCAGGAAGACTTCGCGGGCGCCAGCGCCCTGCGCGGATTCGCGGATAGCACGACGCTCAACCTGAGTCGCGCCAACCGGCACGCACACCAGCACGCGCGGGCTCGGGCGCATAAAGCTGTTGCTATGCACCTGTTTAATAAAGTGTTGCAGCATCTTTTCAGTCACGAAGAAGTCGGCGATAACGCCGTCTTTCATCGGGCGAATCGCCGCGATATTGCCCGGCGTACGGCCCAGCATCTGCTTCGCTTCATGACCTACAGCGGCAACGCTTTTCGGCGAACCGGCACGATCCTGACGAATGGCCACAACGGAAGGCTCATTCAATACGATGCCTTGTCCTTTTACATAAATAAGGGTATTCGCGGTACCCAGGTCAATGGACAGGTCATTGGAAAACATGCCACGAAATTTTTTTAACATACTAAGGGATAATCCTGAAAGCTGGGGCGGAAAACAAAATCCGCTTACTTTACCAACCACACGCAGCAGCGACAAGGCGCAAAAATCATCTGCTACGGTGAAAATTAGTGCAGTTCATTTCCTTTGTTACAAACATTTACGAAGTCCCTTCGGCGCTGAATAAATCAGCTGCGCTCCGTGCTCTGTTTGTACCTGTCAAAGGTCAGTCTTGCGTAAGTTGCGACATTCCGGCGGGTAGACAAGCACACCCCCTTTACTATGGCGCGCGTTATTCTACGTGAAATCACGCCAAACGGCAGATCAAACAGAGTATCTTTGCGAATATTTTTTCACATTTGTGTCAAGTGGCTGTGAGGCGGCAAAAAATTCCCCCTGACCACCGGTCACGCCGCATTGCGACAGCACCTGCCACTCGCTGCGACTGCGGACTCCCGTCGCAAAAACCTGTACCGGCATCCCTTTACAGGCCTCCACCAGACTTTGAACCAGTAACTGGTTCTCGCTGCGTTTTTCAATATTGCGCGATAGCCCTTGATGCAGCTTGATCACTTCCACATCCAGCTGCTTGATCCAACTGGTGCCAACCAGCGTCAACCCGGCCTGAACCACAGCGACGCGAATGCCCAGCGCGTTTATCAACCGCATAACCGGGTGTAAACGGCCGATATATTGACAAACATCCGCCTCTGCAAGTTCAAAAATAATCCGCCGACGTTGCGATTTTTCGCACTGCATCATGGTATCGCGCAGCCAGCGCTGGAAACGCGGGCGAATCAGCGACTCCACGGTCACCTGTAGCGCCAGCGTTTGATCCGGCCAATAACTTAATAACGGCAGCAAACGCGTAATCTGTAGGCGATCGTACTCTTCCGCTAAACCGAACTGCTGCACCATCGGCATATACTCGGCGGCAATCACCTCTTCTTTACCGTCATAGATGCGGCACATGAGCTCGCGGTGATGTACCCGCCCATCGCGCATGACCGCCGGTTTCTGATACAAGCGCGGGCCGCCGCGGCTGAGCATCTGCTCGATAAGCGTTCGCCAGCGCACGTTGCCACGCCCCTTCTCCGGCAGCGAATCATCGTAAACCGCCCAGCTATTACTCCCCTGCAGCACGGCGTTGCGGGTGGCGGCTTCAGCATGTTCCATCACCTGAGAGGTGGACTGGCCGCTGCGGAACGCGCAGATGCCGATATGCATCGTGTCGTCTTTATCCAGCACCCGCGTTGACGGCAGCGCATCCATCGCCTTCAGCAACTGCCCGGCAATACTATCAGCCTCTTTTAAAGTGCGATGCGGCAATAAGACGGCGAAGTCGCTACGGTGATAGCGCGCCAGTAGCGAGCCGGGATAGCGCATAATAAAAGTAGACAGCAAATTAATTAGCGTGAAGTAATGTTCTTCCGCCGCCGCCCGTCCCCAGTTATCGCGCAGCAGATCAAACTCCGGCAGGCGAATCATCATCACAATACCGTGCGCCCCCACCTTTTCCTGATCGTCCAGCAGCGTCGCCAGTTGATTATCAAAGAACAGGCGGTTGTTAAGGCCGGTTTTGGAATCCTGGGCGGCGTAGGAGCGAATCAGGGTATCCATGCGGCTGCGCTGATCGCTGGCGAACTGCAGCTCAGAGAGCAGCATATCCAGCGCGCTGCTGGTACTGGCCGGCCATTCATGAACCGAACCGCGCACCTGCGGCCCGCGCTCGCCGCTGAGAATGCGCCGCGCGCGCAGCTCCAGTAGCTCCTGTCCCGCCAGCTGGCGGCGGATCCAGCGAATCGAAAAGAAGATAATCAGCACCATGAAGCCGATGGCGAAGGAGAGCGGCGCGGTGACGTGAAGCGAACGGAAGTAATTGACCATCGGGTCCATGTAGACCAGACGAATCGAAATTCCGGGATGTTTGAGCGAGGGTACCGTCATTTCACGATACTGGTTGTTACTGCCCAGCGGACGGTAACTGTCGCCGCGGGTATGGCTGTAAAGCGATTTGCCGTTGAGCAGAAAATCAATATGTTCGACTTCTACCGGCGTGAGCAGCTCGTCCATTTGCGGTTCGAGCTTCTCAAAAGAGGTGGTCACCAGGCGGCTATCCAACATCGTCGCCACCGCCTGCACGCGATTCTCAACTTTAATCTGAATGCCGTTGTAAAAGCTCAGCGACGCGCCGATAAGCGTGACAAAAATCGTCAGGCTGGTGAGCAGCGTAACAAATGCTGAGAATTTCGTCGTTAATCGCATCCCTGTGTTAACTCCGCGTGTGAATAACTACCCGATGGGCATTCGGGCCCCTTTTAAGACTTTTACTTAAGTAAGTACTAACTTTCTGAAGCGACGCATACTACCAAAGCTGGCGTATCTGGCAATTTATTGCGTTACATCCACGTAATAATGCCGTTAGCGAGTATAGTCTGCAGAATAATTTTTCCAATCTTCAAACCGCGAGGAACCACATATGCAGGCTTTAATCTTAGAACAGCAGGATGGCAAAACCCTTTCCTCGGTGCAAAACATCGATGCCAACCTGCTGCCGCCAGGCGATGTGACTGTCGATATTCACTGGTCGAGCCTCAATTATAAAGATGCCCTGGCCATTACCGGCAAAGGAAAAATTATCCGCAACTTTCCGATGATTCCTGGTATCGATTTTGCCGGTACCGTCCATGCCAGCGAAGATCCGCGTTTTCACGTTGGCCAACAGGTGTTACTCACCGGTTGGGGCGTGGGAGAAAACCATTGGGGCGGCCTGGCCGAGCGCGCCCGTGTCAAAGGCGAATGGCTGGTGGCCATGCCTGAAGGTCTCGACGGACGCAAAGCGATGGCCATCGGTACCGCAGGCTTTACCGCCATGCTATGCGTGATGGCGCTGGAAGAAGCCGGGGTGCGACCGCAGGATGGCGAGATCGTCGTAACAGGCGCCAGCGGCGGCGTCGGCAGCACGGCAGTCGCTCTGCTGCATCATCTGGGTTATCAGGTGGCGGCGGTGTCCGGGCGCGAAAGCACCCATGACTATCTGAAAAGCCTCGGCGCGCAGCGTATTTTAGGCCGCGACGAGTTCGCTGAGAGCCGTCCGCTGGAAAAACAAATCTGGGCGGGTGCTATCGATACCGTCGGCGATAAAGTGCTGGCTAAAGTACTGGCACAAATGAACTACGGCGGCTGCGTCGCGGCCTGCGGCCTGGCGGGCGGTTTCGCGCTGCCGACCACCGTGATGCCATTTATCCTGCGCAATGTACGCCTGCAGGGCGTCGATTCGGTAATGACTCCGCCTGCGCGCCGCGCAGAAGCATGGCGCCGGCTGGTGCGCGATCTGCCTGAGTCTTTTTACGCGCAAAGCGCGACCGAAATCAGTCTGGCGGATGCCCCGGCCTTTGCCGACAAAATCATGAACAACCAGATCCAGGGACGTACGCTGGTCAAAATCGGCTAATCTGCAATTTTTCGTGACATATTCGCGATCGCGCTGCGCCTCCGTCATGCTTAGGAAAAAGTATGACGGAGGACGCCATGAAAACCAGAAAACTGACGGAAGCCGACGTAACGGCGGAATCGGTATTTAACCTGCAGCGCCGCCAGGTGCTGAAAATGCTCGGTATCGGCGCGACGGCGATGTCGCTCTCAACGAAGGCCCACGCCGACCTGCTCGATTGGTTTAAAGGCCATGACCGCCCGCCGGCGCCCGCCGGAAAGGCGCTGACCTTCGATAAACCCGCAGCATGGCAAAATAAGCTCGCCCTCACTCCGGAAGATAAAGTCGCCGGCTACAATAACTTTTATGAATTCGGCCTCGATAAAGCCGATCCGGCCGCTAACGCAGGCAGCCTGCGCACTGACCCCTGGACGCTTACCATCGGCGGCGAAGTCGCCAAACCCCTGACGCTCGATCACGACGACCTGACCCATCGTTTCCCGCTGGAAGAGCGTATTTATCGTATGCGATGCGTAGAGGCCTGGTCGATGGTCGTGCCGTGGGTCGGCTTCCCGCTGCATAAACTGCTCGCGCTGGTGGAGCCCACCAGCAACGCCCGCTACGTCGCTTTCAAAACGCTGTATGCGCCGGAACAAATGCCGGGACAAAAAGATCGCTTCATCGGCGGCGGCCTGACCTATCCCTATGTCGAAGGGTTGCGCCTTGATGAAGCAATGCACCCGCTCACGTTGATGAGCGTTGGCGTCTATGGGAAAGCGCTGCCGCCGCAAAACGGCGCGCCCATCCGCCTGACCGTGCCGTGGAAGTATGGATTTAAAGGGATTAAATCTATCGTAAGCATCGAATTAACCCGCGAGCGGCCGCCGACCACCTGGAATCTGGCGGCGCCGGATGAATACGGTTTCTATGCCAATGTGAACCCGCACGTCGATCATCCGCGCTGGTCGCAGGCCAGCGAGCGGTTTATCGGCGCCGGTGGCGTACTCGATGTAAAACGCCAGCCGACGTTACTGTTTAATGGCTATGCCGAGGAAGTCGCGTCGCTGTATCGCGGGCTTAACTTACGGGAGAATTTCTAGTGCGCCTGAGCGTTAAACAGATAGGCTGGCTGAAAGTTGTGCTGCATTTAGCCGGTTTTTTACCGCTGGTCTGGCTGTTCTGGGCCGGACATCAGGGCTATTTCAGCGCCGATCCGGCAAAGGATATCCAGCATTTTACCGGACGGATGGCGCTGAAGTTTTTGCTTGCCACCTTGCTTATTACGCCGCTGGCGCGTTACGCTAAACAGCCATTATTGATACGCACCCGCCGGTTATTAGGGTTATGGTGCTTTGCCTGGGCCACGTTGCACCTCACCAGTTATACGTTGCTGGAGCTAGGCATTAACAATCTGGCGCTGCTCGGTTCCGAGATAATCAATCGTCCGTATCTCACGCTTGGTTTAATCAGTTGGCTGGTTTTACTGGCGCTGGCGGCGACGTCAACCCAGTACATGCAACGAAAATTAGGCCGACGTTGGCAAACATTGCACAACTTCGTCTATCTGGTGGCGATCCTCGCCCCTATTCATTATCTGTGGTCGGTGAAGATTTTATCGCCGCAGCCGCTGATTTATGCCGGACTGGCAATAGTACTTTTAGCCAGCCGCTACAAGAAGTTTCGCCAGTGGTGGCGCTAATCTCCGGATATGTGCAGTTCCCCGCAGAACGTTTATCAACCGCGACTCTTTTTACGATAGCGGTTGATAATCTTCCCTGATAAGACCAGTATTTAGCTGCCAATTGCTACGAAATCGTTATAATGTGCGACTTTGGTTTTCCTGAAGGGGTTTTCGAACCCTGAAAAGGTGACAAGCGCGTATCGAAGGTATATTTTGTTTTTTACCCGAGGTTAGCAGGAGATAGCTGCACAATGGCTGACAAGTTTCGCATTTTGCTTTTGAACGGACCAAACCTTAATATGCTCGGCAGCCGTGAACCCGAGAAGTACGGTTCGCTAACGCTGGCAGAAATTGTTAACCGTTTAACCGCAGAAGCGGAAGCGCTAAACGTGACGCTCGACCACCTGCAATCCAATGCGGAGTTCGCGCTCATCGACCGAATTCATCAGGCTAAAGACTCTGTGGACTATATCCTGATCAATCCGGCCGCGTTTACGCATACCAGCGTGGCCATCCGCGACGCGCTGCTTGCCGTGAGTATCCCGTTTATCGAGATTCACCTGAGCAACGTGCATGCGCGCGAGCCGTTCCGTCACCACTCGTATCTGTCTGATGTCGCCTCGGGCGTAATCTGCGGATTAGGTGCGGACGGCTATTCATACGCTTTACAGACGGCGGTCAAACGCCTGTCACAAACACACTAAACAAAGAGTACGGAACCCACTCATGGATATTCGTAAGATTAAAAAACTGATCGAGCTGGTTGAAGAATCAGGCATCTCCGAACTGGAAATTTCTGAAGGCGAAGAGTCTGTACGCATCAGCCGTGCAGCGCCTGCTGCTAGCTATCCGGTAATGCAGCAAGCCTATGCTGCGCCAATCGCCCAGCCTCAGGCGCCAGCCGCCGCAGCGCCGGCAGCAGCACCTGCCGCTGAAGCGAAAGCGGAAATCAGTGGTCACATCGTACGTTCCCCGATGGTCGGTACTTTCTACCGCACCCCGAGCCCGGACGCGAAAGCCTTTGTGGAAGTCGGTCAGAAAGTTAACGTGGGCGACACCCTGTGCATCGTAGAAGCGATGAAAATGATGAACCAGATCGAAGCCGACAAAGCCGGCGTGGTTAAAGCCATTCTGATCGAAAGCGGCCAACCTGTAGAATTCGACGAGCCGCTGGTTGTCATCGAGTAACGAGGCGAACATGCTGGATAAAATTGTCATCGCTAACCGTGGCGAGATCGCACTGCGCATCCTGCGTGCCTGTAAAGAACTGGGCATCAAGACCGTTGCTGTGCACTCCACCGCGGATCGCGATTTAAAACACGTATTATTAGCGGATGAGACGGTCTGCATCGGCCCGGCTCCGTCCGTAAAAAGCTATCTGAACATCCCGGCTATCATCAGCGCAGCGGAAATCACCGGCGCGGTAGCGATTCACCCGGGTTACGGTTTCCTTTCCGAGAACGCTAACTTTGCCGAGCAGGTTGAGCGCTCCGGTTTCATCTTCATCGGCCCGAAAGCCGACACTATCCGCCTGATGGGCGACAAAGTGTCCGCCATCACCGCAATGAAGAAAGCTGGCGTTCCGACCGTTCCAGGTTCTGATGGCCCGTTGGGCGACGACATGGACGCTAACCGCGCGCATGCCAAACGCATCGGCTACCCGGTTATCATCAAAGCCTCCGGCGGCGGCGGCGGTCGCGGCATGCGCGTCGTGCGCAGCGACGCTGAACTGGCGCAATCCATCTCCATGACCAAAGCGGAAGCGAAAGCGGCTTTCAACAACGACATGGTCTATATGGAGAAGTACCTGGAAAATCCTCGTCACATCGAGATTCAGGTGCTGGCGGACGGCCAGGGCAACGCTATCTATCTGGCGGAACGCGACTGCTCCATGCAGCGTCGTCACCAGAAAGTCGTCGAAGAAGCGCCGGCGCCGGGCATTACCCCGGAACTGCGTCGCTACATCGGCGAACGTTGCGCGAAAGCCTGTGTGGATATCGGCTATCGCGGAGCGGGTACCTTTGAGTTCCTGTTTGAAAACGGCGAGTTCTACTTCATTGAGATGAACACCCGTATTCAGGTAGAACACCCGGTTACCGAAATGATCACCGGCGTTGACCTGATCAAAGAACAGCTGCGCATCGCGGCGGGTCAGCCGCTGTCTATCAAGCAAGAAGAAGTGCAGGTTCGCGGCCATGCGGTAGAATGCCGTATCAACGCCGAAGACCCGAACACCTTCCTGCCGAGCCCGGGTAAAATTACCCGCTTCCACGCGCCGGGCGGTTTTGGCGTGCGCTGGGAGTCTCATATCTACGCCGGTTACACCGTACCGCCGTACTATGACTCAATGATCGGCAAACTGATCTGCTACGGCGAAAGCCGTGATGTGGCGATTGCCCGCATGAAGAATGCGCTGCAGGAACTGATCATCGATGGCATCAAAACCAACGTTGAGCTGCAGATGCGCATTATGAGCGACGAGAACTTCCAGCATGGTGGCACCAATATCCACTATCTGGAGAAAAAACTCGGACTGCAGGAAAAATAATCCTGTACTCGCAGCAAAAGGCCGGATAATCCGGCCTTTTTTCTTTTTCTCTCCCCTCGACTTTTCCATGCGGTACAATCCCCGCTTTCTTCATCCTCAAGGGACAAAAAATGGACAAAAGATTTGTTCAGGCCCATAAAGAAGCGCGCTGGGCGCTGTGGCTGACCCTTCTCTATCTTGCCGCCTGGCTGGCTGCGGCCTATTTACCGGGCGTCGGTATCGGCTTTACCGGCCTGCCGCACTGGTTCGAACTGGCCTGCCTGCTGGTGCCGCTGCTGTTCATCCTGCTGTGCTGGGCGATGGTGCGCTTTATCTTCCGTGATATCTCTCTGGAGGATAACGATGCAGCTTGAGATTATCGTGGTGCTGATCGCTTATCTGTTTGTGGTCTTCGGGCTATCTCTTTACGCGATGCGTAAACGCAGTACCGGGAACTTCCTTAGCGAGTACTTCCTCGGCAGCCGATCGATGGGCGGTTTTGTATTAGCCATGACCCTCACCGCTACCTATATTAGCGCCAGCTCGTTTATCGGCGGCCCCGGCGCCGCGTACAAATATGGGCTGGGCTGGGTACTGCTGGCGATGATCCAGGTACCGACTATCTGGCTTTCTCTCGGGATCCTCGGCAAGAAGTTCGCGATCCTGGCGCGCCGCTACAACGCCATTACCCTTAACGATATGTTGCAGGCGCGCTACCAAAGCCGCGCGGTGGTATGGATTGCCAGCGTCAGTCTGCTGGTGGCCTTTGTTGGGGCCATCGCGGTGCAGTTTATCGGCGGCGCGCGCCTGCTGGAAACCGCCGCCGGGATCAAGTACGAAACCGGACTACTGATATTTGGCATCACGATTGCGCTCTACACCGCTTTTGGCGGCTTCCGCGCCAGCGTACTCAACGATACGATGCAGGGGATGGTGATGTTGATCGGAACGATCGTCCTGCTGGTTGGCGTCGTCCATGCCGCCGGCGGCCTGCATCAGGCGGTAGACACGCTCCAGCAAATCGATCCGCAGCTGGTATCGCCCCACGGCGCGGATGATATCCTCACGCCAACCTTTATGACCTCGTTTTGGGTGCTGGTCTGTTTCGGCGTCATCGGCTTGCCGCATACCGCCGTACGCTGTATCTCTTATAAAGACAGTAAGGCCGTACACCGCGGGATCGTTATTGGCACTATCGTAGTAGCGATACTGATGTTCGGTATGCATCTCGCCGGCGCTCTTGGCCGCGCCGTCCTGCCGGGCCTCACCGTGCCCGATCAGGTGATCCCGACGTTAATGGTTCAGGTGCTGCCGCCGTGGGCCGCTGGGCTGTTTTTAGCTGCGCCGATGGCCGCGATTATGTCTAACGTTAACGCCCATTTACTGCAGGCATCGGCTACGATCATTAAAGATCTATGGCTCAGCGCTCAGCCGACGAAAAAGCGTAATGAGCAGAAGCTGAAGCAGATCTCAACGATCGCCACTTTAGTGCTGGGCATACTCATGATGCTGGCCGCCTGGCGGCCGCCGGAAATGATTATCTGGCTTAATCTGCTGGCCTTTGGCGGCCTGGAAGCGGTGTTCTTATGGCCGCTGGTATTGGGCCTTTACTGGGAGCGGGCAAATGCTGCCGGCGCGCTCAGCGCGATGTTAGTCGGCGGCGTACTGTATGCCGTGCTCGCGACGTTTAATATTCAGTACCTGGGCTTCCATCCTATCGTGCCCTCGCTGCTGCTAAGTTTGTTGGCTTTTGTCGTCGGGAACCGCTTCGGTCAACCCGTACCACCAGCCCCTATTATGACTACTGATAAATAAAGAGTTTTGCCATGCCTTGGATCCAACTAAAACTGAATACGACCGGCGCTCACGCGGAAGAACTGAGCGACGCGCTGATGGAGGCCGGCGCGGTCTCGATTACCTTCCAGGACACCCACGACACGCCGGTGTTCGAGCCGCTGCCGGGTGAAACCCGTTTATGGGGAGATACCGACGTTATCGGCCTGTTCGATGCGGAAAGCGACATGAACGAAGCGGTTGCTATCCTTGAGCAGCATCCGCTGCTCGGCGCCGGCTTCGCGCATAAAATTGAACAACTGGAAGATAAAGACTGGGAACGTGAGTGGATGGATAACTTCCACCCGATGCGTTTTGGCGAACGACTGTGGATTTGCCCGAGCTGGCGCGATGTTCCTGATGAGAATGCGGTCAACGTGATGCTTGATCCTGGACTGGCATTTGGTACCGGCACTCACCCGACGACCGCGATGTGTCTGCAGTGGCTCGACGGCCTCGATCTGCAGGGCAAAACGGTTATCGATTTTGGCTGCGGTTCCGGCATCCTGGCCATCGCCGCGCTGAAGCTCGGCGCCGCCAAAGCTATCGGTATTGATATCGATCCGCAGGCCATTCAGGCCAGTCGTGATAATGCCCAGCGCAACGGCGTCTCCGAACGTCTTGAACTTTATCTGCCGCAGGATCAGCCAGAAGCCATGAAAGCCGATGTGGTGGTCGCAAACATCCTGGCGGGCCCATTGCGTGAGCTGGCCCCGTTAATCAGCGTGCTGCCGGTTACAGGCGGCCTGCTGGGCCTTTCCGGAATCCTGGCAAGCCAGGCGGAAAGCGTCTGCGAAGCCTACGCTCCGCTCTTCACCCTTGACCCGGTGATGGAGAAAGAGGAGTGGTGCCGGATTACCGGCCGGAAAAATTAAGTGAGACTGCGGCCTACGGGCCGCATTTTTGTTTCCAGTAACCGTCGAATATTGCCAGGAAATGAGAGCCGGATCGCATTACGATGCCCTTTTTTGGCTACAAAAACAGCGTTTTATCCCGTCTCGTATCGCCTTCATCTCAGAAAAATCGAGAAGTTTTGTGATTTTATAATTGGACACAAATTACCCCGTTGTTAATAACGTAATGATTAATATGATAATTTATTCACGGCTATTACGTTACTCCTGGATTCATTGATCTGTAACAGAGGATTGGTCAAAGTTTGGCCTTTCATCTCGCGCAAAAAATGCGTAATATACGCCGCCTTGCAGTCACAGTATGGTCATTTCTTAACTCATGCGCATCGGACACCACCAGCTCAGAAATCGCCTGATCGCAGCACCTATGGCTGGCATCACTGACAGACCATTCAGGACGCTGTGTTACGAGATGGGAGCAGGTTTAACCGTCTCCGAGATGATGTCCTCCAACCCGCAGGTATGGGAGAGCGACAAGTCCCGGTTACGGATGGTGCACATTGATGAGCCCGGTATTCGTACCGTGCAAATCGCCGGTAGCGTACCGGAAGAGATGGCCGCGGCCGCCCGTATTAACGTGGAAAGCGGCGCCCAGATTATTGATATCAATATGGGGTGCCCGGCTAAAAAGGTGAATCGTAAGCTCGCTGGTTCAGCCCTCTTGCAGTATCCCGATCAGGTGAAGTCAATCCTGACCGCGGTCGTCAAGGCAGTGGACGTTCCGGTGACTCTCAAGATTCGCACCGGTTGGGAACCGGAACACCGTAACTGTGTAGAGATTGCCCAACTGGCTGAAGAATGTGGCATTCAGGCTCTGACTATTCACGGACGCACTCGCGCCTGCTTGTTTAACGGAGAAGCTGAATACGACAGTATTCGGGCAGTTAAGCAGAAAGTTTCCATTCCGATTATCGCGAATGGCGACATTACTGACCCGCTTAAAGCCAGAGCCGTGCTCGACTACACGGGGGCTGACGCTCTCATGATAGGCCGTGCGGCTCAGGGAAGACCCTGGATCTTTCGGGAAATCCAGCATTATCTGGACACTGGGGAGTTGCTGCCCCCCCTGCCGTTGGCAGAGGTTAAGCGCTTGCTTTGCGCGCACGTTCGGGAACTGCATGACTTTTACGGTCAGGCAAAAGGGTACCGAATCGCGCGTAAACACGTCTCCTGGTATCTCCAGGAGCATGCTCCAAATGACCAGTTTCGGCGCACATTCAACGCCATTGAGGATGCCAGCGAACAGCTGGAGGCGTTGGAGGCATACTTCGAAAATTTTGCGTAATAGAAATAAAGAGCTGACAGAACTATGTTCGAACAACGCGTAAATTCTGACGTACTGACCGTTTCTACCGTTAACTCTCAGGATCAGGTAACTCAAAAGCCCCTGCGTGACTCGGTTAAACAGGCACTGAAGAACTATTTTGCTCAACTGAATGGTCAGGATGTTAATGATCTGTATGAGCTGGTATTGGCTGAAGTTGAACAGCCACTGTTGGACATGGTGATGCAATACACCCGTGGTAATCAGACCCGCGCTGCCCTGATGATGGGTATCAACCGCGGTACTCTGCGTAAGAAACTGAAAAAATACGGCATGAACTGATATTAATCAGTGAATTGCTGGATTAAAAAGGCGCTCTTCGGCATGGGGAAGCGCCTTTTTTTATGGCCTGAGTTTTTATACTGAATTACTGCCCCACGGCAGCCATCGGCCACCCGCTATGGTCAGGTTGCTGCAACGATAACGCCGACATAATATTGTCTACCAGCACGGGAGCCTGCTGATAGAGATTGAATTGTTCAGGATCCATTAACCAGTTTTTAATAATTCCTGTAAAAGCCCCGTGTAATATAATCAACGTAATTTCGATATTTGTTTCCGCTGGTAATAGTCTGTTTCTGACACAGCATTGTAGTACGTCACGGACTATCGCGTAATTAAAGCCAATTCGCTTGCGAATTTCCGTTTCCGGTAACATATCGCTGGCGAACTCACATTTATGATAAAGAATCTGTAATAGTGCCTGCTGCCGGGGATTCTCAGCGATATATTGCAATCCGGTAATAAATTTTTTACGTAACCCGGTTAACGGATTTTGGTTATCCAGTTCCCACTGCTGATGAGGCAGTAACTCTCTGAGCGGCGGTTGCTGCTGCCACATCTCATTAAACAATTCAGCCTTGCTGGAAAAATGCCAGTACACCGCCCCACGCGTGACGCCAGCGGCGTCGGCGATATCAGTGAGAGTGGTATTGGTGACGCCGCGCTGTGCGAACTGCTGAATAGCGGACTCAATCAGGAGTTGACGCGTTCTTAATGCGTCCTCTTTGGTTTTTCTGGCCATAACCTTTTCCCACTCGCAACCTAACGGTGAATACAGAATTGACTGATACATCTGTCAATTTAGCATTCCAAAGAAAATATTATTTAGCAAAAATGCAGATGCGAATATTTAATTACGAGGAAATATAATACACACGGCAAATATAAATACAAAACACATTCACGGAAGAAATATTAAAGAGAAACGAACTAAACCAACTGCCTGTTTTTTGTTTTTGCGTGCCTTGTTCATTGCTCAAAAATAACTATTCCTTACATCCACCGGTGTTTATTTGTAGGATAACGAACCGCTTTAATATTCATTATTTCTTCGCAGATTCGCCGCCCTATCCGGCCCGTAATCTATAAGGAACAGCAATGACGAGTCATGCCAGAGTTTCTCTTTTATCCAGCTTAATTATCTCCGCCTTGTTGCTTACCGGTTGTGATAATTCAGGCGATCAACAGGCACAGCCACAAGCGCCTCAGGTTAGCGTGCATGTGGTGCACAGCGAACCGCTTTCTGTGACTACCGAACTACCGGGGCGAACTTCTGCTTTTCGCGTCGCTGAAGTTCGCCCCCAGGTCAGCGGCATTATCCTGAAACGCAACTTTGTCGAGGGCAGCGATATCAAGGCCGGTGAATCGCTCTATCAAATCGACCCTGCCACCTATCAGGCGGCCTGGAATAGCGCCAAAGGCGACGAGGCGAAAGCTGAAGCCGCGGCGGCTATCGCCCATCTGACGGTGAAACGCTATGTCCCTCTGCTTGGAACTCAGTATATCAGTCAGCAGGAATACGATCAGGCCGTCGCGACCGCGCGTCAGGCCGATGCCGACGTCGTGGCGGCTAAAGCCGCGGTCGAAAGCGCCCGTATCAACCTGGCGTACACCAAAGTGACTTCGCCCATCGACGGGCGGATTGGTAAATCCACCGTGACCGAAGGCGCGCTGGTGACCAACGGCCAGGCGGACGCCATGGCGACGGTGCAGCAGCTCGATCCGATCTATGTCGACGTAACCGAGTCCAGCAACGATTTTATGCGCCTGAAACAGGAAAGCCTGCAGCGCGGTGATGACAGTAAAAGCGTGCAGCTGATTATGGAAAATGGCCAACCCTATTCCCTGAAGGGATCGCTGCAATTTTCTGACGTGACCGTCGATGAAAGCACCGGGTCCATCACCCTACGCGCGGTATTCCCTAATCCGCAACACACTCTACTGCCGGGCATGTTTGTCCGCGCCCGTATCGATGAAGGCGTCAATCCGCAGGCGATTCTGGTACCGCAGCAGGGTGTTACCCGCACGCCGCGCGGCGATGCCACGGTGATGATCGTCAATGCGCAGAACCAGGTAGAAAACCGTGAAGTCACCGCCGCACAGGCGATCGGCGATAAATGGTTAATCACCGGCGGTCTGCAAAACGGCGACAAAGTCATCGTCAGTGGATTACAGAAGGTTCGCCCGGGCATCACCGTGAAGACGACGGAAGATACCGCTGCCCCTGCCGCACAATAAGGTATGAATCGCTATGTCTAAGTTCTTTATTCATCGACCGGTGTTTGCGTGGGTGCTGGCAATCATCATGATGATTGCCGGTGGCCTTGCCATCATGCAGCTTCCTATCGCGCAATATCCCACGATTGCGCCGCCCGCGGTAGCCATCTCGGCAACCTACCCGGGCGCGGATGCGCAAACCGTGCAGGATACCGTTACCCAGGTTATCGAACAGAATATGAATGGTATCGATAATCTGATGTACATGTCCTCTACCAGTGATTCATCCGGTAGCGTGACCATCACGCTCACTTTCGAATCCGGCACCGATCCGGATATCGCGCAGGTACAGGTACAGAACAAACTGCAGCTGGCGACGCCGCTACTGCCGCAGGAAGTACAACAGCAAGGTATTAGCGTTGAGAAATCCAGCAGCAGCTTCCTGCTGGTTGCCGGTTTTATCTCTGATAACCCAAACACTACCCAGGATGATATTTCCGACTACGTTGCCTCTAACATCAAGGACCCTATTAGCCGCCTTAACGGCGTGGGCGATGTGCAATTGTTCGGCGCGCAATATGCCATGCGTATCTGGCTTGACGGCAACTTGCTGAATAAATATAACCTCACGCCGGTCGATGTTATTAACCAACTGAAGGTGCAAAACGATCAGATTGCCGCCGGGCAGCTTGGCGGTACGCCGTCGGTTAAAGGTCAACAGCTCAATGCCTCGATCATTGCCCAGACTCGCCTGAAAGATCCGGAGGAGTTCGGTAAAGTCACCCTGCGGGTTAACGCCGATGGTTCCGTGGTTCGCCTGAAGGATGTCGCGCGTATTGAACTGGGCGGCGAGAACTATAACGTTGTCGCCCGTATTAACGGCAAACCCGCCTCTGGCTTGGGGATTAAACTGGCGACCGGCGCCAATGCGTTAGATACCGCTACGGCGATTAAAGCGAAACTTGCCGAGCTGCAGCCCTTCTTCCCGCAAGGGATGAAAGTTGTTTATCCCTACGACACCACGCCGTTCGTTAAAATCTCCATTCACGAAGTGGTTAAAACGCTGTTTGAAGCCATTATCCTCGTCTTCCTCGTGATGTACCTATTCCTGCAGAACATCCGTGCAACGCTTATCCCGACGATTGCCGTGCCGGTGGTTTTGTTGGGCACCTTTGCGGTACTGGCGATGTTCGGCTACTCCATCAACACGCTAACCATGTTCGGCATGGTGCTGGCGATAGGGCTACTGGTCGACGATGCCATCGTGGTGGTGGAGAACGTCGAGCGCGTGATGGTTGAGGAGAAGCTTTCCCCCGTTGAAGCCACCGAGAAATCAATGGAGCAGATCCAGGGGGCGCTGGTTGGTATCGCCATGGTGCTCTCGGCGGTATTCGTCCCGATGGCCTTCTTTGGCGGCTCGACCGGGGCGATTTATCGTCAGTTCTCCATCACTATCGTTTCCGCGATGGCGCTGTCTGTACTGGTCGCGCTGGTACTGACCCCGGCGCTGTGCGCAACCATGTTAAAGCCAGCATCCGCAGACCATCATGGCAAAAAGGGGTTCTTCGGCTGGTTTAACGCCAGGTTTGACCAAAGCGTTAACCACTACACCAACAGCGTAAGCGGGATCCTGCGCGGCACCGGGCGCTATCTGGTTATCTATCTGCTGATTGTTATCGGCATGGCCGTACTGTTTGTCCGCCTGCCGACATCATTCTTACCTGATGAAGACCAGGGCGTGTTCCTGACCATGATCCAACTGCCCGCAGGCGCCACCCAGGAGCGTACGCAGAAGGTGCTTGATTCCGTCACTGACTACTATCTGCAGAAAGAGAAAGCTAACGTTGAAAGCGTGTTCACCGTTAACGGCTTTAGCTTCAGCGGACAGGGCCAAAACTCCGGTATGGCCTTCGTTAGCCTGAAACCGTGGGAAGCACGCAGCGGTACGGAAAACGGTGTCGAAGCCATTATCAAACGCGCCACTGCCGCCTTTGGGCAGATTAAAGATGCGATGGTCTTCCCGTTCAACATGCCGGCCATCATCGAATTAGGTACCGCGACTGGTTTCGACTTCGAACTGATTGACCAGGGCGGTTTAGGACACACACAGTTGACCCAGGCCCGAAACCAGCTTCTGGGGATGGTAAAACAACATCCGGCTCAACTGGTACGTGTTCGCCCTAATGGCCTTGAGGATACGCCGCAGTTTAAACTCGACGTCGATCAAGAGAAAGCGCAGGCGCTGGGCGTTTCACTATCTGACATTAACGAAACGATCTCGGCAGCGCTTGGCGGCTACTATGTGAATGACTTTATCGACCGCGGCCGCGTGAAAAAGGTCTACGTTCAAGCCGATGCCAGCTTCCGTATGCTGCCGGGTGATATCAATAATATGTATGTCCGCAGTTCTAACGGTGAAATGGTACCGTTCTCGGCATTCGTCACCTCACGTTGGGTATATGGTTCTCCGCGCCTTGAGCGTTACAACGGCCTGCCTTCGATGGAGATCCTCGGCGAAGCGGCTCCGGGCAAGAGTACCGGGGAAGCGATGGCGCTGATGGAGCAACTGGCCAGTAAACTACCTACGGGTATTGGCTATGACTGGACCGGCATGTCCTATCAGGAGCGTCTCTCAGGCAACCAGGCGCCAGCACTATATGCAATTTCGCTGATAGTCGTCTTCCTCTGCCTGGCTGCACTCTATGAAAGCTGGTCTATTCCATTCTCAGTTATGCTGGTTGTGCCATTAGGGGTTATCGGCGCATTATTAGCAGCTTCGCTTAGAGGATTGAATAATGACGTTTATTTCCAGGTCGGCCTGTTAACCACTATTGGTTTATCTGCGAAGAACGCTATTCTTATTGTCGAGTTCGCTAAAGATCTTATGGATAAAGAAGGCAAAGGCATTATTGAGGCGACCCTGGAAGCATCTCGTATGCGTCTGCGCCCTATATTAATGACTTCATTAGCCTTTATTCTCGGGGTCATGCCATTAGTGATTAGCCATGGAGCTGGTAGCGGCGCGCAAAACGCTGTCGGTACCGGTGTGATGGGCGGTATGCTTACCGCAACGCTGCTGGCCATCTTCTTCGTGCCGGTGTTCTTTGTGGTCGTAAGGCGTCGCTTTACCCGCCACGCAGAATAATCGACTATAATTATCAAGGCGCCACGCGGCGCCTTTTTTTATATCTATCAGAACAACAAGTTAGTAGAAATATTAATTTTTTATCTTCGACTAACGCCTTGAAATATCCCCTCTGCATATTTTCTTCATTATTTCTCATTTCTCTTCACGATATTTACTCTGCTCATAATTTGAGATTATTTCCCCTTCCGGGCCTGGGTCATTGCGATGGTAAAATAAGCTATTCCGTTATGTGTTGACATCGTTGACAGCAAACGGTTATTTAGAGGTAATACCATGAAAAAATTAATATTAGTGACATTGTTAGCAACGTTGCTTGCTGGCTGTGCCCATGATTCCCCGTGCGTGCCTGTCTATGACTCGCAGGGCCGACTGGTGCATACCAACACCTGTGTAAAAGGCACAACACAGGATAACTGGGAAACAGCTGGCGCGATCGCCGGTGGTGCCGCAGCGGTTGCCGGTCTCACGTTAGGTATTGTGGCGCTTACTCGTTAGCGATTCCTCGCCATAATGCTCAGCCGGGAGGTATCCCTGTCGGCTTATTCCCCAGAAAGGCAAAAGGCCCAGTCACACGACTGGGCCTTTTATTTATATTGATATGGTCGCTTTCCCCGGGGGCGGCGCGATGCGCCTTTCCCGGGCTACGATTTTTGTAGCCCCGGTAAGCGTAGCGCCACCGGGGACCTGGCGGCGCGTCTGGCCGCAAAAGGCAAAAGGTCTTCCGACTGAGCCTTTCGTTTACGTTGGTATGACAACGGCTTTCCCCGGGGGCGGCGCGAGGCGCCTTTCCCGGGCTACGATTTTTGTAGCCCCGGTAAGCGCAGCGCCACCGGGGAGATAGACGCCACACAGCAAAAAAACCTGCACCTTCCGGTACGGGGTTCTTCTTGTTTGATGCCTGGCAGTTTATGGCGGGCGTCCTGCCCGCCACCCTCCGGGCCGTTGCTGCGCAACGTTCAAATCCGCTCCCGGCGGATTTGTCCCTACTCCGGAGAGCGCTCATCGACAAACAACAGATAAAACAAAAGGCCCAGTCTTTCGACTGAGCCTTTTGTTTTATTTGATGCCTGGCAATTCCCTACTCTCACATGGGGAGACCCCACACTACCATCGGCGCTACGGCGTTTCA
>NZ_JBEAIO010000013.1:0-49857 GCF_040065095.1 Klebsiella sp. CN_Kp091 | reverse complement strand
TTTTCGTCGCGGCGTTTGTGCCGATGGCGGCGGTATTCCCGGCGCTGGAGCCAAAGCATAAAGGGGCGGCGATTTCGGTCTACAACCTGTCTGCCGGGCTGTCGAACTTCCTCGCGCCGGCAATTGCGGTGGTGCTGCTGCCGCACTTCAGCACCATTGGCGTGGTGGTGGCCTATACCGCGCTCTATCTGCTGGCGTTTTGTCTGTGCCCGTTTATTCGCGTTGAACAGCCGGGCTTTGCCCGTAAGGCAAGCGGCGTCAGGGAAGGGGTAGAATATTCATAACGTTGTCAGGGCGGGTATATCCCGCCCTGATGTTTTAACGCAGTAGCATACAGTCCGGCGGCAGACGGCAGCGTAGCGCCTCGCCGAGGATTTCCATCCGGAAAGATTTGCCGCTTAGCGGTTCGCCATCAAGGTTGAAGGTCATTTCATGGGCGGCGGTGACTTCAAACCACGGCGATACGCCGTCGATCAGGTTTGGCGAATTATCGGGATTAGCGAGAGTACTGAACAATGCCGGTAACAGCTCTTCGCCGGTAAAAATACGCAGATGCAGTAGCCCGTCGTTAATTAATGCTTCAGGGCACAGTTGCTGACCGCCGCCGGCCTGACGGCCATTGCCGATGCCGATAACCAGCGCATCGCCCTGCCAGTGAAAGTTCTCGCCGCGAATTTCGCAGCGGTCCGGCTTCAGGGTATCCATGCGCGTCAGGCCATGAATCAGATAGGAGACGCCACCGAGCGCGGCTTTTAGTTTTTCCGGCGTTTCGGTGGTGATGCGGGTACCAAAGCCGCCAGTGGCCATATTGATAAACCCGGCCTCGTTGTTAACGCGTACCACATCAATAGGGACATCGCGCCCGGCTATCGCCAGCTTCAGCGCGCTGGCTAAATCCTGCGGGATGCCGACGCTGGTGGCGAAATCATTGGCTGTGCCGAGGGGGAGTATTCCCAGCGCCATATTGCTGCCGCGCTGGACCAGCGCGGTGGCGACTTCATTAATTGTGCCATCGCCGCCGCCGGCAATTACCGTCGCCACCTTGAGCGTTTCGGCTTCCTCGACAAAACGAATCGCATCGCCTTTCTCCCAGGTCACGCGGACGTGTATCTCGATACCTTCTTCGCGCAGGAGGTTAACGGCTTCGCGCAGTTGGGGTTCATTTGCGCCTTTACCGTTGAGAATTAATAAGCTGGCTGGAAATTGGGTCATCCTTTATCGCCTCATTCTTAGTCGTCATCCTCAGTGTATCGCATGAATGGCGTCATGGAATAAGAAAGTCGGGAAAATGGGATGCATAAAAAATAAGCCCGCGTAAGGGAGATTACGCAGGCTAAGGAGGTGGTTCCTGGTACAGCTAGCATTTATGGGTTATGTTTTTCAGCGAAATGGATGATACCTGCTTCGAACGTAACGGTATGTGATCCGATTCTAATATCCATACATAGTGAAAAAATAACGCCAATAAACTAATTTTTATGCGGATTGCGCGTCGACTCGCCGTTGAAATTACGCATCAGCAAACCATACTCCAGCGCCATATCCTCCGGCAGCGGCAGCCAGACGATATAACCGTCTCCCGGCGCGACCGGCATTGCTTCGCCTTTGGCGTTCTCCATATGTTCGAGCGTAAAGTTGACGTTGCCTTGCGGAGTCATGACCTCCAGGCTGTCGCCGACCGAGAACTTATTTTTCACCGCCACTTCGGCCAAATTACCGTTACGCTTGCCGGTGAATTCGCCGACAAACTGCTGGCGTTCGGAAACCGAATAGCCGTATTCATAATTCTGATAGTCGTCGTGGGTGTGGCGACGCAGGAAGCCTTCGGTATAGCCGCGGTGGGCCAGACCTTCCAGCGTCTCCAGCAGACTGGTGTCGAACGGTTTACCGGCGGCGGCGTCGTCAATCGCTTTACGGTACACCTGGGCGGTGCGCGCGCAGTAGTAGAAGGATTTGGTGCGGCCTTCAATTTTCAGCGAGTGCACGCCCATCTGGGTCAGGCGCTCCACGTGGGCGATTGCGCGGAGATCTTTAGAGTTCATGATGTAGGTGCCGTGTTCGTCTTCGAAGGCGGTCATGTACTCGCCCGGACGTTTGGCTTCCTCAATCATAAATACCTGGTCGGTTGGCGCGCCGATACCGAGAGTGGGTTCAACGTTCTGCACCGGGATAGGCTCATGCTTGTGGACGATATTACCCACATCATCTTCTTTGCCTTCCTGGACGTTGTACTCCCAGCGGCAGGCGTTGGTGCAGGTACCCTGGTTAGGGTCACGTTTGTTGATATAGCCGGAGAGCAGGCAGCGGCCGGAGTAGGCCATGCACAGCGCGCCATGGACGAAAATCTCGATTTCCATTTCCGGCACCTGGCTGCGAATTTCGGCGATCTCGTCCAGCGACAGCTCGCGGGACAGGATCACGCGGGTTAGTCCCATTTGCTGCCAGAATTTCACCGTCGCCCAGTTGACGGCGTTAGCCTGTACCGAAAGGTGTATCGGCATATCAGGGAAGTTCTCGCGCACCAGCATGATTAAACCAGGATCGGACATAATCAGCGCGTCCGGGCCCATCTCCACTACCGGTTTGAGATCGCGAATGAACGTTTTCAACTTGGCGTTATGCGGCGCGATGTTAACCACCACGTAGAATTTTTTCCCCAGCTCGTGGGCCTCATTGATGCCGAGCTGCAGGTTTTCGTGGTTAAATTCATTGTTGCGCACGCGCAGTGAGTAACGCGGCTGGCCGGCGTAGACCGCATCGGCGCCGTAAGCGAAAGCGTAACGCATATTTTTCAGCGTTCCCGCCGGGGAAAGGAGTTCCGGTTTAAACATGATGTTCTCGTTCTGATGACAGGTCAGACTCGCCGCACCAGGTACGGCGATTCGGGGGAGTGTCCCCACATTAAGGGCGGGCATTGTAGCGCCGTGGAAAGAGGGAGTAAACCTTTGCGCCTCTCTGCGCTAAGAGGCGCGGTGATCAAGCCATTCGACAGGCGTCGGCTTCCCAGCGATAGCCGACGCCGTAGACGGCGCGAATAAACGACTGCTCGGCATCCAGCGATTCCAGCTTACGGCGCAGGTTTTTAATATGGCTATCTATGGTGCGGTCGGTCACCACGCGATAATCGTCGTACAGATGATTGAGCAGTTGTTCGCGGGAGAAGACTTTACCCGGCTCCTGCGACAGCGTTTTTAATAGCCGAAACTCGGCGGGAGTCAGGTCCAGCAATTTTTCGCGCCACGAGGCCTGGAAGCGGCTCTCATCAACGATAAGCGGGCTTTGCGCATCCAGCGCCTGCAGAACGCGCTGTGGCTTGCAGCGACGCAGGATCGTTTTCACGCGAGCCACGACTTCACGCGGACTATACGGTTTGCAGATATAGTCGTCGGCGCCGATCTCCAACCCTAGCAGGCGATCGATCTCCTCGATTTTGGCGGTGACCATCACGATTGGCACATCGGAAAAACGGCGGATCTCACGGCACAAGGTCAGGCCGTCGGTGCCGGGCAGCATTAAATCCAGCAGGATTAAATGCGGGGGCGTCTGGCGGACATAGGGCAGTACGCGATCGCCATGCGCAATGAGCGTTGGCGCATAGCTCGCGGCCTGCAAATAGTCGATTAACAACTGACCGAGCTTAGGCTCGTCTTCCACGATTAAAATACGCGGCGTGTTTTCATCAATGGGTAATTCGCTCATACGTCCCTCGATAAATCCTGTTCCAGAGGTAATTCTACTTTAATGCTAACCCCGCCAAAAGGCGAATGGCTGGCGTTCAGGCTGCCGCTGTGGGCCGCGACAATGTTCATACAGATTGCCAGCCCAAGGCCGGATCCACCGCTGGCGCGGTTACGCGAACCTTCGGTGCGGTAAAAACGCTCGCACAGCCGCGCCAGCTGCTCGTCGCTAACGCCGGGGCCGCTATCGGCGAAATCGAGTATTAATCTGCGGCCGTTTTGTTTGGCGCTAATCAGCAGGCGTCCGCCGTGGTCGGTATAGCGCAGGCTGTTTTCCAGCAGGTTATTGAACAACTGCATCAGCCGATCGCGATCGCCGAACACGACAGCGTTATCCGGCAGCGAGACGCCGATGGTCAACCCGCGGCTGGCGAAACGTTCGCGGAACGCCCCTGCGGCGACCTCCAGCAGCGCAATTAAATCCACCGACTCTTTCTGGTAGGCTAACGCGCCTTCATCGGACATCGACAACTGATGCAGATCGTCCACCAGCTTGGTGAGCGTGCCGACTTCCGCCTGCAGCGAAGAGATCGAATCCGGGGTGAATTTTCGCACTCCGTCCTGAATGGCCTCCAGTTCGCCGCGCAGGACCGCTAACGGCGTGCGGAGTTCATGCGAAATATCGGCCATTAAATCGCGGCGCATCTGTTGGTTACGCTCAAGCGTACTGGCAAGCTGGTTGAAATCCTGCGCCAGACGACCCAGTTCATCCCCGCCGGTGACCGTGACGCGGGTAGAGAAATCTCCCGCCGCCAGCTTATGGGTGCCTTCCACCAGCCGTTTGACCGGTGCCAGCAGCCCGCGGGCCAGCGGGAAAGTAGCCAGCGCGGCGAGGATGGTGGCGAGGGCGACGATCAGCCAACTGGTGCGTTTTTGCTGGCGGTCGAAATTGATATCCGTGTTGCGCGTGAGCCGCTCGACCGGCGAGGCGATCACCGCCCCAACGGTCACGCCGTCGACGACAATGTTGCGCCGGGTGCCGTCCTGCGGGACCGGCGCCCGCGGGCCTACCAGCACGCGCCCTTGTTGATCGACAACCCAAAATTGCGTGCGCCAGCCGTGCGGCGGCATATCGGGCCGCGGGCCAGGCCCGGGCATTGGCCCTGGCTCGCCATGCGGGCCCGGACCACCCGGTGGGCGTTCGTCGTTATCGCGCTCGAAGGTGCGCAGTAACTGGAAGATAAAACGATCGTTATTGCGCAAAAACTTCCAGTCGCCGTGCTGCTCGTACTGTTCACTGAGCGCATCGCCGAGCATCGTTAATCGCTGTTCATTACCGCGTTTTATATAGTCGATAAAGCCGCGCTCAAAGCTGATGCGCACCGCCCAGTGCATGCTAATCAGCAGCACGATACAGGTGGCGAAAATAGCCAGGAACAGCTTACCGGTGATACCCGGGCGCCAAAGTTTCACGATTCACTCCTTTTGCGTCGGCGGATGACGGTGTTGCTGCCGACATCGTTCGGTACACGGGAAAAGATGAGCGCCGGGAGGGCGATAATCACCGCCATGCTCAGATAGGTGTAGAGGAAAACCTGATGAACGGCTGGCGCATCGGCGCTGATATGCTGCTGGCCGTACATACCCAGCAAAAGCCCGGCGATGGTCACGCCGATACTCATCGAGAGCTGCATAACCATTGAGAGCAGGCTGTTGCCGCTGCTGGCCAACTCATCAGGCAGGTCTTTTAGCGTCAGGGTATTCATTGATGAGAAACGGCTGGAGTTAATCATACCCTGCAGAAACAGCACCAGCGGCAGCAGCCAGTACCAGCCGGCCAGAGCGACGGCCATGAACAATAAACTCACCAGCGCCAGGCCGAGGGTTGCGAAAACCAGTACGCGGCGATAGCCAAAGCGGTTTACTACCTGCACCACGATGCGTTTCATCCCCATGCTGCCCAGCACCATCGGGATCATCATCAGCCCGGCGTGGAACGGCGAGAAGCCGAGGCCAATTTGCAGGAATACCGGAGTCATAAACGGTAACATCCCGCTACCGATACGCCCGGCAAAGCTGCCGCCAAGACCGAGCGAGAAGGTTTTATTGCGAAACAGATTGAGGCTGAACAATGCGTTAACGTTGCCGCGGGCGTGCCACAAATAAAAAATTATGGCCATCAGGCCACCGGCGACCAGCGCGGCGAGCAGCAGCGGCGAGATACCGAGCCCTTTTTTACCGTCGAGCGCCAGCGTCAGGGTGGCCATTCCCACCGCCAGCAGAATAAAACCAAGGATATCAAAGCGCCGGGTCTGCAGGGTGTAGTTCGGCATCAGGCATAATGTGGCGATAGCGCCGATGATGCCAACCGGGATGTTGATCAAGAAAATCCAGTGCCAGGAAGCATATTCGACCAGTACCCCGCCAAGCGCCGGGCCGAGCAGGGGGCCAACCTGGCCGGGCAGGGTGACGAAGGTCATCGCCGCCATATACTGATCGCGAGGAACGATTTTCATCACCGTTAGCCGCCCGACCGGTACCATCATCGCGCCGCCGACGCCTTGCAGCACGCGGGACATCACCAACTGATCGAGGGTGGTTGCCTGGGCGCAGAACAGCGAGCCGACGGTAAACAACACAATGGCGCTGAAAAAAATATTGCGCACGCCAACCCGGTCCGCCAGCCAGCCGCTGGCCGGTAGCATGACTGCCACCGTTAGCACATACGAGACCACCACCATATGCATGTGCAGCGGGCTCTCCCCAAGGCTTTTGGCCATCGAGGGGAGGGCGGTGTTGACGATGGTGGTATCCAGCGACTGCATAAAGAAGCCGAAGGCCACAATCCATAACTGCCAGCGTACGCTGGCGGGCAGATCTGTCATCTTATTCGCTTACCGGTTGAGAAGACTTGCGCGTAAAACGCAGCCGCAGACGATCAAAGAACAAATAGACCACCGGGGTAGTGTACAGCGTCAGCAGCTGGCTCATGACCAGACCGCCGACGATGGTGATCCCCAACGGCTGCCGCAGCTCTGAACCATCCCCGCCAGACAGCACCAGCGGTAGCGCGCCGAACAGCGCCGCCAGGGTGGTCATCATGATCGGGCGAAAACGTAGCAGGCAGGCCTGGAAGATGGCTTCTTCCGGCGGAAGATTGCCGGTACGCTGCGCTTCAAGGGCGAAATCGACCATCATGATGGCGTTTTTCTTCACGATGCCAATTAATAGCATGATCCCTATCAGGGCGATTAGGCTGAATGGGGCGCCAAATAATTCCAGCGCCAGCAGCGCGCCAACCCCCGCTGACGGAAGGGTAGAGAGGATCGTTAACGGATGCACGTAGCTTTCGTAGAGGATCCCCAGCACGATATACACCGTAGCGATGGCGGCGATAATCAGGATCACCTGTGAGTTCATCGTCTGCTGGAATACCTGCGCGGTGCCGGCAAAGGATCCACGGACGCTCGACGGCACGCCAAGCTGGGTCATCGCCCGGTCAATGGCGTCGCTGGCTTCCGACAGCGATTTGCCGGTCGGCAGGTTGAAGGAGATGGTCGAGGCGGCCGATAGCCCCTGGTGGTTGACCGAAAGCGGCGCGTTCGCCGGTTGCCACTTGGCGAAATACGACAGCGGAATGGGTTTCCCGTCTTTACTGATGACAAACATATGCTCCAGCGCGCTAACGTCCTGGGTATAAAGCGGATCGACTTCCATTACCACTTTGTACTGGTTGAGCGGCTGGTAGATGGTCGAGATTTGCCGTTGGCCGAAAGCGTTGTTTAACAGGCTGTTGGCATCCTGCACGCTGACGCCCAGGCGTGACATGGTGTCGCGGTCGTAGACCAGATCCATCTCCGCGCCGTTATCCTGTTGGTCCGAGTTAACGTCAGCCAGTTCCGGCAGCGCCGCCAGCGCCTTGCGGATTTTCGGCTCCCATTCACGCAGCGCCGACAGATCGTCCGATAACAGGGTGTACTGGTAGCTGGCGTTCGACTGACGCCCGCCAACGCGGATATCCTGCACCGCCATCAGGAACAGATTCGCGCCGGGCTCTTTCGCCAGCTTTTTTCGCAGCCGGTCGATGATTTGCTGCGCCGTTTCGTGGCGCTGGTCGCGTGGTTTCAGGGTGATAAACATCATACCGCTATTCACCCGCGAGCCGCCGGTAAAGCCGGTCACGTTATCGACAGCCGGATCCTCGCGGATGATCTTCATAAAGTCCTGCAGTTTGCCGCGCATCGCCTGGAAGGAAATACTCTGATCCGCCTGAATTCCGCCCATCAGCACCCCGGTGTCCTGCTCCGGGAAGAAGGTTTTCGGAATGGCGATATACAGCCACACGCTGAGCGCCATCGTACCGAGCAGTACCAGGCCAGTCAGGCGACTATGCTTCAGCACCCATTTTAACGATTTGCCATAGCCACCCTGAATAGTGACCAGCAGACGGCCAAAGCCGCGATTCCGCGTTGGTTCATGAGGTTTGCCGCTTTTCAGCAGCCAGCCGCACATCATTGGCGTCAGCGTGAGCGACACGGCGAGCGAAATACCGATCGCTACCGATAGCGTGACGGCGAACTCGCGCAGCAGGCGCCCCGGCAGGCCACCCATCAGCAGCAGCGGTAAGAACACCGCCACCAGCGACAGGCTCATCGACAGCACGGTAAAGCCGACTTCACGGCTGCCTTGTAACGCGGCCTGCAGCGGCTTCATTCCCGCCTCAAGATGGCGGGAAATATTCTCCAGCACCACGATGGCGTCATCGACAACGAAACCGGTGGCGATGGTCAGCGCCATTAGCGACAGATTATTGAGGCTGAAACCGCATAAATACATGGCGGCGAAGGTACCGATTAACGATACCGGTACGGCGACGGCCGGGATAAGCGTTGCGCGCCCGGAGCGCAAAAACAGGAAGACCACCAGAATCACCAGCGCGACCGAGATCACCAGCGTTTGTTCGACCTCTTCCAGCGAAGCGCGGATAGTGGGCGAACGATCCTGGGCGATTTGCAAATCAATGGCGGCCGGGATAGTACGCTGTAGCTCAGGAAGGCGGGCGCGGATGCTGTCGACCGTCTGAATAATGTTGGCTTCCGGCAGCTTGCGAATCATTAACAGGATCGCTGGTTTGGCGTTGGTCATCCCGGCGTTACGCACATCCTGCACTGAATCCGTCACTTTTGCCACGTCGCCAAGGCGTACCGCCGCGCCGTTATTGTAGTGGACGATCACCGGCAAATATTCCGCCGCGGTTTTCAGTTCATCATTGGTCTGCACCTGCCAGCGATGGGTTTCATCTTCCAGAGCGCCCTGCGGGCGACGCACGTTGGCGTTATCAATGGCGCTGCGCACGGCATCCAGTGAGACGCCCTGGTTAAATAGCGCCTGCGGGTTAAGATCGACGCGCACCGCCGGCAGTGAGCTGCCGCCGACGTCGACATCGCCGACGCCGTCAATCTGCGCGATGGTTTGCGCCAGCTGGGTTGACGCGAAATCGTACAACTCGCCCTGCGAATAGGTATCCGAGGTGAGCGTCAGGATCATGATCGGCGCATCGGACGGGTTAGCTTTGCGATACGTGGGGCGGCTGGGCATCCCGCTCGGCAGCAGGCTTTGCGCGGCATTAATCGCCGCCTGCACGTCGCGGGCGGCGCCGTTAATATCGCGATCGAAATTAAACTCCATGATGATGCGGGTACTGCCAAGCGAGCTCGACGAGGTCATTTCATTGACCCCGGCAATGCGCCCCAGCGAGCGTTCCAGCGGTGTTGCCACCGATGAGGCCATGGTTTCCGGCGAGGCGCCGGGCAGCGAGGCGCTAATCATGATCACCGGGAAATCCACCTGCGGCAGCGGCGCGACCGGCAGCAGGCGGAATCCGAGGACTCCGCATAGGGTAATCGCCAGCGAAATAAGAATCGTCGCCACCGGCCGATAAATGAAGAGAGCGAAGAACTTCACTTACGCCTCCTCTTCACGGCGCGGGAAGCGGCTCTTCATATACAGCGATAACCGGTCGAACAGCAGATAAATGACCGGCGTGGTGAATAACGTTAGTACCTGGCTGAGCATCAGGCCACCGACCATACCGATGCCCAGTGGGCGGCGCAATTCGGCGCCGACGCCGGTACTAAGCATCAACGGTAGCGCGCCAAGCAGGGCGGCGAGGGTGGTCATCAGGATTGGCCGGAAACGCAGCAGGCAGGCCTGGTAAATGGCTTCGCGCGGCGGCATCCCCTGCTCGCGCTCGGCGGCGAGGGCAAAGTCAATCATCATGATGGCGTTTTTCTTCACGATACCAATCAGCAGAATGATGCCGATGATGGCAATCACGTCCAGCTCGCTACCGGCCAGCCATAGCGCCAGCAGCGCCCCGACGCCCGCGGTCGGCAGGGTTGAAAGAATGGTGATGGGATGAATGAAGCTTTCGTACAGTACGCCGAGGACGATATACATGGCGACGACCGCCGCGACGACCAGCCAGACGGTGCTACCGAGCGCCGACTGGAACGCGAGGGAACTGCCCTGGAACTGGGTGCGGATGTCGGTTGGGAAATCCAGCGACTGCTCGGCGGACAAAATAGCCTCTACCGCTTCGCCGAGGGAGTAGTTATCCGGCACGTTGAATGAAATGGTGGTCACCGGGAACTGATCGAGATGGTTAACCGACAGCGGGGTAAAGCGTTGCTCGACGCTGGCGATGGATTTCAGCGGCACGATGCCGCCGTCGCTGCTGGTGAGGCGGATATTATCCAGCGCCGCCAGCCCCGGCGTCGCCTGGGTGTCGTGCTCCAGTACCACGCGATATTGGTTGGCCTGGGTATAAATTGTCGAGATCAGCCGTTGGCCAAAGGCGTTATACAGCGCGTTATCGACATCCGCCATGGAAATACCCAGCCGGCTGGCGCTATCGCGATCGACATTAATATAAGCCGCGAGCCCTTTATCCTGCCAGTCGCTGCTGACGTCGGCAAGCTGGGGTAAGGATTGCAGGCGCGACAGCAATTGCGGCACCCAGTTGCTCAGCGCATCAAGCGAGTTAGCCTGCAGGGTAAACTGATACTGAGTTCGGCTGACGGTGGTATCGATAGTCAGATCCTGCGTTGGCTGGAGATAGAGCTCAATACCAGGGACGCTTGCCACCGATTGCTGTAGACGACTGATGACCGTTTGCACGCGATCGTCGCGTTCATCCAGTGGTTTAAGGTTAATCTGCAGACGCGCGCTGTTCAGCGCCGGATTGGTGCCATCAACGCCGACGAACGACGTCAGGCTTTCAACCGCCGGATCTTTCAGAATCAGATCGGATACCTGCTGCTGGCGTTGCGCCATACTGGCGAACGACACCGACTGCGGGGCCTGTAAGGTGCCTTGAATAATGCCGTTATCCTGGATTGGGAAGAAGCCTTTCGGGATAAAGACCCACAGCAGAATCGATAACGCCAGGGTACTTAACGCTACGCTCAACGTTAGCCATGGGTGGTTCAGTACCCGGCTTAGCCAGCGGCCATAAACGGCAATCACCCGCTCGAAGAAACGCTCGCTGGCCCGCGAAAAGCGGTTTTGTTTGCGCAGCGATTCGTGGCTTAACATCCGCGCGCACATCATCGGCGTCAGGGTCAGCGAGACCACCGCCGAAATCAGAATCGCCACCGCGAGGGTAATGGCGAATTCGCGGAACAATCGCCCGACGATATCACCCATAAACAGCAGCGGGATCAGTACGGCAATCAGCGAGAAGGTTAATGAAATAATCGTGAAGCCGATTTCCCCCGCGCCCTTCAGCGCGGCGGCAAGCGGTTTCTCACCTTTTTCAATGTAGCGGGAGATGTTTTCGATGACTACGATGGCGTCATCGACCACGAAACCAGTGGCGATGGTCAATGCCATTAGCGTCAGATTGTTAATCGAAAAATCGAGGAACACCATGACCGCGAAGGTGCCGACCAGCGACAGCGGCACGGCGACGCCGGGGATGATTGTCGCCGGGACATTGCGTAAGAAGAGATAAATGATCATCACCACCAGCGCGATGGCCAGCAGCAATTCGAACTGGGTATCGCTGACCGACGCGCGAATATTGGTGGTGCGGTCAGAAAGCACCTGTACCTTAACGGATTTAGGCAGGCTCTCGGTCAGTTGCGGTAGCATCTGGCGGATGCTGTCGGCGGTGGCGATGATGTTCGCTCCCGGCTGGCGTTGGACGTTCATCACGATCGCCCGCTGCTTATTGGCCCACGCCCCAAGCCAGGCGTTCTCGGCGCCCTGTTCGATGGTCGCGACATCGCCAAGACGGATCGGCGCGCCGTTCTGATAGGCGATAATCAGACGACGGTAATCTTCTGCCGACTGCATCTGATCGTTGGCGGAAAGGGTGACCGCGCGGGCCGGGCCGTCAAGGCTACCTTTCGCTGAATTCACGTTGGCGCTGGTAATAGCGGTACGCACGGTTTCGCTGGTCAAACCTAACGCGGCGATCGCCTGGGCATTGAGCTTAACGCGTACCGCAGGACGCTGGCCGCCGGCAAGCGTCACCAGACCGACGCCGGAAACCTGAGATATCTTCTGCGCCACCCGAGTTTCCACCATATCTTCGACCTGCGTCATCGGCATCGCGCTGGAGGTAACGGCCAGGGTCATGATCGGCGGATCCGCCGGATTCACTTTGCTGTAAACCGGCGGGTTGGGTAAATCAGACGGCAGCAGATTGGTCGCGGCGTTGATGGCCGCCTGCACTTCCTGTTCGGCGACATCCAGCGCCAGGGTCAGCTGGAACTGCAGGGTGATGACCGACGCGCCGCCCGAACTTTGCGAGGACATCTGCTTAAGGCCGGACATCTGGCCAAACTGGCGTTCCAGCGGCGCGGTAATCGATGACGTCACCACATCCGGGCTGGCGCCGGGGTAGAGTGTCACCACCTGAATGGTCGGGTAGTCAACTTCCGGCAGCGCGGAGACCGGCAGGAAGCGATAGCCGATGATCCCGGCCAGCATAATGGCGACCATCAATAGCGTTGTCGCCACCGGACGCATAATAAACAGCCGGGAGGGGCCGCCCGTACTGCTCGGGGGTAAGACTTGCATCAGGCGCCCGCTCCGTTTTTACCACTCTGGCGGGCGGCAGGTTGTTCCGGCGCGGCGCTGTGAGCTTCGACGACTTCGACCTTAGCGCCTTCGGTCAGGCGGTCGATACCATCGGTCACCACCCGGTCGCCCGCTGACAGTCCGGCGTTAATCACCACTTTTTGGCTATCCTGAATACCCGGCGTAACCGTATGTTTGCTGACTTTATTCTCACTGTTCAGCACCCATACGAAGTGCCCCTCATTGCCCATTTGTAGCGCGGCGGTGGGGATCACGACCGCATCCTGCTCGGTATCCACCAGCATTCTGGCGTTGATGAACTGATTCGGGAACAATGCGTCATCGAGGTTATTAAAGCGGGCCTTAAGCTTAATAGTGCCGGTAGTGGCATCGATTTGGTTATCGAGGCTCAGCAGGCTGCCTGTACTGATCTTCTGTTTATTGGTTCGGTCCCAGGCCTCGACGCTCAGCGTTTTACCGGCTTTCTGCGCCTGTACCACGGTGGCGATATCGCTTTCCGGCAGGGTAAAGACCAAATCGATAGGGTGGGTTTGCGTGAGAACGACAATGCCGGTGGTGTCGCCACTGGAAATTTGGTTGCCGATATCGACCTGCTTCAGGCCCACGCGCCCGTCAATCGGTGCGGTGATGCGGGTCCAGTCCAGCTGCAGTTGCGCACTGGCGACGGCGGCCTGATCGGCTTTAACCGTACCGGCGGATTCGACCACCAGCGACTGCTGGGTATCCAGCTCCTGACGGGAGATAAGATTGGTTTTCACCAGTTGTTGATAGCGAGCGAGATCGCGGCGCGCGTTTGCGAGGGTAGCGTTATCTTTGGCAAGCTGCCCCTGCGCCTGGGCCAGCGCGACCTTGAACTGGCTGGGATCGATTTGCGCCAGCAGATCGCCAGCTTTGACCTGCTGACCTTCCTGGAAATGAATACTCAGTAACTGGCCGTCAACCCGACTGCGCACGGTCACGGTATTCGCCGCGGTGATGGTCCCAAGACCAGTAAGGTAGCGGGGGACGGCTTCGCTGGTGGCGGTTGCCGCCTGCACCGGGGCCAGCGTTGCCCCAAAACGCCCGTGACGCGCCCCGGCAGGCGCTTTTGCTCCTTGCTGACTTGCGCCAGCGGCACCTGCGGTTGTCTCTTCGGAACGATCGTGCCAGAACCAATAGGCGGCTCCCGCCACCAAAATTACCGTCAGGACTATTCCCCAACGAAGTGTGTTACTGCTTTTCATTGTTTTGCTATCTCATCCTGAAGCTTTCGCTGAATGATACTAGTTTAGTAACGGAACGCCCCGCAAAAATGGAGGAATTATGAAAAGAGCGTATGGAAAGGTCTGAATTGGCGGGCTTTCACGAGGAGGATCGCAAAGCCGAACGCTGAAAAGAAATGTGTCAGACGCGGCATGGTAACGTCAGCTTGATTTAGCGGAGGCTAAATACAGGAAAGCCCCTCCTGAGGGAGGGGCCTTAAATAAGGAAAGGGTTATGATGAATCTGGTCATCATACTGATAGTGCTGTTACTGATAAGTTTCCCGACTTACTAACAGTGTATCAGGGGGAGGAGAAATCCTCCCTTACCCTTCATCCTGCAAATTAGGACGAAAAAGCGGCAAAGTCAACTCAGGTTACCGAATGGCGCTCGCGTTTCAGGCGAAAACCACCTGCGCCCAGCGGGCAAGCCCGGCGGTAACGGAACCAAAATCATCGCCGCCGGCGATCGGTATCCCCGGCAGCTGCGCGGCCAGCGCCTTCTTAATTAACGGCGATCGTGCGCTACCGCCGGTGAGATAGATAACGTCCGGGGTTTCTTGACTGCTTTCCAGCGCTAACTTTACCTGCTCCATAATGCGAGCCAGCGGTTGATTGAGCGCCTCTTCCAGCCCCTGCTGGCTGATAGCGGTTGCCAGCTCATCGCTGATAAACGGCAGTTCGGCGTTGAAATCCGGCTGAGCGGAAAGGGCGATTTTGCTCTCTTCCGCGCTGCGCACCAGGCGATAGCTCAGACGCTGTCGCCAGACTTTAAGCAGCAGTGCGACCTTGTCGGCATCACGAGCGTCGCGCAGCAGGTCATTAAGCATACGACCGTTGGCGGCGCTGTAAAAATCGCTCTGCGCCGGGACGTCGTTAATCGCCACCGCATTCCACCAGGGCAGTACAGGCAGCGCGATGCCTTTTTCCGTTTCGCCGCCCATGCCGAGTAACGGCATCAGGCATTTGAAGGCCAGGGCGATATCGAGATCGTTACCGCCGATACGGCAGCCGCTGTGGCCGAGCAGGCTATCCTGACGTTCGGCTTTCTGCCGCCACTGTGGCCCCATCAACAGCAGCGAGCAGTCGGTGGTACCGCCGCCGATATCGACGACCAGCACGCGTTTTTCGTCGTCGAGCGTGGCTTCAAAATCTAACCCCGCTGCAACGGGTTCAAACTGAAACACGACATCGTTGAAGCCAGCGCGTTTCGCTGCCCGCTCAAGGATTCCTTGGGCTTGCGCGTTAGCGTCATCGCCGCCAAGACCCTGAAAGTTAATCGGTCGACCAATGACCGCCTGGGTAATCTGCTCGCTAAGCTGAGACTGCGCCTGCTGTTTAATATGCAGCATCATCGCGCAGACCAGATCTTCAAATAAAGCGACCTGCTGGGGTTTAAGACCATTAGCGCCAAGAAACGACTTTGGCGACTTAACGAAGTAGACCTCTTCCGGATCGTCAACGTATTGATGCAGAGAGGCGAGTCCGAACTGAACGCTGTTGCTGAGGACTTCGATATCTTCATCACGGTTATAATTAATGGCGCGTCGTAGCAGCGCCTGGTTTTCCGCGCCGTCGGCCGGGACATTGTGATGGCGGTAAAGCCATTCGCTGACCGCTTCGCGCGTCGGGGCGCAAAGCATCGACGGCAGCAATGGGCTACCGTTTTCCAGCGTTAAAAGCCGTGGGCTGCCACCCTGCATAACGGCGACCGAACAGTTGGCGGTACCATAGTCAAAACCAATAAACATAACCGGAAAAATCCCCATGCCAGTGAAGAAGGGGGGCGACTTTAGCGGATTGCCGCCATGCCGACAACTGGAATTTAAAAGCAAGGCGCATCTGGCGCAGAGCATCTATGCTTGTTGCGATTAATAAGGAGAGTGCATGACATTATTACCCTGGCAACCCCCCTATGACTGGCGATGGATGTTCGCGTTTCTTAGCGCGCGTGCGGTGGCGGGAATTGAAACCTTCCATGAAGATGAATATACCCGCAGCTTTAGTATCGATGGACATCGTGGATTGATCTCGGTTAAAGCGGATGAATGCGGCCAGGGTTTCCGGGTGACGCTCTCTCGCGGACTATTACCGGTAGCAGACCAGTGTCTGGCGCGCGTAACGCAACTGTTGGATTTGGCCTGCGACCCGCAGGAGGTTTCGCAAACCTTAGGCAAACTGGCGCAGCCGCGACCAGGACTTCGCTTGCCGGGGGCGCTGGATGCGTTCGAACAGGCGGTGCGTGCGGTGCTCGGTCAACTGGTGAGTGTAGCGATGGCAGCGAAGCTGACGGCAAAAGTGGCCGCGGTCTATGGAGAAGCGTTAAGTGAAGCGCCAGGCTATGTTGTCTTCCCTGAGCCACAGAAACTAGCGCAAGCCGACCCTTTGGCGCTCAAGGCGTTGGGGATGCCGCTTCGCCGCGCGGAAGCGTTAATTCACCTCGGCAAAGCGGCATTGAGCGGAGAATTGCCGTTGACGGCGCCTGCTGATATGGCAACCGGCATGAAACAATTGCAGAGCCTGCCTGGCATTGGTCGTTGGACGGCAAATTACTACGCGCTGCGCGGTTGGCAGGCAAAAGATATTTTTCTGCCCGATGACTATCTGATTAAACAGCGTTTTCCTGGAATGACGCCTGCGCGTATTGCCCGCTATGCCAGCCGCTGGCAGCCCTGGCGCTCCTATGCTTTATTGCATATCTGGTATACCGAAGGCTGGACACCGGACGAGGAATAGGCGTACAGGGCGCATATCACTGGTATCGCCGCCCTGAAATCCCTATAATTGCCGCGTTTGACGGTCAACCGTCACCCTCCATCTACATCCAGGTTAATCAGGTCGCAAAAATTTATGACTGATACGTCTCATCAGTGCGTCATTATAGGCATCGCCGGCGCATCGGCTTCGGGCAAAAGCCTTATCGCCAGCACACTTTATCGTGAATTACGTGAACAAGTTGGCGATGAGCATATTGGCGTTATTCCAGAAGACAGCTATTACAAAGATCAAAGCCATCTGTCGATGGAAGAGCGTGTAAAAACCAACTATGACCATCCGAGCTCGATGGACCATAGCTTGCTGTTCCAGCATTTGCAGACGCTGAAAAGCGGCCAGCCAATTGAATTACCCGTGTATAGCTACGTTGAACATACGCGTATGCCGGAAACTATTCATATTCAACCGAAGAAAGTGATCATTCTCGAAGGGATCCTGCTGTTGACGGATGCCAGACTGCGCAATGAATTAAACTTCTCTATTTTCGTCGATACCCCGCTGGATATCTGTCTGATGCGCCGCATCAAGCGTGATGTTAACGAGCGTGGCCGTTCCATGGACTCGGTGATGGCGCAGTATCAGAAGACGGTGCGGCCAATGTTCCTGCAATTTATTGAACCTTCCAAGCAATATGCTGACATTATTGTCCCGCGCGGCGGTAAAAACCGTATTGCCATCGATATTCTGAAGGCCAAAATCAGTCAGTTCTTTGAATAACACGTACTAATTGTGTAACGTGCAAAGAGAATCCCAATTGCCCTTATTCCCGGAAAGCGTAAGGGCTAGATGCCTTAAAGGAGAAAGCTCATGCGTCTGTGTGACCGAGATATAGAAGCCTGGTTGGATGAAGGGCGCCTGGCAATCAGCCCACGTCCGCCGGTGGATCGAATTAACGGTGCGACCGTTGACGTTCGCTTAGGCAATAAATTCCGTACTTTCCGCGGTCATACGGCGCCATTTATTGACCTGAGCGGCCCGAAGGCGGAAGTGAGCGCGGCGCTGGACCGGGTCATGAGCGAAGAGATCGTATTGCCGGAAGGCGAGGCTTTCTATCTTCATCCTGGAGAATTAGCGCTGGCAGTGACTTATGAGTCTGTAACGCTTCCGGCAGACCTCGTCGGCTGGCTTGATGGCCGTTCGTCGCTGGCGCGTCTCGGACTCATGGTTCACGTCACTGCGCACCGTATTGATCCTGGCTGGTCTGGCTGCATCGTGCTGGAATTCTATAATTCCGGCAAGCTGCCATTGGCGTTGCGCCCGGGAATGCCCATCGGCGCGCTAAGCTTCGAGCCGCTTTCGGGCCCGGCGGCGCGGCCATATAACCGCCGTGAAGATGCCAAATATCGCGACCAGCAGGGCGCGGTAGCGAGTCGAATCGACAAGGATTGATAAAGTTAGCGGCTTATCGAGGATGCCATGAGACGAATTCTGACCACGCTGATGATCTTGTTGACCGTCATTGTCGCGGGGCTCGCTGCGCTGGTGCTGCTGGTCAACCCTAATGACTTCCGCAACTATATGGTGCAGGAAGTGGCGGAGCGTAGCGGCTATCAACTGAAGCTTGATGGGCCGCTGCGTTGGCATGTTTGGCCGCAGCTGAGTATTCTCTCCGGCCGTATGGCGCTGACGGCGCCAGGCGCTTCCGAACCGGTGGTGCGTGCCGATAACATGCGGCTGGATGTTGCGCTGATGCCGCTACTTTCTCACCAACTGCAGGTGAAGCAGGTGATGTTGAAAGGCGCGGTCATTCAGCTTACCGCCAAAACGGAAGCGGTGCGAAACCAGAACGCGCCGGTGGTGCCGCATGACAATACGTTGCCGCAGGCGCCGCAAGATCGCGGATGGTCATACGATGTCCGTAAACTGCAGGTAGCCGATAGTGTCCTGTTCTTCCAGCATGAAAATGGCGAACAGGTCACCGTGCGCGATATACGCTTACAAATGGAGCAGGATGACAACCATCTGGCGACGGTTGATTTCTCTGGCAGGGTCAATCGCGATCAACGTGACTTAGCGTTGTCGTTTACAGCCCAGGTCCAGGGCGGCGATTATCCTCACTCTCTGAAAGCGGATTTTTCGCAGCTCAACTGGCAGGTACGTGGTGCGGAGTTGCCGCCGGACGGCCTGAGCGGGCAAGGAAGTTTGCAAGCCAGCTGGATTGAAGAGGCGAAAAAACTCAATTTCGACAATCTCAATCTCACTGCTAATGGCAGCGCAATTACCGGTAGCGGTAGCGTTGTGCTGGGGGATAAACCTGACTGGCTGCTAAATCTGAAGGCAACCACTCTGAATCTGGATAGTTTGCTTGCGCAAAGCGCGGCGGCTAATGAAGGCAATGCCGATCAGCGTGGACAAAGCCAGCCGAGACAGTTGCGCCCTGTGATTGCCGATAGCGATATCCAGCAGGATTATCATAGTCTGCTTGGCTTTAACGGCCAGCTGGCGATTTCGGCGGACCAGGTGCAGTGGCGTGGTATGCGATTCAGCCAGGTGAAGAGTGATATCACTAACCAGCAGGGGCTGCTGACGGTGAAACAACTGCAGGGTAGTCTGGGGGAAGGGCGTCTCTCGTTACCTGGGGTGCTGGATGTAAGAGGCAACACTGCGCATGCTGCTTTCCAACCGCAACTGGATAATGTAGAAATCGGTACCATCTTGCAGGCGTTTAACTACCCGATTAGCCTGACGGGGAAATTATCCCTGAATGGGGATTTCTCCGGGCCGCGCATTGATGCAGATGACTTCCGTCGCAACTGGCGTGGACAGGCGCAGCTGCAAATGAAGGATACGCGTACCGAAGGGCTCAACTTCCAGCAGCTAGTACAGCAGGCTGTAGCGAGGAGCACCAATGTTCAGGCGCAGGAAAACTTCGATAACGCAACTCAGCTTGACGCACTAAGCAGTGATTTAACCCTGAACAATGGCCAGATAACGCTTAACGACTTGCAGGGACAGTCGGCAATGATGGCGTTGAATGGACAAGGCAATCTGAATCTGCTCGCAGAGGATTGCGACATGCATTTCAACGTGCGGGTGTTAGGTGGCTGGAAAGGCGAAAGCAAGCTTATTGATCGCCTCAAGCAGACGGCAATTCCGCTGCGCATTTATGGTAAGTGGCAGTCGTTAAGCTATAGCCTGCAGGTAGATCAGATCCTGCGCAAGCAGTTGCAGGATGAAGCGAGACAGCGTTTGAATGAGTGGGCGGAACGCAATAGTAATAGCCAGAACGGCAAAGACGTGAAGAAACTACTCGATAAGCTGTAATCATCAGCCGCCGCGAGTTGCTCGCGGCGGCTGAGCCCTCAACTTCATTCACACTTCATAATCTAATTCATCTTCTACTTCAACCGGCGGGATAATCTGTACTTTCTGCACCCTATGGCTTTCAACTTCCAGTGTACGCAGGGTATAACCGCCGATTTTCACTTCCTCGCCAGCGGCAGGAATATGCTGCAAATACTCCATCAGTAGCCCGGCAATCGTGTGGTACTCGCGCTTATCATCCAACGGCAGCGGAACGTACTGCACCAGATCTTCCAGCGGCATATGGCCGTTAGCAGTCCAACTACCATCGGCGTTTTTGTGAATATCATGACGAGCATCGATCTCTTCCACTTCATTAGGCAGATTACCCGCAATGGTTTCCATAACATCGCTGATGGTTACAAGCCCTTCAACGGAGCCAAATTCGTCGACCACAAAAGCAAAGTGCGTCCGTGCCAGGCGGAACTGCTCCAGCGCCGGGAGCAACAGCAGGGTCTCCGGGAAAATAAGTGGTTGGCGCAGCAAAATGTGTAAATCGAGCGGCTCATTTCGTAACGACTGCTGTAGCAAGTCGATAACATGAACAACTCCTAAAAGATCTTCATTGTCGTTGCCGCCGGTGACGACAATTCGGGTATGCTGGTTTTTCTCCAGCAGTGCGCGAACTTCCTCTTCGGGCGCACTTAAGTCGATGTGCTCGATATCATGACGTGAAGTCATAATGCTGCTGACGGTGCGTTGATTCAGATTCAGGACGCGCTCAATCATTAAGCGTTCCTGCGGATTAAACAGCGGGTTTTCTCCCTGGTCGGCGACCATGGTTGCCGTCTCAGCATCAAGCTCAGCGTTCTCTTTACGCCCGCTTAGTAGATTCATCACCGCCTCAGTCGTCCGCTGCCGCATGGTGAGGTTGGCTGTGAGGAAGCGTCGGCGATTGAAGATGGCTAACTGGTTGAACGATTCGATCATTACCGAGAAACCGATGGCGGCATACAGATAGCCTTTCGGGATTGGGAAGCCAAATCCTTCGGCAATCAGGCTAAAACCGATCATCAGCAAAAAGCTCAGGCACAGAATGACGATCGTGGGGTGGCTGTTGACAAAGCGAGTGAGAGCTTTGCTGGCCATTAGCATCAGCGTAATGGCAATGATGACCGCAGCCATCATCACCGCCAGGTGATCAACCATACCCACTGCGGTAATGACCGAATCCAGCGAGAAAATGGCATCAAGCACGACTATTTGCGTCACCACGCCCCAGAACTTCGCGCCTTTACGCTGGGTGGGGTTATTGCTGTCTTTTCCTTCCAGCCGCTCGTTAAGCTCTACGGTGGCTTTAAACAACAGGAACAACCCGCCGAATAACATAATTAAATCACGGGCGCTGAAGCTTAAGTCATGCCAGTTGAAGAGCGGTGTGGTGAGGGTGACTAACCAGGAAATTGACGCCAGCAGAACCAGACGCATCACCATTGCCAACAACAGACCGGTAACGCGTGCACGATCGCGCTGAGCAGGGGGGAGCTTTTCGGCAAGGATCGCAATAAATACCAGGTTATCTATTCCCAGAACCAGTTCGATAACCACAAGCGTAATGAGACCAGCCCAGATTGAGGGATCGGCAATCCATTCCATAATCACTAAGAACCTTTACAACCTAATCGAATCATCTACCGATCATGGATAAGCGCCAAGTAAAATGCAACGTTTTATCGTAGCAATGGGCAGTGGGTTGGGATACAAACGAAAGTTATAACGTAATAAACGATGGTTAAATATCGGGCGTTTAAGATCTATCTGGGCTGTTTCGGAATTAATTAGAAATCCATGCAATTACTGTGCGGTAATAGCAAGGATAAGGAAGAGTTATTAACTACGGGCAATGCCAAAATATTGCCGTATTTTTCACCAAAATGGTATTAAGGGGAATATTCCTACTGAATTCCGTAGCTTGTCAGGACTCGGGTTTAATAAGACCCTTAAGATGGCTCATTGTTGCATAAAAGCAGCAGTATCAGCGATGGTCAACGGGTTAATCCGCGGGTAAGAAGGTTAGTCAGAGAAGCTTTTGTCCAAAGTTTAGACGATTTTACTGATTACTATCGGCAAATTGCTATTTCGCGTGGGATTTGACTTTTCCTGAAGTGGCTCATCACTGTCATTTTTAAGAATGATGGTGTTAAATCCGCAAAGACAGTAGCTTATCATCAGGAGAGTTTGTCAATTATTATTGTTAAATAACAATGTATTAAACGTTGTTTTTGCTCTATTTCCTCAAGCGGCGATTGGCCAGGACAAAAGTGTGAGAATTTTCTTAAAGCTACCTGTCAGCTAGCATTTTTTGCGTGTATTCTTGGACTAAGAGAGTAATTTAGGATTTTGGTTAAAGTCGTGCACGGTACGATGCTGTACCATCACAAACAAATGCCAGTGACATCAACGTTCTGACAAAAATTCGAAAGTTTATAACCATATAGGTGGATGAAATAATGGTGAGTTTGAAAGCAATTATTCCGGTAGCAGGGTTAGGGATGCATATGTTGCCTGCGACCAAAGCGATACCGAAAGAGATGCTGCCGATCGTTGATAAGCCGATGGTTCAGTATATCGTCGATGAGATTGTCGCCGCCGGAATCAAAGAAATTGTGCTGGTCACCCATTCATCTAAGAATGCTGTAGAAAACCATTTCGATACCTCTTATGAGCTGGAAGCGCTGCTGGAGCAACGTGTTAAGCGCCAACTATTAGCCGAAGTGCAGGCGATTTGTCCGCCAGGTGTAACAATAATGAACGTTCGACAAGGTCAGCAACTGGGCCTGGGTCACTCTATCCTCTGTGCGCGTCCGGCGGTTGGCAATAATCCATTTGTTGTGGTGTTACCGGATATCATTCTTGATGGCGCAAGCGCGGATCCACTGCGTTATAACCTCGCGGCAATGGTAGCGCGGTTTAATGAAACCGGGCGCAGCCAGGTTCTGGCCAAACGTATGCCAGGCGATCTCTCCGAGTATTCCGTCATTCAAACCAAAGATGGCTTGAAAGTGGAAGGGGAGATTGGCCGTATTGTTGAATTTATTGAAAAACCAGACGAACCGCAAACGCTCGACTCCGACCTGATGGCCGTTGGCCGTTATGTACTATCCGCTGATATCTGGGAAGAACTTGAGCGTACTGAACCTGGCGCATGGGGTCGTATTCAACTGACGGACGCTATTGCTGCCCTGGCGAAGAAACAGTCTGTCGATGCCATGTTGATGACCGGCGAGAGCTACGATTGCGGCAAAAAAATGGGTTACATGCAGGCGTTTGTAAGCTACGGCTTACGTAACCATAAAGAAGGAACCAAATTCCGCGAGAGCATCAAAAAGCTGCTGGCGTGAAACTAAACGGTTAATACGAGCGAGAGCTGGCGTGCAGGTGACATCACAATGTTGAGAGCCACGCCAGCATTATAAGATCCAACTGAAATGAAACCGAGATTCTTATTTATTCGGTTCATTAATTGCAATGAAGAATTTTCATCTCAGTTGAATCTTATTGAGTACGTAGATGTAACGGCTTATCGGTGATTGTCGCGCGTGGGGCTGTCATTTGGTCAGATGAGTCAAAAAATTGCTTAACTGATAGTTGTTTAGTGCGCTCTTTCTTAAACAAGCGCACTGCAGCACAGTTAGAGATGCGAAATAAAACTTGACTGAGATCATGTTTAGCCATTAAACAACGGTGATGTATGCATATAAACGTGATGTTAATGGATGAATATGCCCATAAGGAATTCATGGATAAGGTACAGGGAAAAGGGATGTATCGTCAGAGGATGAAGCGTAAATGAACTGGCAATTTGTCTCTTTTTTTGGCGATAGTACCGTGTTACTGCCCAGCGCGGTGGTGCTGTTCGCGGTGCTGGTACTTCGTAAAACATCCCGGACGCTGGCCTGGCAATGGGCGTTGCTATTTGGGATTACGGGAACTGTCGTGTGCATTTCAAAGCTGGCTTTTATGGGCTGGGGAATTGGCATACGTGAAATCGATTTTACTGGTTTCAGCGGACATACCGCGCTCTCTACCGCATTTTGGCCAATACTCATATGGCTGTTAACTTCCCGTGCTTCATCATCCCTTCGCGGGGGGGCCGTACTTTTGGGCTTTGTTCTTGCGGGCATTGTTGGTTATTCCCGTTTGATGATTCATGCACATTCGGTATCTGAAGTAGTGAGTGGATTTATCCTGGGCGCTTGCGGAAGTTTGACTTTTCTGCTGTTGCAATGGCGTACGCCGGCCTCACGCTCTGCGCAGATTTCATGGATGGGGGCGTTGAGCGTGGTCATCATCCCGCTCATATTATTAAACACTGGGGTTAAAGCGCCGACGCAGTCGTTGTTAGGCGAGGTTGCAACCATGATCGGACCATTTGAGAAGCCATTCACCAGAGCCGATCTACATAAGCATATATATTAATCATACTGGTTCGATAAGTTTACAAATTAACTGCTGTAGTGATTAGTATGATAAATAGCTTGTCCATCGATAACAGGGGATTTTAGAATCGTGACTTTCATAATGGTGAAACATAATAATGGTAACAGACTATCTGAAAGCACGGTTCAGCATGTTATTACGAGTAAGATGATTCTTAAATGAAAAGAGAATAACGGAAATCAGAGTTGTCGTTCTGGAACCCAAAAAAGAAGTGGGTAATGATAGCTATCATATTTTGTAGTTGACTACTGCATGGTTATTTTTTTTCTTAAACAAAGGTTTTATTTTTATCCCTTTAAAATCATGTGGTTACAAGGCGTTGCGCTTTGAGTGGTAATAATCTGGCCGGTTGCTGAGAGATTCCATTAAATAATCTTATTAACAGATGAATCCTTGCCGGTAAAAATGAAAAATATCGCTTTATCCGCTTTGTAGGGTTGAATTTATACTCCCAATTAAGAGAAGAATCTCGTAAACTCGAGGCGGTAAAAAATAATTGCTGTGGTTAATTCACCAACAGTCAATGTAAAGAAAATTGCTGGGTTAGAAGTACAGTGCGTTGGTAGCTGTTAAGCCAAGGGCGGTAGCGTATCCTGACACTCACGGTACCCAGCGTTTTGAATACTCATCCTACGCTTAGCGACGTTGTCAGACTTCTGATCATGTGCACATTATTGAGGCCATGAAAGTAGCCTTAGCAACCAATATCGCTTACATTATGAATGCGTTAAGTTCACATCCGTTTGCAGCAAACCGCTCGTGCTTGAGGAGTTGTCCATCGAGGCAATGGATCGCTGTTGTAAAAAAAGGCTTGTCGAACTCATAAGCTCCTGATTCTTAAAAATCCCCATTGCCGTACCCACCTGGTGGGAAGGGACTCGTAAATGGAACTTGAACAATGATAAAAATTGCTCGTATCGCACTTGCTTTGGGTCTGGTTGCATCAGTTAGCTCGCAGGTATATGCAGCAGGATTGGTGCAAAATGATAATGAACTTCGCAACGACCTGGCATGGTTATCCGATCGCGGAGTCATTCATCTAAGTCTCTCCACCTGGCCGCTCAGCCAGGAAGAAATTACCCGAGCGCTGAAAAAAGCAAAACCTTCATATTCCTCTGAACAAGTTGTCCTTGCGCGCATCAATCAACGTCTTTCTAATTTGAAGGCGGATTTTCGCGTAAGCGGCTATACGTCGACTGACCAACCAGGAACACCGCAGGGATTTGGCCAAAGTCAACCAGCGGATAACTCCTTGTCTCTTGCCTTCAACAACAGCGGTGAGTGGTGGGATGTACATCTACAGGGGAATGTCGAAGGCGGGGAGCGAATTAGCAATGGATCACGTTTTAATGCCAACGGCGCTTATGGCGCAGTCAAGTTCTGGAACCAGTGGTTATCATTCGGGCAGGTGCCTCAGTGGTGGGGCCCTGGTTATGAAGGTAGCCTGATTCGTGGCGATGCGGCCAGACCGATGACCGGTTTTTTAATGCAACGTGCTGAGCAAGCTGCTCCTGAGACATGGTGGCTGCGCTGGATTGGTCCGTGGCAGTATCAGATTTCCGCTAGTCAGATGAATCAATATACGGCCGTGCCTCACGCTAAGATCCTCGGTGGTCGTCTTACTTTCTCACCTTTCCAATCACTTGAGCTTGGCGCTTCACGTATAATGCAGTGGGGGGGAGAAGGGCGACCTGAATCCTTTAGCAGTTTTTGGGATGGATTTACGGGCAAAGACAACTCCTCAGCCAACGATCCAAATGAACCGGGCAACCAACTTGCCGGCTTTGATTTTAAGTTTAAGCTCGAACCTACACTGGGCTGGCCGGTGAGTTTCTATGGCCAAATGATTGGCGAAGATGAGTCAGGATTCTTACCTTCCGCGAATATGTATCTTGGTGGTATTGAAGGCCACCACGGCTGGGGTAAAGATGCGATTAACTGGTATGTAGAAGCGCATGATACCCGTACGAATATGAGTCGCACCAATTACAGTTATACCCATCACATCTATAAAGATGGTTATTATCAGCAAGGCTATCCACTTGGTGACGCGATGGGGGGAGATGGCCAGTTGTTTGCAGGCAAAGTTGAGTTGGTGACTGAAGATAATCAGCGCTGGAGCTCTCGTCTTGTTTACGCGAAGGTCAATCCAAAGGATCAGTCAATTAATAAAGCGTTCCCGCATTCAGACACATTAAAAGGAATTCAGTTAGGCTGGAGTGGAGATGTTTATAGGTCTGTTCGGTTAAGTACTAATCTTTGGTACACCAATGCCGATAATAGTGATAGCGACGATGTAGGTGCTAGTGCGGGTATAGAGATTCCATTTAGTTTATAAGCAAGCAATTGGTAGCGGCATGGTGTTAAGTAATTGATAATTCCACTAAAACCATATCGCTATGTCAGTTGTGCAAAAGTGGCCATTTTTGATTTACTGATGATGTGACATTATGAAGAAAAAAATTATTAGGTTTTCCGCTTTAGCGTTGGCAATAGGGTTTCTATCCGGTTGTACGATACTACCAGGTCAGGGGTTGAATAGCCTTCGAAAGAACGTGGTAGAGTTACCAGACAGTGATTATGATCTGGATAAGTTGGTAAATGTTTATCCAATGACTCCAGGTTTAGTTGATCAGTTGCGTCCGGCGCCTGTTATCGCGCGTTCAAACCCACAACTCGATACGCTATTAAAAAGTTATGAATATCGTATTGGCGTGGGTGATGTACTAATGGTGACAGTATGGGATCATCCCGAATTGACAACCCCGGCAGGTCAATATCGAAGCGCAAGCGACACGGGTAACTGGGTCAACGCTGATGGAAGCATTTTTTATCCTTATATAGGGAAAGTCCAGGTTGCAGGAAAAACATTAAGCCAAGTACGCCAGGACATATCATCTCGCTTGACAACGTATATCGAAAGCCCACAAGTTGACATCAGTATCGCAGCATTTCGTTCACAAAAGGCGTACGTAACGGGTGAAGTTTTAAAGTCAGGGCAACAGCCGATCACTAATATTCCATTAACAGTAATGGATGCGATTAATGCTGCAGGAGGACTTGCTCCAGATGCTGATTGGCGTAATGTCGTATTAACCCATAATGGTAAAGATACAAAAATATCACTATATGCACTGATGCAAAAAGGTGACTTGACACAAAACTATTTACTATATCCTGGTGATATCTTGTTTGTGCCAAGAAATGATGATTTGAAAGTGTTTGTCATGGGCGAAGTTGGAAAGCAGAGCACCATGAAAATGGATCGTAGTGGTATGACCTTAGCTGAAGCAATCGGGAATGCTGAGGGGATGTCTCAGGCATTAAGTGATGCAACAGGTGTATTTGTTATTCGTCAATTGAAAGGTGATAAAGAAGGCAAGATCGCCAATATATATCAACTTAATGCTCAAGATGCGTCGGCAATGGTTCTCGGTACTGAATTCCAACTTCAACCATATGATATTGTCTATGTTACAACCGCTCCGCTTGTTCGCTGGAACCGTGTAATATCTCAATTGGTACCAACCATTTCTGGTGTGCATGACATAACCGAAACTACTCGTTATATCAAAACATGGCCATAAATATGTTTGACTCAATTCTCGTAATTTGTACCGGTAACATATGTCGTTCACCAATTGCTGAACGGATACTGCGTAACGCTCTGCCAGATAAGCAAGTTGACTCTGCTGGTGTCGGAGCGTTAGTTGATAAACCTGCAGATGCTTCGGCTATAAGGATCGCTGAAAAGTATGGGGTTTCTTTAGAAGGCCATTTGGGTACTCAATTTACCAGTTCATTAGGAAGAAAGTATCAGTTAATACTAGTGATGGAACAACAACATATAGAACAAATAAGTAATATTGCGCCTGAAGCCAGAGGAAAAACCATGCTCCTTGGTCATTGGCTTGGAGGGCGCGAGGTTCCTGATCCTTACAGAAAAAGTGACGAAGCTTTTGAATCCGTCTATCGATTAATTGAAAAAGCCTGCGCGCTTTGGGTTGAAAAACTTACAAGATAAAATCAGGATATTTTGCATGACTTTGAAACTTAACGGTAAAACGCCCACTGCCGAAGGTGATGAAATTGATTTGGGTCGGTTGATAGGCGAATTAATAGACTATCGCAAGCTAATTATTGCGGTAACAGCAATATTCACCTTGTTAGCTCTTCTCTACGCATTACTTGCCACTCCAATCTATCAAGCAAATGCTTTGATTCAAGTTGAGCAAAGGCAAGGAAATGCAATTTTGAACAGCTTGAGTCAGATGTTGCCTGATAGTCAACCACAATCAGCACCGGAAATGGCTTTGCTGCAATCACGAATGATTTTAGGAAAGACAGTTGATGATCTAAACCTACAGTCAAGAGTTGAACAGGATTATTTTCCGGTTATAGGTAGCGGTTTAGCACGCCTATTAGGGGAAAAACCTGGCAAAATTGAGATAGCACATCTTATTCTGCCATCCGTGGAAGAGTCAGGTAATGAATTAACATTACAAGTTAAAGATCAACAACACTTTATAGTTGAGTCTGAGACCTTTCATTACGAGGGTAAGGTAGGAGTTCCTCTAGAAAATAAAGATATATCACTGTTAGTGACTGGTATTGAGGCTAAACCTGATACTAATTTCACTATTACATACTTGTCCAGGTTACAGGCTATTAATAGTTTATTAGATTCGTTTAGTGTTGAGGACCAAGGGAAAAATACAGGAATTCTGAACCTAACACTTACCGGGACGGATAAAGAATTAGTATCAACTATCCTGGATAGCATAAGTCAGAATTATTTAGCCCAAAACGTTGAACGTCAAGCTGCGCAGGATGCAAAAAGTCTGGATTTTCTAAATCAACAACTCCCGAAAGTACGTGGTGAGTTAGATGTCGCAGAAGATAAGTTAAACGATTATCGTCGGCAAAAAGATTCTGTAGACTTGACAATGGAAGCTAAGTCAGTTCTGGATCAGATTGTTAACGTTGATAATCAATTAAACCAACTTACATTCCGCGAAGCGGAAATCTCTCAGCTTTATACGCATGAACATCCGACGTATAAGGCCTTAATGGAGAAAAGACAAACACTACAACAAGAGAAAGCAAAACTTAATAAACGTGTAAATACGATGCCTTCAACGCAACAAGAAGTATTACGTTTAAGTCGTGACGTTGAATCAGGCCGTGCAGTATATCTACAATTACTTAATCGACAGCAAGAGCTGAATATCGCAAAATCGAGTGCAATAGGTAATGTCAGAATAATTGACAATGCCATTACTCAACCTAAACAAGTTAAGCCTAAAAAATTAATTGTTGTTATACTTGGAGTAGTGATTGGCCTCTTTGCTTCGATGGGCATTATATTACTGAGAGTATTTTTACGTCGTGGTATAGAGTCTCCAGAACAATTAGAAGAGGTTGGCATAAACGTTTATGCAAGTGTGCCGATCTCTGAAACGTTAAAAGAGAAAAACAGGAAAACTGGTGTTCGTAGTAAGCAAGAAACCAGAACGTTACTGGCAACTGAAAATCCTGCAGATTTAGCCATAGAAGCAATTCGAGGTTTACGCACAAGCTTGCATTTTGCAATGATGGAGGCTAAGAACAATATTCTTATGATTTCCGGTGCGAGTCCAAATGCAGGGAAAACATTTATTGGCAGTAACTTGGCAGCAATTATTTCGCAAACTGGCCAGAAGGTTTTGTTTATTGATGCCGATATGCGTAAAGGATATGTTCATAAATTATTTAATTCATCGCAAACAAAGGGCTTATCAGATTACCTGTCTGGGAAAAATGACATAGAATCTCTGATTTGCAAGGTTCCAGGCGAAGAATTCAACTATATCGGACGTGGTGAAGTGCCTCCAAATCCGGCCGAGTTATTAATGCATCCTCGATTGGAGCACTTGCTGGAAGAAGTATCAAAAAAATATGATCTTGTGATTGTCGATACTCCGCCGATATTGGCTGTGACTGATGCCGCTATAATCGGACATTATGTTGGAACAACTTTACTTGTTACTCGATTTGAAGAAGATTCAGTGAAAGAGGTTACAGTTAGTGTTAAGCGCTTCGAGCAGGCGGGTATTAATGTCAAAGGTTGTATTCTGAATGGCATAGTCAGAAAAGCTAGTAGCTATTATGGTTATGGCTATAACCACTATGGATATTCATATTCAGAACAAAAAAATAAATAATCAAACTGGCCCTGTTCCCACAGGGCCCTATAACTCATATCATAAATGATGAGTATATGAGGGAATTATGACGTATTTCATGAGGAATATTGTTTCTAGTGTATCGCTAGCATTATCCGATTTTATTAGTTTTATTATCTCATTATATATATCACTAGCTGTATTATCTTTTGTACTGACTGATTTCGATGTTAGAGTACCAACAAGAGAATTAGAAAGTTGGCTGTATTTACACTGGTTATTAGGTCTGTGTTGTGTCGTATGGTATGGAATACGTTTACGACACTATTTTTACAGAAAAACCTTTTGGTTTGAACTTAAAGAAATCCTCAGAACATTACTCATTTTTGCAATAATTGAATTAGCAGTAATGGCGTTTGCGAAATGGTATTTCTCGAGATATGTATGGCTTCTTACCTGGATGATTACAGCTATCGCAGTACCGTTTGCGAGAATTGGTACAAAATGGTTAATGGATCGCTTGGGCTTCTGGCAACGCGAAACATGGATTATTGGTTGTGGAAAAAATGCGAAAGATGCATATTTAGCAATCAATAGTGAACATAACCTGGGTTTGAAAGTTGTCGGTTTCTTATCAATCGAGAATAAACCAGAACTAGACAAAAAAATTTATGGTATCCCAGTAGAGTATCATAATGAAGAATGGCTAACGTCAATTAATAAGAAAATGCAATTTATTGTGGCTGTTGAATCTGATCAAGGGGATATTCGTAATTATTGGCTAAGACAATTGATGATAAAGGGATATAGATATGTATCAGTGATCCCGACATTACGAGGTGTGCCCCTGGATAGCACCGATATGTCATTTATTTTCAGCCATGAAGTAATGATATTTCGCGTGCAACATAACCTTGCAAAATGGTCGTCTAGATTTATTAAAAGAACATTTGATATATTGGCATCAATTGGAATAATTGTGCTGCTTTCGCCCCTATTATTGTATATATCATTAAAGGTAAAAAAAGATGGTGGTCCTGCGATATATGGGCATGAACGCGTTGGTAAAAATGGAAAAGCTTTTAAATGTCTAAAGTTTCGTTCAATGGTTATTAATTCAAAAGAAGTTTTAGAACAGGTGCTGCAATCTGATCCAGAAGCCAGAAAGGAATGGGACGCAACATTTAAATTAAAAAATGATCCTCGTATAACACCGATTGGCCAATTTTTACGTCGAACTAGTCTGGATGAATTGCCACAGTTATTTAATGTGTTAAAGGGAGAGATGAGCTTAGTGGGACCGCGACCAATTATTACTGCTGAGCTTGAGCGCTATAATGAAGAGGTAGATTATTATTTATTAAGTAAACCTGGTATGACAGGATTATGGCAAGTAAGTGGTCGTAGTGATATTGATTATGATACAAGAGTATATCTTGATGCATGGTATGTAAAAAACTGGTCTATGTGGAATGATTTAGCGATACTATTTAAAACGGTCGGTGTTGTGCTAAAAAAAGATGGTGCATATTAAAAGACTGCTCTTGTAAAAAAATATTATATAATTAAAGGTGGAAATATGGATATATGGGGTGGTATATGGATTGTTTTAGCTATTGTATTCTTCCCATTTGGCTATAAACCGCTTCTTTTATTACTTGTTCTGTCATCAATATTTCAGGCGAGTTCAGCATTTGCATTCGGGCCATTGAATATGCCATTGGCCCCATTTATCGAAATACTTTTTATATTAAGACTGTTTTTACCACTTGGAGGAAAAGGCTTTGTAAGTTTCAGAAACAAAACAGTTTTGATGTCATTTTTATTAATAGGTATTGTTTGGGGTTATACATTTTTGGCCGCAAATCTTTTCTCGGGCATCCGTGTATATTCATCATTGCAATCTTTTGAACTTAACTTTATCACTCATGGTGTGCCATTACGGTGGAGTGGCGCGAATATTAACCAATTAATTATTCTATCACTTCATATATTAACGCTAGGTTTTGTCTATTATAGAAGAAATGAAATAGACAGAGCGTATTTTATGAAGTGTATAGTCTTTACATTAGTTGTGTTTATCTCTTTCTGCTTGATATGGAAATTCACCCCTGGAATATATAGCGTAATTTCCCCGTTGATATTTAATAATACATCTTATTCAATTACCGCGATTTATGAAGCTCGTGCGGCTGGAACATTTTCTGAACCATCTTTAGCAGGGTTATATATAGGTTCGCTAGCTGTACCACTTCTGTGTACTAAGAACTGGGTATATAAACTCATTGGAATATGTACACTTGGAATATTTTTATTGAACTTATCAACAACTGGACTCTTTACAATATTAATTTCTATACCTGTGATATTTATAATTATGGTGAGGAAGACGATACGTAACTATATGTATATCTCATTCCTCTCTATGATATTAGCAGTTGGAGCAATGCCAATTTCTGAGATATTATCTAGCTATGCTGCACAAAAATCAGCAAGTGATTCAGGTCTAATGCGTGGTGCTGCCAATAGTAACGCGATAGAAAATATCATTAACTCATATGGGTTCGGTATTGGTGTAGGAAGTGAGAGGGCTTCATCCTTAATTATCGCATTAATAAATAACTTGGGGTTTGTTATTTTATTTATTTTTATATACCACATATATAAAATGATTAAAACTGACAAAGATATCACAAGTAATATCGCTATTGTTTTATTTTTTGTGGCACTAATTGGTTCCTTCGCCGGGAATCCAGAATATACATTGGCATTTATGTGGGTGTTTTTATATGCCGGTATATCACGAGGTGGCGTATTACAGAGTAAAGAACAATTAGTGTGATAACAATTGTGTAGAAAATTGAACTAACAATACGGTAAATAAATGAAGATATTAATGGTGAACACACTTTATGCACCGTATAAAATAGGTGGTGCTGAGAAGTCAGTCCAGTTACTTGCTGAAGAGCTTGCCGCAAAAGGTCATGAGGTTACTGTCGCGACCTTGCACGAGAATGTGGAAGTCGAAAATATTCATATGAATGGAGTCAGTGTTGTACGGTTTCCTCTGAAAAATATTTATTGGCCGTACGCCGGAAAACACTCCTTTATAAGGCGTTGTGTCTGGCATATCAACGACATATATAATAGAAAAATGCTTTGTTTGGTAGCTAGATATTTTGCTAAAAAAGAATTCGATGTTGTTCACACAAATAACTTAACAGGTTTTTCTGTTGCAATATGGACATGGGCGAAGAATAGAGAAATACCGATAGTTCATACGTCAAGAGATTATTCACTAATACATCCAAATGGAACATTATTTAAAAAAGGGAAAAATATGGATCCATTGTGTCTGGAGTCCAGAATATACTCTTTTATAAAAAAACGAATATCTAATAATGTCAGTGTTTATGTTGGAATTAGTGATTATATAAAAAAGCTACATGTAGCAACTGGTTTTTTTAAAAAGTCTGAAAAAACAGTTATTTATAATAGTGTTACAGCAAATCAATGTATAAAAAGACACGGAAGAGACAAAATAGTACTGGGTTATTTAGGTCGAATCGAAGAGGAAAAGGGTGTAGAAGTTCTGCTTAATGCACTGAGTAAATTTAAAGGGATGGAGATTAAAATTGCTGGGAAAGGTTCAGAAGATTACATTAAGTATTTAAATGAAAAATATATTAATACCGAAATGAGTTTTTTAGGTGTTGTTAATGCTAACGACTTTTTCCCACAAATTGATTACCTTATAGTACCTTCAATGTGGAATGAACCTTTAGGGAGAGTTGTTTTAGAAGCGGCATCTTTCGGTATTCCATCGATAGGAAGTGCTAAAGGTGGAATTCCGGAGATAATAAAAGACTGCCAAACTGGATATATTTTTAATAGTGAAAGCCAGCTCATTGATGTATTGAAAAAAATCAATGACAAAAGTAAAGATGATTATTTCACTATGGCAAAAAATGCATGGAATTATAGCCATCAATTTGATTCTGGGCTAATTGTAGATCAATACACAAGCGCATATGAATTAGCAAGAATAAGGTAGAGTAAAAGATAAGGTGGTGAGTATGAAGATCTATAAAAAAATGATTACATGTATAACCCTATTATCATTAACTTTTTCATCCGCCTATTCGTTTGAGATCGGGGTTGGAACACATATTTCTCATTATCCAGGAGATACAGAGAAATATATACATTTGATGAACGAATATGGTTTTACATCATTTAGGGATGGTATATCCTGGAATTCAGTAGAAGCAAAGAAGGGAGAAATGTCTATCCCTGCCAAAAACGTCCCGTTAGATGATATTTATCTTAAAGATGATTCTACTGTAACAAAGAATGCTATGTTTATTTTGGCTTATGGCAATAAAAATTATACTGACAACGGGCGTCCAAAAACAAAACAACAAGTGGATAAATTTGTTGATTACGCAACATGGGTTGCACAGCGATATAAAGGGCGTGTGAAGTATTACGAAATATGGAATGAATGGTTAGTTCATACTGGTGTTAAAAAAGGGGATACGATTCCAGATGATGACATATATCTCTATCTGGTAGAACAATCTGCTAAAGCAATAAAAAAAGTAGACCCTAATGCAATTGTAATTGCTGGTTCTCTTAATCCTATTTATGCAGGACAAGTTAATTGGATCACTAAATTAGTTCAACGAGGATTTGCAAAGAATATAGACGGAATTTCGATACACCCTTATACATACTATGAAAGAAAGCGACCGTTGCTTATGGAACCAAGTGCAGATATGGACGTAATTGATGCATTTGAAAAACGTATCAGTGCTTCTGCAGGTCGGGCAATACCAATTTATATTACGGAAATGGGTTATCCGACAACCTCCGCTATACCAGGTGGAGTGACGCAGGAACAAGCTGCTAAGTACATTTACGAATATACCGCATTGGCTAAACAACGAGGATATATCAAAGGTGTTTGGTGGTATGATCTGATTGATGATGGTTTGAATCCTAATAATAAGGAACATAATTTTGGAATGTTTAAACAGGATCTGACGCCTAAGAGTTCTGCAACGCTGATGCGCAAGTTTGCTCCGCAACTTATGAGTAATGGAGCTACGGTCGAACTAAATTCTCAAAAAGAGGTTATTATTAACAATAAAGGAAATAGCCATACTCTGGAAACTTTTTCCTCTAAGTAATAATTATCTTGTGTTTTTTTGAATAGAATTGAGGATGTGATGGCTGAAAAGATATTTATTAATGGACGATTCCTCACGCAGCATATGACAGGGGTTCAACGTTTTGCCGTAGAAATAGCGAAGCAGTTAGTTGCTAAGCAAGACAATATATTTATTGTTGTGCCAGATCTTCAAAAGATTATTGACCTTACAATGCATAAAAAGTTTAACATTGTAGAGGCCAAAGGTGGAGATGGACATTTTTGGGAGCAAATAACGCTACCCTTATTTTTGAAAAAAAACGGAAGTCCATTGTTGATTAACTTGACAAATACTGCCCCTGCATTTTACAAAAATCAAGTTGTCACGCACCATGATGTCACCTATGTCAGATATCCGGATAGCTATCCGTTGCGTTTCAGATTACTATATAAGACATTAACGCCACTTTTCTTTAACAACGCTAAGAAAATAATTACAGTTAGCGAATTTTCTAAAAGTGAAATAGCTGAAGTATATAAAATCAATAAGTCGAAGATTGAGGTTGTTTATAACGCAGTTAAAGAAGATTTTATTATAGATACCTCTTCGTCAAAAATAACGCAGAAAAATAAATATATTCTTGCTGTATCATCTCAGAATTATCATAAGAACTTCCATGGCTTGATTGAGGCATTTGAACATGCTGCACTTGACTATAATTTAAAAATTATTGGGCATAAGGCAAAGGCATTTGCATCAGTGGATTTAACAAAAGAAAATCAGCGTATAGAGTATCTTGGACGAGTTTCCGATGAAGAATTAATTGATCTTTATAGAAATGCATCAGCATTTATCTTTCCTTCATTATATGAAGGTTTTGGAATACCTCCGTTAGAGGCTCAAGCCTGCGGTTGCCCTGTAATATCATCTAAATCAGCTTCAATGAAGGAAGTTTTAAGGGATAGCGCAATATTCTTTGATCCTGAAAACTGCGCTGATATTTGTAATGCCATGACGACTGTTTTAAATGATACTGATTTACAGAAAGATTTGATTGAGCGAGGATTTAATAACGTCAAAAGATTTTCTTGGGAAAATTCTGCAAGCATTTTATTAAAAATTGTTGAAGATAATCGTTGATTACTTAGTTTAGAAGATTCGAGGTAAATATGATTCTCCCTGTGGTTATGGCAGGTGGTACTGGAAGTCGTTTGTGGCCAATGTCCAGAGAACGCTATCCGAAACAGTTTCTCCGTTTGCATGGAGAAAATTCTATGCTTCAAGAAACGGTCTCTCGTCTTGAGGGATTAAATGTAAGTGAACCTCTGGTTATCTGTAATGAACAACATCGATTCCTGGTCGCTGAGCAGTTGCGACAGATCAATCAGCTCTCAAATAATATTATATTAGAGCCTGTGGGCAGAAATACTGCTCCAGCTATTGCCTTGGCTGCTTTGAGTGCAGCTACGAAAAATAATGATGATCCTTTACTTTTAGTTCTTGCTGCCGATCATGTGATCAATAATAAAGTTGCCTTCCATGATGCAATTAAAGTTGCGATTCCACATGCTAACCAAGGTAAGTTAGTTACTTTTGGGATTGTACCAACTGGGCCGGAGACCGGTTATGGTTACATAAAGCGTGGCGAAGTTGTTGCTGAACTTGACGAGCCAGCTTATGGAGTCAAAGGTTTTGTGGAGAAACCTGATCTAAAGACTGCTACCGAATACTTAGACAGCGGGGAATATTATTGGAATAGTGGTATGTTCTTATTCCGTGCTAAAAGTTATCTGGATGAGTTAGCTCAATATCGTCCTGATATTTATGAAGCATGTAAGAGTGCAATGGCTGGTCTTGAACCTGACTCACAACAAGATTTTATCCGTGTTGATGAGGAAGCCTTCACCGCTTGCCCGGATGAGTCAGTAGACTATGCTGTAATGGAGCGAACAACTGCGGCAGTAGTCGTCCCTCTTGATGCTGGCTGGAATGATGTTGGTTCCTGGTCCGCATTGTGGGATGTGAATAATAAAGACACGACTGGCAATGTTATTAATGGCGACGTATATGCTCATAATACTTCTAATTGCTATATTAACACTGAAGAACAACTGGTCGCTGCTGTAGGGGTCGAGGATTTAGTTATTGTAAGTACGAAAGATGCAGTTCTTGTCATTAATAAATCAAAAGTTCAAGATGTCAAAAAAGTCGTTGAATATCTTAAGAAATGTAGTAGAAGGGAATATCGTTTACACCGTGAATCGTATAGTCCCTGGGGCAAAAGTGATCAAGTAGTAAGCGCCCCTCGTTATCAAATCAACAAGGTTACAGTTAAACCTGGTGGAAAATTTTCCTTACAAATGCATCACCATCGTGCTGAACATTGGGTCGTGCTGGCCGGAACTGCACAAGTTACATTAAATGAAAAAATCTATTTGCTAACTGAAAACCAATCGACATTTATCCCTATTGGATCGCAGCATATGCTGGAAAATCCAGGGAAAATTCCATTGGAGTTACTTGAGATTCAATCAGGTTCCTATTTAGGCGAAGATGATATTATTCGCATCAAAGATCATTACGGACAATAGACAGAGTATTTAACCTATGGCTACTAATTTAAAATGTTTTAAAGCGTACGATATTCGGGGTAAATTAGGTGATGAGCTCAATGAAGATATCGCGTATCGAATTGGACGCGCTTATGGTGAATATCTAAAACCTAAAGATATGGTCTTGGGTGGTGACGTTCGGTTGACCAGCGAGTCATTAAAACTAGCATTGGCCAGAGGATTGCAAGATGCAGGAACTAATGTCTTAGATATCGGTCTGGCTGGAACGGAAGAGATCTACTTTGCGACGTCGTATTTACAGGTTGATGGGGGAATAGAAGTTACAGCAAGCCATAATCCTATCGATTATAACGGTATGAAACTGGTTCGCGAGCAGTCAAAGCCTATTAGTGGTGATACAGGGCTTAAAGATATTCAACGCCTGGCAGAGAAAAATGAATTTACTGAGGTTGACTTAAAAAACCGAGGTAGTTATCGTAAAGTTTCGACGATTAATGAATACACAGAAAAGCTATTGAGCTTTGTAAATCCAGAAAACTTTAATAAACCACTGAAGTTAGCCATCAACTCTGGAAATGGTGCCGCAGGTCATGTTATTGATGCTCTTGAAGAGCGCTTTAAGAGACTGCAACTCCCAATTGAAATTATTAAGATTCACCATGAGCCTGATGGCTCATTTCCGCATGGGATTCCAAACCCATTACTTCCTGAATGTAGAAAAGATACTACTGAGGCAGTTATTAAGCATAAAGCTGACATGGGGATTGCTTTCGATGGTGATTTCGACCGTTGTTTCTTATTTGATGAGAAAGGTAATTTTGTCGAAGGATACTATATTGTCGGCTTATTAGCAGATGCATTCCTTGAGAAAAACCCTGGGGCGAAAATTATTCATGATCCTAGACTAAGTTGGAATACTATAGATATTGTCGAAAAATCCGGCGGTATTCCAATAATGTCCAAAACTGGACACGCATTCATCAAAGAACGAATGCGCTCTGAGGATGCAATTTATGGTGGCGAAATGAGTGCTCACCATTACTTCCGTGATTTTGCATATTGTGACAGTGGTATGATACCGTGGCTGCTTGTCGCTGAGTTAGTTTGCGTAAAAAATCAGTCTCTAGGAGATCTGGTTAATGATCGAGTTATTGCATATCCTGCATCCGGAGAAATAAATAGTAAACTTGAAAATGCATCAGCTGCAATTGAGAGAGTACTCAAAGTATTCGAGCCAAAAGCTTTAAAGATCGATTACACAGATGGTATTAGTCTTGAATTTTCTGATTGGCGCTTTAATTTACGGAGTTCAAATACAGAACCTGTTGTACGCTTAAATGTTGAGTCTCGTAATAATATTAAGCTTATGGAAGATAAGACTGCTGAAATATTAAAACTGCTACGAGCGTAATAGTACAAATAAAGAGGGTACATGCCCTCTTTGAAACTATTAATGCATTGCTATATACTACGGGTATCCTAATGTCTAAAGATTTTGATGTTGGCATTGTTGGTGACTGGTTTGTTACCTATGCAGGTTCAGAGAAAGTTGTTGCAGAATTACTAAAAATTTATCAAGATGCGAGTTTATATGCAGTGGTTGATTTTCTTTCAGCTGAAAACAAATCACTATTTAATAATAAGGAAATAAAAACAACATTTATTCAAAAGTTACCTCGAGCAAAAAAAAACTATCAGAAATACTTGCCTTTTATGCCTTTAGCAATTGAGCAATTAGATGTTTCAAAACATAATATTATTATCTCAAGTAGTCATGCAGTTGCTAAGGGTATATTAACTGGGCCTGATCAATTACATATAAGTTATGTCCACTCACCGATTCGCTATGCTTGGGACCTCCAACATCAATATTTACTAGGGGCTGGGTTAGATAAAGGTTTTAAAAGCTTATTAGCTCGCTGGTTGTTACATAAAATGAGATTATGGGATTATCGAACATCAAATGGTGTTGATCATTTCATTGCAAATTCACATTTTATCGCACGACGCATTAAAAAAGTATACGGACGCAATGCTGATGTAATATATCCCCCTGTTGATGTACATAATTTTACTTTATCTGAAAATAAAAAAGATTATTACATAACAGCATCTCGGCTTGTACCTTATAAAAGAATTGATCTTATAGTTGAGTCTTTTAGTCAAATGCCAGATAAACAATTAATTGTTATCGGTGATGGTCCCGAGATGGAAAAAATAAAATCAAAAGCTAAAGGGAATATTGAACTCCTTGGTTATACTGAATTTAGTAAGCTATGCGAAATGATGCAAGGTGCCAAAGCATTTGTATTTGCTGCAGAAGAAGATTTCGGTATTGCACCAGTTGAAGCAATGGCTTGTGGAACACCAGTTATTGCTTTTGGCAAAGGTGGAGTGACTGAGTCGGTTGTTCCTCTCGGATATGAACAGCCGACAGGAGTTTTCTTCAATGAGCAAACCGTCCCCTCAGTGATTGAGGCGGTGAAATTATTCGAAAATAATTATGATCAATTCTCACCACAGAATTGCCGATTGAGAGCTGAGATGTTTTCGGCTGAACGGTTTAAATCTGAGATTGAAAGTTATATTTCAGATAAATGGCAGTTGTTTAATGACGCCAAAAAAGTATTGTACTAAGATAGTATGTCTCATGGTTGTAAATAACTTAAAGGTATTATTATGAGTAACTTAGCAATAATTCCGGCTCGAGGTGGTTCGAAGGGGATTCCGGGAAAAAATATAAAAAATATAGCTGGAAAACCTCTTATTGCCTGGAGTATTGAACATGCTCTTAATTCTGATGCGATAGACCGTGTTATTGTAAGTACCGATGCTGAGGATATCGCTGAGATAGCTTTAAAATATGGTGCAGAAGTCCCTTTTTTAAGACCAGCTGAACTTGCGAATGATACAGCAGCAACGGAGCCTAGCTTAATACACTGCATCAACTGGTTGGCTGAGAACGAAAATTATACGCCTGAATATACAGTATTATTACAGGCTACTTCGCCAGTTCGTTATGCTGATACAATTGACCGAGCATTTGCTCGCTTAAAAGAGAAGCAGGCAGACTCATTACTCACAGTATGTGAGTTTTGGCACTTCCTTTGGGAGAATAACGAAAATCCGAAGGCATATTATGATTTTCTCAATCGTCCTCGCAGACAAGACATTAAGCCCGAGAGTATAAAGTTAAAAGAAAACGGATCCATATATATAACTGACACTAGCGTATTACTGAAGACAGGGAATAGACTAGGTGGAAAAGTTTCCTCTTTGATCATGAGCGAAGAGGAAAGTTTTGAGATTGATACCCAAATGGATTGGGATATTGTTGAACTTATTTTAAAAAAATATATTTGAGGGTGCTAGAATGTTAATTCAAAATAAAATTTCTGATTTTCTCGTCTTCGAAACTGAATCGGTCCTGAAAGCATTAGAAAAGATAAATCAGAACAAAAATCGTATTGTTTTTATCGTGAATGAAAACGGTAAGTTATGTGGTTCTTTTTCGGATGGTGATTTTCGTCGCTGGATAACTAATGGGGTATTTGATTTTAGTATCGAAATTGCAGAAGTAATGAATAAAGATTTTGTGTCTAAACGTGTAGATAGTCCACGCAAAGATATTGAATCTCTATTCCATAATGGCGTAAATGTCATCCCTTTAACCGACGAATATCGTCGCTTTGTTGCTGTTGCTATACAAGGCGAAAAAGGGATTGTAATAGGCAAACATATTATCTCTGACAATACTCCCTCATATCTCATTGCTGAGATTGGTAACAATCATAATGGCGATATTAAACTAGCTAAGCATCTTGTTGATTTGGCAGTAGAGGCTAATGCTGATTGTGTAAAATTCCAAATGAGAGATCTTGGTCAGCTATATAAGGGCGGGGAAGAGAAAGATAAATCTGCTGATCTTGGAGCCCAGTATACCCATGATTTATTAAGCCGCTTCCAGTTACGTAATGATGAGTTAATCGAAGTCTTTGATTACTGCAAGTCAAAAGGGCTCACACCGATGTGTACGCCATGGGATCTCAACAGCCTTGCAATTCTTGAAGAGTATGGCATGGAAGCATATAAAGTTGCATCCGCAGATTTTACCAATCATGAAATGCTTGAAGCTTTAGCTGCTACAGGTAAGCCACTTATTTGCTCCACTGGTATGTGCACTGAGAGTGAGATTAAAAAATCAGTGGATTTATTGAAATCACTAGGTGCTGAGTTTGTTATTCTGCATTGTAATTCAACCTACCCAACACCATTCAAAGATGTAAACCTTTCGTACCTAAAAAGATTACAAAATATAACAAATGGGATTATTGGATATTCCGGACATGAACGAGGTATTTCTGTTCCCATTGCTGCTGTTGCTCTTGGAGCGAAAGTTATCGAAAAACACTTTACCATTGATAAGGGTATGGAAGGGAACGACCATAAAGTATCCCTGTTACCTAATGAATTTGCTGATATGGTAAGTAAAATTCGCGAAGTTGAAGAGGCTATGGGCAATGGCGGTGAAAGGATGATCACCCAAGGTGAAATGATAAATCGTGAGAACTTGGCTAAGAGTTTAATTATTAACCAATCGTTAAAGCGTGGCCAAATTATCACGCGTGAAATGATTGAAATTAAGAGCCCGGGACAAGGTCTACAACCTCTTTATATTGATCAGTTAATTGGACGTAGTGCAATCCGTGATTTTGACAAAGGTGATTTTTTCTATGAGTCCGATCTTAATGATGCACCAATTGAAGCTCGGAATTATCACTTTAACAGGCCATTTGGTATACCTGTTCGCTATCATGACTATGCAAAATTGAAGAACAAGTCAAACCTGGACTTTGTTGAATTTCATTTGAGCTACCAGGATCTTGAGCTCGATTTGAATGACTTTTTCTCCGGTGAAGAGAATATTGGCTTTGCAGTTCACAGCCCCGAACTATTTGTAAATGACCATATTTTAGACTTGGCATCAGCAGATGCAGCATACAGAGAAAAGTCTATTAACTATTTAAACCGTGTGTGTGACATTACTCGTAGTTTAAAAGCCTTTTTCCCTAAAACGGAAAAACCCGTTATCGTTGTCAACGCCGGCGGCTTTAATACCACTGGTTTTTTACCTCGCGAATCACGTGCTGCGCTCTATGAGCGTGTAGCTGATGCGCTTAAACAGGTTGATCAGGATGGTGTAGAAATTATCATTCAGACAATGCCTCCGTTCCCATGGCACTTTGGCGGTCAGAGCTATCATAACCTTTTTGTTGATGGTTCCGAGATTGCAAAATTCTGTGGCGAAAATGGGTATCGTATTTGTCTCGATACATCGCACTCTATGATGGCTTGCAACTATTATGGCTGGGATCTTCATGACTTTACTTTAGAGGTTGGTAAATATACTGCACACATGCATATTGTTGATGCTCTGGGTGTAGATGGTGAAGGTGTCCAGATTGGTAAAGGCGATGTTGATTTTGAAATTCTTGCTCGTGATTTAAATCAAACAGCCGCGGGTATTCAGTTTATTCCCGAAGTATGGCAGGGCCACAAAAATAGTGGAGAAGGTTTCTGGCACGCACTTGATTTCCTGGAAAAATATCTCTAATGAAGAAACTTGCTGGCGCAGCGTTGCTGTCGGTAGGGGACATTTTGGGGAAGCTGATTGGCTTCCTCATCCTTCCATATTTAACGTCCAGAATGGGTACTGTCGAATATGGTATACTTACCCTCTATCTTTCATTTATTCAAATACTCATTATTCTAATATCATTTAGCGGTCAGGGGTTACTTCCTGTTAAGTTCATACAGGAAAGCGAAACTGCTGGGTTGATTTTTAGACGCGATAACATAAATTTAGGCATTGTCATATCGATCTTCTTATTCTTAATTTCGTTACTGATAAAACCTTTCCTCCATTTCTCTATTTCAGCATATGATCTTTTTTGGATTATATTTGCAGCATTAGTGCAGGCAGTCAATGTTATCAATTTATCTCATTTAAGGATTAGTCAGACATATAGAATTGCAACAATTGGGCAATTTGCTCTCTCAGTTATGAACGTGGTATTTACAGTTATACTCTTTACTGTCTTGACCGGTTCTGCGATTAACCGATTGATTGCTGTATCATTCTCTTTTTTATTTGTACAGTTATTATATTCATTTTTCATCTATTCAAAGCTAAAGATTGACAATTCGAAAACTACTTTGTCATTAGTCTGTAGGTATAAGGAGATCTTCTTGTATGGAGTATCTTTATGGCCGCATCATGGTAGTTATTGGATTAAATCGACTATAGATAGATTTTTCATTGCCCATTACCTTAGTGTATCAATTGTCGGTGTCTACGGGTTAGCGTTACAGCTATCTTCTATTCTTATGTTGTTTTTTACTGTCATTAATCAAGCCTGCCAGCCATTTATTTATCGCTATCTCAATTCGGGTGAGTTTAAAAAGGTCAGAAAGGTTCAATTGGGTTACGCAATTATAGTATTGTTTTCGGCGATGGCTTATTCTATTATTTTGCCAATTGTATTTCCTTGGCTGTTCAACTCAAAGTTCAATGATGCATTAAAATATTTTACTTATTTAATGCCGGGAACAGTTTTTATGTGTATATATTATATTTATACACATGCGTTGTTTTTTTATAAAAGGAATAAAAAAATATCATTGATCACCGCGAGTTCTATGATAGTACATCTATTAGGGATCTTAATCGTAGTCAATACAAATATCTCTGTAGAGTATTTTTGTGTTGTATATGCGATTTCAAGTGGATTTGCTTGTGGCGCAACAATTTTATTTTGTAATAAACAACTCAAAGAGGTAGCCAATAATAAGTATGTTGCATAGACTGAGATTAGCTATTAGAAAAATCGCACGTTCCTTTTACACTAAAAAAGTAATAAAGAGCGCGGCAAAAACTGGGGTTGGAATTAAAGTTAATTTTAAGACTGTTGTTAATAAAAATACTACTCTCGGAAATAATTTCAACTCAAATGGTTTGATCATAATAGGTCGAGGAAAGGTTTCTATAGGTGATAATTTTCATTGTGGCTTAGGTTGTTATATAATTACAGAAAATCATAATCATAAAGGCGAAAAAATACCTTATGATTCGACATATATTGTAAAAGATACTGTCATTGGTGATAATGTTTGGCTGGGTATAAATGTAACTATTTTACCCGGTGTTACAATAGGAGAGGGCGTCATAGTTCAAGCAGGGAGTGTTGTGGTAAACGATGTCCCCCCTTTATCTATTGTTGGTGGCCATCCAGCGAAAGTTTTTTCGCATCGAGATGCGGAACATTACTTCCAGCTTAAAGATAATAAACAATTCCACTAACATGAGGTCTTGCGTTGAAATATTTAGCATATATTGAATCTCCGCTTCAAGCATTTAATTTAATGGAGTATGTAAATAATAATGACATAACAGTTGATTTATTGGTAATTAACAAGAAAAGTGCAGTGTCAAACCTAAATTATTCTCAAATATGTTATGTCCTTAAATATTTCAAATATCGAGAAGTTATCTCTACAGATATAGAGTCAAATCGCCATAATATAGCTAAAATTAAAGAGTTTGCGAAATCAATTCCATCCCTTGGGAGTGAACCTGTGTCGTTAATTGGGGGGGAGTACAGATCGCTTATTTTTTGGTTTATTGCAGGACAGTATAAAAAAAGGAAGTTATTTATTCTTGATGATGGGACTGCAACCTTACGGTTAAATCGGCGTACCAGGTCATTCAAGCACTTGATTCGTGATAAGATATATGGTTTTCTTGGTTGTGTCGATAATTTTGTTGAACCTATAAACTTCATTTCCGTTTATCCTATAGCAGATAAAATATCATTAAATGATAGTGTTGTGACCCATCAATATAATTATTTTAGGCATCTTACAAATAGTTTTTCCAACGAAGAGAATACGATTTATATCATTGGGGTTCCTTTGCTTGAAGCCGGTGTAATTACGGGTGATGATATTGCACTAACGCTATCTCTTATAGTTGATTTAGAATCTAAATATAAAAACGACTGTAAAAATTTAGTTTACATTCCGCACAGGCGCGAGCGCAAGGATAAAATTGATATCATTGGGCGGAAAGTTAATGTTAAATATCTGGAGTATCCATTCGAATTACTGCCGCTAGTCAGTGGAAATAATGTAAAACATATTGCAGGATTTTATTCATCACTTTTCGATAATATGGTCTCAATTTATGCTGAACAGCTAGTTGTTGATAGCTATTATGTGCCATCCGCCGTTGTGACCCCTGATTGGATTGATTTCGTTAAGAATCTTTATAATAATTATGAAAAATACGATTCGCAGACATTTAAGCTAAATAATTTGTAATAGATGCTTCTTTGACTATTCGGTATATTGCATTAATAATGCACAATTTAATAAGGCACTTAATGCTATACGCTCTTGAATGTTTGAGCTAACATAAGAATCACATCTAAACTGTGACCATCGTCGCAGTGACTTATCAAGACAGGAGTATGTAATGTCCAAGCAACAAATCGGGGTTGTCGGTATGGCTGTCATGGGGCGTAACTTAGCGCTTAACATTGAAAGCCGCGGTTATACCGTCTCCGTGTTTAACCGCTCCCGTGAAAAGACTGAAGAAGTGATTGCTGAAAATCCAGGCAAAAAGCTAGTTCCATACTTTACGGTCAAAGAGTTCGTCGATTCATTAGAGACGCCTCGACGTATTTTGTTGATGGTAAAAGCTGGCGCTGGTACTGACAGTGCAATCGACTCTCTTAAGCCTTACCTTGATAAGGGCGATATCATAATTGATGGCGGCAACACATTCTACCAGGATACGATCCGCCGCAACCGTGAACTTTCTGCCGAAGGATTTAATTTTATCGGCACTGGGGTTTCTGGTGGTGAGGAGGGGGCCCTCAAAGGGCCTTCGATTATGCCTGGCGGGCAGAAAGAGGCGTATGAGTTAGTTGCTCCTATTCTCAAACAAATCGCCGCTCTAGCTGAAGACGGTGAGCCTTGCGTCACATATATAGGTACTGATGGTGCAGGCCATTATGTGAAGATGGTGCATAATGGTATCGAGTATGGTGATATGCAACTCATTGCTGAAGCTTATGCCTTACTTAAATCGGGCCTTGCTCTCACTAATGAAGAACTTGCATCTACTTTCACTGAGTGGAATAAAGGTGAGTTAAATAGTTACCTTATTGATATCACGAAAGATATTTTCACTAAAAAAGATAATGAGGGTAATTATCTTGTAGATGTGATTCTTGATGAGGCCGCTAATAAAGGTACTGGAAAATGGACTAGCCAAAGTGCATTAGATCTTGGTGAACCCCTTTCTCTGATTACAGAATCTGTTTTTGCTCGCTATATTTCATCTCTCAAAGAGCAGAGAATTGCTGCCTCAAAAGTTTTAACTGGGCCTAAGCTTCAATTAGCTGCTGATAAAAAAGAGTTTATCGAGAAAGTGCGTAGAGCTCTTTATCTTGGTAAAATTGTATCGTATGCACAAGGCTTCTCACAACTGCGAGCAGCATCTGATGAAAATAATTGGAACCTTAACTACGGTGAGATTGCTAGAATTTTCCGTGCTGGATGTATCATCCGTGCTCAGTTCTTGCAAAAAATTACTGACGCATATGAGCACGATGACGGTATTGCGAATTTATTATTAGCCCCATATTTCAAGCAAATTGCTGCTGAATACCAGCAAGCGTTGCGAGATGTAGTTGCTTATGCAGTACAGAATGGCATACCTGTTCCGACATTCTCAGCGGCTATTTCATATTATGATAGTTACCGTTCTGCAGTACTTCCTGCAAACCTTATTCAAGCGCAACGAGACTATTTTGGTGCTCATACTTATAAGCGTATTGATAAAGAAGGTGTGTTTCATACAGAATGGCTAGAGTAATCCACTTGCCAGGGTGACTTAAAGCCTCGATTCTAAACAGTCGAGGCTTTTCTTTGATTTTAATCAAAGCGTTTCCTCAATTTATTTTATAGACAATGATAACCATTGTCGTTTAAATATAAGGTTCAGATACTTATACTTTAATTAACTAGTTTAATCTAATCTTACTGTCCACCTAACTATTTAAAAGTGTAATCGAATGAAAATTACTATCGCCGGTACAGGGTATGTTGGTCTTTCGAACGGGATTTTAATTGCTCAAAACCATGAGGTAGTTGCATTAGATATTGTTCAGTCTAAAGTTGACATGCTAAATGAAAAGATCTCTCCTATTGTGGATAATGAAATTCAAGATTTTTTATCTAATAAAAAATTGAATTTTAGTGCCACTACTGATAAGCAAAAAGCTTATCAGGATGCAGATTTTGTCATAATCGCGACTCCTACTGACTACGATCCCAAAACTAATTATTTTAATACTTCAAGTGTTGAAGCCGTCATCCAGGATGTTATTGATATTAACCCAAGTGCTGTAATGGTTATTAAGTCTACTATACCTGTAGGCTTTACTAATAGTATTAAAAAACGTTTTGGGATCGATAACATAATTTTTTCACCTGAGTTTTTGCGTGAGGGACGCGCTCTGTATGATAACCTACACCCATCACGCATTGTTGTAGGAGAGCGCTCAGCTCGTGCGGAGAGTTTTGCTAACTTATTAAAACAAGGTGCTGTCAAGCAGGACATTCCTACCTTGTTTACTGATTCTACAGAAGCTGAAGCAATAAAGTTGTTCGCTAATACTTACCTCGCACTTAGAGTTGCGTATTTTAATGAGTTGGATAGCTACGCAGAGAGCCAAGGCCTTAATAGTAAACAAATTATTGAGGGAGTTTGTCTTGATCCACGTATAGGAAACCATTACAACAATCCTTCATTCGGTTATGGCGGATATTGCCTTCCTAAGGATACTAAACAACTTCTTGCGAATTATGCCTCGGTTCCAAATAATATAATTGGTGCTATCGTTGATGCCAATAGAACTCGTAAAGATTTTATTGCAGATTCAATACTTGCACGCAAACCAAAGGTTGTTGGTGTCTATCGTTTGATAATGAAAAGTGGGTCTGATAATTTCCGTGCTTCTTCGATACAAGGTATAATGAAGCGCATAAAAGCTAAGGGGATTCCAGTAATAATTTATGAGCCAGTCATGAAAGAAACTGAGTTCTTTAATTCAAAAGTCGTGTCTGATCTTGAAGAGTTTAAACGTGAATCTGATGTGATCATTTCTAATAGAATGGCTGATGAATTAAGTGACGTTAGTGATAAGGTTTACACTCGTGATTTATTTGGAAATGACTAATTATTAATGGGAGTACCGGTAAACGCTTACCGGTACTTCTTTTTGTATATACTATTCATCAGTTGACCGCCTGACCGCCTGACCGCCTGACCGCCTGACCGCCTGACCGCCTGACCGC
>NZ_JBEAIO010000012.1:0-153254 GCF_040065095.1 Klebsiella sp. CN_Kp091 | reverse complement strand
GACCCACCAATGTAAAAAGGCGCCCTAAAGGCGCCTTTTTGCTATGCGCAGAACTCAGACACCTGCGACGGAGCGCCGCCCAGGCAAAAAACTTCAGCGCTGATACAGCGGATCCTCAATTCTGGCTGATGTCAGATTTGCGCCCTCTTCTCGCACGATTTCCCACAGCGCCTGCGCCGCGGTCGACAGCGAACGTTTTTTTCGCTGCGCCAGCATCAATTGGCGTTCCACAACCGGGGTTAATCTTTTTATCTGCAAACGGCTGCCCTGCGGCAAGGGTAAAGCCAGCGCCGGCAGTACGCTAATACCAATCCCCGATTCCACCATCGGGAATAGCGTCGCCGGATGACCAATCTCCTGCACGATATCGGCTTTGATGGCGAAACGCGCCAGCGCGGCATCAATCAGCGGCCGACTGCCGGAAGCATAGTCCTGCAATACCAGCCTCTCCCCTTGCAACTCCTGCCAGTTGACCGATGACTGCCGGGAAAAGCGGTGATCCTCACGACATAACAACAGAAAAGGTTCCGCCAATACGGACTCGCACTGCAAGTCTGCCGCCGTCCCCGGATCGATAACGATACCAAAATCAACCTCTCCCTGACGGATACTTTCCAGCACCCACTGCTGCGGCCTGTCATGCAGTACGAAATCAATATCCGGATAGCGGCGATTGCTATGAGCGATGCATTGCGGGATCAGATGCGCCGAGATGGTCTGGCTGGCGGCGACGCGCACGGTCCCCGTCAGCTGCTGCCCTACCCGCCCCGCTTCGCGCAGGGTCACATGGAGTTCATCAAGCAAACGCTCAAGCTTGCCCGCCAGCTGATGGCCTGCTTCGGTGAGCACCACTTCACGCGTCGTTCTGTCGAGCAAACGTACGCCGGTCTGGTGCTCCAGTTCCTTAACGCTATGGCTCACTGCCGACTGGCTAAGACCAATAATTTCCCCGGCACGGCTAAAACTGCGCGCCCTGGCGACGGTGACAAAGACCTTTAACTGACGTAACGAATAATTCATCTGTTTTATTCATGAATAGATGCAATAAATCAATTTTATTTCTCAAAACAAAGAAAGCACAATAGCGGCATCGAATTTCAGGAGCGTTTATGAAACTTTTCCGCATTCTTGATCCATTTACACTGACATTGATCACCGTGGTTCTGCTGGCCTCGTTCTTCCCGGCGCGCGGCGAATTCGTCCCTTTCGTCGAGCATCTCACCACCGCCGCCATCGCGCTGTTATTCTTTATGCACGGTGCCAAGCTGTCGCGTGAAGCCATTATCGCCGGCGGCAGCCACTGGCGTTTACACCTGTGGGTGATGTGCAGCACCTTTATTGTTTTTCCGGTTCTGGGGGTTCTGTTTGCGTGGTGGGCGCCGATTAAGGTCGATCCGATGCTCTATAGCGGTTTTATTTACCTTTGTATCTTACCGGCGACCGTACAGTCAGCTATTGCTTTTACTTCGCTCGCCGGCGGTAACGTCGCCGCGGCGGTCTGTTCCGCTTCAGCGTCAAGTCTGCTCGGTATTTTTGTCTCGCCATTGCTGGTAGGACTGTTGATGCATTTGCATGGCGCTGGCGGCGATCTGGAACAGGTCGGTAAGATTATGCTGCAGCTGCTGCTGCCGTTTGTTCTTGGACACTTGTCGCGCCCGTGGATCGGTAGCTGGGTGGCGAAACATAAAAAATGGATTGGCAAAACCGACCAGACCTCAATCCTGCTGGTGGTCTACTCCGCCTTTAGCGAAGCCGTCGTCAATGGAATCTGGCATAAAGTGGGCGTAGGGTCGCTGTTGTTTATCGTCGTTGTCAGCCTGGTGCTATTGGCCATTGTCATCGCGATCAACGTTTTTGTCGCCCGCCGCTGCGGCTTTAGCAAGCCGGATGAAATTACCATCGTCTTCTGCGGCTCGAAAAAGAGCCTGGCGAACGGGATACCGATGGCGAATATCCTGTTCCCGGCATCGATTCTGGGGATAATGGTGCTGCCGCTAATGATCTTCCATCAGATCCAACTGATGGTCTGCGCCGTGCTGGCTCGTCGCTATAAAGCGCAAACAGACGCCCAACAGGCGCAGGAGAAATCCCGCGCTACGGCAGGTTAACGCGGTTGCTTCAGGGGCTGCACCAGTTGCGTCAGCCCCTCGGTCTTGATTAATAAGGTCAACGCCATCAGCTCGCCGAGATGCCCGGCAGGGAATTGATCCTTACGGGCAAACCACAGCAAATACTCTTCCGGGACGTCGATCAAACGGCGCCCCTTATATTTGCCAAATGGCATCTCGGTATTAGCAATCTCGATGAGCTGCGCTTTATCCACGTTATTCTCCCAGCAGGCGCATCATTTCGGCTTCGTCGATAACCTCAATGCCTAACTCCTGCGCCTTCGCAAGCTTAGAGCCCGCCGCTTCGCCGGCAATCACCAGATCGGTTTTCTTCGACACGCTGCCGGCGACTTTCGCCCCCATCGCGACCAGCCGCGCTTTGGCTTCATCGCGCGACAGCTGGCTCAGGCTACCGGTTAATACCACGGTTTTACCAGCAAACGGACTGTCAATTTCTTCCGCCTTCACCACCACCGGCGCCGGCCAGCGTACGCCTTCAGCGCGCAGTTGCGCGATGACCTCGCGGTTGCTCTCTTCGGCGAAGAAGTTAAAAGTATGCGTGGCGACGACAATCCCGACGTCAGGCACCTTCTGCAGTTCCTCAATTGAAGCCTGTTCCAGCGCTTCAATTGTGCCAAAATGCGCCGCCAGTCCCGCTGCTGTCGCTTCGCCAACTTCCCGGATACCGAGCGCGTAAAGGAAGCGGGCAAAAGTCGTCTCTTTCGCTTTCTCCAGCGCGTTGACCACGTTTTGCGCCGACTTAGGCCCCATGCGATCCAGCCCGGTTAGTTTGCCCGCGCTGAGACGGAACAGATCGGCTGGCGTATGGACGTACTCTTTCTCAACCAGCTGATCGATGATTTTATCGCCCATACCGTCGACATCCAGCGCCCGTCGGGAGACAAAGTGCTTCAGCGCTTCTTTACGCTGTGCGCCGCAGATAAGCCCGCCGGTACAGCGCGCCACCGCTTCCCCTTCCACGCGTTCAACATCGGAATGACATACCGGGCAATGGGTTGGGAAGATGATTTCACGCGTATGTTCCGGGCGTTCAGAAAGCACTACGTTGACGACCTGCGGGATCACGTCCCCCGCGCGGCGAATCACCACTTTGTCGCCAATACGCAGACCTAAACGTTCGATTTCGTCGGCGTTATGCAGCGTGGCGTTACTGACCAGTACCCCGGCCACGTGCACCGGTTCAAGGCGCGCTACCGGCGTAATCGCCCCGGTACGGCCAACCTGGAATTCCACATCGTTGACAAAAGTCATCTGCTCCTGGGCCGGGAATTTAAAGGCTACCGCCCAGCGCGGGGCACGGGCGACAAAACCAAGCTGCTCCTGCAGCGCCAGCGAATCGACTTTAATTACCACGCCGTCAATATCAAAACCAAGTTTCGGACGATCTTCTTCAACCTGGCGATAGTAAGTGAGCACTTCCTCTGGAGAATGACACAGCTTCACGCGGTCGCTCACCGGTAGCCCCCACTGCTTAAACTGCTGTAAACGGGCAGAGTGGCTGGCCGGCAGTTCGCCGCCTTCCAGCACGCCAACGCCGTAGCAGAAGAAAGTAAGCGGTCGCTTCGCGGTAATACGCGGGTCCAACTGGCGCAACGAGCCCGCAGCGGCATTGCGCGGGTTAGCAAACACTTTACCGCCGGTGCGGCGGGCTTCTTCATTAATTTTTTCAAATCCAGCCTGCGGCAGGAACACTTCTCCGCGCACTTCCAGACGCGCCGGGATATTGTCGCCGCGTAGCTTCAACGGAATAGCGCGAATGGTGCGCACGTTGGAGGTAATATCCTCGCCGGTGGTGCCATCGCCACGGGTCGCCGCCTGCATCAGCACGCCGTTTTCATAGAGGATGCTGACCGCCAGGCCATCGAGCTTGAGCTCGCAGCACCAGGTCAGATCCGTCGTATCGCTTAAACGGTCCTGCACGCGTTTGTTAAAGGCGAGGAAACTCTCTTCATCAAAGACGTTATCCAGCGATAGCATTGGCACTTCATGGCGAATCTGGCTAAAAGAGGCCAATGGCGCCGCGCCAACGCGCTGGGTTGGCGAGTCAGGGGTAATCAGTTCAGGATGTTGCGCTTCGAGTTCGCGCAGTTCGCGCATCAGCCGGTCATATTCCGCATCGGGAATCTCCGGGGTGTCCATAACATGATACAGATATTCATGATGGCGAAGGGTGGTTCGCAGTTCAGTCAGTTTTTGTTCGATTGGTTCCATATCGCACCATCAATGATAAAAAACCCCCGACGGGCGGGGGTTCAGATTAAGCAGACGACACGCTAGCGCGTAGAAATCAGGCGTTAGCCTCTTTTACTTCGCGAATACGATCCTGGTACTCACGCAGTTTCTGCGGCGTCATCATCCGACGCTGGTCGTCAAGCACCACGCCGCCAACTTCATCGGCGATGTACTGCGCCGACTGCAGCATCAGTTTAAAGTTTTGCAGCTCGTCGCCAAACGACGGCACCTGCATAAAGATAGTCACGCCCGGCGTGGTCATATCCACCATCGCATCCGGATTAAAGGTGCCAGGTTTAACCATGTTCGCCAGGCTGAACAATACCTGTCCGCTACCGTCCGGGCTTAAATGACGATGGAAAATATTCATATCGCCAAACTTAAAGCCGGCCTGCTGGATGCTGTTGATCAGCAATTCACCATTAAGCTGCGAACCGTGATGCGCGGCGACGTTCATCACGATGACCGTCTCTTTGCGCTCTTTTGGCTGCGGCGCGGCGGCGGGCTGCTGAGGTTCAGCGGCTGGCGCAACAGGCGCCTGTTGCGGCTGCGGCGCGGCTGGCTGTTGAACCGGCGCAGGTTGTTGAGCAACAGGTTGTTGGACTGGCGCCGGCTGTTGCGCTACAGGCTGCTGCGGCGCAGGCTGCACCGGCTGCTGGTATTGCGGCGGTACCGGTTGCGGCTGATGAACCGGCTGCGCTGGATGTACCGGCTGAGCAGGGGCAACATGATGCGGCGGCTGGGCCTGCGGCTGCGGAGCAACAGGCTGCTGCGGGCGCGGCGCGTGCGGCGGCGCCTGATGCACCGGCTCGTCCTGACGCACAGGTTGCTGCACCTGACGCTCGTACGGAGGCTGATACTGGTGTTGCGGCGCCTGACGAGGTGCTTCTTGCTCCCCATATGCGCCGTTCGGGGCGTGATTAACCCGGTGAACGCGAACTTCACCTACGCCTTCAACATCGTCATCAAAGTCATCGCCTTCCGATGTTTCATCGTCGCGAGACTTCATACGTTTCAGTGGGCGATCGCGGAACATCGAGGAACGCTCTTTACGGCTGGTCCAGAAACCATGTACCAGTAAAGCGATTATGGCGATCGCGCCAACAATGATTAATATCAGACGCAAATCCTGCATCATTATATTCTCTGTTGTTCTAACACCTTGCCACCACGGCAAACATTTACTCACTAAGAGTATTTGCCGATTACATCAAGTGCAAGTGCGTCTGCCCCTTTCACCCCATAAAGATGAACTAAATCGTGCTTTTTGCTGTTTTTTCGAACATTTCCTAACTGGTTATTGTCTGGCAACCCGATAAAATAAGCGGGCATTCACACTGAATGTTAAAAAAGGAGCATCGCCTGACTATGGTTTCATCATCCGCAACTACCCCACGTAGCGGCGTCTACTATTTTTCACAAGGCTGGAAACTCATCAGGCTGCCAGGGATCCGACGTTTCGTGTTCCTGCCTTTATTAGTTAACGTGATTCTGATGGGCGGCGCGTTCTGGTGGCTGTTTACCCGTCTCGATAGCTGGATCCCTTCATTAATGAGCCATGTGCCTGAATGGCTTCAGTGGTTAAACTACCTACTGTGGCCGGTGGCGGTTATCTCTATTTTGTTGGTATTTGGTTACTTCTTTTCGACTATCGCCAACTGGATTGCCGCGCCGTTTAGCGGCCTGCTGGCGGAACAGCTCGAAGCGCGGCTGACCGGCGCGACGCCGCCGGACGTTGGCGTATTCGGCATTATGAAAGATGTCCCGCGCATTATGAAACGCGAATGGCAAAAGTTTGCCTGGTACCTGCCGCGCGCCATCGTTCTGTTGCTGCTGTACTTTATTCCCGGCATTGGTCAAACCGTCGCGCCGGTACTGTGGTTCCTGTTTAGCGCCTGGATGCTGGCCATTCAGTACTGCGACTATCCGTTCGATAACCATAAAGTGCCGTTTAAAACCATGCGCGAGGCGCTGCGCTCGCGGAAGGTCATTAACATGCAGTTTGGCGCGCTGACCAGCCTGTTCACCATGATCCCGGTTCTCAACCTGGTGATTTTGCCAGTCGCTATCTGCGGCGCGACGGCGATGTGGGTGGATTGCTACCGCGATAAGCACGCGATGTGGAAATAGCGCGCTTAGCTGTCTCTTTCGGGGCGGTTCACGCCGCCCCTTATTTCCGTCTTATTCCTTCTTGCTCATCATTATTTCCCTTCAGCATATAGATATGCTAAATCCTTACTTCCGGATATTGTTTAAGCGGGTATGCTGAAGCCGTACCCCCAAATTTCATACAGTTAAGGACGGGCCATGAGTAAGATTTTTGAAGACAACTCCCTGACTATCGGTCATACGCCGCTGGTACGACTGAACCGCATCGGTAATGGCCGAATCCTGGCCAAGGTAGAATCTCGTAACCCGAGCTTTAGCGTTAAATGCCGTATCGGCGCCAATATGATTTGGGATGCTGAAAAGCGCGGCGTACTGAAACCGGGTGTGGAACTGGTTGAACCAACCAGCGGCAACACCGGTATTGCCCTTGCCTACGTCGCCGCCGCTCGCGGCTACAAACTGACGCTGACCATGCCGGAAACCATGAGCGTGGAACGCCGCAAGCTGCTGAAAGCGCTGGGCGCTAACCTGGTGCTGACCGAAGGCGCGAAAGGCATGAAAGGCGCCATCCAGAAGGCGGAAGAGATTGTCGCCAGCGACCCGGAAAAGTATCTGCTGCTGCAGCAGTTCAGTAACCCGGCGAACCCGGAAATTCACGAAAAAACCACCGGCCCGGAAATCTGGGAAGACACCGATGGCCAGGTTGACGTCTTTATTTCCGGCGTCGGTACCGGCGGTACTCTGACCGGTGTTTCTCGTTATATTAAAGGCACGAAAGGCAAAAAAGATCTGATTACCGTCGCCGTTGAGCCGACCGACTCGCCGGTTATCACTCAGGCGCTGGCTGGCGAAGAGCTGAAACCTGGCCCGCACAAAATTCAGGGCATCGGCGCCGGCTTTATCCCGGGCAACCTCGACCTGAAACTGGTCGATAAAGTGGTCGCTATTACTAATGAAGAGGCTATCTCCACCGCCCGTCGCCTGATGGAAGAAGAAGGCATTCTGGCCGGTATCTCTTCCGGCGCGGCTGTCGCCGCGGCGTTAAAGCTGCAGGAAGATGAAGCCTTTACCAATAAGAATATTGTGGTTATCCTACCGTCTTCCGGTGAGCGTTATTTAAGCACGGCGCTGTTCGCAGATCTCTTCACCGAGAAAGAATTGCAACAGTAGTGCCAGTTTGTAAAAACCGTGTAAAAAAGCACCTTTTCGGGTGCTTTTTTGTGGCATACGTCAAAGTTTTACCCCTCCTGGCATTGATTCACCTCGTAGGGTCTGGTATTTAACCAGCACATTTATTTTGAAGCGCGAAATTATTCAGATTTGGATTTCCGCACGCTGAATCGATTTTATGATTTGGTTCAAGTCTTCCTTTCGCGGCATAATGTTTAATGAAGTGCTAGACGTCAACGGACTTAAGGTCCTCTCAGCGGTTTCGCTGCTGACGCCTTAGCCACACACGTAACGCCGGCGCTAACAATACAGGCTAAAGTTTGGTCGTTAGGCTAGACTTTAGGTCCACAACACTAAACCTATAAGTTGGGGAAATATAATGTTCCAGCAAGAAGTTACCATTACCGCTCCGAACGGTCTGCACACCCGCCCTGCTGCTCAGTTTGTTAAAGAAGCGAAAGGCTTCACTTCTGAGATCACTGTAACCTCCAACGGCAAAAGCGCCAGCGCAAAAAGCCTGTTCAAACTGCAAACTCTGGGCCTGACTCAGGGTACCGTTGTGACCATCTCCGCTGAAGGCGAAGATGAGCAAAAAGCAGTTGAGCATCTGGTTAAACTGATGGCTGAACTCGAGTAAGTTCACGGGTTCTTTTTAATATCAGTCACAAGTAAGGTAGGGTTATGATTTCAGGCATTTTAGCATCCCCGGGTATCGCTTTCGGCAAGGCTCTCCTGCTGAAAGAAGATGAAATTGTCATCGACCGGAAGAAAATTTCTGCCGATAAGGTTGATCAGGAAGTTGAACGTTTCCTGAACGGCCGCACCAAGGCCTCCGCCCAGCTGGAGGTCATCAAAACCAAAGCTGGTGAAACTTTCGGTGAAGAAAAAGAAGCCATCTTCGAAGGGCATATTATGCTGCTGGAAGATGAGGAGCTTGAGCAGGAAATCATAGCCCTGATTAAAGATAAGCACATGACTGCCGATGCGGCAGCCAATGAAGTTATCGAAGGTCAGGCAACTGCACTGGAAGAGCTGGATGACGAATACCTGAAAGAGCGTGCCGCTGACGTACGCGACATCGGTAAACGTCTGCTGCGCAACATTCTGGGCCTGGCAATCATCGATCTGAGCGCTATCGCGGATGAAGTCATCCTCGTTGCCGCCGATCTGACCCCGTCGGAAACCGCACAGCTGAACCTGAATAAGGTGCTGGGTTTCATCACCGACGCGGGCGGCCGTACTTCCCACACCTCTATCATGGCGCGCTCCCTTGAACTGCCGGCAATCGTCGGTACCGGAAGCGTCACCTCCCAGGTGAAAAACGGCGACTATCTGATTCTTGATGCGGTTAACAACCAGGTTCTGGTTAACCCAAGCAACGAAAAAATCGAAGAGCTGCGTGCGCTGCAGGCGCAGGTTGCTGAAGAAAAAGCAGAACTGGCGAAACTGAAAGATCTGCCGGCCATCACTCTCGACGGTCATCAGGTTGAAGTTTGCGCTAACATCGGTACCGTTCGCGACGTAGACGGCGCTGAGCGCAACGGCGCGGAAGGCGTAGGCCTGTACCGTACTGAATTCCTGTTCATGGACCGCGATTCTCTGCCGACTGAAGAAGAACAGTTCGCAGCCTATAAAGCGGTGGCTGAAGCGTGCGGCTCACAGGCCGTTATCGTTCGCACCATGGACATCGGCGGCGATAAAGAGCTGCCGTACATGAACTTCCCGAAAGAAGAGAACCCGTTCCTCGGTTGGCGCGCCGTGCGTATCGCGATGGATCGTAAAGAGATCCTCCGCGACCAGGTTCGCGCTATCCTGCGTGCCTCCGCTTTCGGTAAACTGCGCATCATGTTCCCGATGATCATCTCTGTTGAAGAAGTGCGCGCACTGAAGAAAGAGATTGAGATCTACAAACAGGAACTGCGTGACGAAGGTAAAGCTTTTGACGAATCGATTGAGATCGGCGTGATGGTGGAAACCCCGGCGGCCGCGACCATTGCTCGTCATTTAGCCAAAGAAGTTGATTTCTTTAGTATCGGAACCAATGATTTAACGCAATATACTCTGGCAGTTGACCGTGGTAATGATATGATCTCGCATCTTTACCAGCCGATGTCACCGTCTGTGCTGACTCTGATCAAGCAAGTTATTGATGCTTCTCATGCAGAAGGCAAATGGACTGGTATGTGTGGTGAGCTTGCGGGCGATGAACGTGCTACACTTCTGTTGCTGGGTATGGGGCTGGACGAATTCTCTATGAGCGCCATTTCCATCCCGCGCATCAAGAAGATTATTCGTAACACGAACTTCGAAGATGCGAAAGTATTAGCAGAGCAGGCTCTTGCTCAACCGACGACGGACGAGTTAATGACGCTGGTTAACAAGTTCATTGAAGAAAAAACAATCTGCTAATCCACGAGATGCGCGGCCCAAATTACTGCTTAGGAGAAGATCATGGGTTTGTTCGATAAACTGAAATCTCTGGTTTCTGATGACAAAAAAGACACCGGAACTATTGAGATTGTTGCTCCGCTCTCTGGCGAGATCGTCAACATCGAAGACGTGCCGGATGTGGTTTTTGCGGAGAAAATTGTGGGTGATGGCATTGCCATCAAACCTACTGGCAACAAAATGGTTGCGCCGGTAGAAGGTACCATCGGTAAAATTTTTGAAACCAACCATGCTTTCTCTATTGAATCCGATAGCGGCATTGAGCTGTTTGTTCACTTCGGTATCGATACCGTTGAACTGAAAGGCGAAGGCTTCAAGCGCATCGCTGAAGAAGGTCAGCGCGTGAAAGTCGGCGACCCGGTTATCGAATTCGATCTGCCGCTGCTGGAAGAAAAAGCCAAGTCTACCCTGACTCCGGTTGTTATCTCCAACATGGACGAGATCAAAGAGCTGATCAAACTGTCCGGTAGCGTCACCGTTGGTGAAACTCCGGTTATCCGCATCAAGAAGTAATTCTTGCTTGCCGAGAAAATGGCGCCTGAAGGCGCCATTTTTTTATGCCGGCCGGTAGCACTTTTCACTCGCCAGGATCTTCATCCCCTGCGGGCTACTTTCCAGAATACGCCGTTCGCTATCCGCGACCCATAGCTCGCACTGGTAGCCAGGATCGCTTTCAAACAACGACCTCGCCCTACAGGCATCTTCCAGCGCGTTCCTTCCCGTCGTCTCATAATGGCCGACGGTTCTTCCCTCCCTGCGTACCACTAACCGATAGCTATGCATCGTTATTGCGCTCCAGACGGCGGTAAAATGAGTTCATCGCAGCCCTGACTCTCGGTCCAGGTCATTACCGCCAGCACGCGCTGAGCGGCGGCGCGCGTAGCGTCGCCCAACGGCATGTCGCGTACCAGGTTGCTGATGAGTTCGGCGCAGAACAGGTCGCCGGTGCCTTTAAGGTCAGTTTCGACGCGAGGATGGACGACCACTTCGACCGCGTCGTCGGTGACCACCAGCACGTTAATAGTCGAAGCATCCAGTCCAGGTGCGCTGGTAATCACCACCCACTTTAGCGTATCGGAAAGCAGACTTCGCGCGGCGACCACCGCTTCCTGCTGGTTGTGGCACGGCATGCCGCTGAGGGTTTCGAGCTCGAACAGATTTGGCGTGATACCCCGCGCCAGCGGCAACAGGTGGCGGCGATAAGCCTCGGGGATCTCCGCTTTTACGTAGATGCCGCTATCCACATCGCCAATCACCGGGTCAACCAGAATACAGAGGTCGGGATGGTGCACGCGGATCCGCTGCAGCCACTGCGCCAGCAGCGCAATTTGCCCGGCGCTGCCCATATACCCGGTGGTTACCGCCCGCAGTTCGCGAAGCGCATCACGCTCCTCCAGCGCCCTCAGATAGCCGCTAAACCACTCTTCCGGGATCACTCCACCGTAGAAAGTATCGTAATGTGGGGTATTGCTGAATAACACCGTCGGCACCGCCATCACCCGTAATTCATGCTGCTTGATTGCCGGTACCGCGATACTGTTGCCAACGCTGCCGTATACCACCTGCGATTGCACCGCCACAATATCAACCTCCAGCGCCCGGCTGTGGTCGTTAAAGAGCACGGACTGTATTTCGTCTTGCTGACTCATCCTTTCTCCCCCCGCTGGACAGCGGGTCATACTCTGATTATCATTCGTCCTATGCTAAAATTCATTTTGTCATAGGTCAATAATGTTCACCGGAAAAACCGCAAGCGAGATTTTCGATAACATCCGTCATCTGGTGCAGAGCGGCGCGTTGCAACCCGGCGAGGCGCTGCCGCCGGTGCGCGAACTGGCAGGCGAACTGGCAGTCAACCGCAATACGGTGGCGGCGGCCTACAAGCGGCTGGTGACTTCAGGGCTCGCCGTCAGTCAGGGGCGTAACGGCACGGCCATTAAGGCGCGCAATACGCTTAATGCGGTCGAGGGTGGCGATCCAACGACATCGCTGATTGATATTTCCGGCGGCAATCCGGATCCACGATGTCTGCCGGATATTGGCCGTTTTCTTCCGCAGCTGGCGCAGACCCCGCACTTATATGGCGATGCCGCCGTTGAGCCACGGCTGGCTGTCTGGGCCCGGGAGTGGGTCAGTCGCGATATCGGCCAGGAATTTGACATCAACTTGACCAGCGGCGCGATTGACGCCCTGGAACGCCTGCTCTGCGCGCTGCTGCTACCCGGCGACAGCGTCGCGGTAGAAGACCCCTGCTTTCTGAGCAGCATCAATATGCTGCGTTACGCCGGTTTCCAGCCCAGCCCTGTCGCCGTGGACGGTGAAGGCATGAGTCCGGAGCGGCTTGAAGAAGCCCTGCGCAACGGCGCACGCGCGATAATACTGACTCCACGCGCTCACAACCCGACTGGCTGCAGTTTGACGCCGGAGCGCGCAGAAGCGATTCGCACCGTGCTCGCCCGCTATCCGCAGACGCTGGCGATTGTTGACGATCACTTCGCCCTGCTCTCAGCGACACGCTGGCACAATCCGCTACCCGAAGGCATTCAGCGTTGGGCGCTGGTGCGCTCAATGTCTAAAACCCTGGGCCCGGATTTGCGGCTGGCAATAGTCGCCAGCGACCCGACAACCTCAGCGGCGCTGCGCCTGCGCCTGAACGCCGGTAGCCAGTGGGTCAGCCATTTACTACAAGAGCTGGCGTTCGCCTGCCTGAATGATAGCGCTTTTGCCGCTTCTCTGACTGCGAGCCAGCGCCATTATCAGCAGCAAAATCAGCGGCTCGCCGCCGCGTTGGCCCACCACGGCGTTGGTGATTATCCGCCTGGCGATGGTCTTAATTTCTGGCTGCCGCTATCAACCGCCAGCCAGCCGCTGGCGCTGCGTCTGGCGCGGGCCGGTTGGCTGGTGCGTGAAGGTGAAGCCTTTGGCGTGAAAACACCGTCGCACGGTCTGCGCCTGTCGCTGGGCGCCTTAACCGAGGCGCAAATTGAACAACTTGCACACGATTTATCGCTGGTCTTACCTTGTTAAACACGGGAGTTGTTATGCGGATCCACTTTATCGTCCATGAAGTTTTTGAAGCGCCCGGCGCCTATCTGCGCTGGGTTAACGCGCGCGGCTATCAGGCCAGCTGGTCGCGGGTTTATGCAGGGGATCCGCTGCCGGCGAGTGCCGAGGGTTTTGATATGCTGGTGGTACTTGGCGGCCCGCAATCACCACGCACCACGCTTGCCGAGTGCCCATGGTTTGATGCCCATACCGAGAAAAACCTGATTGCCCAGGCGATTGCCGCCGGGCGCATCGTGGTCGGGATTTGTCTCGGATCGCAGCTCATCGGCGAAGCGCTGGGGGCGCCGGTGATGCAAAGCCCGGAAAAAGAGATTGGCCACTATCCTATCATCATGACCACCGCCGGACTGCAAGATGACAACATCGCCCATTTCGGACCATCGGTGGTAGTCGGTCACTGGCACAACGATATGCCGGGCCTGACGCCTGCGGCGGAAGTCCTGGCTTCCAGCGAAGGGTGCCCGCGGCAAATCGTCAAATATAGCGATCGGGTCTACGGTTTTCAGTGCCATATGGAGTTTGACGCGGAGGTCATCGAGTTATTAATTACCCACTCGCAACATGAACTTGCCGCCGCAAAAGGCAGGCGCTTTATTCGCAGCGAAGATGAAATGAGGCAATGGGATTATCGCGAGATGAATCAAAAGCTATGGGCGTTTCTGGATAAGCTGGTAGCGAAATACGCACTTTAGTTAACCGGCCCCCATGCCTGGCATCGGGGCCGTGATAGCGCGTTTAGATACCCGCCCCCTGGCTGAAGTGTTCTTCGCCGAACACGCCGGTTGAGAGATAGCGATCGCCGCGATCGCAGATGATCGCCACCACCACCGCGCCCGGATTGGCGCGAGCAATACGCAACGCCCCGGCAACCGCGCCGCCGGAACTGACGCCACAGAAGATCCCTTCCTGTACGGCCAGCTGGCGCATCGTGTTTTCCGCATCCTGCTGGTGGATATCCAGTACCTCATCGACCAACGAGGCATTAAAAATGCCCGGCATATATTCCTGCGGCCAGCGGCGGATCCCCGGAATGCTGCTGCCCTCTTCCGGCTGTAGCCCAATGATGCTTACCGGCTTCGCCTGTTCGCGCAGAAAACGCGATACGCCGGTAATCGTACCGGTGGTGCCCATGCTGGAAACAAAGTGGGTAATACGCCCGTCCGTCTGGCGCCAGATCTCCGGGCCGGTGGTGGTGTAATGAGCGTAAGGGTTATCGGGATTGTTAAACTGATCCAATAGTTTACCCTCGCCACGCTCGGCCATCGCGGCGGCCAGATCGCGAGCACCCTCCATCCCCTGCTCTTTGGTGACCAGAATCAATTCAGCGCCGTAGGCGCGCATCGCGGCACGGCGCTCCTGGCTCATGTTGTCCGGCATCAGCAGTTTCATCTGATAGCCTTTTAACGCCGCAATCATCGCCAGCGCGATACCGGTATTACCGCTGGTCGCCTCGATCAATACATCGCCGGGTTTAATTTCACCGCGCTTTTCCGCTTCGACAATCATCGATAGCGCAGCGCGATCTTTTACCGAGCCCGCCGGGTTGTTGCCCTCAAGCTTAAGCCAAATTTCGCTGCCGTTGTCCGGCCCCAGACGTTGTAATTTCACCAGCGGCGTGTTGCCGATTGTTTGTTCTAATGTGTTCACTTCACCTGTCCAATAAAAAGCCCGGCCGCGTCATGCGCTCCGGGCTGTCAGCCGGGGCAGCGCTGCGCCGCCCGGCAAAAGCACGTGGATTTAAGCTATCAGGCCGACTCTGCCAGAGCAAGTTCGCCGCGCGGTTCGATGCGCTCGGTTCCGTTATACAGGCGCGCATTCTGCAAGCCGACAAACAGGCGTTCGCCGCGGGACGGGGCCTCATCGCCCGCCAGCACCACGCTCAGCGGTTCGTCATACCACCCAAGAGGCTGGACGACTAATTGGGTGTAGTGCCCCTTCGGACTGGCTTCCAGCACCTGCACCGGCAACGGCGAATCCAGGCTGGTACGGCGGCTGATATCTACTTCCCACGGCCGCAGGAACAGATCGACCGGCCCCTGGTATGCCGGGGTATAGCCTAAAGGCCAGCGGTGGGCGCCGACGTGGAACTGGCCGCCGCGAATGGTGCCCTGCAGGCGGTTAACTTCGCCCATAAACTCGAGCACAAAACGGGTCGAAGGTTCACGCCAGACGCGTTCAGGCGCATCGGCCTGTTCGATGTTGCCCTGGCTCATTACCACTACCCGATCGGCGACTTCCATCGCCTCTTCCTGGTCGTGGGTAACAAACACGCTGGTGAATTTTAATTCTTCATGCAGCTGGCGCAGCCAGCGGCGCAGTTCTTTACGCACCTGCGCATCCAGCGCGCCAAAGGGTTCATCCAGCAGCAGAATTTGCGGCTCAACCGCCAGCGCGCGCGCTAACGCCACGCGCTGCTTCTGGCCGCCGGAAAGCTGCGCCGGATAACGGTCGGCAAGATGGGCCAGTTGCACCATCTCCAACAGTTTGGTCACCTTGGCTTTAATCGCCGCCGCATTGGGACGCTCACGGCGCGGCAGCACGGTCAGGCCAAAGGCGATGTTATCGAATACCGTCATATGCCGAAACAGCGCATAGTGCTGGAAAACAAAGCCCACTTTACGATCGCGGGCGTGCATCCGGCTCACGTCGGTACCGTGAAAACGGATATGGCCGCTGGATTGATGCTCCAGCCCGGCGATAATCCGCAATAAGGTGGTTTTACCGGAGCCGGACGGCCCCAGCAGCGCAACCATTTGCCCGGAAGGGATATCCAGCGAGATATCATTCAGCACCTGGGTGCGACCAAACGATTTCTTAATATTGGCAATCTCAATGCTCATGATTTCCCTCCTGTTGCGCGCGTTTTTCCTGATTGGCCAGACGCCATTGCAACATACTCTTTAAAAACAGGGTCAAAATAGCCATTAACGTCAGCAGGGCCGCGGCGGTAAACGAACCGACGGTGTTATAGTCCTGCTGCAGTAATTCAATTTGCAGCGGCAGCGACAACGTTTCGCCGCGGATCGAGCCGGAAACGACCGACACCGCGCCAAATTCGCCAATCGCGCGGGCATTGGTCAACACCACGCCGTACAGCAGCGCCCAGCGAATATTGGGTAGCGTCACCCGGCGGAACATCTGCCAACCGGAAGCGCCAAGCAGGATCGCCGCTTCATCTTCGTTGCTCCCCTGACTCATCATCACCGGTACCAGCTCGCGGACCACAAACGGACAGGTGACGAAGATAGTCGCCAGCACCATGCCCGGCCAGGCGAACATGATCTGCAGGTTGTGCTCATCAAGCCAGCCGCCTAGTGGGCCGTTGGAGCCGTAAAACAGCAAATAAACCAGACCTGCCACCACCGGCGAGACGGCGAACGGGATATCCAGCATCGTCAGCAGCAGCTGGCGGCCAGGGAAGGTAAAGCGTGTTACCAGCCAGGCCAGCAGCGTCCCGAACACCAGATTCACTGGCACGGTAATCAACGCGATCATCACCGTCAGCCAGATGGCATGCAGCATGTCCGGATTGGCCAGGTTTTCCAGCACCGGCATTAACCCTTTACTGAAAGCCTGGACAAAAATATAAATCATCGGCACCACGAGGATGAAGGCGGATACCAGCATCCCGACGCCGATCAGAAACCATTTGCCCCAGTTGATCCGGGGCGCGTCATAGCGCTTCAATTGAGTAACTTCCGCCATTAGTGACCTACCACGCGTCGACCAAAGCGACTCTGCAGGGTGTTGATAGAGAACAGCAGCAGCAGCGAAGCCGCGAGGATCACCGAGGCAATCGCGCTCGCCGCCGGGTAATCAAACTCCTGCAAACGAATGAAAATCATCAGCGAAGTCACTTCCGTTTTCCATGCGATGTTGCCGGCGATAAAGATCACCGCGCCGAACTCGCCAAGGCTGCGGGTAAACGACAGCGCAATCCCCGCCAGCAGAGCTGGCGACAGTTCAGGCAGCACCACTTTGCGGAAACTCTGTAAGCGCGTCGCGCCGAGGGTTTCCGCCGCTTCTTCATATTCCGGCCCTAATTCTTCCAGCACCGGCTGCACGGTACGCACCACAAACGGAATACTGGTAAAGGCCATCGCCACCGCGATGCCAAGCCAGGTATAGGTCACTTTGATATCAAACTTCGCCAGCCACTCGCCGTACAAGCCATTAACCGAAAACAGCGAGGCCAGCGTCAGGCCCGCCACTGCCGTTGGCAGCGCGAACGGCAGGTCCATTAGGGCATCGAGCAGCGTACGGCCCGGGAAACGATAGCGGGTAAGGATCCACGCCATCAGCAGGCCGAACACGCCGTTAAAAATCGACGCCACAAAAGCAGACAGCAGCGTGACTTTATAGGCGGCGACCACCTGCGGGTTGGTAATCACCTCCCAATACTGCGCCCAGCTCATCTGCGCCAGCTGCATCACCAGCGCGCTGAGCGGCAACAGTAAAATCAGGCACACAAACAGCAGGCTGGTGCCAAGGCTCAGGGTAAAGCCCGGCAGCACGCGCTTGGACGACACAGCCAACATTACTGACGCCCCGCTGCCAGCAGTTTGTCCAGCTCACCGCCGCTGACGAAGTGGGTTTTCATCACTTCAGGCCAGCTGCCGAACTGGTCTTCCACGCGGAACAGTTCGGTCTGCGGGAATTTATCTTTCAGCGACGCCATCACTTTCGGGTCGTTCACGCGATAGTAGTAATCGGTGATGATGGTCTGCGCCTGCGGACTATAGAGATAGTTCAGGTAGGCTTTCGCCGCTTTTTCAGTACCGTTGGCCTTAACGTTTTTGTCTACCCACGCTACCGGGAATTCGGCGAGGATATTGACCTTCGGCACCACTACTTCGAAACCCTGCGCTTCATACTGTTTACGGATGTTATTAACTTCCGATTCAAAAGTAATCAGCACATCGCCTAGCCCGCGCTCGACGAAGGTGGTGGTCGCGCCGCGACCGCCGGTATCGAATACCTCGACGTTCTTCAGGAACTGGGTCATGAACTGTTCGGTTTTGGCTTTATCGCCGCCATCGGCTTTGTCCGCCGCCCCCCAGGCCGCAAGATAGGTATAACGCGCGTTGCCTGAAGTTTTAGGATTCGGGAAGATCAGCTTCACGTCAGAACGCACCAGATCGTTCCAGTCATGAATATTTTTGGGGTTGCCCTTACGCACCAGGAAAGCCATGGTCGAATAGAACGGTGAGCTGTTATTCGGCAGACGGCTCTGCCAGTCTACCGGGATCAGGTTGCCTTTATCATGCAGAATCTGGACGTCCGTCACCTGGTTATAGGTCACGACGTCAGCCTTCAGACCTTGCAGAATCGCCAACGCCTGCTTGGAAGAGCCCGCATGGGACTGCTTGATGGTCAGCTTATCCCCGCCGTTTTCTTTTGCCCACTGCTGCTCAAAAGGCGGATTAAGGGCGGCGAACAGCTCGCGGGAAACATCATAGGAACTGTTCAGCAGTTCAGTCGCCTGCGCCTGCGCCACCAGCAGCATGGAAGCCGCCAGCGCCAGATATCCTTTTTTCAGTGATTTAACGGCCATTGCGCACCCTTATCAAAAATGATCATTTACTGATGATCATCATATTTATAACGAGTACGAAAGGAGTAACGGTTTTATATACCGTTTGGCGATTTGGAAGTAGAAAAGAGAATAAGCAACTGGCAAAGCTTTGCTGAAAGCGGCTGTACGTATGCTGGATTCGCTTACACCCTAACCCTCTGGGTTAGGGTTAGGGTTAGGGGGGAAAAATTACAGCGCCTGGATACGCTCCAGCGACGGCGCGAAGTAATAACCGCCGGTCACCGGTTTTGTAAAGCGCAGCATCGCATCACGCTTACCGTCGGTATCGCCGAACATGCTCAGCAGCTGTTGCTCAATGTTATACAGGCGCGCGCAGTAGGCGCAGAAGTACAGGCCGTTAGTGCCGCTGGCGGTACCGTACGGCAGGCTCTGGCGGACGATTTTCAGGCCTTTGCCATCTTCTTTTAAGTCCACGCGGCTCAGGTGCGAAGTAATCGGGCGCTCGTCGCCGTCGATCTCTTCGTTGGCGTCTTTGGTACGGCCAATCATCATCTCCTGATCCGGCACGCTCATGCGGTTCAGTTGCTTAAGATTGTGCTCCCAGCGCTGCACGAATACGTAGCTGCCGCCCGCGTCAACGCCGTCTTTAATCACCGCGACTTCACGGCGGGTTTCTTCGCCTGCCGGGTTTTCGGTGCCGTCGACAAAGCCGCTCAGATCGCGTTCTTCCACCCAGCGGAAACCGTGAATTTCTTCTTTTACTTCAATGGCGTCGCCGAAAGCGGCCACCGCCGCCTGGGCGACGGAAAAGTTCACTTCATGACGGGCGGATAAAATATGAATCAACACGTCATACTGCGTGGATGGCGCCAGCCCTTTACCGTAAACCGGAAAATCTTTTAACTCTTCCGCGCCTTCACCGCCGCTCAGCTGACGCCAGACGGTATTGCCGAAAGCGACCACCGCGCCGAGTTTGGCGTCAGGGAATTTAGCCTGGAAGGTGGCCACGTTATCGACAAAAATTTTGCTCGCTTCGCGCAGGGCATTAACGTCCCCTTTGACATTGGCTTCAATCCAAATCGCCGCGCGGCAATGTTCCGGCAAAATGCCGCTCTGAACCTGAGACATCGCTCCTCCTGAAATGATGCAACCACAACGCTATCGCGTTGCTAACGCGCCATTGTAACCGTTTTTATCCGCCCACGTGTCTCTTCAGATCAAATTAGCGACGCCAGATAATTTTGCTGACTTTCCAGTTCTTCAGGGTATCGTCGGACGGCATCAGCTCGTCCGGACCGCTCCAGTGGCCGGTAAAGGCATAGCTGATGTGCTGGCTCCCTGCGGCTTTACATTCCACCACCGCGCCGTTATCAGGAGCGCCTTTCTCGCAGTTGCCAAACGCTTTGCTGTACAGTTCGCTAAACGGGGTACCGATTTTCACGCCGCTGGCGGCGGGAATTTCGCTATCGCGCACGTCAATGCGGCTCACCGTACCGCCATCGCCGTTGATGGTCAGCGCCAGCTTGTCATCCTTTAGCGCTTCAAAATAGTGAACGATTTTGCCATCCGTGGTTTTCATTCCGCTGCGCAGACGGTAGCTGCCGCCGAGGGCGTCGCTAATCGCCTGTTCATTCAACGGCGTCGACGCCGTCAGTTTACCCACGCCCTGCTCGGTGACCTCGTTAGAGGAACCAAACCAGTTCCACGGATAGGCAGCCGACCAGTTCACCGCGCTCATCGTTGAGCAGCCGGTTAGCGCCAGCGGAAGCGCGCAGAGCATTAGACGTAGCGATTTCATAACTCAATCCTTTCTGATTAATTCAACGCATGTTGGAGTACGCGATCGGCAAAAAGTGCCATTAAAGCGCTTCAAGGCGAAAACAGGCATGCAACCTGCGGCTGGTTATCAGCCACCATAGCGCATAAATATCGGCCGCCAGCAGGGTGATGGTCAGCGCGGAAGGCGCCTCGCCGGTTAGCCACAGCCACGGCTGCCAGGCCAGCAATAGCGCCTGCGAGGCAATCAGCAGCCAACGCATCAGCGGCCAGAGCCGCGGGAAACGCTGACGCTGACCGCTCAACAAAAATGCCGCTACCGCCGGTACGCCGGGCAGTAACCCCAGCCAGAAGTTATCGTGATCGGGATAGAACAGGCTCAGCAGCGCATCTCCCTGCTGGCGGGAGGCGCCGGCCATAACGAACAGTACCCAGGTGCGCGCCTGCAGCAACAGCACGCCCCAAAACAACAGCGGCAGCCGTAAACGGCCCTGGGTATCATAATCGGCAGGAATAAATTCAGTATTCTTCATCTTCAATCAGGCGTTTACCGAGGGTGAGTACATCCGAGTGCTCGTAACCGAGACGCTCATACATCCCCTGCACCACTTCGTTATCGTCACGCACCATAATTGAAATTTTCGGGCAGCCGCGGGCGATCAGCTTCTTTTCCAGCCGATTGAGCAGCGCATTAGCGATACCGCGGCCGCGGTATTCCGGATGTACGCCAAGATAGTAAGCGGAACCGCGGTGACCGTCGTAACCGCCCATTACCGTCCCTACCACTTCACCGTTCACTTCAGCGACCAGAAACAAGCTCACGTCGTGGTTGAGCTTACGCTCGATATCCATTTCCGGATCGTTCCATGGGCGCAGAAGATCGCAGCGCTCCCAAAGGGTGATCACTTCTTCGAAATCCTGCTGGCGAAAAACGCGAATCTCCATGGTATTCCCCACCATTTACGGTTAAAAACAGTGATTATGGCGCGAATATGACTGATAGCCAATATCAGGCGAAATCATCGGCAAAAAATGGCATAATATGGCTTTGTCATGTATTGAAATGAAAAGTAAAACAATTCTTATTTTGAGTGGTCGTAACGGGAAACGCGATACGATATAACATTGGACATCACTTGTTTACAATTCAGGCCGAATGAGCACTTTTAAACCATTAAAAATACTTGCTTCGCGCCGTCAGGTGCTGAAGGCAGGACTGGCTGCGATGACGCTAACCGGCGTTGCTTCCCAAGCCAAAGCCAAAGAACAGCCGCTAAAAACTTCCAATGGACACAGCAAACCCGTCGCAAAGAAAGCAGGCAGCAAGCGCCTGGTGATGCTTGACCCCGGTCATGGCGGCATCGATACGGGGGCAATTGGCCACAACGGTTCGAAAGAAAAACACGTCGTGCTGGCCATTGCCAAAAATGTGCGCAGCATTTTACGCAGCAACGGCATCGATGCCCGTCTGACGCGTAGCGGCGATACCTTTATTCCGCTGTACGATCGCGTTGAGATTGCCCACCAGCACGGCGCCGATCTGTTTATGTCGATTCACGCCGACGGCTTTACCAACCCGAGTGCGGCCGGCGCCTCCGTCTTTGCGCTCTCCAACCGCGGCGCCAGTAGCGCCATGGCGAAATATCTCTCCGAGCGCGAAAACCGCGCCGATGAGGTTGCCGGTAAAAAAGCGACGGATAAGGACCATCTGCTGCAGCAGGTATTGTTCGATTTGGTGCAAACCGACACCATTAAGAACAGCCTGACGCTTGGCTCGCATATTCTGAAAAAGATTAAGCCGGTGCATAAGCTGCACAGCCGCAATACAGAGCAGGCGGCCTTTGTGGTGCTGAAGTCCCCTTCTATTCCCTCGGTGCTGGTCGAAACGTCGTTCATTACCAACCCAAATGAAGAGAAGCTACTCGGCACAACCGCGTTTCGCCAGAAGATTGCTAACGCTATTGCTTCCGGCATTATTAGTTATTTCCACTGGTTCGATAACCAGAAAGCGCATTCGAAGAGACGTTAATGAAACCCGATGTACAGCAGGTCAAAGCCTTCCTTCTTCAGCTGCAGGATGCCATTTGCGCCAAACTCTCCGCCGTTGACGGCAAGGATTTTGTTGAAGATAGCTGGCAGCGTGAAGGCGGCGGCGGCGGACGCAGCCGGGTTTTACGTGACGGCGGCATCTTTGAGCAGGCCGGAGTTAATTTTTCTCACGTCCACGGCGATGCGATGCCCGCCTCTGCCACCGCCCACCGCCCGGAACTGGCCGGGCGCAGCTTTGAAGCAATGGGTGTTTCGCTGGTGGTGCATCCGCGCAACCCCTATGTGCCGACCAGCCACGCTAACGTTCGCTTTTTTATTGCCGAGAAGCCCGGCGCCGACCCGGTGTGGTGGTTCGGCGGCGGTTTTGATTTAACGCCTTATTACGGATTTGAAGAAGACGCCATCCACTGGCATCGTACCGCCCGCGATTTGTGCCTGCCGTACGGCGACGAGGTCTATCCGCGCTATAAAAAGTGGTGCGATGATTACTTCTTCCTTAAGCACCGCAATGAGCAGCGCGGCATTGGCGGCCTGTTCTTTGATGATTTAAATACGCCGGATTTCGACCACTGCTTCGCCTTTATGCAGGCGGTGGGCAACGGCTTTACCGACGCTTACCTGCCGATCGTTGAGCGCCGAAAAACCACGCCTTATGGCGAACGCGAACGCGATTTCCAGCTTTATCGCCGCGGGCGTTATGTGGAATTCAATCTGGTGTGGGATCGCGGCACGCTGTTCGGCCTGCAGACCGGCGGGCGTACGGAGTCTATTCTGATGTCGATGCCGCCGCTGGTGCGCTGGGAGTATGACTACCACCCGCAAGAAGGCAGCCCGGAAGCCGCATTGAGCGAGTTTATTAAAGTCAAAGAGTGGATCTAATTTAGGTCTTCTGAGACAAAAAAGCCCCGGCATACCGGGGCTTAACTTTTTGCGTTTACAGCGGCTGAGTCTGCGCTTCCACGACCGCCAGCGCCACCATATTGACGATACGGCGCACGGAGGCAATAGGCGTCAGAATATGCACCGGCTTAGCGATACCCATCAGTACCGGCCCGACGGTGACCCCTTCCGAACTGGAGACGCGCAGCAGGTTGTAGCTGATACGCGCGGCTTCCATATTCGGCATCACCAGAATATTAGCCGCCCCTTTCAGCGGGCTATCCGGCATACGGTCATTACGGATGCTTTCGACCAGTGCGGCGTCGCCGTGCATTTCGCCGTCAATCATCAGATCCGGCGCGCTCGCTTTCACCAATTCCAGCGTTTTGCGCATTTTGCTGGCGGACGGGCAATCAGCTGAACCGAAGTTAGAGTGCGACAGCAGCGCCACGCGCGGTTCGATACCAAAACGACGCACGCTTTCCGCCGCCATCAGGGTGATCTCCGCCAGTTCTTCCGGCGATGGATCGTGATTGACGTAGGTGTCGGCGATAAAGGTGTTGCCGCTTGGCAGCAGCAGCGCGTTCATCGCCCCGGCGGTGCTGACGCCGTCGCGGAAGCCAAACAGCGGCTGAACCACGCGATAGTGCTCATGATAATCGCCGATGGTTCCGCAGATCATCGCATCCGCCTCACCGCGATGAACCATAATCGCGCCAATGACCGAAGTGTTGCTAATGACCGCCCGCTGCGCCTGCTCCTGGGTAATGCCGCGGCGCTTCATCAGCTGATAGTACTCGCTCCAGTACTCTTTAAAGCGCGGATCGGATTCATTATTGACGATTTCAAAGTCCACGCCCGGTTTGATCTGCAGACCCAGTTTCTGGATGCGCATTTCAATCACGCTCGGACGACCGATGAGGATTGGCTTCGCCAGCCCCAGAGATACTAGCTCCTGCGTAGCGTGCAGCACGCGGGTCTCCTCACCTTCCGCCAGCACCACGCGCTTCGGCTCTTTGCGCGCCTGGGAGAAGATCGGCTTCATAAACAGGTTGGTTTTATAAACGAACTCGCTCAGCTTCTCGATGTAGGCATCGAAGTCGGCAATCGGCCGCGTCGCCACGCCGGATTCCATCGCCGCTTTAGCGACCGCAGGGGCGATCTTGACGATCAGACGCGGATCGAACGGTTTCGGAATAATGTACTCCGGGCCAAAGCTGAGGTCCTGATCGCCATAGGCGGAAGCCACGACTTCGCTCTGTTCGGCATGCGCCAGCTCGGCGATAGCATGAACCGCCGCCAGCTTCATCTCTTCGTTTATCGCCGTCGCGCCGACATCCAGCGCGCCGCGGAAGATGAACGGGAAGCACAGCACGTTGTTGACCTGGTTTGGATAGTCGGAACGGCCGGTACAAATAATCACGTCGTCGCGCACTTCCTTCGCCAGCGGCGGCAGGATTTCCGGCTCCGGGTTCGCCAGCGCGAGGATCAGCGGCGAGCGCGCCATCTTCTTGACCATCTCCGGAGTCAGAACTTTCGGCCCGGAGCAGCCGAGGAAAATGTCCGCGCCATCGATGACATCGTCGAGGGTACGTTTCCCGTCGTCTTCCACCGCGTAGGCCGCTTTGGTTTCCGCCATGTTGGCTTCGCGGTCTTTATAGATAACGCCTTTCGAGTCGCAGACCACGATATTGTGTTTCTGCATTCCCAGCGCCACCAGCAGGTTCATACAGGCGATAGCCGCCGCTCCCGCGCCGGAGACCACCATCCGCACATCGGAGAGATTCTTCTCCACCACCCGCAGACCGTTGAGAATTGCCGCGGTACTGATAATCGCCGTACCGTGCTGATCGTCGTGGAACACCGGAATATTCATGCGTTCACGCAGTTTCTGTTCAATATAGAAACATTCCGGCGCTTTAATATCTTCGAGGTTTATGCCGCCAAATGTCGGCTCCAGGGCGGCAACGACATTAATGAATTTGTCAGGATCCAGCTCATCGACTTCAATATCAAACACATCAATGCCGGCGAATTTCTTAAACAGAACGCCCTTTCCTTCCATTACCGGTTTTCCGGCCAGCGCGCCGATATTGCCTAAACCGAGGACGGCGGTACCGTTAGAGACCACCGCCACGAGGTTGCCGCGAGCGGTATATTTGTAAGCGGCCAAAGGATCCTTCTCAATTTCCAGGCACGGCGCGGCAACGCCCGGCGAATATGCCAGCGCCAGATCGCGTTGGGTCGCCAGAGGTTTAGTCGGCGACACCTGAATTTTCCCGGGTACCGGGAACTCGTGGAAATCGAGGGCGCTTTGTTTCAACTGCTCATCCATTTTATGGTTCCTTTCACGTATCGAATCGTAGGGGGTGAAGCGTGATGGCGAGCCGTCGGCCCGCCTTAAGGCGAGGCTTAGTATCGCGCCTGACGGCGGTTTAAACTTTGAAGGCCGCCATACTCTTGCCATCACAAAGGTCTGGTTGTTATCAATTTATAATATTTATGTAACCTAGTTTCACGGTCAATGATAGCCCCGTCTGCTATGCTTTTTAGTTATGTACCTCATCACCATCTCTACCGCATAACGACAAGAACTCATGCAACTTATTGTTCCAGGAGTACTTTTTAATGAATCAGCTAGACAGTATCAAACAGTTCACCACCGTGGTCGCCGACAGCGGCGACATTGAATCTATCCGCCACTATCAGCCGGAAGATGCCACCACCAACCCTTCGCTGCTCTTAAAGGCTGCCGGACTGGATAACTACGCCGGGCTTATCGATGATGCCCTCGCCTGGGCCGCAAAACAGGGCGGCAACCGCGAGACGCAGGTCGCCAATGCCTGCGATAAACTGGCGGTCAATTTTGGTGCGGAAATACTCAAAAGCATCCCAGGGCGCGTCTCCACCGAAGTCGATGCCCGCCTCTCCTTCAATCGTGAAAAAAGTATCGAGAAAGCGCGCCATCTGGTCGCTCTCTATCAGGAAATGGGGATCGATAAGTCGCGGATCCTGATCAAACTAGCCTCCACCTGGGAAGGGATCCGCGCCGCGGAGGTGTTGGAAAAAGAAGGGATTCACTGCAACCTGACGCTGCTGTTCTCTTTCGCCCAGGCTCGCGCTTGCGCTGAAGCCGGCGTGTTTCTGATTTCGCCCTTCGTCGGGCGTATTTACGATTGGTATCAGGCGCGTCAGCCGTTAGATCCCTACGTGGTTGATGAAGACCCAGGGGTGAAATCAGTGCGTAATATTTACGACTATTTCAAACTCCATAAGTACAACACCATCGTGATGGGCGCCAGCTTCCGCCGCACCGAACAAATCCTCGCGCTGGTCGGCTGCGACCGCCTGACCATCTCCCCGGCCTTGTTACAAGAGCTGCAGGCCAGCGACGCGCCTGTAATACGCAAACTCATCCCCGCTCATCAGATACTTCCGCGCCCGGTTCCGCTAAGCGAAGCGGAATTCCGCTGGGAGCATAACCAGGATCCGATGGCGGTAGAAAAGCTGGCGGAAGGTATTCGCCAGTTCGCCGTCGATCAACGCAAACTGGAAGATCTGCTAGCAGCAAAACTGTCATCCTTTGTCACGGAGTAAACGACTATGTCCCGAAGAGAGCTTGCTAACGCCATTCGCGCCCTGAGCATGGACGCCGTCCAGAAAGCCAATTCCGGCCACCCCGGCGCTCCGATGGGGATGGCGGATATCGCCGAAGTGCTGTGGAACGATTTTCTCAAGCACAACCCGGTAAATCCGCACTGGTACGATCGCGATCGTTTCATTTTGTCTAACGGCCATGCTTCGATGCTGCTGTATAGCCTGCTGCATTTGACCGGCTACGATCTGCCGATGAATGAGCTGAAAAACTTCCGCCAGCTGCATTCGAAAACGCCGGGCCACCCGGAACATGGCTATACCCCCGGCGTGGAAACCACCACCGGGCCGCTCGGCCAGGGGCTGGCTAACGCCGTCGGGATGGCTATCGCCGAACGTACGCTGGCGGCGCAGTTTAACCGTCCCGGCCACGACATCGTCGATCACTACACCTGGGTGTTTATGGGCGATGGCTGTCTGATGGAGGGGATTTCACACGAGGCCAGTTCGCTGGCGGGCACCCTGGGGTTAGGCAAGCTGATCGGGTTCTACGATCACAACGGTATCTCTATTGACGGCCACGTTGAGGGCTGGTTCACCGACGATACCGCCGAGCGCTTTCGCGCCTACCACTGGCACGTGATTGGCGATATAGACGGTCACGATCCGCAGGCGGTGAAGCAGGCAATCCAGCAAGCGCAGGCGGTAACAGACAAACCCTCGCTGATTATTTGCCGCACCATAATTGGCTTTGGTTCACCGAATAAAGCCGGTTCCGAAGAGTCGCACGGCGCGGCATTGGGGGAAAAAGAGGTCGCGCTGGCCCGCGAACAGCTGGGCTGGAAATATCCGCCGTTTGAAATCCCGAAAGAAATTTATCAGGGCTGGGATGCGCGACCGCGCGGCGAGAAAGCAGAACATGCGTGGAATGAAAAATTCGCCGCTTACCAGCAGCAGTATCCAGAACTGGCGGCTGAACTGAAACGCCGCATGGAAGGTGAGCTCCCGGCTGACTGGCAAAAAACGGCCCACGATTATGTGGCGAAGCTACAGTCGGAACCGGCGAAAATCGCCAGCCGTAAGGCTTCGCAAAATGCGCTTAATGCCTACGGCCCGGATTTGCCTGAGCTGCTCGGTGGTTCCGCCGACCTGGCGCCCAGTAACCTGACGATCTGGTCCGGCTCGAAGTCGATCAAAGAGGATCAGGCGGGTAATTATATCCACTACGGCGTACGCGAATTCGGTATGACCGCGGTAGCTAACGGCATCGCCCTGCACGGCGGTTTTATACCCTATACCTCGACTTTCCTGATGTTCGTCGAATACGCGCGCAACGCCGCGCGCATGGCGGCGCTGATGAAGGCGCACCAGATTATGGTCTACACCCATGATTCAATCGGCCTTGGCGAAGACGGCCCAACGCATCAGGCGGTGGAGCAACTGGCAAGCCTGCGCCTGACGCCCAATTTTAGTACCTGGCGGCCGTGCGATCAGGTGGAAACCGCCGTCGCCTGGCAGGCGGCCATCGAGCGCAATGACGGCCCTACCGCGTTAATCCTTTCGCGACAGAATCTGGCGCAAATGGCCCGTACGCCGGAACAGGTGCAGGAAATTGCGCGCGGCGGTTACGTTCTGAAAGATGCGGGCGGCAAGCCGGATCTCATCCTTATCGCCACCGGTTCGGAAGTCGAGATTACCGTTCAGGCGGCGGAGACGCTGCTGGCCAGCGGCGTAAACGTGCGGGTGGTGTCGCTGCCCTCCACCGACGTTTTCGATGCTCAGGATGAGGCCTGGCGCGAGTCGGTGCTGCCTTCCGATGTTAGCGCCCGCGTCGCTATCGAAGCCGGTATTGCCGACTACTGGTATAAATATGTCGGCCTGAAAGGCGCAATTGTTGGTATGACCCGCTACGGGGAATCGGCGCCTGCCGACAAGCTGTTCCCGTTCTTCGGCTTTACCGCTGAACATATTGTCGAAGTCAGCCGCAAAGTGCTTAACGGGTGATCCATAGTGTGGGCCAGGCATCTGGCCCCTGCCAGTTATCGCACTGCGGTTGCTGAGCGTAGCGGGTCAAATTAAACCGCTGGCCGTCATAACGCCAGCGGGTTTGGATCCCGCAATCGCCCGGCGCGCGGCCTTTATCGAAGGTCACCAGTTCATGACGCTGCTCATCGAAGCTGGCGTTAATCAGCTCTATATCCCGCGGCGCATTCCCCGGAGGCTGGAAAGGCAGCGCCAGGCGCACCTGGCGGGAGAGATGCGGCGTTTTGCGCGACACCAGCCACGCCAGCCAGACGGTGTTGTAGGCGCCCGCTTCGCAACTAGTCATCAGCAGAACTTTCTCATCGGTCAGCGCGGTGACGCGGATTTCCCGGCGGAAAGGATCCAGCGAACAGGGACTGGCATTCATCCGCTCATTGCCATAATCGATAAGCTCATTAAGTTCGTCGCGGCTAAGCGGCGATTGCGCCACTTCCGCCTGGCCGACGGTTCGCAATGCCGGCGCTGGCGGTACGCTGAGCGGTGGTTCTTCACCTTTGCCGACCCACGCGGTTTCGCTGCCGACCCGCTTTTGCCGATTATCAATAAATAGCAGCGCGGCCTTGAGGCCCTTTAATGAAATACTTTGCAGACCGTTTTGCAGGGTAATTTCTTTCCCCTCCTGGGCCTGCTGCAGGAAAGCGTCGATGCTGACGCTATCGCTGGTTTTAATTAGCTTATCGGCAATCTGCCAATGTTTACCGTCAAAATGCAGCGGTTTTTCACCTAGCTGCAGCCGCGGGCCGATGGCCGCCAGCGCGGCAACCGGATTACCAACGCCGCCAAGTTCAATGCGCAAAGCGGCATCAGTGGCCGCTCCCGCGCTGCGGCTTAGCGTCATCACCAATCCATGATGCAGCCCGACATTACGCGTGACGCAATAATTTTGATTGTTGCAGGTGACAAGCCAGTCTCCAAACAGCTGCTGGGCTGGCGCCGCCCACGCCAACGATGTCGGCAGAAAACCGAAAAAAAGCAGTATTAAAACCCGATAAAGCATGAGCGGCACAATCCCGAAGTATGACTGACAGAGTGATTTCTAATTCATCATTATCATCAGCACTGGCGGGGTTTTGCTCAATCAGATTTATCAGAGATCCCGCGACATCAGGCCGGAATTTTGTAGGTATTGCAGCAGGATCACCGCTTTGCCATCCTGTATTTCACCGTTGGCGACCATCTCCAGCGCCCGGACGAACGGCAGTTCCAGCACCTCAATATCTTCATCATCCACGCCGCCGCCCCGGTTAGCGCGCTGCGCTTCGCTGTATTCGGCGATAAAAAAGTGAATCAGCTCGGTCACGCCGCCGGGCGACATATAAAGTTCGAAGACCTTGCGCGCCTCGCCGACCTGATAGCCGGTCTCCTCGATCGCCTCCTTGCGGATACATACCTCTGGCGCGTCGTTATCCAGCAGTCCTGCGCAGGTTTCAATCAGCATGCCATCCGGGTTGCCGTTAACCCAGGTGGCGACGCGGAACTGGCGCACCAGTACCACGCTTTGCTTGCTGGGGTTGTAAAGCAGAACCGTGGCGCCGTTGCCGCGATCGTACACTTCGCGTTTGTGACGCACGACGCTGCCGTCGCGGCGCGTCAACTCATAGGTCATGTTGCGCAGCAGAAAATAGTTTTCGGAGAGAATTTTATCTTTAATGACGTGGATATTAAGTGACATGCAAACTCCGCAGCGTGAAATAACCCGGTCATACTACGCCGCGGAGCCTGCTTTGTCGTTAGTGCGTCAGTGCGGAAGCGACGCCGAGGTAGTCCATGATCCCCTGCGCGGCATGCCGCCCTTCCGCCATCGCCGTCACCACCAAATCCGCGCCGCGTACCGCGTCGCCGCCGGCGAAGACCTTCTGATTACTGGTCTGGTAACGATAGCGGCTCTCCACGCTCGCCTTGATCCTCCCGCGGCTATCCAGCTGTACCCCTGCGGCTTCCAGCCACGGCATCGAATGCGGGTGGAAACCAAACGCCATAATGACCGCGTCGGCAGGCATGACAAATTCGCTGCCGGGGACAGGCGACGGGCTGCGACGCCCCTGTGCGTCAGGTTCGCCAAGCTGGGTGCGCAGAAAACGCACGCCGCAGACTCGGCCGTCCTCGCCGAGCTCAAGGGTGATCGGCTGAACATTGAATTCAAAGCTCGCCCCCTCTTCCCGGGCATTTTTGACCTCTTTTTTCGACCCCGGCATATTGGCTTCATCACGACGATAAGCGCAGGTGACCTGTTGCGCGCCGTGGCGCAGCGCGGTACGCACGCAGTCCATCGCCGTATCGCCGCCCCCCAGCACGACAACCTTCAGCCCGGCGGTATCTATATAAGGTTCATCGGCCAGCGCCTCAAGCCCCATCACCTGTTTGGTGTTGGCGATAAGGAACGGCAGCGCCTCATACACGCCCGGCGCCTCCTCGTTGGGCAGATCGGCTTTCATCGAGCGATAGGTACCGGCGCCGACGAAAACCGCGTCATAATCTGCAAGCAGTTGAGCGAGTTTGATGTCTTTACCCACCTCGCAATTCAGCTCAAAGCGGATGCCCATCTGGCTGAAAATCTCGCGCCGGCGGGCCAGCAATGATTTATCCAGCTTGAAAGGCGGGATGCCGAACGTCAGCAGGCCGCCGATTTCCGGGTGGCGATCGAACACCACCGGCGCCACGCCGCTACGCGCCAGAAGGTCGGCGCAGGCCAGGCCCGCAGGCCCGGCGCCGATAATCGCCACTCTCTTACCGCTGGCTTTTACCGCCGAAAGGTCCGGGCGCCAGCCGCCGGCCAGCGCCTGGTCGGAGATATAGCGTTCGATATTGCCGATCGTCACCGAGCCGCTCTCATCGCGCAGCGTGCAGGCGCCTTCGCACAGGCGATCCTGCGGGCAGACGCGGCCGGTAATTTCCGGCAGGCAGTTGGTTTGATGGGAAAGCTCTACGGCGCTGGCGATGTCGCCAGCCTTTACCCGCTCGATCCACTGCGGAATATGGTTATGTAGCGGACAGGTCCACTCGCAGATGCTGCGATCGCCGCATTTCAGACAGCGTTGCGTTTCCCGCTGCGCCTGCGCGGCGCTGAATGGCAAATAGATTTCGCCAAAGTGCTGTTTACGCGCGTCAGCCGCCAGTTTATCCGCCTCGCCGCGCGCGGGCGTGGCCGCCATCTGGCTGGCTTTATCGCCGGTAGTCGGCGCTAAGGCGGTCAAAGTCCGATGTTGCCATGACGCCGCATCCGCTCGCGCCGCCCGCAGGCGCCGCGCTTTCGCCATCTCGCTTAACGCGGAATCGGTCGCCAACTGTAATGCCTGCGCCGGACAATTTTGCACGCAGGCTGGACCGGCGTCGCGCTCATGGCATAAGTCGCATTTATGCGCGGTTGCTCTGCCGTCTGACGTGACGACGATTTGCATCACGCCAAAGGGGCAAGCCACCACGCAGGATTTACAGCCAATGCATTTTTCTCTATGCACTAATACGCTGTCATCCTGCTGGCTAATGGCGCCGTTAGGGCAGCTACGCATGCAGGGCGCGCCTTCACAGTGACGACAGGTTACCGCGTTACGCTGGTTCTGGTTTTTAATAACGCTAATGCGCGGCAAAAAGCGCTGTGGGGTCAAGACATGTTGTTCGCCATTATGCGCCAGCACGCAGGCCACTTCGCAGCCCCTGCATCCGATGCATTTGCGACTATCGCTCATAATAAAGTGGTTCATACATCCTTCCGGCTTATCGCTAATAACCCCTCATTTAGTATGACTGTTTATTACCCGACATCATGACCGCGGGACAATGGTCATTTGCCCAGAAATCGGCTTTTCTCGCCAGAATCCGGTTTAGATCAAAAATATTGACCTGAATGAAATTTTGTTTCATTTAGCTGAGCAATAATAGGCGGCTTTGGCGGAATGACAGAAAAGACGTGATAAGCGCATATAAATTCAGAGAGGAGCGGCAGACGTTTCTTTACGCTCTCATAAAAGACACATGATAAATTACACTATCTCCTTAATTTCTCCACGATTGCCTGCGGGGTTATCTATAAAGTATCACAGGCTGCGCAATAACAAAAAATGTACACAATGAGGTCCTGATTCCGATGGCGAATTTCTTTATCGATCGCCCCATCTTTGCCTGGGTTTTGGCTATTTTATTAGTCCTGACCGGCACGCTGGCAATTTTGTCGCTCCCCGTAGAACAATATCCGGATTTGGCGCCACCTAACGTCCGAGTCACGGCGAATTATCCCGGCGCCTCGGCGCAAACGCTGGAGAATACCGTTACCCAGGTTATCGAACAAAACATGACCGGCCTTGATAACCTCATGTACATGTCATCGCAGAGTAGCGCCACCGGTCAGGCAACGGTTACCCTGAGCTTTACCGCCGGTACCGATCCGGATGAAGCCGTGCAGCAGGTACAAAACCAGCTGCAATCGGCAATGCGAAAACTGCCGCAGGCGGTACAGAATCAGGGGGTAACGGTACGCAAAACCGGCGACACCAACATTCTGACTCTTGCGTTTGTCTCTACCGACGGCAGCATGGATAAGCAGGATATTGCTGACTACGTCGCCAGTAACGTGCAGGATCCTCTAAGCCGCGTCAACGGCGTCGGCGATATCGACGCCTACGGTTCGCAGTACTCAATGCGTATCTGGCTCGATCCGGCGAAACTCAACAGCTATCAGATGACGGCGAAAGATGTGACTGACGCCATCGAATCGCAGAACGCGCAGATTGCCGTCGGCCAGTTGGGCGGTACGCCGTCGGTTGATAAGCAGGCGCTGAACGCCACCATCAACTCGCAATCGCTGCTGCAAACGCCGCAGCAGTTCCGCGATATTACCCTGCGCGTTAATCAGGATGGTTCGGAAGTCACGCTGGGCGACGTCGCCAGCGTCGAAATGGGCGCAGAAAAATATGATTATCTGAGCCGCTATAATCGTCAGGCCGCTTCGGGGCTGGGGATTAAGCTCGCCTCCGGCGCCAACGAAATGGCCACCGCCGAGCGCGTTATCGCCCGTCTTGATGAACTGTCGCAATATTTTCCGCACGGGCTGCAGTATAAAGTCGCCTACGAGACCACCTCTTTTGTAAAAGCCTCGATTACCGATGTAGTGAAAACGCTGCTGGAGGCGATTCTGCTGGTGTTCCTGGTCATGTATTTGTTCTTGCAGAACTTCCGCGCGACCCTTATCCCGACCATCGCCGTGCCGGTAGTATTGATGGGCACCTTCGCGGTGCTCTACGCCTGCGGTTACAGTATTAACACCCTGACGATGTTCGCGACGGTGCTGGCTATCGGCCTGCTGGTCGATGATGCCATCGTCGTGGTTGAAAACGTCGAGCGCATTATGAGCGAAGAAGGTCTTTCGCCGCGTGAAGCGACGCGAAAATCGATGAAACAGATCCAGGGGGCGCTGGTCGGTATCGCTATGGTGCTATCGGCGGTATTCGTCCCCATGGCCTTCTTCGGCGGCACCACCGGCGCCATTTACCGACAGTTCTCCATTACCATCGTTTCAGCAATGGTGCTGTCGGTGCTGGTAGCGATGATCCTCACCCCGGCGCTGTGCGCCACGTTGTTAAAACCGATTCATAAAGGCGAGGTGCATGGTCAAAAAGGGTTCTTCGGCTGGTTTAACCGCACCTTCAACCGCAGCGCCAGCCGCTATGAAACTTTCGTGGGCAAAATTCTCCACCGCTCGCTGCGCTGGATTTTGATTTATGTCCTGCTGCTCGGCGGCATGGTGCTGCTGTTCCTGCATCTGCCGACCTCATTCCTGCCGCTGGAAGACCGCGGTATGTTCACCACCTCGATACAGCTCCCGAGCGGTTCCACCCAACAGCAGACGCTGAAGGTGGTGCAGAAAGCGGAAGATTATTTCCTCAATAACGAGAAGAGTAACGTCGAGTCGGTATTTGCAACCGTCGGCTCCGGCCCCGGCGGCAACGGCCAGAACGTTGCTCGTATGTTTGTGCGCCTGAAAGACTGGGACCAACGCGACCCAACCACTGGCTCCTCATTCGCTATCATTGAGCGCGCGACCAAGGCTTTCAACAAAATTAAAGAAGCGCGCGTCTTTGCCAGCAGCCCGCCGGCCATCAGCGGTCTCGGCAGCTCCGCCGGCTTCGATATGGAGCTTGAAGACCACGCTGGTAACGGCCACGAGGCGTTGATGTCAGCGCGCGATAAGCTGCTGGAGCTGGCGGCGAACAACGACCAGCTCACCCGCGTGCGCCACAACGGCCTGGACGACAGCCCGCAGCTACAGGTTGATATCGACCAGCGTAAAGCCCAAGCGCTGGGAGTCTCCATTGATGATATTAACGATACGCTACAGACCGCCTGGGGTTCGAGCTACGTAAACGACTTTATGGATCGCGGACGCGTGAAGAAGGTCTACGTCCAGGCGGCGGCGAAATATCGCATGCTGCCGGACGATATCAATTTGTGGTATGTGCGTAACAACAGCGGCACCATGGTACCGTTCTCCGCCTTCGCCACCTCGCGTTGGGAAACAGGTTCGCCGCGCCTCGAACGTTACAATGGCTACTCAGCGGTCGAGATCGTTGGCGAAGCTGCGCCTGGCGTCAGCACCGGAACCGCCATGACCATTATGGAAGAGTTAGCCAAACAGCTCCCGAACGGTTTCGGCCTGGAATGGACTGCGATGTCCTATCAGGAGCGTTTGTCTGGCGCTCAGGCGCCTGCCCTGTATGCCATTTCTCTGCTGGTGGTCTTCCTGTGTCTGGCGGCGCTATATGAAAGCTGGTCGGTACCGTTCTCGGTGATGCTGGTGGTGCCGCTGGGGGTTATCGGCGCGCTGCTGGCGACCTGGATGCGCGGCCTGGAAAACGATGTCTACTTCCAGGTAGGTCTGTTGACGGTCATCGGCCTGTCGGCCAAGAACGCCATCCTGATTGTTGAGTTCGCCAACGAACTCAACCAGAAAGGTGAAGATCTGCTGACCGCCACGCTATCGGCCTGCCGCCAGCGTCTACGCCCGATACTGATGACCTCACTGGCGTTTATCTTTGGCGTGCTACCAATGGTCACCAGTACCGGCGCGGGCTCCGGCAGCCAGCACGCTGTTGGTACCGGCGTCATGGGCGGCATGATCTCCGCCACCGTGCTGGCCATCTTCTTTGTACCGCTGTTCTTCGTGTTGGTACGCCGCCGCTTCCCGCTGAAAGAGAGGACGGAATAAACCGTCAAATAACAGAAAAGGCGACTGTCACAGTCGCCTTTTTCATGGGTCAAACATTGTCTTCAGTACCGACAAAGCCAGATTTTATTTACGCAGCATATCTTCGATAAAATCTTTCCAGTTCCCCAGTTCATGTTCAATCATAATAGCCTCTCTTATTATTATGGCGATTTTAGATAATTTCCCCGCTCAGGAGAAGTTCGTCCGATCTATCGCTCTAATCGCTTTTCTTGTCGCCACAAGCCTTGAATACTCTGGCTTGCGGCTACCATAAGCCGGTTCATGTAAATTTAATGTGACATAGAGCAACATTACGCAACATTTTGTTAATATCAGAATTCCTGTAATTCATTATCTTAGTCTGCCGAGAAAAAGAACAAATTTTAATCAGACAAGGCTGAAAAGTTATATTTATCCAGCCGATTCACGTATTATTTAACAAAGCTTATATATTCGGAAAAAACTGAGAAACATATTCTTTTAACGTGAAGGTTTAATTATGTTGACCATGTACGGCATCAAAAACTGCGACACCATTAAAAAGGCCCGCCGCTGGCTGGAAGCCCATCAGATAGACTATCGCTTCCACGATTATCGTGTTGACGGACTGGACCGCGAATTGCTGAATACCTTTATTGCCGAATTAGGCTGGGAAGCGCTGCTTAACACCCGCGGCACCACCTGGCGCAAACTCGATGAATCGGTCCGCACTGGGATCGATAATGCCGATGCGGCGGCGGCGTTGATGCTGGAAATGCCGGCAATTATCAAACGCCCATTGCTCTGCGCGCCCGGTCAGCCTATGCTGCTGGGCTTTAGCGAAGCAAACTACGAAAAATTTATTAACGAGGTGTAGTCTATGTCTTGCCCGGTCATTGAGCTGGCTCAGCAGCTTATTCGCCGCCCTTCCCTTAGCCCCAATGATGCGGGATGCCAGGCGTTAATGATTGAACGCCTGCGGGCGATCGGCTTTACCGTTGAAGCGATGGACTTCGGCGATACGCAAAATTTCTGGGCCTGGCGTGGACAGGGTGAAACGCTGGCCTTTGCCGGCCATACCGATGTGGTGCCGGCAGGCGACGCCGACCGCTGGATCAATCCGCCGTTTGAACCGACTATCCGCGATGGCATGCTGTTTGGCCGCGGCGCGGCGGATATGAAAGGGTCGCTGGCGGCGATGGTTGTCGCCGCCGAGCGCTTTGTCGCGCAGTACCCGAATCACAAAGGCCGTCTGGCGTTTCTCATCACCTCTGATGAAGAGGCCAGCGCCACCCACGGCACGGTAAAAGTGGTCGAAGCGCTGATGGCGCGTAACGAGCGTCTTGATTACTGCCTGGTCGGCGAACCCTCGAGTACCGAAGTGGTTGGCGATGTCGTGAAAAACGGCCGTCGCGGTTCACTCACCTGTAACCTGACGATTCATGGCGTCCAGGGCCACGTCGCTTATCCGCATCTCGCCGATAACCCGGTACACCGCGCGGCGCCGATGCTGGCGGAGCTGGTGGCTATCGAATGGGATAAAGGCAACGAATACTTCCCGCCAACCAGCATGCAAATCGCCAACGTGCAGTCCGGCACCGGCAGTAACAACGTCATCCCTGGCGATATGTTCGTTCAGTTCAACTTCCGTTTCAGCACCGAGCTGACCGACGAGATGATCAAGGCGCGCATCATCGCGCTGCTGGAAAAATATCAGCTGCGCTATACCGTCGAATGGTGGCTTTCCGGCCAGCCATTCCTGACCGGTCGCGGCAATCTTGTCGATGCGGTCGTGAACGCCATTGAGCACTATAATGAAGTAAAACCGCAGTTGCTAACCACCGGCGGTACCTCTGACGGACGCTTTATCGCCCGCATGGGCGCGCAGGTAGTTGAACTGGGCCCGGTGAATGCGACCATTCATAAAATTAATGAATGCGTCAACGCCGCCGACCTGCAGCTGCTGGCGCGGATGTATCAACGCATCATGGAACAACTGGTCGCCTGACGACAATAACGATTACCCCGCAGCGCCGCTGCGGGGTAAAAAGAGGACACAGCATGGAATGGCTTATCAACCACTGGTGGATTCTGGTGTTAGTATTTTTAGTCGGGGTAATGATCAACGTGATTAAAGATCTTAATCGCGTCGACCCGAAAAAGTATCTCGACAACAAACCGGATCTGCCGCCGCATCGCGACTTCAATAGCAAGTGGGATGACGACGACGACTGGCCGAACAAAGACCAGCCGAAGAAGTAAACCTGCGCTCCCCGTCATCGCGCAGGCTGGATGCATTCCCGGGTAGCGGCTGACGCCTTACCCGGGCTACGGCCCGTACCATTGCGAACTGAAACTGCCGGTGTTGGTTGCCTCAAAATTCCCCGGTGGCGCTGCCGCTTACCGGGGCTACAGCGCTGTGCGATTTGGTAGCCCGGAGAAGGCGCAACGCGCCGCGTCCGGGAAAACCCTTAAAACAGTTGTAAACCGATAACAGTATCTACCTATACCAGCCGACGTTGTACCGCGGGGCCATTACAGCATTTCGATTATATCGTCATCTTTCGGCGTACCGCCGCTTAACGCTTCATCAAAATAGTGCTTCGGTACGGTATACCGCAGACGGTCGAGAGCAAACTGCATGCTGCGATCATCAATGGCATGTCCGAGATCTTCAACGATATCCAGCGTAACATCTCCCCCCAGCTCCTGCAGCCGCTCCTGCGCGGAAACCGCCCACGCCAGATCGATCACCCGATCCTCGCCGCCGTGGATCAGATGCACGGTGGTTTGCGTAGTCGCCGTTTGCGGCAACGTCGCGTAACGGCCGTTAAAGGCAATCACCCGTGACGCCAGCCCTGGCTCGGCTTTAATACTCTCAAGCGACATAATCGCACCCTGCGAAAAACCGATCAGCGCCGTTGCCTGCGGGCCTAAACCGCTCTGTTTTTGCCAGTAGCGCACCGTTTCAATAAAGGTCGGCATAATGGCATCGATGCGTTGCTGACGATTCTCTTCCGTCACGCCTTGCACCGAAAACCACTGCCGCGCCGGCGCCGGACCGCAGGGTTCTGCGCCACCAATACTGACAATAAGCGCGTTGGGAAACAGCGGTGCAAACCAGCTACCTATTTGCCCCATCGAAACCGGATTATCGCCCACGCCATGAAACAGCAGCAGCAACTGTTGCGCAGGCGTCGCCGGGCTCTGAACAATAAAGTGATCGTGTTTCATGGTTGTCTCCTGATGTCTCAGATAAACAGGAATCTGGCTCCTGGTTGATGCAAGGCAGTTTACGCCGCGCAGGGAATATGACCATGCCATTTAACTGAATGAGTTAGTTAAAAAAATTGCAGCTTCCTGACCCACTCTTCCAGCTGTTGCGCGCGGGCAGGATCGAGTCCCGCCATGGCCGCCGCCGCCTCTTCCCGCAGTCGCGCCAGTAGCGCCTTTCGACCGGATAAACCAAGGTTTGCGCACAGCGTTGCCTCATCCTGCTGCGCTAATCGCGCACGAAGCGCCACTAACGGCAGCGGCGTCGCCTGTAAGAGCCGGTTCAGACTCCCGACCGCCGTCAACAGCGGACGATGCGCAAAGGCAAAACCGGCGACCTCCAGCCAGTCCTCCTCAGTAAGCATAGTTGTTTCATCCGCCGTCACCGGAGCGCGTTCATCACGCCACTGACTTAGCCAGCGCTCATCCCGCGCCAGCCGTTGATATTCACGCCAGGCCAGCTGCCGCCCCTCTTCGCTGAGCGGATAAAGCGCCATCGCCGTATAACAGCCGCTGCTCGCCTCGCGATGCGTTCCCATACGCACCAGCAGAAACCCGCAGCGCTGCCAGAAGCGCCATAGTTCAGGGGTAAAACCAAAGCTGACGGAGAGATAGTCACAGCCATGCGTCTGCTTGACGGCATGGGCGATTAAACGCAGCCCCTGTCCTTCGCGCTGGCGCGCTGGATGTACGGCAATACGGCTGACGCGTCTGCCGGTCAGCGTCGCCGCCAGCGGGCTACCGCCGTGCGCGGCCAATGACTGGGCGACAAGATTGCCGCGCGGGCGGCGATATCCGGCCCAGACGGCGCGGCTAAGCTCAGGTTCGAGACCGCCCTCTTCCACCAGCCACACCGCGCCAGCGACGCCATCCGCGCAGCGAGCCACGGTAAAATGCTGGCCTGGCGCATCCATCATCCTGCGCAAATCCAGCGGCGAAGTGCGGTAATGCGCGCCGGAAAGCAGTTGATAAGCCTCTGATGGGCGCGAGGGCTGTTCGCGCCAGGCACGCTGGCTTAACGTCTCTAGCTGCGGTTCCCCGTGCGGCGCCTGGAGAAACGCCTCATCGTTAAACAACAATAGCCGATCGATAACCGACTCCAGCGGGCAACCCGGCGCCCAGCGAATCGGCGACGACAGATGATACCGCCGTAGCGTTGGGAAACTGGCGCAGAACTTCAACAAGAAGCCACGACCGGTCCCCTCATAGCCCTGAACCGTCGTCGTTAACAGCGTATGGGGAAAACGCGCCGTCAGCTGGCGTAGCGTCGGCGCCGGGATAGCGGCGGCCTCATCGACCACCAGCCAGTCGGCTTTTGCGTCGCTTGCCAGCAGCGCATCAGGCGCCATAAAGCGCATCTTCTGTCCCGCAAAAGCGGCGATGACCTCTGTCGCGTCGCGCGTTGGCGCGGTGACGATGGCGGAGCCAGCTAGCTGATGAATCAACATTCCCGCCAGCGCAGATTTACCGCGCCCGCGCCCGGCGGTGACGGCGGCAATGTGTGGGGGCGACGACGTCAGCGAATTGAGAATAGCGGCCTGTTCGGCCTGCGGGTAACCATCGGCAGCATGCCAGTGCCTGCGCGGCACGGCCTCCGGCAACCGTAAGCCGTAGCCCTGTCGCCACAGGGCGACCTCAGGATCCGCGCTAAAGAGTTGAACACAACGGTGGGCAAAGTTAGGGGTGGCGATCGGTTCAGACGTATCGCTCCAGCGCAGCGAATCGCCATCCGCCTGCTCAGGCCAGCGGGCAAAATCCGGCGCCAGGAGCACTAACCAGCTGCCGGCGCGCAGCGTGCCGGCAAGCGCGGCAAAAGCCGCCACGTCAAAACCGTGGCGAGCGTCGAAAAAGGCATGCTGAAATTCGCGCCCGAGCAGCGTTTTCAGCGCGCCCGGCGCCACGCAGGGTTCCTGCTGCGGCAACGCGCCGACCCATAGACTATCGCCGCCCAGCCGCTCTCGCAGCTCAACGGCCTGCGCCAGACACCAATGTTCGTCACCGCTGAGCACCAGCAGGCGACGAATACCCTCGCGCGCCATCTGCGCGGTCAGGTCAAGCAGCGTTTCCATCGGCAAACGTTAGCGAAGCGCGCTGCCGAAGGTATTACACTGCGCAGGGTCGCCGCTATCGAAACCGCGTTTGAACCACGTATAGCGCTGCTGGGAGGTCCCATGGGTGAAGCTGTCCGGCACCACGCGGCCCTGGCTCTGCTCCTGCAGACGATCGTCGCCGATGGCCTCAGCGGCATTGAGCGCCTCCTGCAGATCGCCGGTTTCCATCACATCCTGTTTCTGCATGTTATTGCCCCAGACGCCCGCAAAGCAGTCTGCCTGCAGCTCCATTTTCACCGACAGGCGGTTCACTTCGGTCTGCGAAGCCTGCTGCTGCATCTGACGGACCTTAGGTTCAATGCCGAGCAGCTTCTGCACATGGTGGCCGACTTCGTGCGCAATCACGTAGCCCTGCGCGAAGTCGCCGTCAGCGCCGAGTTTGTTTTTCATCTCGTCATAGAATGACAGGTCGATATAGACCGTGCTGTCCGCCGGGCAGTAGAACGGCCCCATCACCGATTGGCCGGTGCCGCAACCGGTACGGGTCGCGCCGCGATACATCACCAGCTTCGGCTGAACATATTGCCGCCCCATCTTTTCGAAAATAGGCCCCCAGGTGTCTTCGGTGGTGGCCAGAATAACGGAGGTGAACTTCGCCGCTTCGTCATCCTTCGGGCTGATGGAACGCTGGGTGGAGGTTTGCTGCTGCGGCATCGGTTCGCCGGTCAGCATGCCGGTTAAATCCACGCCATAGTAACCCGCCACCAGAACGATAATCAGCAGAACGATGCCGCCTTTACCGCTTGGAATGCGAAAACCGCCACCGCCGCCGCCCAGCGGCGAACCTGAATCACTACGTCTGTCTTCCACGTTGTCGCTTTCACGACGCCCTTGCCAGCGCATAAGCACCTCTATTCCATCATGTTACGAATATGAGAGATCGTAGGCGGTTCAGCGGAGGATTACCACAGGAAACAACGAATAAGAGTGCCGGAAGAGACGATTTCTTCCGGCGCGGAGGGGATTAGTCGAGCTTGACGCCCAGACGGTGGGCCACTTCTTCGTAAGCTTCGATCAAGCCGCCGAGGCTCTGGCGGAAGCGGTCTTTGTCCATTTTATCGAGGGTGTTTTTATCCCACAGACGGCTGCCGTCAGGAGAGAATTCATCGCCAAGCACCACTTCACCTTTGAACAGACCAAACTCCAGCTTGAAGTCGACCAGAATTAGACCGGCATCATCAAACAGCTTGCTGAGTACGTCGTTCGCTTTGTAGCTGAGCTCCTTCATGCGCGCCAGGTTTTCTTTATTCACCCAGCCGAACGTCTCACAGTAGGATTCGTTGACCATCGGGTCGTGCATGGCGTCGTTTTTCAGGAACAAATCGAACAACGGCGGAGTCAGTTCGATACCTTCTTCAATACCCAGGCGTTTCACCAGCGAACCCGCAGCGCGGTTACGAATCACGCATTCAACCGGCACCATATCCAGCTTTTTCACCAGGCATTCAGTATCGGAAAGCAGCGCTTCCATTTGGGTCGGGATACCGGCTTCTTCCAGCTTGCTCATAATGAAATGGTTGAATTTGTTATTCACCATGCCTTTACGATCGAACTGCTCGATGCGGGCGCCATCCCCTGCTGACGTATCGTTACGGAATTCAAGTACCAGCAGATCCGGGTTTTCGGTGCTGTATACCGTTTTCGCTTTGCCACGATACAACTCAGCTTGCTTTTTCATCTTTCACCACTCCAGTGATATTAAGCCAAAAAATTACCTTTCCGCCCGTAGGCAAAATCAGGCAAATTACCTGACTTTGCGGCTACGCACACGTTTGCGTCACTATACATTAAAAAGGGCCGGATTGCTCCAGCCCTTTTTATTACTTGTTAAATGCGGCCTGGAATACGGCTACCAGGGCGTCATTTTGCGACTGCGTCAGGGTGTGGCCTTTCGGGTCGATGAACTGCAGACTACTGCGGTTATCGAGATCGCCGACCTGCAGTTTATAGTCGCCAGAGACCAACTGCGGATCGCTTGCGCCCAGTTCCTGCCAGCTGCTGTCAGACAGCGGCTTGTAAGTTACCGCCATGCTGCCCTGGGAGCGAGTGCTGTCGGTCACCTTCATGCCCACTTTTTCAAGCGTGGCCGGCAGTTTCTGCCATACCATGTTGAATGGCGCGCGCACCACCAGCATCGGCAAGCCGGTGTCATCCGCCGCGCTCTGCACGTCAAAGGTCGCGCCAGCGCTTCTCTGCGCCGCATTCTGCGCATTGGTGGCGTTGGAATCAAGACCGGAGGAGATAACGTTCAGCATCGAGGTGCTGTAGCGCTGCAGAGAAGCCGGGTCAGACACGGGCTTGCCCGCCTGCTCCAGGTTCACGAGCTTCACCACCACCGCCTGCTGATAGCCCTGCGGCTTAACGGAGATTTGATAACGGCCACGGTACTGCTGGTCTTCATCAAGGCGGTTCCACTCTACCCAATCGGTATTCAGCGTCTGGCCTGCATCGTCACGCTTGGTGATGGTGTAGTTTTTCGCCTGTACGATGCTGACAACCTGCGCCCATAAAGAACCGCTACGGCTATTTTCAACCATCAGGGTGGAAGTGTCGCCGTTAAACTGGGTACGCGCGCCGCTGACCAGGGCTAACGCCTGAGCCGGAGGACGAATGTCCAGCGCTTTACCTACCGCACCGGTGCTGGCGGCAACCGGAATGTTGTAGTCGCCAGTCTGCAGCGGCAGGATCATCCCCGCCGGGGCGTGAAGTTCACTGAGCGGCGCGGCATCTAAATAAGCCTCGTCGCCGCTAACCTGACGCTTATAGCGCGAGTCAGAACTACAGGCCGCGAGGAGTAAAACCAGCGAAACACCCGCAACCTTCGCCAGGCGCGACTTCTGTACTGAGTAAGCCATCAAATCTCCCTAAACTCTACAGCAAACCGGCATGCTTCAGCGCTGCGGTAACCGCTTTCGTACCCGCTTCGGTAATCGGCGTCATCGGCAGGCGCAGCGTGTCGGTCGCTACAAGTCCCAACGCCTTACAAGCCCATTTGACTGGGATCGGGTTGGGTTCGACAAATAATTTTGTATGCAGCGGCATCAGACGCTGGTTAATCGCGCGAGCTTCCGCGAATTGACCCGCCATCGCCAGTCGGCACATGTCCGCCATTTCACGGGCGGCGACGTTCGCCGTGACGGAAATGACGCCGACGCCGCCGAGCTGGATAAAGTCCATGCCGGTCGCGTCATCGCCGCTCAGCAGAATAAAGTCGTCTGAAACCAGCTCTTTGATCTGGTGAACGCGACTTAAGTTCCCTGTTGCTTCCTTAATACCGACAATATTTTTAATTTCCGCCAGGCGACCAACGGTTTCCGGCAGCATATCGCAACCGGTACGGGACGGCACATTATACAGAATTTGCGGCAGGTCAGTATGCTCAGCGATAGCTTTAAAGTGTTGGAACAGGCCTTCCTGAGTCGGACGGTTATAATAAGGAGTGACCGTCAGGCAGCCGACAACGCCGCTATCGTTGAAACGTTTGGTCAGGCTAATCGCCTCTGCGGTTGCATTTGCACCGGTACCTGCAATGACCGGGATGCGGCCATCGGCCAGTTCAAGGGTCATCATCACGACGTCGCCATGCTCTTCATGGCTTAACGTTGCGGATTCGCCGGTAGTCCCTACCGAAACAATCGCCGAGGTTCCGTTGGCGACATGGTAATCAATCAGTTTTTTCAGGCTTGACCGGCAGACATTACCGTTATCATCCATCGGCGTGACAAGCGCTACAATACTTCCCGTGAACATGGGCCATCCTCAGAGCAGAAGTGGGACAAGATTCTCAATGTTACGTTTGGTGCCGCAATAAAAGCAAGAGACCCAACGCCATCTGGGATGTTGTACGCCGGTTTTTTTTATGCTTTCCTAATGTTACCTCACCTTTTTAAAGGAAGAACAGGTTTGACAGCCTCATTACAACACTATCTGGTGATTACCGCTCTGGGCGCAGACCGCCCCGGCATCGTAAACACAATCACTCGCCACGTCAGCAGCTGCGGCTGCAACATTGAAGACAGCCGGTTGGCCATGCTCGGCGACGAGTTCACGTTTATAATGCTGCTTTCCGGCTCGTGGAACGCGATTAACCTGATCGAATCAACGCTGCCGTTAAAAGGAGCCGAGCTGGATTTGCTGATCGTAATGAAGCGCACCTCCGCCCGGCCGCCGCAGGCGATGCCGAATACGGTTTGGATCCAGGTAGAGGTGCCGGACTCGCCGCATATCATTGAGCGCTTTACCGCGCTGTGCGACACGTGGAATATGAATATCGCCGAACTGGTCTCCCGTACTCAACCGGGCGAAGATAAAGACGCCGCTCAGCTATTTATTCAAATCACCGCACACAGTCCTGCCTCGCAAAACACGACAAATATCGAGCAAGCGTTCAAAGCCCTATGTACAGAACTGAGCGCACAAGGCAGTATTAACATCGTTAATTATTCACAGCATGATGAACAGGATGGAGTTTAACCAATGACCCCACTGAAAGCCGGTGATATCGCACCGAAATTTAGCTTACCGGACCAGGACGGCGAGGAAGTAAATTTAACCGACTTCCAGGGACAGCGTGTTCTGGTTTATTTTTACCCGAAAGCCATGACCCCGGGCTGCACCGTACAAGCGTGCGGTTTACGCGATAACATGGACGACCTGAAAAAAGCGGGCGTCGAAGTTCTGGGTATCAGCACTGATAAACCAGAAAAGCTGTCCCGTTTTGCCGAAAAAGAGCTGCTGAACTTTACGCTGCTGTCTGATGAAAATCATCAGGTCTGCGAACAGTTCGGCGTCTGGGGCGAAAAATCATTTATGGGGAAAACCTACGACGGTATTCACCGTATTAGCTTCCTCATTGATGCTGACGGCAAGATTGAACATGTGTTTGATAACTTCAAAACCAGCAATCACCACGACGTCGTGCTGAACTGGCTGAAAGAAAACGCATAACGTCTAAATGAAAAACGCCGGGGGATAATAAATCGCCCGGCGTTTTTTTGCGTCAATCAGCGTGTCACTCGTCTTCAATAACCATTCCGTCAGGCCAGGCGTGAACCACCGCTTTGATTAACGTCGCCAGCGGAATCGCGAAGAATACCCCCCAGAAACCCCACAGCCCGCCGAAAATCACTACCGACAGAATAATCACCAGCGGATGTAAATTCACCGCCTCCGAGAACAGCACCGGCACCAGCAGGTTGCCATCCAGCCCCTGAATAATCAGGTATACGGCAAACAGGCTCCAGAACTCAGTGCCCGCGCCGAACTGGAACAACGCCACGCCGATCACCGGAATGGTGACCACAAAAGCGCCGATATACGGGATTAACACCGAGAATCCTACCAGTACGGCCAGCAGCAGCGAGTAGTTGAGACCAAAAAGAATGAAGCCTATCCAGGTGGCGACGCCGACGACAATCATCTCCAGCACCTTGCCGCGGATATAGTTGGTAATCTGCTGGTTCATCTCCTTCCACACCTGCCCCGCCAAGCCGCGATTACGCGGCAATACGCGGCGTACGGCATTCAGCATCTGCTGTTTGTCTTTCAGCAGGAAGAAGACCATCAGCGGAACCAGGACCAGATAAACCGCCAGCGTCAGCAGGCCCACCAGCGAGGCGAGCGAATACTTCACCACCGAATCCCCCACGGTCAACATGCGAGTGCGCACATTTTCCGCCATCGCATCGATGATGCCGGCATCCACCAATGCCGGATAACGCCGCGGCAGCGTGGCGGCGAAATCGGAAAGCTTATTCAGCATGCCTGGCATATCGCGGATGAGATAAATACCCTGTTGCCAGGCCACCGGCATCACCACAAAGGCCATCAACAGCAAGATACCGACAAAAAGCACCAGCACCAACGACGTGGCCCAGGTTCGCGACAAACCGATACGCTCCAGGCGAACGGTCGGCCATTCCAGCAGATAGGCCAGTACGATGGCGACCAGCAGCGGCGCCAGCAGCCCGCTGAAAAAGAACATAATGCCGAAGCCGGCCAGCAGAATAACCAGCAGCGCTATCGCTTCCGGATCGCTGAAACGACGACGATACCACTGCATTAACATCTCAAGCATAAACCCTTCCCTGAAGCGCAAATCGCCACAATCCGGGGAATTGTATCTAAGTGTCACAAAAAAGACTTCGCTTTTTATTGGCTATGACACAAACCTGCACAACTGTGCGAATATCATATTTTCAACGCCATCAACCACAGCTAAACTCGCAGAATCTGCGGCACGGGAACATTGGGCCGCGCAACCGGTCAAACTGGCACACCCACATTACAGGACAGAGGTTATGTTCAGGCAGTTAAAGAAAACGCTGGTGGCCGCCGCCGTCGCGTCGTTGACGCTGGGGACGATATTACCTGCCGCCGCTGACTCGGCGGATACGCTGCCGGATATGGGCACCTCGGCAGGAAGCACGCTTTCCATCGGGCAGGAAATGCAGATGGGCGATTACTACGTGCGCCAGCTGCGCGGTAGCGCGCCGCTGATAAACGACCCGCTACTGGTGCAATACATTAACGGGCTGGGCATGCGCCTGGTCGCCCACGCTAACTCAGTGCGTACGCCGTTCCACTTTTATCTGATTAATAACGATCAGATTAACGCCTTTGCTTTCTTCGGCGGCAACGTAGTGCTGCACTCGGCGCTGTTCCGCTACGCGGATAACGAAAGCCAGCTTGCCTCGGTAATGGCGCACGAAATCTCCCACGTCACCCAGCGCCATCTGGCGCGCGCGATGGAAGATCAAAAACGTAGCGCGCCGCTAACCTGGGTCGGCGCGCTGGGCTCTATTCTGCTGGCGATGGCCAGCCCGCAGGCGGGGATGGCGGCATTAACCGGCACCCTGGCCGGCACCCAGCAGGGAATGATTAGTTTCACCCGTCAGAATGAAGAAGAAGCCGACCGCATCGGTATTCAGGTACTGCAGCGCTCCGGGTTCGATCCGCAGGCGATGCCGGCTTTTATGGGTAAATTACTCGACGAATCCCGCTATTCCAGCCGCCCGCCGGAAATGCTGCTCACTCACCCACTGCCGGAAAGCCGTCTGGCCGATGCCCGTAACCGCGCCAACCAGATGCGCCCGGTAGTAGTCCAATCCTCGGCGGATTTCTATCTCGCTAAGGCCCGTACCCTCGGTATGTACAACTCCGGGGAAAATAAGCTCGGCAGCGATCTGCTTGACGCCTGGTCAAAAGGGAATATCCGCGAACAGCACGCCGCGCAGTATGGCCGCGCGCTACTGGCCATGGAGAGCAATAACTACGATCAGGCGCGCAAAGCGCTCCAGCCGCTGCTCGGCGCCGACCCGCAAAATCCCTGGTATCTGGATCTCGCCACCGATATCGATCTTGGGCAGAAAAAGACTACCGACGCGATTAACCGTCTGAAAAACGCCAAAGAGATCCGTACCGATCCGGTCCTGCAGCTGAACCTGGCCAATGCCTATCTGCAGGGCGGACAGCCGGCGGAAGCCGCGACCATTCTCAACCGCTACACCTTTAATAACAAGGATGACGGCAACGGTTGGGACCTGTTGGCGCAGGCGGAAGGCGCATTGGGTCATCGCGACCAGGAGCTGGCGGCGCGGGCCGAAGGCATGGCGCTGGCCGGTAGGCTTGACCAGGCCATCTCGCTGCTAAGCAGCGCCAGTTCGCAAGTGAAATTGGGCAGTTTGCAGCAGGCGCGCTACGACGCTCGCATCGACCAGCTGCGCCAGCTGCAGGAAAGATTCCGCCCCTATCAGAAAATGTAAGGAGACCACATGTCTGACGCGGTAAAAATTTACCACAACCCTCGCTGCTCGAAGAGCCGTGACACGCTCAGCCTGCTGAAAGCCAACGGCATCGACCCTGAAGTGGTGTTGTATCTGGAGACGCCGCCGGATGCCGCGACGCTGCGCCAGCTGTTGAAAATGCTGAATATGAGCAGCGCCCGCGAACTGATGCGCCAGAAAGAAGATCTGTATAAGTCGCTCAATCTCGCCGACCCACAGCTCAGCGAAGAGGCGTTGATCAAGGCTATGGTCGAGAACCCGAAACTCATCGAACGGCCCATCGTGGTCAGCCACGGCCAGGCGCGTATCGGCCGCCCGCCGGAACAGGTGCTGGAAATCGTCAGCTAACCCCTACGCGCCGCCGGTCTTGCCCGCGGCGCGATTTTTTTCGTGGCCGCTTCCAGAAAAAACAGGCCAATCCCCTCGCCTCGCGCAGTAGTGCTACTGTCCGTCCATCACCTGAATCCACTGGACGGATTGCCAATGAAAAAAGCTATTTCCACGCCGCATGACGCAGTATTTAAAACCTACCTTTCCCATTCGGATACCGCGCGCGATTTTCTCCAGTTGTATCTTCCTGAAGCGCTTAAGAAGATCTGCGATCTGCGTACGCTACATTTAGAATCGGGTAATTTTGTCGAAGAAGATCTCAGACCTTACTACTCAGATATTCTCTACTCGCTGCAAACCACCGCGGGCAACGGCTATATTTACGCGCTGATCGAACATCAAAGTAGCCCCGACCGACATATGGCCTTTCGCCTGATGCGCTATGCCGTCGCCGTCATGCAGCGCCACCTTGATGCCGGACACGAAAAACTCCCTCTGGTGATCCCGGTTCTTTTCTACCACGGCCTGGTAACGCCCTATCCGTTTTCTATGCGCTGGCTGGATGAGTTTGCCGCGCCGGAGCTAGCGACCACGCTCTACCACGGCGAATTTCCACTGGCGGATATCACCGTCATACCGGATGATGAAATCGCCACTCATCAACGTATGGCAACGCTGGAATTACTGCAAAAACATATTCGACAACGCGATCTGGCGCAGTTACTCGACAAGCTGGGCGAATTATTATTGACTGGATTAGCCACGCAAACACAGGTGCAGGCGCTAATGCACTACCTGGTGCTCGCGGGAAATAGCCGCGAACCGATAAAGTTTATTCGTGAGCTGGCGCGCCGGACGCCGCAACATAAGGAGACGCTGATGACTATTGCAGAATATCTCGAGCAGCAAGGGCTGGAGCGCGGTCTGCTTCAGGGCCGGCAAGAAGGTCGGCAAGAAGAAGCACAGCGTATCGCCGCCGCGATGTTACGTAGCGGTCTCGCCCCCACGCTGGTGGCGCAGCTAACCGGCCTGGCAGAGCAGGAACTGGCGTCGCTTTCGGCCTAAAGCTTCAGGATCTCTTTAACAAATGGGATCGTCAGTTTTCGTTGAGCGGTAATTGACGCGTGATCGAGCTGATCGAGCGTCATAAACAGCGAGCGCATTTCTCTATCCAGACGCTTGAGCAGGAAACGGCAGACATCTTCCGGCATCTCGAAACCGCGCAGTCTGGCGCGCAACTGCAGCGCCTGCAGCTTATCTTCATCCGACAGCGGCTGTAGCTTATAGATTTGCCCCCAGTCAAGGCGCGAGGCGAGATCCGGCAAGCCAAGATGCAGCTGTCGCGGCGGGCAATCGCCGGTGATCAGCAGGCGAGTTTTACCTGATTCGAGAATACGGTTATAGAGGTTGAAAATAGCCATTTCCCAGGGCTCATCCCCGGCCACGCACTCGATGTTATCGATGCACACCAGCGCCAGTTGCTCCATGCCGTCCAGCACTTCCGGCACGAACCACGTGCGCTTATCCAACGGCACGTAGCCGACGGCATCACCACGCTGGGATAGCTCAGCGCAGGCGGCATGCAAAAGATGGCTACGCCCCGCGCCTTCGCGTGACCAGATATAGATGTATCCGCTGTGTTCCTGCCGCAACACGTTCTGCAGAGCGGCAAGTAGGGAAGGATTATCACCCGGCCAGAAACTCGCGAACGTTTCGTCGTCAGGAAGATACAGTGGCAAAGAGAGCTGTGCCGGAGCGTTCAGATGGACCTCAACATAGGCTTACAGAAAAACGCGAAGAGTTTAACACAGTTTTAGGTCAGGAGAGAACCGGGCAGGATCGCTGCCCGGTATGAGGATCGTTATTTCGCTTCTTCGCTATCCGCGGCGTCCAGCACCACTTCTTCCGGACGCAGAACGCTGATCAGTTTAAAGATCAGGCTCAGGCAAATACCGACGATCGTCGCCAGCGCCATGCCTTTCAGCTCCGCCGCGCCAATATGCACCTTCGCGCCGCTCACGCCGATGATCAGAATGACTGAGGTCAGAATCAGGTTCTGCGCTTTGCTGTAATCGACTTTTGATTCGATCAGCACGCGGATACCGGATGCGCCGATCACCCCGTACAGCAGCAGAGAAACGCCGCCCATCACCGGTACCGGGATAATCTGGATCGCCGCAGCCAGCTTGCCGACGCAGGAGAGCAGAATCGCGATAATCGCCGCGCCGCCAATAACCCAGGTACTGTATACGCGGGTAATCGCCATCACGCCGATATTTTCCCCGTAGGTGGTGTTTGGCGTTGAGCCAAAGAAACCGGAGACAATCGTCGACAGCCCGTTGGCGAACATCGAGCGGTGCAGACCCGGATCGCGGATCAGGTCGCGCTTAACGATATTGGCGGTCACCACCAGGTGCCCCACGTGCTCGGCGATCACCACCAGCGCGGCAGGCAAAATGGTGAAAATGGCAAACCACTCAAAGCGCGGGGTGTAGAAGGTCGGCAGTGCAAACCAGTGCGCTTCGGCGATAGGCGTCGTATCGACCACCCCCATCACAAAGGAGAGCGCATAGCCCACCAGCACGCCGATAAGAATCGGTATAATCGCCAGGAAGCCGCGGAACAGTACGGAACCAAAAACCGTCACCGCCAGCGTCACCATCGAAATAATAATAGTTTTGCTGTCAGGCGATTGACCGTCAGCCGGCAGCAGCCCGGCCATGTTCGCCGCCACGCCCGCCAGTTCCAGGCCGATAACCGCCACGATGGCGCCCATTGCCGCCGGCGGGAACATCACATCCAGCCAGCCGGTACCGGCTTTTTTGACAATAAAGGAGACGATGCAAAACAGGACACCGCACATAATGAAACCGCCGAGCGCCACTTCATAACCCAGCGGCAACAACAGCAGCACCGGGGAGATAAAGGCGAAGCTCGACCCCAGATAGGCCGGAATTTTGCCTTTACAGATAAAGAGGTACAACAGCGTACCGATGCCGTTAAACAGCAGTACGGTAGCCGGGTTAATGTGGAACAGGATAGGCACCAGAACCGTTGCGCCAAACATGGCGAACAGATGTTGCAAACTAAGCGGGATTGTCTGTAAAAGCGGCGGTCTTTCACTCACCCCGATTGCACGGCGCGTCATAATATTATCCTCTGAGAGTCGTTTGTTATTTGTTGTGGGCGTGATTTATTCAAAAAAAAGCCGACTCTCAAAGTCGGCTTTTTATCACTTCATCATTTATTTGGTACCGAAAATCTTATCGCCGGCATCGCCGAGGCCCGGAATAATGTATCCGTGCTCGTTGAGGCCCTGGTCGACGGAGGCGGTGTACAGTTCGACGTCAGGATGCGCTTTCTCCAGCGCGGCAATGCCTTCCGGCGCCGCCACCAGCACCAGCACCTTAATGCTCGAGCAGCCCGCTTTTTTCAGCAGGTCGATGGTCGCGATCATCGAACCACCGGTTGCCAGCATCGGGTCAACCACCAGCGCCATACGCTCATCAATGTTTGAAACCAGCTTCTGGAAGTAAGGAACCGGCTCCAGCGTTTCTTCATCACGGTAGATACCAACAACGCTGATACGCGCGCTCGGCACGTGCTCCAGCACGCCTTCCATCATACCCAGACCGGCACGCAGGATAGGCACCACGGTAATTTTCTTACCTTTGATCTGCTCAACTTCGACCGGACCGTTCCAGCCTTCGATAGTGACACGCTCGGTAGCGAGATCGGCGGTTGCTTCGTAGGTCAGTAAGCTACCAACCTCTGAGGCGAGTTCACGGAAGCGTTTAGTACTGATGTCATGCTCACGCATCAGGCCCAGCTTGTGTTTGACGAGTGGATGTTTCACTTCCACGATCTTCATTCTCTTTCTCCTCTGAGGGGCAGCCACAAAAAAAATCGCGGGATTATACCGCTTTTTGCGGATTGCGCCATACCCATCTTGCTTGACGTATATCAAACAAAGTGATTTATGGATTGTTACACATTATAAAACAAACAAAAAAAGCCGGAGGTTCCCCTTCGGCTTTTATCTCTGACAAGGCTATGCTTGTTGGCGATTACAGGTTTTCGCCGTTACTGGCAATAACCTGCTGATACCAGGCAAAGGATTTTTTACGGCTACGGGCCAACGTGCCGCGACCGTCGTTATCTTTATCGACAAAGATAAATCCATAGCGTTTTTTCATCTCGCCGGTACCGGCGGAGACCAGATCGATACAGCCCCACGGGGTATACCCCATCAGATCGACGCCATCTTCCACCACCGCTTTTTTCATTTCGGCAATATGGGCGCTGAGATACTCGATACGATACTGGTCATCCACGCTGCCGTCAGCTTCACGCACGTCAATGGCGCCAAAGCCGTTTTCAACGATAAATAGCGGCAGCTGATAGTGATCCCAGAACCAGTTGAGCGAGTAGCGCAGGCCAACCGGGTCAATCTGCCAGCCCCAATCCGATTTCTTGACGTAGGGATTGGAGACCAGGCTGGTGCTTTCGTCGTAATCCAGATGCGGATTATCGTCAGTCGCTTTGGTGGCGAAGGACATATAGTAGCTAAAGCCAATATAGTCGACGCAGCCCTCTTTTAACGCCAGGCGATCGGCATCGGTGATATCCAGCGTAAAACCACGGCGCGCGAAGTAGTTGAGCAGATGCTGCGGATAGCGGCCACGCACGTGCACATCGGTAAACCAGTAACGACGATGCATAGCGTTCATCGCCATCATGATGTCGTCCGGCGCGCAGGTGAGCGGATAGATAGGACACATCGCGATCATACAGCCAATCTGCAGGTCCGAATTAATCTCGCGTGCCGCCTTCACCGCCAGCGCGCTGGCCACCAGTTCATAATGGGCGGCCTGAAACATCACCGGCTCACGGTCTTCTCCGGGCTGATACTTCAGGCCGGAGTTGGTAAAGGGGGCGAAATCTTCATGGAAGTTGGCCTGGTTGTTGATCTCGTTAAAGGTCATCCAGTACTTCACTTTGTGCTGATAATGGGTAAACACCACCTTCGCAAAGCGGACGAAGAAATCAATGAGTTTACGGTTGCGCCAGCCGCCATATTCAGTCACCAGGTGGTAAGGCATCTCAAAATGGGAGAGCGTGATCACCGGTTCAATACCATATTTCAGGCACTCGTCGAACAGATCGTCATAGAATTGCAGGCCCGCCTCATTGGGCTCCAGCTCATCGCCCAGCGGAAAAATGCGCGTCCAGGCAATTGAAGTACGGAAACACTTAAATCCCAGTTCGGCAAACAGCGCCACGTCTTCTTTATAACGATGATAAAAATCAATCGCCTCATGGTTGGGATAGTTATGGCCGGGCAGTACGCCGTCGGTGATCGTTCGCGGCACCCCATGGGCGCCTGCGGTCATCACGTCAGCGACGCTAATCCCCTTCCCTCCTTCTTGCCAGCCGCCCTCAAGCTGATGCGCCGCAACCGCGCCGCCCCACAGAAAACCTTCTTTGAATCCGGACATATACTCTCCCTATAGACGATCGTTATGCGCTTTTCACCAAACAGAAACCGGTTTCATTGGCATAATGATCATTCATTAAAGGCGAGGCAAGCAGAAGACTGTACCCGGTTTCATTTTCGTGAACAGTATCAAATTTGCTCATCTCTAAGCCGTTTTAAATCGAGTGTAAAGCAGGCTCGCAAACGTTTGCTTTCCCTGTTAGAATTGCGCCGATTTTTCTTGCTACCGCAAACGCGTGGAGACTTCGCAGTGACCGATAAAACCTCTCTCAGCTATAAAGATGCCGGCGTGGATATTGATGCAGGCAACGCTCTCGTCGACCGTATTAAGGGCGTGGTGAAGAAAACCCGTCGCCCGGAAGTGATGGGCGGACTGGGCGGATTCGGCGCGCTGTGCGCTCTGCCGCAGAAATACCGCGAACCGGTACTGGTCTCCGGTACCGACGGCGTCGGCACCAAGCTGCGTCTGGCGATGGACCTTAAACGTCACGACACTATCGGTATCGATCTGGTCGCCATGTGCGTCAATGACCTCGTAGTTCAGGGCGCCGAGCCGCTGTTTTTCCTCGACTACTACGCGACCGGTAAACTGGACGTAGATACCGCGGCAAGCGTGATAAGCGGCATCGCCGAAGGCTGCTTACAGTCCGGCTGCGCGCTGGTTGGCGGCGAAACGGCGGAAATGCCGGGTATGTACCACGGTGAAGATTACGACGTGGCCGGTTTCTGCGTCGGCGTGGTAGAAAAATCAGAAATCATCGACGGCAGCAAAGTGGCTGACGGCGACGTCCTGGTCGCGCTTGCCTCCAGCGGCCCGCACTCTAACGGCTACTCGCTGGTGCGTAAGATTATCGAAGTCAGCGGCGTTGACCCACAAACCACCGACCTCAACGGCAAACCGCTGGCCGACCATCTGCTGGCGCCGACCCGCATTTATGTCAAATCGATTCTGAATCTAATTGCCAACGTCGACGTCCATGCTATCGCTCACCTGACCGGCGGCGGCTTCTGGGAAAATATCCCGCGCGTACTGCCGGACAACACCCAGGCGGTGATTGACGAGTCCTCCTGGCAGTGGCCGGAAGTCTTCAACTGGCTGCAAACCGCCGGTAATGTCAGCAGCCACGAAATGTACCGCACCTTTAACTGCGGCGTCGGCATGCTGGTCGCTCTGCCGGCAGCCGAGGCGGATAAAGCCATCGCCCTGCTGAACGAGCAGGGTGAAAACGCCTGGAAAATCGGTTACATCAAGGCATCCGATGCCGAACAACGCGTGGTCATTGAATGAAAAACATTGTGGTGCTGATTTCCGGTAACGGCAGTAATTTACAGGCGATTATTGATGCCTGCGCCCGGAAGCAAATCAACGGCACCCTGCGTGCGGTATTCAGCAATAAGGCCGAAGCATTCGGCCTTGAGCGCGCCCGCGAGGCCGGTATTCCAGCCTTTGCGCTCTCGCCGAAAGCGTTTGATAGCCGCGAAGCCTTCGACCGCGAGCTGATGCAGCAAATCGATGTCTTCCAACCCGATCTGGTGGTGCTGGCGGGCTACATGCGTATCCTTAGTCCGGCCTTTGTTGGCCACTATCAGGGGCGCTTGCTGAATATCCATCCTTCTCTGCTGCCGAAATATCCGGGGCTGCATACTCATCGCCAGGCGCTGGAAAACGGTGATGAGGAACATGGCACCTCGGTACATTTCGTCACCGACGAACTCGACGGCGGGCCGGTGATTTTACAGGCTCGGGTGCCGGTATTTCCGGAAGACAGCGAAGATGACGTTACCGCCCGCGTACAGGCGCAGGAGCACGACATCTACCCGCTGGTGGTGAGCTGGTTTGTTGATGGCCGCCTGCGTATGGAAGCTAACTCTGCGTGGCTGGATAATCGCAAGCTGCCGCCGCAGGGCTATGCCGCCGAAGAATAAGTTCGACCTGCCCCGGAGCATTCGCCGGGGCACCTTCCTCTCTTATTTCCTCGCTAATTATCGCCGTTTTCCAGACACAGCGCGTTAGGGTTCCAGGCTGCCGGTAAGGGTGTCGGGCGCTGATAATCAAACTCGCGCAGTGTCAGACCCGCGACGCCGTTAGCATACAGTACCGGCAAACCGCCGGGATAAGGCTCAACACCCCAAACGCGGCCGCTTTGCGGATTCAAACACCAGGCGTTATCAATCCCCATCCCGGTCGGCGACATCGGATTGCACGGCGGGCGGATATCATAAAGCCCCTGCTCCGCTGCCAGGTTCAGCTTCTGGGTTAGCTGCACGCCGTCAAACAGAATACGCCGGATCTGGCCTGGCATTTCACTATGTAGGTTTATCGCGCCTTCGCACTCGCCAACCAGCCCGCGGAACTGGATCTGCGAGATTTCGCCGGGTTCAATCGCCGGATCGCGGCGGCGCGCGGAAAGGAAAACAGGGTCCGCCTCGCCCCAGTGACAGGCCGGCGCGCTCACGCAATCAAAAGCAATGCTGCTAAAAATCATCCGCCGTAGCCGCCCGCCGTCGCGGGATATCAGGCCGATGCCGCGATTGGAGTCAAAGATAGTGCAGTTACTCACCAGCACATCCTCAATATCCTGCCAGGTTTCAGTACCGATTTTAAAGGCGCAGCTTTTCGAGCGCAGCGTGCAGTTAACAATGGTTACCTGACGCAACGGTCGCTGGATGCGCTCAGGTTTATCGGTGGTCTTCAGACAGATGGCATCATCCGCCGCGCTGAAATAGCTATTGGCGATATGTACCTGCTGGCAGCTGTCGATATCCAGCGCATCGGTATTAGCCATCGTCAAATCATTGTCAACGGTGACACCGTCAACCACCACGCCCATGCAGGAGACCAGGTGAATTGTCCACATCGGGGCATGTCGTACGGTGATGTTTTCCAGCCGGACGCGAAGGCAATTTTCCAGCAAAATGATCCTCGGGCGCGCCGTGGCTGGCGTGCGGTAACCCATGGCATCAACGCGACGGGAAAACCAGCCGTCAGCGCTGCCGTAAATCTCACCGCCGCCGCAGATGGTAATATTCTGCGCATCCACAGCATACAGAAAGGCCCGATCTGACGATTCCGCCCGGCTCAGCGCCGTCGCCTGGGCAAAGTCATCATAGTTTTCGCTAACGATAAGCTCGGCGCCCGGCGACAGCCACAGACAGGTGTTCGAGCCTATCCGTAAACCGCCGAGCGCGTACCTGCCGCAATCAACCACCAACCGGCCGCCGCCCGCCTGCGCCAGTTCGTCCAGCGCCTGTTGAAAGAGTTCGGTATCAGGCGTCACGCCATCCGCATGGGGATGGCGCTGCGAAAGATAAATGTTCATAGCATGTCCTGGAAAATCAACGTGGAGGCTATCTCACCATCTCTCTCACTCTCAGCGTAGGGTCGAAAGCGATATCGCGGAAATATCTGCGTACCCTTTCACAATCGCCGTCACGACCAGGGGCAAAACGTGATAACACCCGCAAACTTTACCCCTGACAAAAATGAAAAAAGGGTCCGCATCACATTTAAGGCCTGATTCAACCACAGAAAACGTGAGGCGCATCGCGGGGTTTATTTCATTTTGTCGCCATTTGGCATGCTGCTCGCAGAACGGTACGAAAAACCGTCTATCGGGATTTTCGCCCCCATCTCCCTCTTTTACTGTGCAACCTCTCATCCCTGATAAAAGAGATACGCGCATGACGAGGACAGTAACCCCGCAACGAGAAGTCAAAACCCGCAATATCCTCTGCTGGGGGATGGGCGATATTTTCGGCAGCGGCGCGATGACCATCACCGGCCTGTGGCTGCTCTACTTTTATATTGAAGTCGCCGGGCTCTCGCCCGCCGCCGCGGCCTCTATTTTCGCCATCGCCAAGATTTGGGACGGCATCACCGACCCGGTAATGGGCTACATTACCGACAACATTCGCACCCGTTGGGGACGGCGACGGATCTTCTTTATTGTCGGCGCGCCGCTATCGCTCTGTTTCGCTCTGATGTGGATAAGTGGTTTTGGCTACGCCTGGTACCTCGGTACCTATCTACTATTCAGCACCGTCTTCACCCTGCTGATGGTGCCTTACGATACCCTGCCTGCAGAGATGACCGCGCGCTATGATTTGCGCTCGAAAATGTCCGGGGCACGAATGCTATTTGCTCAGGCGACAGCCTTTCTCGCGGCGTTAATCCCAGGACAAATCATGGCCCACGTCGCCGATAAATCGCAGGCGTTTCTCTATATCGGCATTATCTTCGCCCTGCTTTTTGCCTTGCCGTGGATCTTCGTCTGGCGCGGTACCTGGGAGCGCGACAACCTCCCGCCGCCGCAGACGGAGCAAGGTTTAGGAAAAACGCTGCGTTCGCTGTATAGGGAAATGGCCTCGACCTTCCGTCTGCGGACCTTCCGTATTCATATCATGATGTACGTTGGCGGCGCGGTGGCGCTGGATATTTTCGGCTCGCTGTTTATGCACTATATGACCTACGTGCTACGTGTCGGCACCTCGCTGGCTTCGCAGGCCATGAGTCTGATGACGCTGTTTCAATTCTTCGCGATCCCTTTATTTACCTGGCTTTGCATCCGCGTCGGCAACGGCAACGCCTATAAGGTCGCCATCGCGCTGATCCTCTGCGCGCTACTGTGGTTCAGCCAACTGACCGCTTCTTTCAGCCATCTTTCCTGGCTGCTGCTCGGCGGCGCAATCGTGATGGGCATCGCCCGCGGCGGCACCTATCTCATCCCATGGAATGTCTACAATTTCCTGCCCGATATCGATGAAGCCTACACCGGCGTGCGCCGCGAAGGGATCTACGCGGGGGTGATGATGCTGACGCGCAAATTCTCCCAGGCGCTGGCGCTGTTTATCGTCGGCCTGGCGCTGGAAACCTTTGGATTCACCAAAGGCGCCGAAACGCAGAATACCGCCGCGCTGAATGGTATCTGGTGGGTATTCCTCGTTGGCCCCGGCCTGCTGGCCTTACTGGCGATGTATGGCGCTTTTCGTTTTCGCTTGAGCCAGCCGCGACATCAAATCCTGATTAGCGAACTGGAGCGACTGCGCGCCGGTGGTCATCCACAGGATGCCAGCCCGCAGACCCGCGAAACCATCGAGCTACTGACCGGCCATCCTCATCGCAACGATCGCTGGCAACACGCCGCCGTTTCTACTCAAGGAAATCACTATGTCGCAGAAAAACAACCGTCCTGAATTACAGTCACTCATCGAAGCGCTAATCGGCAACTTAACCACGATTACCGATGATAGCGGCGAGTATTTACAGCGGCTGGCGGATGGCCGAGTGGTTGATACCAAAGGTTGGGACGGCTGGGAGTGGACGCATGGCATCGCCCTGTTTGGCCTGTTTCGCTACCAGCAACTAACAGGATCGCTTCGGGCTGGTGAACTTATCGACGGCTGGTTTAGCGCCCGTTTCGCCGAGGGCACGCCGGAAAAAAACATCAATACCGCTTGTCCGTTTTTAACCCTGGCGCTGCGCTATCAACAGACGCCGCGCAGCGACTGGCGCGCCTATCTGGAAAGCTGGGGAGACGCTATATATCGCCAGATGCCGCGTACCGATGAAGGCTGCCTGCAGCACGTCACCTATGAGGCTCCCCATCATCAACAAATCTGGGACGATACGCTAATGATGGCGGTGCTGCCGCTGGCGATGCTCGGCAAAATGTTTGCTAAATCGCGCTGGGTAGAAGAGGCGAAATTTCAGTTTTTGCAGCACCTGCACTATTTAAGCGACCGCCAAAGCGGCCTGTGGTTTCACGGCTGGCATTTCGACGGCAGACACCATTTCGCTGGCGCGCTGTGGGCCCGCGGCAATAGCTGGATAACGCTGGCGATACCGGAACTGCTGGAGATGCTTGAGCTCGACGAACATGACGCCTTTTACCGCCAGTTGCAAAATACTCTGCAGATTCAGGTCAGCGCCCTTGCCCGCTGCCAGGCCGAAAACGGCCTATGGCCGACGCTGCTCAACGACCCGGATAGTTATCTGGAAGCCTCTGCGACGGCGGGGTTTGCCGCGGGTATTTTCAAGGCGGTGCGCCTCGGCTACCTCGACGACGCGTTTCTGCCGGTCGCCGAGCGGGCCTGCCGGGGTATAATCGAACATATCTCGCCGCAAGGAGAGCTAACGCAGGTGTCGTTTGGCACGGCGATGGGCCACGACCTCGACCACTATCGTAACATTCCCCTGACCGCCATGCCCTACGGCCAGGCAATGGCGATACTGTGTCTGGTTGAAGCGCTACGCCGCACGCTTTAATACGGCTATCTGAGCGCCGTCAGTTCGGTGCTCAGGCTATCAGCCAGATTACGTGCTCGTACGGGATCGAACATCACGTAAAACGCCGGCGAGGCCTCTCCTGTCTGCTGACAAAGCGTTTCCATTTCCGATGCGCAGCGATACAGCGCCTGTACGTTGATATGACAAATTTCCCGCATGCTCCAGCTGTTTTCCACCTCTCGGGCGAAGTGCAGGGTAAAGAAGGCCTTTTGCGCGTGGGTAAATGTCTGGCAATAAAGCGCCAGTCCCTGCCACTCTTCACGCCACCGAAGCGCCAGCGCGGCGGGAAAATCCGCCGTGAGAGCGAACGCTTGCGCCGCTTTCCCCAACTGCTGTGCGCTGGCTGCGACGTCATCTTTTTCTTGCGCGATTTGCGTGAGATTCGCCATCGATTTCTGCGGATCGTCACGCTTGAAGTGGATATCGTGCGCCGAACCGGGTAACCAGTGACTGCGCGCCAGTTGTCCGTAAAGGCTCCACACCGCCTGGCCGTAGCTTTCAGGCAATTGGCTATGGCGATGGAACACATGGTCTCGCACATATATTGACTGATAGAGCGTCTGCGTCGCCTGCTCAAGCAGCGACTGGAACTGCTGCGCGACATCGGCTGGCGGACACCAGCCGTAACGCTGCGCCAGCCATTGCACCAGTAACTGCTGCTGATTTTTTGCCGCCCCTTCGCCCAGCAATTGGCTGCAGGCGAAGAGGTTACATTCGCTTAACGTCGCAGGGATCCAGTGATTATCGATGCTTTCCCAGCTGGTTTTACAGATAGCGCCGGTAATGCGCGGATTGCGGCTCTGGCACCACAACAGTCGCCCCTGTAGTTCATCAATACGTAAAAACGGCATGACTCCCCATCCCACTTCCTCGCCGGCAAGATCGATATCGATCCATACATCTCGCATCTGCACCGCCAACAGCGCCGGATTATTAGGGAAAGCAGGCCAGAAACGTTCCGGCGTGAGTTTTATCGATACCGAAACCGCAGGCGGCAGCGGTTCAATCGCATCCAGCACGGCGCTAAGATCGTCATTGCTGGCCGGGAAAACGCGCAGTACCAGATGTTTATTTTGCGCGGCTACCGCCTGACTCAGGGCATTAAAGCAGCGGCGATACAGCATCAAGCTATGCGCGGGCTGGCGGGGATCGTCGTGTTGTCTGGCCCACTGCGGGTGAGAGATTGGTAATAAGCCGTCGGTACTGGAGAGCGCGATAATCAAACCGGTGAGCGCTGGCACGCTTTGGCACACGGCGCGGATTTTGTCAGTTAACCAGCGGCTCCAGAAATCGACATCGAAACGCACCCCTCGCGGGGTATCCAGCAGTTCCGGATGCGCTAATAACAGTTCGGTTGGAAAGCTAAGTTCTTTCGCCTGCAGATAAAATCGCAACCCCTGTTCACGGCAGCGTAACGCCAGGCGATTGAGATAGATACAGCGCGCTCGTTGTTGGCTCGACAACCGGTCGTTATAGTCAAAAGGCGTATACCCCTGTGGCGAAACCAGCTTGCCAAATAGCTCGGCCTGCCCCACCACCACGGTATTAAAATCATGCTCAAGTGCGTATTCAATCAACCGGCAGGCCGACGGCCAGTGCCAGATATCCTGGTTGTTAAGCTCCAGCGCCCGCGTTTCCCACATCGTTTCGCCCTCCATTTCGCCCCTGACTGAACATAACGTAAGCAAACAAACGCGTCCGCTTTTTCCTGACATCTGATTGAAAGAAAACTGTCATATTGCTTTGACATAGTTGGACATTCAATGGCAAAGCTCGCCATAATGAAAAAGCGACGTCAATGATCCGGAGTGTGAGTTGTAATGGGCCAGGAAAAGCTATACATCGAAAAAGAACTCAGCTGGTTGTCCTTTAACGAGCGCGTACTTCAGGAAGCGGCGGACAAGAGCAACCCGCTTATCGAGCGCATGCGCTTCTTAGGAATTTACTCCAACAACCTTGATGAGTTTTACAAAGTGCGCTTCGCCGAACTTAAGCGACGCATTCTTATCAGTGAAGAACAAGGTAGTACCGCCCATTCACGTCATCTGTTAGGCAAAATCCAGGCCCGCGTGCTAAAGGCCGATCAGGAATTTGATGGTCTTTACAATGAACTGCTGCTGGAAATGGCGCGTAATCAGATCTTCCTGATTAACGAACGCCAGCTGTCCGTTAACCAGCAGTCCTGGCTGCGCAACTACTTCAAACAGTATCTTCGCCAGCATATTTCGCCGATTCTGATCAACCGCGAGACGGACCTGGTTCAATTCCTGAAAGATGATTACACCTATCTGGCGGTGGAGATTATCCGCGGCGACACCATTAATTATGCGCTGCTGGAGATTCCATCTGATAAGGTGCCGCGCTTTGTGAACCTGCCGCCGGAAACGCCGCGACGCCGCAAGCCAATGATTCTGCTGGATAACATTCTGCGTTACTGCCTGGATGATATCTTTAAGGGCTTCTTTGACTACGATGCCCTGAATGCATATTCGATGAAAATGACCCGCGATGCCGAGTACGATCTGGTACACGAAATGGAATCGAGCCTGATGGAGCTGATGTCCTCCAGCCTGAAGCAGCGCTTAACCGCCGAGCCGGTACGTTTTGTCTACCAGCGCGATATGCCGGACGCGATGGTTGAAATGCTGCGCGATAAGCTCTCCATCTCCAACTACGATTCAATGCTGCCGGGCGGGCGTTATCACAACTTTAAAGACTTTATCGGTTTCCCGAATGTTGGCAAGGCCAATCTGGTCAACAAACCGATGCCGCGCCTGCGCCATCTGTGGTTCGATAAATTCCGCAACGGCTTTGACGCCATTCGCGAACGCGACGTACTGCTCTACTACCCATATCATACCTTCGAGCACGTGCTTGAACTGCTGCGTCAGGCCTCGTTCGACCCGAGCGTGTTGGCGATCAAAATCAATATCTACCGCGTCGCTAAGGATTCACGGATTATCGATTCGATGATCCACGCCGCCCACAACGGTAAAAAAGTGACCGTGGTGGTTGAACTGCAGGCTCGCTTCGACGAAGAGGCCAATATTCACTGGGCCAAACGTCTGACAGAAGCCGGCGTACACGTTATCTTCTCGGCGCCGGGGCTGAAGATCCACGCCAAACTCTTCCTCATTTCGCGTAAAGAAGGCGATGAGGTAGTGCGTTATGCGCATATCGGCACCGGCAACTTCAACGAGAAAACCGCTCGTATCTACACCGACTATTCACTTCTCACCGCCGACGCGCGCATCACCAATGAAGTTCGTCGCGTATTTAACTTTATCGAAAACCCTTACCGGCCAGTTAGCTTCGACTACCTGCTGGTGTCGCCGCAGAACTCGCGTCGTCTGCTGTATGAAATGATCGACCGCGAAATCGCCAATGCGCAGAATGGGCAACCGTCCGGAATTACGCTTAAATTAAATAACCTGGTCGATAAAGGGCTGGTGGACAGACTCTACGCCGCCTCCAGCACCGGCGTGCCGGTGAACCTGCTTATCCGCGGCATGTGCTCGCTGATCCCCGGTCTTGAGGGAATAAGCGAAAATATTCGCGTTATTAGTATCGTTGACCGTTTCCTTGAGCACGACAGGGTCTATTGTTTTGAAAACGGCGGTGATAAACAGGTGTGGTTATCCTCCGCCGACTGGATGACGCGCAATATCGACTATCGTATCGAAGTCGCCGTACCGCTGCTGGACCCGCGTCTGAAGCAACGCGTACTGGATATTCTCGATATCCTGTTCAACGATACCGTAAAAGCGCGCTATCTTGATAAAGAACTGAGTAATCGCTACGTGCCGCGCGGCAATCGTCGCAAAGTACGCGCACAGATGGCGATTTACGATTATCTCAAATCACTCGAACAACCCGATTAACCTATGCCAATAAACGAAAAAACCCCTCGGCCGCAGGAGTTCGCTGCGGTCGACCTTGGTTCGAACAGTTTTCATATGGTGATCGCCCGTGTCGTCGACGGGGCAATGCAGATCATCGGTCGCCTGAAGCAACGCGTCCACCTGGCCGATGGCCTGGATGAAAACTCGGTGTTGAGCGAAGAAGCGATTACTCGCGGACTGAACTGCCTGTCGCTGTTTGCTGAACGTCTGCAAGGGTTCTCCCCTTCCAGCGTTTGTATCGTCGGGACGCATACCCTGCGCCAGGCGGCCAACGCGGCGGATTTTCTCAAACGAGCGGAAAAAGTTATTCCTTATCCCATAGAGATAATCTCCGGTAACGAAGAAGCGCGTCTGATTTTTATGGGCGTTGAGCATACGCAACCGGAGCGCGGTCGTAAGCTGGTTATCGACATCGGCGGCGGCTCGACTGAGCTCGTGATCGGCGAAGATTTCGAACCCCGCCTGGTGGAAAGCCGACGCATGGGCTGCGTAAGCTTCTCCCAGGCCTATTTCCCCGGCGGCGTTATCAATAAAGAAAACTTCCAGCGCGCGCGCCTGGCGGCGGTGCAGAAGCTGGAAACGCTGGCATGGCAGTTCCGTATTCAGGGATGGAACGTGGCGCTGGGCGCCTCTGGCTCCATCAAAGCCGCGCATGAAGTGCTGATCGCCATGGGGGAAAAAGACGGATTTATTACGCCTGATCGCCTGGAAATACTGGTTAGTGAGCTGCTGAAGAATAAAAACTTCGATTCATTAAGCCTGCCGGGATTGTCGGAAGACCGCAAAGCGGTATTCGCTCCGGGCCTGGCGATTTTGTGCGGGGTATTCGACGCGCTGGCGATCAAAGAGCTGCGCCTGTCCGACGGCGCCCTGCGCGAAGGCGTGTTGTACGAGATGGAAGGCCGCTTCCGCCACCAGGATATTCGCAGCCGAACGGCCCAAAGCCTGGCGAACCAGTACAATATCGATCGCGAACAGGCCCGCCGGGTACTGGAGACCACCACTCAGATGCTGGAACAGTGGCAGGAACAAAACCCGAAACTGGCGAATCCGCATCTGTCTGCCCTGCTGAAGTGGGCGGTAATGCTACATGAAGTGGGGCTGAACATTAACCACAGCGGCATGCATCGCCACTCCGCCTATATCCTGCAAAATAGCGACTTGCCGGGCTTTAATCAGGAGCAGCAGATGCTGATGGCCACGCTGGTGCGCTATCATCGCAAGGCTATCAAGCTGGATGATTTGCCGCGTTTTACCTTGTTCAAGAAAAAACAGTTCCTGCCGCTTATCCAACTGCTGCGTCTGGGCGTGTTACTGAACAATCAGCGTCAGGCGACGACGACGCCGCCAAAACTGACATTGAAGACGGAAGCCAACCACTGGACCTTAATTTTCCCGTACGACTGGTTTAGCCAGAACGCATTGGTACTGCTGGATCTGGAAAAAGAGCAACAGTATTGGGAAGGCGTGCCGGAATGGCTGCTGAAAATTACTGAAGAAGAAGCGTAAAGCTGACATCTTTGACTAAAACGGCCGGGTCATACGCCCGGCCGTTTTTTATGCGACTTCAGCTGCACAGGCCAACTGTTCTATCGGAACCGGCATACCAATGTCATAGCCCTGCATATAATCAATCCCCAGCGAAATCACCGCCTGGCGGATCTCCGGCGATTCCACATACTCCGCCACTACCTGCATATTTTTGATTTGCGCCAACCGGCAAATCGACGCCACAACCTGATAATCCAGGCTACTGGTCACCAGATTACGGATAAAGCTCCCATCAATTTTCAGCATGTCGACGTTGAGCGTTTTCAGCCGCGCATAGCTGGCATAGCCGGTCCCGAAATCATCAATCGCCACCCGGCATCCCAACTCCTGCAACCGCGCGAGCGTTTGTTGCGCCTGCTCCGGATTACTGAGCGAGTGATTTTCCGTCAGTTCAAAAATAAGCTGCCACGGCTCGATATTATAATGATGCAACATTTCCTCGACTTCGTCCGGGAACCGGCTGCGGCTGACCGAGACTGGCGACAGATTGATGGCCAGACGCATGCCTGGCAGCGTATGTCGATTATCGTTCATAAAAGCCAGCGTATTGTCGATAACCCAGCTGTCGATGCGCGAAGCCAGGCCAAATTCGTGCGCCGCGGGCAAAAAATTATCCGGCGCAACCAGTTCGCCCTGCTCGCCCACCATACGCAACAGGACTTCATGATAGCTATCGCCACGCATGCCGATAATGGGCTGCGCCATCAGCCGAAAGCGATTCTGCTCCAGCGCCTGCAGGATCTGGTTCATCATGGACACGCGTTCTTTTAATCCCTGCTGGACGTGAACGGCGCCGCGGCGCTGCACGTTTTCCGGGTGGCCGCTGGTTAACGACATATCGGCAATATTATTCAGTTCGCCGAGCAGTAAATACAGATGCTTGACCGGAGAGCGCACGTTGCAATAGCTGATCCCGACGGGCGGCTGCAGCGGAATACCATCCCAGATGAAACGGAACTGCTTAATCCGCTCATCCAGCATCACGATGCGTTTTTGATGATCGTCGCTATTCAGGCGTACCACCAGATCATGGCCCGAAAGGTGATAGACCATTTCATTCGGCTGCAGCATGTGACTTAAGTATTCCGACAGCTGCTGCTTATACTGAATGCGTAGCATCACGCCATAGTGCCGACCAAGCAACTCCAGCTCCGGCATGCGTAAAAAGCATAGTACCGACCAGGTCGAGTGGTTTAGCGCTCGGCTCAGGGCCCGTAAATTTGGCATATGAACGACCGGGTCGAGAAAGGCCATCCTACGAACCCGACGGTGGATCATCCGCTGCTGCGTCGCCAGCATCGCCATATAAGCGATAATAAAGGAGAAAACCAGGTAGCTGGAGGAGGTAATCGCCAGCTGGTTATTGTAGATCGGGGAAAATGGCAGATAGCTGTAATGAAAATGGATAACCAGAATTAATATCGGCGGCCACACCAGGGAAATAAAACGATAACCGAAACGCATCGCTCCCCATAGCATGACCGGCATAAGTAATGAAAGTGTATAATTTGTGCTAAATATCGTGCTGTTGGCATTTAACGGCATGAATAATAAAGCCAGTATTATTAACAATACTATTGCCCAGACAATAATTTCCAGCGGTTTTATTTTTTGGTCGATTTGTAAACGTACCTGGGATATAAAGCCGCGTAAGTGTAGCGGATTACGAATAACGCGAAGCAAAAAATAGCACAGCGGCACGCCGGTCAGACAACCGACCATCAGCGCCTGAAAAGTGATTAACGATCGTAAACTAAATGGCGTCGTCCCAACCAGTTCCGCCGCACGCGGATGCAGGCCAAGATACTCAGCAAGTTGAGAAATAATGAGAAAAATCACCGAAGGCAGCAGCATTTGCCAGAACAACCGATACGGCATCAGGGCAACATTGCCGTGGGAAATCTGCTGACGGCGCGGAACGAAAATACGATACCCGCCCCAGCACAACACCGCGGGGATCAAAAAATGAAATAACACACCGATGGCTTGCTCAAAGGTCATGCCGCGCGTAATGGTCAGCAGCAAACCGATAACGATGCCCGGCAGCGCCGCCCAGCCAAAAAAAAGCATCAGGCTTAATACTAGCGCCAGTGGAAGGTAATACAGGAAGACGGTATGACCGTTAAGATTTGCAAATGTATTCGCGGCGCGCGCCAGCGGCAACAGCAGCGTAGGCAGGATGAGCGGTAGCGCCCACCATTTATCCTGATATCGTTTGTATAGTTTAATAATACTCATAGATGCTCGACAGATTACCCCAACTCCTGCGGAGTATATTCAGACAGGCATCCAACCCGACCAGGCTAACCGCGAAAGTAATAACGATGCGGAACAGATGGACGATTTTAGTGAGCAATGGAATCAAGCAATTGACGCAAATCAATAAACTATTTAGCTAATATTAATAAAACTTATTTTTTTGCGACCTCGTGCAACAACCAAAATCTGTGTAAATACGATGTTCATCTTATATAACATTAAGTAATGTTTTAGCACTACGATTTTTACACCGCCGACAATTGACCCCACCGCTATACTATGACTTAATACCCCCATCGCCCGTCTTCGGGTATACTTCAAGGAACCTTTTGTGAGTCAGGCACCCAGTATGCGTAAACGACATCGATTTAACCGTCGCATGACCCGTATCGTACTACTTATCAGTTTTCTCTTCTTCTTTGGACGCTTTGTCTACTCCTCTATCGGTGCCTGGTACCATCATCAGGACAAACAAGAGTCGCAGCAATCGACCATCACCATTGACGCTCCGGCGACGCCAACGACTCCAGCCCAGGAATAACGCCTACGGCAAAATTTTTAGTTGTTGCAGCAGACGCAGCATCTCCGCTATCCCTTTGTTGATAACTTTATCCTGACGCATCACCACGCCCAGTTGGCGATAGAGCCGCGGCGATAGCGACTGTATACGTATTCCGGTGCGGTCATCTTCATCCGCCACCGCCATCTTCGGTACGATACTGTATCCCAGACCGGCACGCACCATACGCTTGATAGCCTCAATGCTACCGAGTTGCATCACCGGCGCCGAGTTTACCCCGGCAGCGCGAAACCAGCCATCGATTAGCCCACGGGTCCCGCTGCCGGCTTCAAATGCTATTAGCGAAAGTGCCTGTAGCAGTGAAGGCGTCACTTGCCCCACTAGCGGTTCATCATCGTTGGCAGTAATAAATACAAACTCTTCCTCCAGCACTGGCGTTACCGCCAGGCTGCGGCCGCTGGCAGGTAAGGTCACCAATCCCAGATCAAGCCGGCTCTCTTCCACCGCACGTACAATGTCAAGCGTATTACCGGTCGTGACGCCAACCGTTAACAGCGGATGCTTCTCGCGTAGATGGCGCAATAGCGGCGGCAGCAAATGAATACAGGCCGTCGCCCCGGTACCGAAGCTCATCGTGCCGTGCACTTCATGGTTAAACTCAGCCACCGACTGCACCGCCGTATTCACCGCCTGCTCAATAATTTCACTATGGGCCAGTAGCGCCAATCCGGCGGCAGTGGCTTTGATCCCTCGGCCGGTACGCTCAACCAACCGCGTCTTCAGGAACTGCTCAAGCTGGCGAACCTGCAGGCTTACCGCCGGCTGCGATATTCCCAGTACATCAGCGGCGGCGGAAAAACTGCCGCGCTGCGCCACCAGCCGAAAGGTCGTCAGATTTACCAAATTCAGCATCGTCATCACAAAGTTTCTCTTATGCAGGCTATAAGCCCCAGGGACTGCCTGCACAATAGCGCGCGCGATATGCTGCCGACAACTGCATAACGCTTTGGAATTCAATGAAAACGTCAACCTTGCCTGCCACCGCGCCTCTTTCCCTTACTCTCGCAGCCGGCGGCAACCAGCTCATCAACTGGGGGATCGTTTTTTATATGCCCGGTACCTTTGCCGGCGCTATTGCTAGTGATACTGGCTGGGGCGGAACGGAGATCTATCTCGGTTTGACCTTCGCCATGCTGATGATGGCGGCGATCTCGCCTTTTATCGCCCGCCTGTTGGCCTGGTTTGGCGGTCAGCGGGTGGTGTTCATCGGTTCATTAACCATCGCGGCAAGCTGCCTGGCTATGTCGCAGGCAGACTGCCTGATCTTCTGGTACGTCGCATGGCTACTGGCCGGTGTCGGTATGCGGCTGGCGCTATACGATGCGCTGTTCGCCGCGCTGGTTAACCTGTATGGTCAACGCGCGAGAATGACTATTTCACGGGTGACCCTGGCTGGAGGACTGGCCTCAGCGATATTCTGGCCGCTGGGCACCGCGCTGCTCGCGCTAATGGGATGGCGTGGAGCGCTGGTAATCTACAGCCTGTTTGGCCTGTTTAGCGCACTACTGCTGTGGCGGATGCCTAATCAACGCTTGCCCGACCGGAGCGCTCATCAGGAGAAAGTGCCGCTTTCCCGTCGCGACCAGCGCACAGGCCTGCTGTACGCCTCGCTTATCGCTTTGGTCACCTTTATTTCTAACGGCACATCCACCCATCTGCCTGAGTTTATCGCCAGCTACGGTCTGCCGGTAACAATAGGCGTACTATGGGGCATCGGACAGACCGGCGCCCGCTTTCTTGAGGTGATTTCAGGAGCGCGACTCACCCCACTCCGGCTAACGCTGTTGACCACAGCGCTATTGCCGCTCTGCTTTTTACTGGGCCTCAACGCCACCTCGCTAAGCTGGACCGTTGGCGGTTTTGTTTTCGCCTATGGGGCAATTAACGGCCTGACAACGGTATTTAAGGCAACATTACCGTTGCAGCTATTCGCGGCGGAAGATTACGCGCGGCGTACCGGACGGCTGCTGATCCCAGCGCAACTGCTGGCCGCCGTCTCGCCATTTGCCTATGCCTGGCTAAATCAACATCTGGGAATAGAAAGGAGCCTTGCTATTTCGGGTCTATTATCGCTGGTCGTACTGGGGCTGGCGCTGAGAATCGGCTGGCTGCAGCGGCGGCAGGTTGTGCGGATAAATCAGGGACAAAATGAAGAGAGGGTATGAAAAACCCTCTGTAAAACACACACATTTAGGGCTATCAGGCCACGATCAGACGCTTAAACAGCAGCTGCTGGACGTCCTGACGATGTGCCAGGATCGCATGCGCGGTCACTAACGTACCGTCTACGGAATACAAAACCCGGTAGCCTTCAGCGTGATTAAACTCCCGGTATTTGGCGCAGCCAATTTTCAGCAATTCTGGGCAAATCTGGCAGCCCAAGGGGAACTGGCCTACGGTGCTCTCAAACTGTGTAAGAATATCTGCGATAACCCAACCGAAATTTATCACATGGTACTTTTTCAAACCTGAATTCTAAATCAGAGAGTACCATCAAAAATTCCATTGAAAAAACAGTGCTTCCCGTTGCTAAAAGCTGCCAGAAAGTGCCAGACACACAAAAAAAAGCCCGCAGTTACGCGGGCTTAGAGGTACTTTACTGCTTTTACGTGCAGGCTGTTGCCAGACGCGAAATCATTCCCACTCAATAGTCGCTGGCGGCTTACCGCTGATGTCATACACCACGCGGGAAATACCGTTAACTTCGTTGATGATGCGGTTGGAGACGCGGCCAAGGAAATCATACGGCAGGTGCGCCCAGTGCGCGGTCATAAAGTCGATGGTTTCTACCGCACGCAGGGAGACGACCCAGTCGTATTTACGGCCATCGCCCATCACGCCGACGGAGCGAACCGGCAGGAACACGGTAAATGCCTGGCTCACTTTGTCATACAGGTCGGCTTTGCGCAGTTCTTCAATGAAGATAGCGTCCGCGCGACGCAGCAGGTCGCAGTACTCTTTCTTCACTTCGCCGAGTACGCGAACGCCAAGGCCCGGCCCCGGGAACGGGTGACGGAACAGCATGTCGTACGGCAGGCCCAGCTCCAGACCAATCTTACGCACTTCGTCTTTGAACAGCTCTTTCAGCGGTTCAACGAGGCCCATCTTCATCTCTTTCGGCAGCCCGCCCACGTTGTGGTGAGACTTGATGACGTGCGCTTTACCGGTCGCGGAAGCGGCAGATTCGATCACGTCAGGGTAGATAGTGCCCTGCGCCAGCCATTTCACGTCTTCCAGCTTCAGCGCTTCTTCGTCGAACACTTCAACGAAGACGCGGCCAATGATTTTACGCTTCGCTTCCGGATCGTTTTCGCCCTTCAGCGCGGTCAGGAAGCGGTCTTCCGCCGCAACGTGCACGATGTTCAGGCCGAAACGGTCGCCGAACATATCCATAACCTGCTCGGCTTCGTTCAGGCGCAGCAGGCCGTTATCCACGAATACGCAGGTCAGGTTTTTGCCGATGGCGCGGTGCAGCAGCATCGCGGTAACGGAAGAGTCAACGCCGCCGGACAGGCCGAGGATGACTTTATCTTCACCTACCTGCTGACGAATACGCTCAACTGCGTCGTCGATGATCTTCGCCGGCGTCCACAGCGCTTCACACTGGCAGATATCGCGCACGAAGCGCTCCAGCATACGCAGCCCCTGACGGGTGTGGGTGACTTCCGGGTGGAACTGTACGCCGTAGAAGCGTTTTTCTTCATTCGCCATGATGGCGAACGGGCAGCTTTCAGTGCTGGCGACGGTCACAAAGTCGGAAGGGATAGCGGTGACTTTATCACCATGGCTCATCCACACGTCCAGCAGCGGCTTACCGTCAGCGCTCAGCGCATCTTCGATGCCCTTGATCAGCGCGCTGTCGGTCTGCACTTCCACCTGCGCGTAACCGAACTCGCGCTCGTTGGAAGCTTCAACGTGGCCGCCCAGCTGCATGGCCATGGTCTGCATGCCGTAGCATACGCCGAATACCGGTACGCCGGCTTCGAAGACGTACTGCGGCGCGCGCGGGCTGTTGTCTTCAGTGGTGCTTTCCGGGCCGCCGGAAAGAATAATACCGTTCGGATTGAACTCGCGGATTTGAGCTTCGGTCACGTCCCAAGCCCAGAGTTCGCAATAGACCCCTAATTCACGTACGCGACGCGCAACCAGCTGGGTGTACTGAGAACCGAAGTCCAGGATAAGAATGCGATGTTTATGAATGTTATCCGTCATTGACGTTAATTCCAGAGAAGTAGCGATGATTGAATAAAAATCGCCCGGCGCGTAGCCGGGCGATGAAAATCAGGAGCCCATGCGGTAGTTCGGGGATTCCTTGGTGATCGTCACGTCGTGAACGTGGCTCTCCTGGATGCCCGCGCCGCTGATGCGCACGAACTCTGCTTTGGTACGCAGTGCGTCAATAGTACCACAACCGGTCAGACCCATACAGGAGCGCAGGCCGCCCATCTGCTGGTGAATGATCTCTTTCAGGCGGCCTTTATAGGCAACGCGGCCTTCGATACCTTCCGGCACCAGTTTGTCAGCGGCGTTATCGCTCTGGAAGTAACGGTCGGAGGAACCTTTGGACATCGCGCCCAGGGAACCCATACCGCGGTAGGATTTATAAGAACGGCCCTGATAGAGCTCGATTTCACCCGGGGATTCTTCGGTACCGGCCAGCATGGAGCCAACCATCACCGCGGCGGCGCCTGCGGCAATCGCTTTTGCGATATCGCCGGAGAAGCGGATACCGCCATCGGCGATAACCGGAATACCGGTGCCTTCCAGCGCTTCAACCGCGTCAGAAACAGCGGTGATCTGCGGAACGCCTACGCCGGTAACGATACGGGTAGTACAGATGGAGCCAGGGCCAATACCCACTTTCACCGCGCTGACGCCCGCTTCCGCCAGGGCACGAGCGCCCGCGCCGGTCGCCACGTTGCCGCCGATGATTTGCAGGTCAGGATATTTAGCGCGCGTTTCGCGAATACGCTGCAGAACACCTTCGGAGTGACCGTGAGAGGAGTCGATCAGCAGAACGTCAACGCCTGCGGCAACCAGCGCGTCAACGCGCTCTTCGTTACCGGCGCCAGCGCCAACAGCCGCGCCAACGCGCAGACGACCGTGCTCGTCTTTACACGCATTCGGTTTACGTTCCGCTTTCTGGAAATCTTTTACGGTGATCATGCCGCGCAGATGGAAGCTATCATCCACTACCAGCGCTTTTTCTACGCGTTTTTCGTGCATTTTCGCGAAGACCACTTCACGGCTTTCGCCTTCACGCACGGTGACCAGGCGCTCTTTCGGCGTCATATAAACGCTGACCGGCTGATTCAGGTCGGTAACAAAACGCACGTCGCGGCCGGTGATAATGCCGACCAGTTCGTTGTCTTCGGTCACTACCGGATAACCGGCGAAACCGTTACGTTCGGTCAGTTCTTTCACTTCGCGCAGGGTGGTAGTCGGCAGAACGGTCTGTGGATCGCTTACCACGCCGGATTCATGTTTCTTCACGCGACGGACTTCTTCAGCCTGGCGCTCGATGGACATGTTTTTATGAATAAAGCCGATGCCGCCTTCCTGGGCCAGGGCAATCGCCAGGCGCGCTTCAGTTACGGTATCCATCGCCGCGGAGAGCATAGGAATATTCAGACGAATAGTTTTCGTCAGCTGCGTGCTGAGATCGGCGGTATTCGGCAGAACGGTAGAATGAGCGGGAACAAGGAGGACGTCGTCAAACGTCAGAGCTTCTTTAGCGATACGTAGCATGGGCAATATCTCGACCAGGGTGGATAAATATTGCCGTGGCATTATACAGAGCGTAACCGATTGCATCCACCCTTTTTTGCAAATAATACTTGCGATCCCCTCTCAGCGCGTTACTATCGACTGAATAACCTGCTGATTTAGAATTTGATCTTGCTCACATGTTGCCATCTCAATCCCCTGCAATATTTACGGTCAGCCGCCTGAATCAGACGGTTCGCTTACTGCTGGAACGCGAAATGGGCCAGGTCTGGATAAGCGGCGAAATCTCTAACTTCAGCCAGCCCTCTTCCGGCCACTGGTACTTCACCTTAAAAGACGATAACGCACAAGTGCGCTGCGCGATGTTTCGCAACAGCAACCGCCGCGTCACGTTTCGCCCGCAGCATGGCCAGCAGGTGCTGGTTCGCGCCAACATTACCCTTTACGAGCCGCGCGGCGACTACCAGATCATCGTCGAAAGCATGCAACCCGCCGGTGAAGGCCTGCTGCAGCAGAAATATGAGCAGCTCAAGGCGCTCCTGACGGCGGAAGGGTTATTCGATCAAAGCCACAAGCAGGCGCTCCCCTCTCCCGCGCACTGCGTCGGCGTCATCACCTCCAAAACCGGCGCCGCGCTGCATGATATTTTACATGTTTTGAAACGCCGCGATCCCTCGCTGCCGGTGATTATCTACCCGACGGCGGTGCAAGGCGATGATGCGCCGGGGCAAATCGTGCGCGCGATAGCAGTAGCCAACCAGCGGCAGGAATGCGATGTACTGATCGTCGGGCGCGGCGGCGGTTCGCTGGAAGATTTATGGAGCTTTAACGACGAACGGGTGGCGCGGGCAATATTCGCCAGCCGCATTCCGGTAGTGAGCGCCGTCGGCCATGAAACCGACGTCACCATCGCCGATTTCGTCGCCGACCTACGGGCGCCGACGCCCTCTGCGGCGGCAGAGATCGTCAGCCGCAATCAGCAGGAACTGTTGCGTCAGCTACAGTCAGGCCAGCAGCGCCTGGAGATGGCGATGGATTATTTCCTCGCCAACCGCCAGCGCCGCTTTACGCAGTTGTTTCACCGCTTACAGCAGCAACATCCTCAGCTGCGCTTAGCGCGTCAGCAAACCGAGCTGGAACGCCTGCGGCAGCGGATGCGCTTTGCGCTGGAAAGCCAGCTCAAACGTGCCGACCAGCGTCAGCAGCGCGCCGCGCAGCGGTTGAATCAGCAAAACCCGCAGCCGCGCATCCATCGCGCGCAGTCGCGTATTCAGCAACTGGAGTATCGTCTGGCGGAAAATATTCGCGCCCGACTGAGCGAGCAGCGCGAGCGTTTCGGCAATACCGTGACGCATCTGGAAGCCGTCAGTCCGCTGGCGACGCTGGCTCGCGGCTATAGCGTCACCTCAGCCGGTGACGGCAAAGTGCTGAAAAAAATCAAACAGGTGCAGGCTGGCGATGTCGTGACTACCCGGCTGGAAGATGGTTGGGTCGAGAGCGAAGTGACAACCATCACTCCAGTGAAAAAAACGCGCGCCCGCAAAAAAGTCTGATTATCCCCCGTATCATGCGGGGATAACTATACTGCTGTCATGCCCTTTTAAAACCGTTCATCCGGCCAGGGAGCGTGATATGCCAGATACTTGTCCTCGTTTCGTGATTCCACCCTACATTTTACGCCGCATTGTCGATCATGGTTCCGTTCAGCAGCAGCGCTGCGCGCAGCAAACGCTGAGCCATGTACAAACCCTGATGACGCACGTGCCGGGCCGCCCCGCCGCCGCCCATGTCGCCACGCCAGGCCAGCTTGAGCGCGACATTTACGATGCCAGGCAGACTCAGGAACTTCCAGGATTCCAGGTGCGCTTTGAAGGACAGCCTTCCAACGGCGATGTCGCCGTGGATGAGGCCTACGACTATCTCGGCATCACCCATGAGTTTTTCTGGACAAGCTATCATCGTGATTCGCTGGACAACCGCGGATTGAAGCTGACCGGCAGCGTCCACTATGGTCACGAATATCAAAACGCTTTCTGGAACGGGCAGCAAATGGTGTTTGGCGACGGTGATGGTGAAATCTTTAATCGCTTTACTATTGCGATTGATGTGGTGGCGCACGAGTTAAGCCATGGCGTTACGGAGAGCGAAGCCGGGCTTATCTATTTCGAACAATCCGGCGCGCTCAATGAATCGCTTTCCGATGTTTTTGGTTCACTGGTCAAACAATATCAGCGCCAGCAAACGGCAGATAAAGCAGACTGGATAATTGGCGAGGGGCTACTTGCGAAAGGTATTCACGGCCAAGGACTGCGATCGATGTCGCATCCCGGAACCGCCTATGATGACCCCATTCTTGGTAAAGACCCGCAACCCGCCCATATGAAAGATTTTGTGCATACCCAGCAGGATAACGGCGGCGTGCATATTAACTCCGGCATTCCTAATCATGCTTTCTATCTCGCCGCCAGCGCGCTGGGTGGTTTTGCATGGGAAAAAGCGGGATATGCCTGGTACGACGCGGTTTGTGATAAGTCACTGGCCAAAGACGCCGATTTTTCAGCCTTTGCCAGACTGACGATTCAACATGGCGAAAAACGTTTTGGTAAAACGGTCGCCGAGGCGATTCGCCAGGCCTGGGAGGGCGTTGGAGTCACATCATGAACGAGGCCGACCTCAGCGATGACGCAATTATTGAACTGGCGCGCGAAGGTGGCGTCGCCTGGATCCCGACGCTGAGCGGCATGCGTAAGATTGTCGTGGCGCAGCTTAACGAGCAACAAAAACAGCGCATCGCCGCAATACTTCAGCAGTCGTTGCCGCTGGGCAAGCCGCCGGGGCAGCCGGATTCTCCGGGTAGCGGCGACCAGCGTTTTTTCCGCATTCAGATAATCAGCGCCCAGCACTATCACAGCCTGATCATTCTCATCCCGGAAGAGCGCGCGCCGCAGGCGCTGGTTGAACTCTGGCGTAATGGTGAAGGCTGCGTTAGCGATTAGACAGGCACAAATTCGACGCGCTTTTTCGAGATCAGCCCGTGGCCGTGCTGGCAGAAATAATCCACCGCGCCGCACGCCTTCAGCACCTCCAGCGGCTGATGGCAGTCCGGGCAGCGCGCCTCTAAAGCAAAATCTTTCTCACAGTGCGCGCAATGCGCGCTGTTGCCTTGTGCTTCCAAACGGGCATGACAAATGGGGCAATTGAGTTCCATGGCGTCTCCTTCTCATAATGAATAGCATGAGTTTATCACGTCATACGTCAGCGTTGCTGACCCGGCGAAGCGTTGAATAGGGTAGATAAAAAAACCCGCCGGCGGCGGGTTTCTGCATTATTTGCTTTTCTTGATATGCTTAATCAAGCGTTTACGCTTACGCATCTGGTTCGGCGTCAGGGTATTACGTTTATTGGCAAACGGGTTCTCCCCTTCCTTGAACTGAATGCGGATCGGCGTTCCCATGACATCCAGGGATTTACGGAAGTAGTTCATCAGGTAACGCTTGTAGGAATCCGGCAGGTCTTTCACCTGGTTGCCGTGAATCACCACGATCGGCGGGTTATAACCACCGGCGTGCGCATACTTCAGCTTCACGCGGCGACCGCGTACCAGCGGCGGCTGATGGTCTTCTGCCGCCATGGTCATAATGCGGGTCAGCATGGCGGTACCCACGCGACGGGTGGCGCTGTCGTAAGCTTCGCGCACCGATTCGAACAGGTTGCCAACGCCGCTGCCGTGCAGAGCGGAGATAAAGTGCACGCGGGCGAAGTCGATGAAGCCCAGACGGAAGTCGAGGGTCTCTTTCACCTGCTCTCTCACTTCCTGGCTCAGGCCATCCCATTTGTTAACCACGATAACCAGGGAACGACCGCTGTTAAGAATAAAGCCCAGCAGCGACAGATCCTGATCGGAGATGCCTTCACGGGCATCAATGACCAGCATCACCACGTTGGCGTCTTCAATCGCCTGCAGCGTCTTGATGACCGAGAATTTCTCCACGACGTCGGTAATTTTGCCGCGCTTACGCACGCCGGCGGTATCGATAAGCACATATTCGCGTTCATCGCGCTGCATCGGGATGTAGATACTGTCGCGGGTTGTACCCGGCATATCGTAAACCACCACGCGGTCTTCGCCGAGAATACGGTTAGTCAGCGTTGACTTACCGACATTTGGACGACCGACGATCGCAAGCTTAATCGGGAGATCTTGCGGGTTGAAGTCGTCTTCCGGCTCTTCAACTTCTTCGCCGTTTTGCTCGGCTTCAAACTGCGCCCAGTAGGCGGCGTCTTCATCCACTTCTTCCTGAGGATTAACCTCATCTACCCACGGCAGCAGTACGTGTTCCAGCAGACTGGTAACGCCGCGACCATGCGAAGCGGCAATCGGATAAATATCGCCCAGCCCCAGCGACCAGAAGTCGGCCATCGCCTGATCGACGTCGATGCCGTCGGTTTTGTTCGCCACCAGGAATGTCGGTTTTTCGCGAGAACGCAGATGTTTGGCGATCGCGGAATCCGCCGGCATCAGGCCCGCGCGCGCATCAACCATAAACAGCACCACGTCGGCCTCTTCAATCGCCAGCAGAGACTGTTCCGCCATCCGGGTTTCCACGCCTTCTTCCGTACCGTCGATACCACCGGTATCGATACAGATGAATTCGCGGCCTTCCACTTCAGCACGACCGTACTTACGGTCGCGAGTCAGCCCCGGGAAATCCGCGACCAACGCGTCACGAGTGCGCGTTAAGCGGTTGAAGAGCGTGGATTTTCCAACGTTAGGGCGCCCGACAAGCGCGACCACAGGTATCATGTTAAATGCCTCATACAAATTGCAATACAACCTCATTTTACGAGGTTTTTTAAAAAGTCAAAACGGCCCCTGTCTGTCAGGAGCCGTTTATTAAAGCGATACTACCGCGCGAGTTAACGCGTGATCGAATACAGCGTACCGTCTTTGGCCTGGATAAGCAGGCGACCGTCGGCGATAACCGGGTCGGTCAGGAAACCGGAGCTATCGACTTTCTGCTGCGCCACAAAGTGGCCGTCTTCCGGATTAATCCAGTGCATGTAACCTTCGCTGTCGCCTACCACCAGGCTGCCGTTATACAGCGCCGGAGCGGTCAGCAAACGGTGCAGCAGGTCGCTCTGGGTCCACAGCGTTACGCCGCCATCGGTGGTCAGCGCCAGCAGGCGGTCATTCTGATCGACCAGATAGATACGGTTGCCGTCAACGATGAAATCGTTCACTGAACCCAGTTCACGTTTCCAGATAATCTGGCCGCTGCGCAGATCCAGCGCGGTCAGGTTGCCATTATAAGCCAACGTATAAACAACGCCATTAACGATAACCGGCGTGGTGTCAACATCGTTCAGACGGTCGATTTCAGTCGGGCCGGTGGCCGTAGAAATACGCTGCTGCCAAATCATCTGCCCCTGTTGCATCAGCACGGCGCTGACACGACCGTTGTCGCCGCCGACAATCGCCGCGCCATAGGCGGTAGCCGGAGCGGATTCACCGCGCAGGGAGAGCGCAGGCATGTCCAGGTTCACGGTCCATTTCACCGCGCCGTCGGTTTCGTTCAGCGCCTGCAGCTGACCGTTACTGGTATGCACCAGTACCATGCCATCGCTAACGACCGGACGAGAAATCGCTTCACCCGCAACACGGCTCTGCCACGCGACGGTACCGTCACTGGTATTCAGCGCGAACAGCTGCGCCTTTTCAGTACCAACATAAACGTGGCCGCCGGAAACGGTCAGCCCGCCGGAGAGCAGCGCCGGAGCGCGCGAGAACCAGCCGTCTTTTTCCGCCAGGTTCACTGACCAGACTTCTTTACCGTCTTCAGCGTGCAGCGCTTTCACGGTGCCTTTACGGTCAGCCGCATACACAACGCCGTCGGCAAACGCCGGGTGCAGGTTGGAATAGAAATCACCGATACCATCGCCAACTGAAGTGCTCCAGGACGTGGACGGCGTAAACTGATTTTCCACCGTCGGCAGCGGTGACATTTTCACCACATCTTCTTCGCTGTTAAACAGCGAGCAACCGCTCAGTAAGGTGACGGAAAGCAGCCCTGGCAAAAGTAATTTACGCAATTGCATCGAGTCCCTCTCAGATGGACAAATTATTTATTTTCATACGCATCATTTCGCTGAGCGCTGGCGATGCATCGCTTTTCACGCCTGCTTCCCAGGCCGCGCGGGCGCCCTGCTTGTCGCCTTTGCTCAGCAGAATTTCACCACGCAAATCGGCGACGATAGCGGTCCAGCCTTCGCCTTTAATGCCTTCCAGGGTTTTCAGCGCCGCATCCGGCTGCTTGAGCTGCAGCTGTACGCGCGCCAGACGCATATTGATAACTGATTTCAGGTTATCATCAGAGGCGGCAGCCAGCCCTTGTTGCAGCTGCTTCTCCGCGCCCTGCAGATCGTTTTTATCGACCAGACGCTGCGCGAGCTCCAGCGATGCGAACGCGCCATAGGTGTTTTTACTGTCGGCGGCGAATTTCTCCGCCGCGGTCAGCGTTTCAGGCGAACCTGACTTCAGCGCGGAAATGGCATTCTCATAGGCCAAAGAGGAATCCCGGGCCGAATCCAGCTGATGGGAAGTCCAGTAGCGCCAGCCAACCAGCGCGCCGATCCCTAAAATCACCCCGACGGCCAGCGCTTTACCGTTCTCGGCAAAGAAACGCTTGAGGGCGTCGACCTGCTCGTTTTCGTTGTTGAAAGTTTCCACGCAGTCCTTCTCCTGACTAATAGTTTCCGGGAAATTAACCCAGAAGTGTGCGCAAATGCGCGGCAACGCTATCCTGCGTTACGGTAGTTTGCTCACCTGAGCGTAAATCCTTCACTACCACGTTTCCGTCAGCAATTTCTGACTCACCGACCACCAGCGCGACGCGCGCGCCCCACTTGTCAGCGCGGGCGAACTGCTTCTTAAAGTTACCGCCGCCGTGGTTAGTCATCAGCTTAACGCCGGGCAGCGCATCGCGAACCTGCTCAGCCAGACGCATTGCTGCGGACTGAGTATCGGTACCGGAGGCTACCAGGTATATATCGACAACAGGATCGGCTTTAAATTCCGGATTGACTGCCTGAACCAGTAAAACAAGACGTTCCAGGCCCATCGCAAAGCCAACGCCAGGCGTTGCGCGACCGCCAAGCTGCTCAACCAGACCGTCGTAACGGCCGCCGGCGCAGACGGTGCCCTGCGAACCGAGGCTGGTGGTGACCCACTCAAATACGGTGCGATTGTAATAGTCGAGCCCGCGCACCAGACGCTGGTTGACGGTATAGCGAATTCCGGCCGCGTCGAGCAGCGCGCACAGACCGGCGAAGTGTTCTTTGGACTCGTCGTCCAGATAATCGCCCAGCGCCGGCGCATCGTTCAGCAGCGCCTGCACTTCCGGATTTTTGGAGTCCAGCACGCGCAGCGGGTTGGTATACATGCGGCGTTTGCAGTCTTCATCCAGCTTATCTTTGAATTGTTCCAGATAGGCTACCAGCGCGTCGCGATAGGCGGCACGCGCCTCCAGCGAACCGATGGAGTTCAGCTCAAGGCTGACGTGATCGGAAATGCCCAGCTCGCGCCACCAGCGCGCGGTCAACATGATAAGCTCGGCGTCGATGTCCGGGCCCTGCAGGCCAAAGACTTCCGCGCCAATCTGATGGAACTGACGGTAGCGCCCTTTCTGCGGACGTTCGTGGCGGAACATCGGCCCCACGTACCACAGACGCTGTTCTTGATTGTACAGCAGACCATGTTCGATGCCGGCACGTACGCAGCCCGCCGTTCCTTCCGGACGCAGCGTCAAGCTATCGCCATTGCGGTCTTCGAAGGTATACATCTCTTTTTCAACCACGTCGGTCACTTCGCCGATCGCGCGTTTGAATAACGGGGTCTGCTCTACAATCGGCAAACGAATTTCGCTGTAGCCGTAGCTACCGAGCACCTGCTTCAGTGAGCCTTCAATGCGCTGCCAGAGAGCGGTTTCGCCCGGCAGATAATCGTTCATGCCACGGATGGCTTGAATGTTCTTTGCCACGTTTATTCTCTTTATATATAAAAATGAACCCCGGCGCCTTGCGCCCGCAGGTTCAATCATACACGGGAAGCGTATTGCTTCCCAACACGTTATTTTGCTTCAACCTGCTGAACTTCAATACGACGCGCTTCATCCAGCATGGTAGCTTTCGCGCGGATACGCGCTTCCAGCTGGTCGATCATGTCGTTATTGTCCAGTCGGTCTTTGCGCACGCCGTCTTCGTACAGGCCGCTTTTCTTGTTGCCGCCGGTGACGCCGAGGGTGGAAACCAGCGCTTCGCCTGGGCCGTTAACCACGCAACCGATGATCGAAACATCCATCGGAGTGATGATATCTTCCAGACGCTGCTCCAGCGCGTTCACCGTACCAATGACGTCAAATTCCTGACGCGAGCAGGTCGGGCAAGCGATGAAGTTAATACCGCGAGAGCGGATGCGTAGCGACTTGAGGATATCGAAACCGACTTTGATCTCTTCCACCGGGTCGGCGGCCAGCGACACGCGCAGGGTATCGCCGATCCCTTCAGACAGCAGCAAACCTAAACCGATCGCGGATTTCACCGCGCCGCTACGCGCGCCGCCGGCTTCGGTGATCCCGAGATGCAGCGGCTGATCGATCTGCTTCGCCAACAGGCGATAGGATTCAACGGCGAGGAAGACATCAGAGGCTTTTACGCTAACTTTGAACCGATCGAAGTTCAAACGATCGAGATGATCGACGTGACGCATGGCGGACTCTAACAGCGCCTGCGGCGTCGGCTCGCCGTATTTTTCCTGCAGATCTTTTTCCAGCGAACCGGCGTTGACGCCGATGCGGATAGGAATGTTTTTGTCGCGCGCGCAGTCCACAACCATGCGGATACGCTCTTCGTTACCAATGTTGCCAGGGTTGATGCGCAGGCAATCAACGCCGTATTCCGCGACTTTCAGCGCGATTCGGTAGTCAAAGTGAATATCGGCGACCAGCGGGACATTGACCTGCTGTTTGATGAGCTTGAAAGCTTCCGCCGCGTCCATCGTCGGGACGGAAACGCGGACGATGTCCGCGCCCACGCGCTCCAGCGCTTTGATTTGATTTACCGTCGCGGCCACATCGGTGGTGCGAGTATTGGTCATCGACTGTACGGCGATGGGTGCCCCATCGCCAATCGGCACATTACCAACGTAAATGCGTTTGGACTTTCTACGTTGAATCGGAGCCTGGTTATGCATGAAAAATCTCCCGCGTTACCCGTCTGTTACTGCGCCGGTGATTGTTCGGCATTAAGGGTCAGACGCGCAACCTGGTTAGTTCTGATAAAACGACTCAAATCGACTGGTTTGCCCAGATACTGGATTTGTACCGCAGCCGGGGCGCCGATTTTCAGCTTATATGGCGCCTGACCGCTCAAGTTCAGGTTCCCGCCTTTACGCTGCAGGCCGCTGAACAGTTTTTTACCGGTCGCATCGCTCACTTCCAGCCAGCAATCGGCGCTAAAGTTCATTACCAGATCCTGAGCGGAAGCCGCCGCTGCGGCATTCGCCTGATCGGTCGGCAACGCGGAGGTCGGGGCTGGCGCAGCCGGCGCGGCGGCGGCGGTATCGACGTTAGCCTGCGAAGGGGCGACCACGGCGTTGTTATCCACCGGCGCGGAGGTAGCCGCTGGTGCGCTTGGCGCAGGTGCGGTGGAGGTATCGACCGGCGCGCTATTGGTATTGGCTGCCGTCGTATCCGGCGCGTTATTCGCCGAGCTGGTATCCAGCGGAATTGACTGACTGCCGTTCAGGTCGCTGGCGGATTGATCGGCCATGCTGGTGATCTCTTCCTGCTGCGCTTTGTGGTCTTGCCACCACCATGCGCCGCTCAGGCCGATAACCACAAACAAAATCAGCCAGGTAAAGCTCATCAGCCAACCGTCGCGTTTTTTACGACGTTTACCCAGCGAGAAGCTCTGCATCGGCGCCACTTTGGCGGCGCGAATTGGCGCTTGCTTCGCCATCATCGGCAGCAGTTCTTCTTCCGGAATATGTACGAGGCGAGCGTAGGAACGGATATAGCCGCGCAGGAAGGTCGAAGCGAGATCGGCTGGCGCCTTATCTTCTTCAATATCACGAACCGTGGAAACCTTCAGGCATAAGCGTTCAGCCACCGCTTGCTGGCTGAGTCCGAGTTGTTCGCGGGCGTTACGCAGGCGCGCGCCCGTAGAGTTTGCTTCTTGATGGTCTTGAGTGGCTTCAGTATTCATTCGCTACAACTACTGGTACGTGAAATTTAAAGTTCAGCGCGGGAAAGAGCCTGCGCCGCGAGACACTGCTCAACGTCAACCGACAGTATAAGGCTGTCCGGGCGACTATCACAGAGACTTATCAATATTGAATGCTAAGCGGTTGTTGTACCGCTACATACTGCCTCAAAGTCGACAAAAACGCACCGTAATTATTAACCGAATCAGCGTATTTCGCCTGGCAATTCGACATATTTATGCAGCGCGCAGCGAAAGCTGTGCGCTGCATAACTTATCAGACGGCTTTAACGTCGATCGCTTCGCCCTGCATACGCTTACGCAGCGTACGTTTGGTGCGGTCGATAACATCGCCCGCCAGCTGGCCGCAGGCAGCATCGATATCGTCGCCGCGGGTTTTACGCACGATGGTGGTGAAACCATATTCCATCAGCACTTTGGAGAAACGATCGATACGGCTGTTAGAACTACGGCCATACGGCGCGCCCGGGAACGGGTTCCATGGGATCAGGTTGATCTTGCACGGCGTATCTTTCAACAGCGCCGCCAGTTCGTGGGCGTGCTCGGTACCGTCGTTGACGTGATCCAGCATGACGTACTCGATGGTCACTCGGCCCTGGTTGGCGTTGGACTTCGAAATATAGCCGCGCACCGAGTTCAGGAAGGTCTCAATATTGTACTTTTTGTTAATCGGTACAATTTCGTCGCGGATGGTATCGTTCGGCGCGTGCAGAGAAATCGCCAGCGCAACGTCGATCATATCGCCGAGTTTATCCAGCGCCGGCACCACGCCGGAAGTGGACAAGGTCACGCGGCGTTTGGAGAGACCAAAACCGAAATCATCCAACATGATTTCCATCGCCGGAACGACGTTGTTGAGGTTCAGCAGCGGCTCGCCCATTCCCATCATTACCACGTTGGTAATTGGACGCACGCCGGTAGTCTTCACCGCGCCGACGATTTTCGCCGCGCGCCAGACCTGGCCGATAATTTCGGAAACGCGCAGGTTACGGTTGAAGCCTTGCTGAGCAGTGGAGCAGAATTTACATTCCAGCGCACAGCCAACCTGTGAAGAGACGCACAGCGTAGCGCGGTCTTCTTCCGGGATGTAGACCGTTTCAACGCGCTGATCGCCAACGGCAATCGCCCATTTGATGGTGCCATCGCTGGAGCGCTGCTCTTCAACGACTTCCGGGGCGCGGATCTCGGCGACTTCCTTCAGTTTGCCGCGCAGGACTTTGTTGATGTCGGTCATTTCATCAAAGTCATCGCAGCAGTAGTGATACATCCATTTCATCACCTGATCGGCGCGGAAAGGCTTCTCGCCCATGTTTTTGAAAAACTCGCGCATCTGCTGACGGTTTAAATCCAGCAGGTTGATTTTGGCATCTTTATTCGGCACCGTCAGAGCGGCGGTATCAGGTGTGACAATTTGTTCAGACATAATTTTTCCGGCCTCGTTATTACACGTTATGGCCCCAGGTGGGTTGAAAAAGAAACGCCCCGGAGAGCGACTGCTCGTCCGGGGGCGCTATATTCTACAAATTCTGACGCATAGAAGCCATGCCTACACGCAGTCAATGATGAAAAAATCTGTTGCTGCGTACTTAATCCTCTAAGGCTTTTCGATTGTCGCAAGGCGGCAAGCTAGTGAATCCCCGGGAGCATAGATAACTATGTGACCGGGGTGAACGCGCGCAGCCAACGCCGCGACGGTCGAAAAGACGACGAGGATTAGCGAGTACGCGGGCAAACCTCGCCTTCAGCAAAGAAGAATGCGATTTCGCGAGCCGCAGACTCTACAGAGTCGGAACCGTGGGTGCCGTTCTCGGTGAAGCTGTCAGCGTAGTCAGCGCGCAGGGTACCAGCCAGGGCGTTGTCCGGGTTGGTGGCGCCCAGCAGGTCACGGTGACGCTGTACCGCGTTTTCGCCTTCCAGTACGGAAACCACGATCGGACCGGAGGTCATGAACTCAACCAGACCGTCGAAGAACGGACGGCCTTCGTGCTCAGCGTAGAAGCCGCGAGCCTGCTCAACGGTCAGATGCAGCATTTTGGTGCCGACGATTTTGAACCCTGCAGCTTCAAAGCGAGAAAAGATGCTGCCAATAACGTTTTTTGCCACCGCGTTTGGTTTGATGATGGAAAAAGTACGTTCAATAGCCATGATTACCTCTAATTAAATGTTCTGTTGTTGCACATACGATCGTATGGCCTGGCGCGCATTATAATGAGCAACGTCGGCGATGCCTACGGATGAAGGTAACATTTTGTTAAAATAAGATGAGTATTAGCAACACAAACCGCCAACAACAGATTTACCCTGTTTATTGTAAGGTAAAACTGGCGGCTGCCGTTTGCCCTGCCTCATCCATTACCACCAGTTGCCACTCGCCGGGTTTATCTAGCGTAATTGTCGTTCTTGCGCCTGTCGCCTCTAACGGTTCGCCGTTAATAAACCACCAGCGCCGCCCTTCTCCACCGCTCGTTTGCACGGGTAACATCACCCGCGCCTCGCCCGGGAGCCGTTTTATCACCGCCCCTTCGCGAATGCCGGAAAGCACCAGCGGCGCGGCATCCTGAGTTTGCAGCGGCGGACACGTCCTCGATGCCATGCCCAGCCGCGCGCGGCGGCGCTCGCTAACCGGCAGCCAGGGTTCCAGCGGCAGCGGCCAGACATCAACAGAAGTTTCTGTCGCGCCCGGACAATCCGCGGCGACCCTTTCTCCTGCTGCGTTGCGCCATACCGGGAAGCGGATACCGCGCACGCCCTCCTGACCCGGCAGCAGCAGCGTCGGCGGCTGGCTGGCATCCAGTAGCCAGCTGGCTAAGCGCCGGCGGCAGTTGCTATCGCCAACCGGCAGATCCTGCCCACCGGGCCAGCAGATAGTGCCGCGGCTGACCGACTGTGGACGCGGGTCGACCGGCAGCCCGCCACGGCTCATTAACGGACGCGCCAGCAGCATATTATTGACCTGGTTTAACAGCGGCACAGCGCTGGCAAAACCAAACTGCCCCACCACCGGCGTACCATCTGGCCGTCCGGTCCAGATGCCAATCAAATAACGCGCGTTGAGGCCTACCGCCCACGCATCGCGATAGCCGTAGCTGGTACCGGTTTTCCACGCCAGCGGCACCGCTTGCGGCAGCGACGCATCGGGTAACGGCTGGGCTTCGCCTGCCAATATCCGCCGGGTGATCCACGCCGCGCCTGGCGACATTAGCGCCCTTTCCACCAGCGGGTCGTCGGGTTTCATGCGCAGCCGCGCCGCTTTGCCATGACGGGCGAAAGCGCCGTACGCCGCGACAATATCTTCCAGCCTCGCTCCAGCGCCGCCGAGGATCAGCGACAGATTCGGTTCAGCGCCGGCGGGCAACATCAAGGGAAGGTCGGCATTGCGTAAATTAGCCGCAAAGCGTTTGGGTCCATAGGCCTCGAGCACCTGCACCGCTGGCAGATTCAATGAACGTACCAGAGCCTCGCTGGCGCTCACCGGGCCATGAAACCCGCTGTCGAAATTACCGGGGCGATAATCGCTAAAGCGCCGCGGCACATCCTGTAATAGCGATGCCGGGTGAATCAGCCCGTCATCCATCGCCATCGCGTAGATAAAGGGTTTCAGCACCGAACCCGGCGAGCGCACCGCCGAGACCATATCAATGTGGCCAAAGCGGCTATCATCGCGGATATCCGCCGATCCCACCCAGCCGCGGACTTTCATATCAGTATGATCGACGACAACAATCGCCAGAGAGCTGCGCGGCGGCAGACGTGATTTCCAGTTCATCGCCAGATCTTCAAGCTGCCGCTGGAGCCCGACATCGAGGGTTGTCGTCACCTTTTCATCACCGCTTGTCGCCAGCGCCCGGCGCGCAAACAGCGGCGCCAGCTGTGGCATCTGCCGCGGGAAAAGCCACACCGGCTCTTCGATCGCTTCCTGTACCGCCCGTTGCGGCCAGACGCCCTGGCTGAGCATCCGCCCCAGTACCTTATCGCGAGCGGCCTGGGCCCGCTGCGGCCAGCGGTCCGGGCGTAAACGGCTCGGCGCTTGCGGCAGCACGGCCAGTAGCGCCGCCTCGCCGTAGCTAAGCTGAGCGGGCGGTTTACCAAGATAAGCCCAACTGGCCGCGCCGATCCCCTGCAGGGTGCCGCCAAACGGCGCGCGGTTCAGATACAGGGTAAGAATTTCGCTTTTTGACAGATGCCACTCCAGCTGCAGCGCCCGCCATAGCTGGCGTAGCTTGCCGCCGAAGGTGCGTGGATGAGGGTCGAGCAGACGCGCCACCTGCATGGTGAGCGTGCTGCCGCCAGAAACCACCCGCCCGGAAGTGAGATCCTGCCAGGCGGCGCGCAGCACCGCGAAGGGATTGACCCCCGGATGTTTCCAGAACCAGCGGTCTTCATACTGAATGAGCGCCTGCAGATAGCGCGGCGAAATGTCGGCGATGGTGACCGGATAACGCCAGACGCCCTGCGCATCGGCAAAGCGCCAGAGCGGCGTGCCGTCTTCCGCTACCACCACGCGGGCTGGGGTGACTTCATGCAGCGGCAGCGGCCACAGACGATCGGCCGCCAATAGCGCCAGCCACACTAGAAAAATAAACGCCGCCAGCCAGCGCCTGCGGCGTTTTATGCGAGGTAATGCGCGCATTTACGGCGTAACGGTAAGCGGGCCGCTGGCCGTTCCGGTCGCCCGCCACTGCGGTACATACATCGATTCCACCTGCGGTTGCGGAACCTGATAGGTGCCCGGCGTCACCGCCCGCGCCAGATAGACCAGCGTCACCGGCTGACCTTCATTAATGGCGACGGCGGCGACAAAGCGGTCATCGCGGAACTCGAGATGCTGAATATCCGCCTGCTGCATCTGGTTAAGCAGGTTTTGTACCGCTTCGCCATTCTCCTGCAGGCTGGCGCTGCTATTGGCCAGGTTCTGGTTTTCCAGCTCAAGTCCTGCCGGCAGCAGATCGACCACCAGCGCGTCAGGAACGTTACGTTTGGCGGTCACCTCCAGCTTGACCAGCACCAGTTCGCCGCTGCGCAGCGAGGTCAGCGATTTCTGCTGTCCGTGGGTATCGAAAATAGCGCGTTCAATCCCCAACACGTTGCCTCCCGACTGCGGCGCGCTTTGCGGATAACCGCTGCTATCGAGGCGCAGCCACAACGGCTGATTGCCGGTATTCGTCACCTGCAGCGACGCCAGCCGATCGCCGTCGAGATTGCGGGTTTGCGCTTTGTCGCTGGCAAGCGGCTCCGCCTGCAGCGAGGTTTGCGCCTGCCAGTTGCCCGGCAGATCGGCAAGCGTACGCCCGGCAAGGAACAGCGCGTTGGTTTCCTGCGTCGACAGCCAGCGCTGACCGAAGGCCTCTTCCGACAAGCTGCTCAACAGCTGGTTTTGCACCTCCGGCAGCAGCTTGTTCTCTTCCAGCAGCGCCAGCTTCAGCGCATCATCGCGAAGTTGGCTGCCGTAATCGCCCAGCCAACGATTCTCATCCTGGCGCGGCGTGGCAACCGCCAGCTTCATAGCCTCAGCGCCGCGCGGCGCATCGCCCATGGTTTTCAGCGCAATACCGAGTTGCAGTAGCGGCAATCCGGAGCGCGCCTGTTCGTGACGGCTCCAGATTTCACGCAAAGCGCCGAGCGGCGCTTTTTGCTGACGCGCCAGCACCAGCGCGGCGTATGCCTGAGCGGCAAAGCGGCTGGCCTGGGCATCGTCGCTGTAGCGCACGGTCATCAACCCCGGTTCCTGCAGATAGCGCAGCAGGCGCTCGTTGCCTTTATTAAGGGCGTTGACCGGCACGCTATAGCCCTGCTCGCCCGCGCGGACGAGGAAGTCCATGGCGTAGGCGGTCAACCAGTACTCTTCCGGGCCCTCTTTATCCCATAGCGCAAAGCCGCCGTTTTCCAGCTGCATCTGCAGCAGGCGCGAGATACCTACATCGACCGCCGCGCGGCGTTTTTCATCGCTATCGCCGCTGATGCCCAGCGCTTTTAGCTGCGCCGCGCTGGTGTATAAAGAAGGGAACAGGCCGCTGGCGGTCTGCTCAAGGCAGCCGTAAGGATAGGCTTTCAGCTCGCGAATATAGCGGGCGAGATTCAACGGCGGTTTACCGCTGAGCAGCAGTTGGCCCTGCAGCGTTTGCGGGGCGAACCCCTGACTCTGCGCCGCCGGCGCCAGCCAGCTTTCGCCAGGTTGTAGCACCGCGCCGCTATTGACGGTCTGCGCCGGGAACGCCGGACGCACGCCGATTTTCCACTGTTTTTGCAACGGTGCGAAGGTTTCGCCCGGCAGGTTCAGGCCGCTGATGGTGGCATTGACCTGACCATCGCCGAATCCCGCTAACGCGGTCACCGGTATAAACAGCGTGCTGCGCGCGCCCGGGGCCAGCTGTACCGGCGGCAGTTGGCCATCGGTCAACGTGACCAACCCGCTGGCGGTAAGATGCACCTGCAGGGTTTGCGGTTTGTCGGTCAGATTGCTGAGATCCAGCGCCAGACGCGTGGCGTCGCCGCTGGCAAGGAAACGCGGGGTATTCAGTTCCGCGATAACCGGGGCGGCAACCACCACTTTATCTTCGCTGCTACCGAAGTCATCTGCCGTCCACGCCTGGGCCATCACCCGCAGCTCGCCGTTAAAATCGCCGATGGGCAACGTCACCGTGCCTTCGCCCTGGTCATTCAACACTACCGGCTGCGCCTGCTGGGCGACGATCGTCACGTGATTAACCGGCGGTTTGCCGCCACGTTTTAACTCGTCGCCATCGCCGCCGAAACGCAGACTGGCTAAGCGTCCCTGCCCTTCGATCACCTGGCCGTAGATGTCATAAATATCCGCGCCGTAACGCTTCTGGCCAAAGAAGGCGTTCCATGGATCCGGCGTGGCATAATCGGTAATATTCAGCACCCCGCTATCCACCGCCGAGAGCAGAACGTTAACCTGTTTCGGTACCTCGCCCTCTTTCACGCTGGCCTTCACTTTCACCGTCAGCGGCTGGTTCGGGCGCATTTTATCCGGAGCCTCCAGCGCCAGAGACAGACGGCGGTTTTCATCGCCCAGCGGCAGATGCAGCAAGCCGACCGCGCGTTTCGGCGTCGCCGAGCGCGATTTATCGCCGGGGCGAACCACCAGCGTGCTGAGGTAGAGATCGTGTCGATTCCAGGCTTTATCAACCGGAATAGACAGATCCATCCCCTCCGCCGGGACGTCAATTTCCTGCCACCACAGCGGCCCTTCGCTGGATTCCACCATCGCGTAACCTTTACCCGCCGCCGGGGCGGCAATATGCAGCTTGATGGTGTCACCCGGTTTATAGCCTGGTTTATCGAGCTTCATCGTTACGCGGTCAGGACGCGCCGCGCCGGCGCCTTCGCTGTTATCCTGCCAGCTATAGCCCGCCCAAAAGCGCACACTGCTGACAACGTCGTCCGGCCCTTTCACCTCCAGGCGATACGAGCCCCACTCCACCGGGAAACTCACTTTACCAGTCTGCCCGGCCTGCAGATCCAGCGACGTTTCGCCCTCCTGCAGATCTTTTTGATCAAACTGCGACTGCCAGCCTTCGCTATCGGACCAGTTCCAGTAGTAGTCGCGCCGCTCGCGGATCAACCGCACCTGCAGACCGGAGACCGCTTTTTTCTCGCCTTTGGCATCGGCATAGACGATGTCAAAAGCGGCGTTACTGTTTTCATCGACCACCGGCTGTTTCACCATGGTATCGGTGCGGTAGTCGTAAACGTCCTTCAGCGTAAATTGCGGGCGGATCCCCGGCAACGCCTCGGCAGGCCAGATTGGCTGCTGTACGGTGCGGGTCACCGGACGGCCGCCTGACTCCAGCAGGCTGGCCTGCAACACCACCTGCAGCGGCGAGTGGCTATCCTGCCACTGGCTCGCGGTGGTCACTTCGCCATGGCCTTTTTCATCCAGCGTCAGCTGAACTTCATCGAGGCTACGGGAGAGGTTTTCTTCCGCGATATCGCCGAACTGGAAGCCCGGCAGCGCAGCGACGGCATCGCGCAGCGGGCGCAGGAATAGTTTGCCCTGCAGCTGATTGCCGCTGGCTGGCGCGCCGTAGAGATAAGCGCCATTGACGCTAAAGGCGACATCGGCATCAGGGGCGATAGGCGCGGACTGCGGCGTCAGATTCAGCGCCATGCGCTCGGGCATAAAGTCTTCGACGTGGAAATCCCACTCGCGGGGTTGATTATCGCCGGTGCTGGCGCGAATGTGCCACATACCGGTGGCCGCGCCGCTGTCGAGCGGATAAGTAAACTGATACAGGCCATTGACCGGTTTGCTCATCACAGAGCGAATCACCTGGCCATCCGGCTGCACCACTTCCAGTTTCACCGGCTGCTCCGCCAGCGGTTTACCATCGCCGTCGCGCAACAGCGCGTTAAGGATAACCGTTTCTCCCGGGCGATAGAGGTCGCGCGGGCCAAACATAAAGAACTGTTTGCTGAAGCCAGGGGCGCCAGCGATGGAGAACTCCGCCAGATCCAGCGCCGGCAGTTTAAGGTCAAGCAGCGTAGTCTGCCCGTCTTTTCGCGCCAGCAACAGCGCCGCTTCTTTATCGGTTTGCAGAGTAACATGGCCCTGGCTATCGCTTTTCGCCTGCGCCAGCGTCTGCCCTTTGGCGTTTAGCAACTGCACTTCAATACCCGTTTGCGCGGCGCCGTTTTCGAGGCTCTGGGTAAAGACATCAAGCCGGTTGTGGTAGCGATGCGCCGAGACGCCGATATCGCTGAGGGTGAACAGCGTTGCCGCGTTAAGGTAGCTATAATGACCCGCCGGGTTCATCACCGCCACATAGACGCCCGGCTGCTGGAGCGGCTTGATGTCGGTAAGCGGCAGCAGCAGCTTTTCACGGGTATTCCGCGCCGGGTTGAGATCGAAGCGTCCGCTGTAAACCAGATCGGCCATCTTCAACAGTTCGTCAGATTCCCAATTGCTTAACGAGTTACGGTATTCCCACTGACTGACGAAGGCTGAGAGTGATTCCGGCTTAATACGGAAGAAATTGACGTCGACATTGTCGACGTTCAGCGCCATCACCGGCAGCCCGGCGACCACTTTCCCCGGCAGCAGCGAACCGCGGCTGGCGAAACCGACGCTCGGCGCGATATCGCGAGTGGCGATGGTTTTTTCAAAAGGGCTGCCGAGGGTGGCGTCATTGAGGGCAATGAGCGTTGGGTCAACGGTGACGATCAATTCACGCTTTGGCTCGAGGTGGCGCAGACGCAGCTCTTTGAGATTCGGCGCCAGCTCCCACGCGCCGTCAACCTTGCCGCTTTTCTTATCGACCAGATGGACGCTGCGGGAAAAATCCTGATCCGGTTTGAGCGGAATGGAGAAGGTCAGCACCAGCGTCGCTGCGCCATCTAGCTGCACTTCAGAAGCGTCGAGCAACGTCAAAGCCTTGCCCTGGCTTTTTTCTTTTAACGTAGCCAGCTGCGCGCTATCCGGCTTTTTCGCGCTATCGGTAGCGCCTTTATCGGCCGCCGACACGGCCTGCGGCTCACCGCTGTTATCGCAGCCGCTTAATGATAGTGCGGTAAGGAGCGCCAACGAAAGCGCCGCTAAACGAAATGGTTTCATCCTTCTAACCCCTCGGCCCAGAGCCTGATGCAATCAATAACGTTCTATTATGCGCCATCGCGGCGATTCTCAACAGCTACCAGCATAGAAACCACCGATGAATCAGAAAACTGCGTGACCGCCTCCCCACTCCCGCGACCTTAACTTGTCAGCCCTTTATAAAACGCCGACAATTCATTGATCGATAATAAAACGGAGGCACTCATGTCCACCTCATTCTTTGTTGCGGCCGACTGGCTGGCGGAACATATTGATGACCCGCAGATTCAAATTCTGGATGCGCGGATGGCGCCGGCGGGTCAGGAAGCGCTGCGCGATATGGCGGCGGAATACCGCGACGGGCATATCCCCGGCGCGGTTTTTTTTGATATCGAAGCGCTGTCTGACCACACCAGCCCGCTGCCGCATATGATGCCGCGGGCGGAAACCTTCGCCGTGGCGATGCGCGAGCTTGGCGTCAGCAGCGATAAGCACCTGGTGGTTTATGATGAAGGCAATCTGTTCTCAGCGCCGCGCGCCTGGTGGATGCTACGCACCTTCGGCGTCGAAAGAGTGTCGATTGTCGCCGGTGGCCTCGAAGGCTGGCGCCGCGATGAATTGCCGCTGGAGAAAGGCGAACCGGACCTGCCAGAAGGCGAATTTGAGGTGAACTTCGATCCTGAGGTGATCAAACGCTTAACCGATGTGCTGCTGGTCAGCCATGAAGGATCGGCGCAGATCGTCGATGCCCGTCCGGCGGCGCGTTTTAACGGACTGGCGGATGAACCGCGTCCGGGCTTACGCCGCGGGCATATCCCCGGCGCGCTTAACGTCCCGTGGACCGAGCTGGTGATTAATGGCGAACTGAAGACAGTCGATGAGATGAACGATATCTTTAAGCGTCAGGGCGTTGATTTTTCACGACCGATTATCGCCAGCTGCGGCTCCGGGGTAACGGCGGCAGTAGTGGTACTGGCGTTGACCACCCTCGGCGTCAACGGCGTGTGCCTGTACGATGGTTCGTGGAGCGAATGGGGCGCGAGAACGGATTTGCCGATCGAACCGGCTCCTGCCGCTGAGTAAACGCGGCGTGACTGCGGGCCTCCCGTCCCGCGGTCACTAAATAATTTCTGATTTTCCCCGCCCTTTTATTCTGCTTCTCGCCAAACCGGTTACTCTATCCTGCCGCAGGGCTTGTAGCTGCCGTATTTGCTCTACTTACACCCAATTTATAAGGAAATTAAATAATGACCGTTTCATTACAGAACCTCATGGATGTCGTAAAAAAGTACAACCGCAATCCCACACCGAAACCTATGCCGGAAGATGAGGTGGAGCGCCTGCGGGTCCGGAAATATCGCGATCCGCAAAATAGCGAAACCGTGGCGCTTCCGGACAGTCTGAAAGCGCTGTTGGCCTACGATTGCCAGCTGAAAGGCCCCTACGGCCAGCTGGTACTGGAATGGGTTGTGGACTCTATTGATGAACATGGCATCCTGCTTTCCGACTCGCTGGATGAAGATGCTTATTACATGAACCGTCTTGATATGGCCGGACTGGACTTTGAAGAGCTGACGCCAATCTGGAACGACGATCCGCGTCTTCCTGCCCTGATTCGCATCAGCCATGCCGGCGATCAGCAGGTATTTATTTATGTCACTGAACGTGATGAACAGGGTGAATATCCTGTCGTCCGCTTCGAAGGTAAAGAAAATGAGATCTGGATGGCGGAATCGTCACTGATTGAATATATGCAAAAGGTCTTTACAGACAAGAAGGTGCACTGCGACGAGTGGGAGCGCCAGCGGGACCTCAACCAGGAACGCGATGGCGCCTTGCTGGAGCTGGAATACATCCACGAGGACCTTTACGCGAAAATCGAAGGCTGCTCTGACTAACTCGCGGTCTCACCCCGAATAGCGCGGCCAGTTCGCGCTATTCACAGGGATGATAACGGCGTATGTATTGGGACGTGTCATCGTTAACGTCGTCTCCTCCAACCCGTATGCGATAGCGGAACAATTAAGCTAATGCATGCGTATTTTTACCGGGTTGCGCTACGTTTATCCGGCCTATCAACTGTAACTTTCAGAATAACTCATGGTTTATTAATTTTTCAGGCATAAATAAGAACAAGGAAAGATAATGTCATTGATAGACAAAAATAATCGTGATAGCACACGAAATCATCTCTGGTCGGGCGGTATTGCGGGCCTGATCGTAGGGGGGGTTATACTCTATTTCTTGAACGAATGGGGATCCTGGCTTCCTGATATAACATTTAAGAACATTTTAATATGCTTATCTCGCGAAGCAATGGAGCAAAGAACTTACCCTGCGCTGAAGATATACATCGGCTTAATCTTTTCCAGCTTTCTTATTGTGTTATTACATCCCGGCTATGCCAAAGCATCCATCGCCGGATGGATATTACACAACGAACCTTCAGCTAAAAATTGTTTTCGATATATAGTATGTGCGCTGATACTCAACTGTATCCTGCAGTACATCCTTTCATGCTATGTAACGTTATCTGCCATCCATACAATTAAGCATATTCTATATATAATGACTTTGCTGGCGACAGGTGGAATGCTACTGTACGACGCCTGGCGACAGTCACAACTTAATGACACTACGTTAAACCAATTGCGTCTCGCAGTATTAATGACAATAGCGCTTCAAGCTATCTGGCCTGTAAATTTATTAATTTTTTCCGCCCAAACATATGACAATATGGCCATGGGCTTGAGTATCGCAGCCGCGTTAATGTTAGGCGCTCTGCTGGCATTTTTAGCCACGGCAGGTCTGACCTGCTTAGTACGTCTGTTGCTGGGTAAGAAAAACCTACGTGCCTGGCGCCCGCAGTTTGCGTTATTCAATGGAATAATTATTTTATGCGTAGCGGGAAGTTATCTGTTTAATATGATATTTCATTAATTTAGTCGCCCGCTGAATAGTTTTTTACCTGATAAGTCTCAAAACTACTTATCTCATATTAAATACTTCATGTAAACGTCATAACAAGGAATGATAATGGTAGATGATGGCAATGGCAATAACCTGCAAAAACTCCCGTGGTTAGGCGGTATCGCTGGTCTGATAGTAGGAGCTTTAATACTCTATTTCTGGAAGGAGTGGGCATCATGGCTTCCGGGAATCACATTTGAGAAAATGGCAACTTATGTCTATCAAAATGACCTTGAAAGAAATAGCTTACTGCCTATTACGGTATATGTCGATCTTCTTTTCTCGACTTTCCTACTTGTTCTTTTTCAACCTGGCTATCCACAAGCACCGATTGTATCTTGGGTATTACATAATAAACCCTCAGCTAAAAACATCATCATTTATATATTGCTCGCGTGGATGCTCAGCCTTATTATACAGGGTATCCTTATATCACTCCCACAAAGTACCTTACTAAAATTAATACTATATATACTGGCCTTACTGACCATAGTTAGAATGCTTGTAACCGATGCCTGGCGCCAGTCCCAGGCGCTTTCCTACCCCTTAAATCAGTTGCGCCCCGCCGTTATTGCTATTATTGCTCTTCAGTCTATCTGGCCGGTTAAAGCAACACTAATATTTGCCGATTTATATGACAACATCGGATTACGCTTAACGCTCCCAGTTGCAATAATGATTGGCGTTCTGCTGGCTTACTTAACCACTGCTGGTCTGGCCTGGTTAACGCGCCTTGTAATAGGCGAGAAAAACCTCCGGGCCTGGCGTGGGCAGTTTGCATTATTCAACGGAATAATCATCTTCTGTGTGGCGGGAAAATATTTTTTTCATTTGGTATCACGGTTTATGTAATAAAAAATATACACCGGGCGTCCAGCCATGCCGAAGCTGTATTAACCATTATTTTTGAATATAAGGACGGGGGTTGCCCCCCGTACGATTCAGATAATCCGGTTCTGCTTGAAATCGCGCAGGAAGCTGCCCCAGCGCTTTTCATAGAACGGCGTGATATGGGCAATCATAAAGTGGCTGATGCCCTTCTCGCCTTCTACCACCTGGCAAATATCGATAGGTTCATCGCCCGGCAAGGTATCGGTGGCCACGCTGCCGGTGGTCTGGATAATGGATTCAATATCCCCTTCCGCTTCAATCCCGATCAACAAGTTGGCCGGCGCGTCGGCGCTCTCTTTAATCGAACACAGAAACGCCCGCTTGACGGTCTTCAGCGTTTTGAACAGCGTGGTCAGCGAATCCACCATCTGCGCCGGCGGTTCGGCGACTTCAGACAGCAGCAGCGCTTCGCCGCCTTCCAGTACCGTCTGGGTACTGAGCGGGCTGCCCTCTTCACCCAGCAGATGGCTGATTTCCCGCGGGGTAAATTCTTTGCCGCTCGGCAGCTTCGGGTTGAGAAACAACGATTCGCCCAGCGTCATCGCCATCAGCGTGCGCGCCGGCATCATCACGAAGGCCTGTTCCTCTTCTACCGCCTGCTGTAGCGCCTCCAGCGAGGTGAAGAACGGAATGACCGACGTGCCGTCATCTTTTTCCCAATGCTGTAGATCGAGGGCGCTATCTTCGACAATCTGCTCGCCGTCCGCCGCGCTACCCGGCACCCAGACGGTGGCCTCAAGCAGCGCGGTGAAAAATGCCGGACGATGAGCAGGCTCGGTCGCCGCCTTCTCCAGCAGAGTTTCTAACTCATTTTTAGTATCAGACATAGATTCGCTACTTCAAAAATCGCCCGTCCGCGCGGGCCTACGGTTTTCCAGGCCGGGTAAGCGTAGCGCTACCCGGCAAGGCCATCACTCAGCCGTCAGCAGATTAGCGATAGTGCGCACGCCAAGGCCCGTGGCACCCGCCGACCACTGTTCAACCGCAGCTTTACGGTAAGTCGCGGAGCAGTCGATATGCAGCCAGCCCTGGTGGTAGTTTTCCACGAAGTGGGACAGGAAGCCCGCCGCGGTGCTGGCGCCGGCCGGATACGCCGCGCTACCGGTGTTGTTCAGCTCAGCGAAGTTAGACGGCAGCTGGTTGCGGTGGAATTCGGCCAGCGGCAGACGCCAGAAGGCTTCATTTTCCGCCTGCGCGCTCGCCAGCAGACGATTCGCCAGCGCGTCGTCAAAGCTAAACAGCGCGTGGTAGTCGTTACCCAACGCCGTTTTCGCCGCACCGGTCAGGGTGGCGGCATCGATGATCAGCTGCGGCTTCTGCGCCGAGGCGTCGATCAGGCCATCCGCCAGCACCAGGCGACCTTCGGCGTCGGTATTCATGATTTCAACGGTTTTACCGTTGCGGTAATGAATGATATCGCCAAGCTTGAAAGCGTTGCCGCTAATCAGGTTATCCGCGCAGCACAGGAACAGCTTCACACGTTTGTTCAGACCGCGGGTAATGGCGAAAGCCAGCGCGCCGGTCACGGTGGCCGCGCCGCCCATGTCGGATTTCATCGAATCCATAAAGGCGCTTTGCTTGATGCTATAGCCGCCGGAGTCGAAAGTGATGCCTTTGCCGACCAGACAGGCGTATACCGGCGCGTCTTTATCGCCAGTCGGGTTATAGTCCAGCGCCAGCAGGACCGGCGGGCGCTCGGAGCCGCGGCCAACGGTATGCAGGCCAAGATAGTTTTGCTCGCGCAGATCTTCGCCTTTGGTGATGCGATAGCTGACCTTTTCGCCCGCCACGCCGCACAGCAGATCGACAGCACGCTGAGCCAGCTGTTCTGGCCCCAGCTCTTCTGCCGGCGCGTTGATGGTGTCGCGAACCCAATCGATGATCGTCAGACGGTTATCCAGCTCGCTGCGCTGCGCGTCGTCCAGGGTTGGCCATTCGACCTGGCGCTGACCTTTCGGCCCTTTATAGCCGGCCCAAAAAGCCCAGGCGCGATCGGTGTTCCAGCCTTCGCCGCTCAGGGCGACGTGCTTGATACCCATACCGTCAATTTTGCGCGCCGCGCGCTGGATTAACCCCAGGTCGTCTTTACCGTTGAGATGTAAGGCGATACCGTCGTTATTGATACTCCAGGTCGCTTTTTCTCCCCAGCGCGCATCGGCAGGCAGAGTAGAAAGCGTAATCTTCATGGCTTCGGTCATTATCTTTATCCTTATTAGCAAACGGGCCACCCTATGGCAGCCCGTTAAAATTTTTCCGCTTGAGGCGAAAATTATTCGGCTTCGTCTAACCAGACTAGCAGAATCGCCTCCAGAATTTTTTCATTGGATGCGTTTGGGTCGTCATCGAACTCTTCCAGGTCGCAAATCCACTGATGCATATCGGTGAAGCGAACGGTTTTCGGGTCGAGATCCGGGTAAGCGTCATACAAGGCTTCGCCGATTTCGCGACTGTCTGTCCATTTCAGTGCCATATTAGTGCTCGCGTGCGTGGTTGATGGTGTAACGCGGGATCTCAACAACCAGATCTTCGTCGGTAACGCGCGCCTGGCAGCTCAGACGGCTGTCAGGTTCTAGCCCCCAGGCTTTATCCAGCATGTCGTCTTCATCTTCGCTACTTTCCGCCAGCGAGTCAAAACCTTCACGCACGATGCAGTGGCAGGTGGTGCAGGCACAGGATTTTTCACAGGCGTGTTCAATCTCGATACCGCTACGCAGCGCCGCATCCAGAATGGTTTCACCGCTCTCAGCTTCCACAACTACGCCATCCGGACACAGGTCCTGGTGGGGCAGAAAAACAATTTTTGGCATTTTAAACCTCGTCCACGGATTGGCCTTTCAGCGCAGCGCGGACCGACTGGTCCATGCGGCGTGCGGCGAATTCCTGGGTTTGTGTGTCGATATTTTTAATGGCTTCTTTAATCGCGTCGGCATCTTCGCCTGCCGCGGCGGCGCGAACTTGCTCCGCGGCGGCATCGATAACCTGACGCTCTGCGGCGCTTAACAGCGCGGCGTCGGCGGCCAGCGCGCTTTCCAGGCTCTCCAGTACGCGAGCGGCTTCGACTTTCTGTTCAGCCAGCATACGCGCCTGAATATCCTGTTCGGCGTAGCTCATCGAATCTTTAATCATGTTGGCGATTTCGCCATCGGTCAGGCCGTAAGACGGTTTCACCTGGATTGAGGCTTCCACGCCGGTCGATTTTTCCATCGCCGTGACGCTCAGCAGACCGTCGGCATCAACCTGGAAGGTGACGCGAATATGCGCCCCGCCCGCCGGCAGCGCCGGGATACCGCGCAGCGCGAAACGCGCCAGCGAGCGGCAATCCTGCACCAGCTCACGCTCGCCCTGCATCACGTGAATGGACATCGCCGTTTGGCCATCTTTGAAAGTAGTAAACTCCTGCGCGCGGGCCACCGGAATGGTGGTATTACGCGGGATCACTTTCTCTACCAGACCGCCCATGGTTTCCAGCCCAAGCGACAGCGGGATAACATCAAGCAGCAGCAGTTCGCTGTCCGGTTTGTTGCCGACCAGAATATCCGCCTGAATCGCCGCGCCGATGGCGACGACTTTGTCCGGGTCGATAGAGGTCAGCGGGGTACGGCCAAAGAATTCGCCAACGCGCTCACGCACCAACGGCACGCGGGTGGAACCGCCGACCATCACCACTTCCAGCACCTCTTGCGCTTCAACGCCGGCGTCTTTCAGCGCGCGACGGCAGGCCATCAGGGTACGTTTTACCAGTGGGGCAATCAGATCGTTAAACTGGCTACGGGTGATATCGCCCTGCCAGCCGCCGACTTCGACGTGCGCCACGTCGGCGTCGCTTAAGGCGATTTTCGCCGCAATGGCGGCATCCAGCAGCTCACGCTGCAGGCGGTTATCGCTACGGTCGCTGAGGCCCGCCTGCTCGCGCAGATAGTCGGCCAGCAGATGGTCGAAATCATCGCCGCCGAGAGCGGAATCACCGCCGGTCGCCAGCACTTCAAACACCCCACGGCTTAAGCGCAGAATGGAGATATCAAAGGTACCGCCGCCGAGATCGTAAACCGCAATCACCCCTTCCTGGCCGGAATCGAGGCCGTAGGCGATAGCCGCCGCGGTCGGCTCATTGAGCAAACGCAGCACGTGCAGGCCCGCCAGACGCGCCGCGTCTTTGGTTCCCTGACGCTGAGCGTCATCGAAATAGGCCGGAACGGTAATGACCACGCCGTCGAGATCGCCCGCCAGCGCTTCAGTGGCGCGGGCGGCCAGCGCTTTGAGGATATCGGCGGAGACCCGCACCGGGTTCCGCAGGCCGCCGGCGGTCTGGATCATCGGCAGTCCATTTTCACTGGCCTGCAGCTGGTACGGCAAGTGCGGATAGCGGGTTTGAATATCGGCGAGGGAACGCCCCATCATTCGCTTCACCGAGCTGATTGTGTTCACCGGATCCTGAGCGGCATTGAGCCGGGCTTCATAGCCGACGGTCAGTCCAGAGGCGTGGTAGTTCACGACCGACGGCAGCAGGTAGCGGCCTTGATGGTCGGGCAGAGTTTCGGCCTGGCCGCTACGCACGGTAGCAACCAGAGAATTGGTGGTGCCAAGGTCGATACCTGCCGCCAATCGACGCTGATGCGGCGCGGCGCTCAGACCAGGCTCACTAATTTGTAATAGGGCCATAATTGCTTCCGAAAATTAAAAGTCGAGCAGTTTTTCTTCGAGTTCTTCAGCACTGCTGCGCAGTTTATCGAGAAAACGGAGCTTGCGTACAGTATCAGCCGCCGCATCCCAGGTCTCGTTTTGCAATTGTTCAACCATCAGTTGATGGCGGGTATCAAACAGCGCTTTTACCCGTTTGATAAAGGTTTCCAGCCGCGCTTCGTCTTTCGCCTGGCCGATTTCATCGAGCTCTTCGCGCAGTTCCAGCTGTTCCATCAGGAACGCGGTGTCGCGGACGGTGTGCTGCTCGCTGGCGAGGTCAAAACCGTGCAGCGAAAGGAGATATTCCGCACGGGTCAGCGGATGACGCAGAGTCTGCCAGGCCTGGTTAATGGTGGCGGAGTGCTGAACCGCAGCTAGCTGTTCCGCAGCGGGCGCGCTGGCAAATTTATCCGGATGGTACTGGCGCTGCAGATCCTGATACCGGACAGCCAGTTGTTCAAGCGAGAGGGTATAGCTGGCTGGTAACCCGAAGAGGGTGAAATAGTCCATAGTAACCTCAGGGTCATGCATCTAAACTAAAACCCCACGCGCGGCGTGACCGCGGTGGGGTTGGGGATTACCGATTATACGTTAAAGCTTTCGCCGCAACCGCACTCATCTTTCACGTTCGGGTTGGTAAATTTAAACCCTTCGTTAAGGCCTTCTTTGACGAAGTCCAGTTGAGTGCCGTCGAGGAATTGCAGGCTCTTACCGTCGATCACGACTTTCACGCCTTTGTCTTCAAACACGGTGTCTTCTGCCGCCGGCTCGTCAACAAATTCCAGTACATAAGCCATACCTGAACAGCCGGAGGTTCTTACCCCCAGACGCAGGCCAAAGCCTTTACCGCGGTTCGCCAGGAAGGAATTGACTCGCGCTGCTGCACTGTCGCTTAAGGTAATCGACATAACAAACCTCAACTCTTAATTATTTTGCTTCACGTTTGCTTTTGTAATCCGCAATCGCGGCTTTAATCGCGTCTTCCGCCAGGATAGAGCAGTGAATTTTCACCGGCGGCAGTTCCAGTTCATCGGCGATATCGGTGTTCTTGATAGCCTGCGCTTCGTCCAGCGATTTACCTTTCACCCACTCGGTGACCAGGGAGCTGGAAGCGATAGCGGAACCGCAGCCATAGGTCTTGAAGCGCGCGTCTTCAATGATACCTTCATTGTTGACTTTAATCTGCAACTTCATGACGTCGCCGCACGCCGGCGCGCCAACCATACCGCTACCGACGCTGTCGTCGCTGTTGTCGAAGGATCCGACGTTGCGCGGGTTTTCGTAATGATCGATGACTTTTTCGCTGTATGCCATGATGAATTCTCCTTATCGGTGCCGAATTAGTGATGTGACCATTCAATGCTGTTCAGATCCACGCCCTGCTTGAACATTTCCCACAGCGGAGAAAGATCGCGCAGACGGCCGATGGAGTTACGAACCAGTTTGATGGTGTAGTCAATCTCTTCTTCGGTAGTAAAACGACCTAAAGAGAAACGAATAGAACTGTGCGCCAGTTCATCAGTCATGCCTAACGCGCGCAGCACGTAGGATGGCTCAAGGCTCGCGGAAGTACAGGCTGAACCGGAGGAAACCGCCAGGTCTTTCAGCGCCATAATCAGCGACTCGCCTTCAACATAGTTGAAGCTGACGTTAAGAATGTTCGGCGCGCCCTGCTCAAGGTCGCCATTCAGATAGACTTCTTCCATATCTTTCACGCCGTTCCACAGACGGTCACGCAGGCCGCGCAGGCGCGCCATTTCGCTTTCCATCTCTTCTTTGGCGATACGGTAAGCTTCGCCCATACCGACGATCTGGTGGACAGGCAGGGTGCCAGAACGCATGCCGCGCTCGTGACCGCCGCCGTGCATCTGCGCTTCGATGCGGATACGCGGCTTACGGCGTACGTACAGCGCACCGATACCTTTCGGGCCATAAATTTTGTGACCGGAGAAGGACATCAGGTCAACTTTCAGCTGGCTCAGATCGATAGGCAGCTTGCCCACGCTCTGGGTGGCGTCAACGTGGTAAATGATACCGCGGGCGCGGCACATTTCGCCGATGGTAGCGATATCCTGCACCACGCCGATTTCGTTGTTCACGTGCATGATGGAAACCAGGATGGTGTCGTCACGCATCGCCGCTTCCAGTTCTTTCAGATCGATAATACCGTTGCTCTGCGGAGCAAGGTAGGTCACTTCAAAACCTTCGCGCTCGAGCTGACGGCAGGTATCCAGCACCGCTTTATGCTCGGTTTTGCTGGTGATGATGTGCTTGCCTTTTTTCTGATAAAAGTTGGCTGCACCTTTAATCGCCAGGTTATCGGATTCCGTTGCGCCGGAGGTAAAGACGATTTCGCGCGGATCGGCACCGACCAGTTCGGCAATCTGATTACGGGCGATATCTACCGCCTCTTCAGCCTGCCAACCGAAACGGTGAGAACGTGAGGCCGGGTTACCAAAGGTCCCGTCCAGGGTCAGGAACTGCATCATTTTCTCGGCAACACGCGGGTCCACCGGCGTTGTTGCGGAGTAATCGAGGTAAATCGGTAATTTCATTGCTCTTAAACTCCGTACATCACTCAATGCAAGGAACCAGGCAACCGGCTTGATGTACGACCGAGTACACGAGATGTCTCAACATCCCGGCCTGATTCTGAAAATCTTTATTATTGCTATCTACCCTGCCGTTTCACCTTGCAGCCCGTAAGCCGCAAGCTGAAACTAAGCCTCGTGCTAGGCGCGCAGTTTTACGTCAATGGCGTCCTGAGAACGCGTAGTACGCTGAGATTCATGATTGTGCTGACGACCAGAAACATCGAGGATTTCCTGGTTATTCACCAGTTCGCCCAGGGTGATGTTGTTGAGGAAACCGGTCAAACGTTCGCTCAGATCGCGCCACAGCGCGTGGGTCAGACACTTATCGCCACCCTGGCAGCCGCCTTTACCCTGACAACGGGTGGCGTCAACGGATTCGTCTACGGCGCTGATCACTTCGCCTACGGCGATGCTGCCAGCTTCTTTACCTAACAGGTAACCGCCGCCTGGTCCACGAACGCTGGATACCAGACCATTTTTACGCAGGCGAGAGAACAGCTGTTCCAGATAGGAAAGCGAAATTCCCTGACGCTCTGAAATATCTGCCAACGGAACCGGGCCCGTTTCAGAGTTGAGCGCAACGTCAAGCATTGCGGTCACGGCATAACGCCCTTTAGATGTCAGTCTCATGTCTTACTTAACCTCAAACTCGCCCCTGCCCGGGCTTTTTATTAATATGGGTATTGCATAGCAGGGCCAAGTCTGACATTCCCGAGTAAATTGGTCAACTATTTACTTGACTGTTTTAGTCAGGTATTTGGCTTTCCGTGCCGTTATTGATTTCGAGCCGCTCCCGGGCTACAACAGCGATGTGGATTCGTAGGCCGGATAAGCGAAGCGCCATCCGGCGTTAACGCGCTTACTTACCTTTATTCTGCTGCTCAATAGACGCCAGCATCCCGCGCAGGATGTTCAGCTCCTGGCTTTCCGGACGCGCGCGTGTGAACAGACGACGCAGCTTGTTCATCACCTGCCCCGGATGATTCGGGCGGATAAAACCGGTCGCCAGCAGCGTCTGCTCAAGGTGGCCGTAAAAACGTTCTAAATCATCGACCAGCGGATACGGCGTTTCTTCATGTTCAATCGCCGGCTGCGCCTGCTCCTGAGTCGCCAGCCAGGCCATCCGCACTTCATAGGCGATAACCTGCACCGCCATCGCCAGGTTCAGCGAGCTGTACTCGGGGTTGGCGGCGATCGCCACGTGATAGTGGCACTTCTGCAGTTCGTCGTTAGTCAGGCCAACGCGCTCGCGACCAAAGACCAGCGCGACCGGCGCATGTTGGCCTTCGGCGACGCTTTTCAGACCGCATTCGCGCGGATCCAGCATCGGCCACGGCAGCGTGCGGGAACGTGCGCTGGTGCCAACCACCAGGCTACAGCCCGCCAGCGCTTCATCAAGGGTATCGACGATCTGCGCGTTGCCAATCACATCGCTGGCGCCAGCGGCCAGCGCGATGGCCTGGGAATCAGGTTTCACCAGCGGGTTGACCAGCCACAGGTTAGTTAAGCCCATGGTTTTCATCGCGCGGGCAACGGAGCCCATATTGCCGGTGTGTGAGGTTTCTACCAGTACGATTCGAATATTTTGCAGCATTATGGTTCTTCGGCTAAAGATTATTCGTGCATGCTAACATAAAACGGAGACATAAGCAGAATTCGCTGTTACTATATGCGCCGTTTTTTCCCGTTCTTTAACATCCAGTGAGAGATACCGATGCATCCGATGCTGAACATTGCCGTGCGCGCAGCGCGCAAGGCGGGTAATTTAATTGCCAAGCACTACGAAACGCCAGATTCCGTAGAAACCAGCCAGAAAGGCAGCAATGACTTTGTGACTAACGTCGATAAAGCCGCAGAAGCGATTATTATCGAAACCATTCGCAAGTCTTACCCACAGCACACCATCATCACCGAAGAAAGCGGCGAGCACGCTGGTGAAGATCAGGATATTCAATGGGTTATCGATCCACTGGATGGCACCACCAACTTCGTTAAACGTCTGCCACACTTCTCTGTTTCCATCGCCGTACGCATTAAAGGCCGTACTGAAGTCGCGGTGGTTTACGATCCAATGCGTAATGAACTGTTCACCGCCACCCGCGGTCAGGGCGCGCAGCTGAACGGTTACCGTCTGCGCGGCAGCAACGCTCGCGATCTCGACGGTACCATCATCGCCACCGGTTTCCCGTTCAAAGCGAAGCAGCACGCTACCGCTTACATGAACATCCTCGGCAACATGTTCACCGAATGCGCTGACTTCCGTCGCACCGGTTCCGCCGCGCTGGATCTGGCCTACGTTGCCGCTGGCCGCGTTGACGGTTACTTTGAAATCGCCCTCAAACCGTGGGATTTCGCCGCTGGTGAACTGATCGCTCGTGAAGCAGGCGCCATCGTTTGCGACTTCACCGGTGGTCATAACTATATGCTGACCGGCAACATCGTAGCCGGTAACCCGCGCGTCGTGAAAGCGATGCTGGCGAACATGCGCGAGCAGCTGAGCGAAGCGCTGAAGCGTTAATTTCTCACTGAATGTAAAAAGGAAGCTGCGGCTTCCTTTTTTTATCCCCTAAAACGGCCGCAAGCCGCCGCCCGGCGGGATCGCGCTACTCCACATCACGACAGCCGTCGTCAACAGCGCCACGCCGCCGGCCAGCGCCAGCGTCGCCCAGCCAACCTGTTTCCACATCGCCGGCGCCTGATGGCGACTCAGGCGGATAGCCAACTGGCGGAATCCATACACCAATAGAGCCAGCCCGCTTATGGTCAGCGACGTTCCCGCCGCCATTACCAGCGCGGCAGCCATGCCCCAGCCAAAGACGCCGATCACCTTGCTGAACAGCAGCACCATAATCGCTCCCGAGCAGGGACGCATGCCCATCGACAGCACAATCGCCAGCCTGGCGCGCCAGTCGTCGCCACTCTGTAGTTGATCCGGCGCCGGAAGGTGCTGATGGCCGCAGCCGCAATGTTCATCATGGACGTGATGCGGGGTAAAAGCGGTAAACGTTGGTCGCCGCAGCAAGACTCGCAGTTTTTTCAATGCCCGCCCGCACAGTAAAAGCCCCAATGCGCCGACCAGCAGATAGCTCCCCTTCTCCAGCCAGAAGCTGCTGAGATGCAGTTGACGCGCCGGAAGCTGCAGCAGCGTCAATACCACCACCACGAGTACTATCGCCACCATTCCCTGCAACAGCGATGCCGCCAGCGTCAGCGCAATACTCGATTTCAGCTTTGAGGGATGGGTGGCAAGCCAGGTGGTAATCACGATTTTTCCGTGACCGGGGCCAAGCGCGTGCAGTACGCCGTAGACAAAGCTGAACCCGAGCAGCGACAGCCCCGCCACTGACGGATTATCCGCCACCGCCTGCAGCAGTTGGCTGAGCTCAAGATTCAGTGAACGCTGCCAGACCGCGCTTTGCAACAGTACCTGCGGCCAGGCGAGCCACAACCAGATACCGCCCACGATGCTAAGCGTCAGAAACAGCGCCAGCGGCCAGAGTGATTTCCAGCGCGGCGCCCGCGCTCGCGGCGTAAAAACTACTGACATTTCAAGGTCACCTTCTGGGCGAAGTAGTTACCCAGTTCCATGTCTTCCGGCGGCGCGTCCTCTTTATCGAGCGACTGCGCATAAGACAACATTTTGTCGTTGGGTTTCGGCGTCATTACCGTGGCCTTGCAGGAGGCCCGCAGCGCGGCAGGCAGTGAAAAATCGCTATCCTGCTCATAAAGCATATCGACGTAGTAGGTCGGATCGAAGGTGGATAACGTAAAGGTTTGTCCGGCAACAGGTTCCGGCGTCGCCAACGGCAAGGTGAAGGTGAGTACCGCCTGCAGCCCGCTCCGTGCAAGGCCGTAGCCATCCGGACGGTTAGCAAACTTAACCCGCTGGCCGTTATGCCACAGTTCGCTGAAGTAGTGCTGGCCGAGTACGTTGGCCATGACCTCCGCCGCGAGTTTTTTCCATACTTCGCTACCCGGCTTTGCATTGCCGGCATCATAGAGCAGATCCGCTGAGGTTATTTCGTCCATCGTCCAGCGCATGTTAAAGCCGGTCAACAGACCGTCTTTCACCACGGCTTCACTCTGCAAATTAATGAAGCTGTGCGGATGCGCAACGGCTGACAATGATAAAACCATGAAAAATGCCGCACCGACGCAGTGTTTCACTCTCTTCATCTGTTCCTCGCGTGAAAAATTCTGTGAACTTCGCCAGCAATCCTGATCTAAAGGCCGCGGTCCGCCCTGCTCACCCTGCATCCTTTGGCTATTCTTAGCTGAAACCCTAACTGGAACTTACCAGATGATGACAGTGATTGAACCACCATCTGCGCTTTCCAGTCCACAGCGCCGTAGCCAGGTGCTCCTGATGTTCTATCTTCCGGGACAATCCGTCACGCCGCAACAGCTGGTCAGGCTCAACCAGGTGGATGAGGCGACGGCCCAACAGGATATCGCGGAGACGGGGCGCGAAATTCAGCGTTATCATCGACTGACTCTCGCGTCGCAGATGGACGGCAGCTATCGGATTGAAGGCGCCGCGCTCGATCAACGCCTGTGCCTGCTGCACGCTCTCCGGCGTGGGCTGCGCCTGTGCCCGCACTTCGTTCACCACCATTTTACCCCGGCGTTAAAAACGCAGCTTAAACAGCAGGGTATCGCGCGAACCTTATATGATGATACCAATCTTCAGGCGCTGGTGAATCGCTGCGCGCGCACGCTTAATCGGCAGTTCGACTGCCGGGACGGTCAGTTCCTGCGCCTGTATCTTCAGTACTGCCTGCTACAACATCATCTGGGCCAGTCGCCGGATTTCACCCGTGAGCAGCGCAACTGGGCGCAGGCCGCGGCGGAATTTAACCTCGCCGCCGAAATCGTTCGCCACTGGCAGCGCCGGGTCAGCGCCACGCCACACGCCGGCGAACAACATTTTCTGACCCTGCTGTTTATGTTACTGAAAACACCGGATCCCATTCACGACGGCCATCAACAGGACAGACGCCTGCATCTGGCGATCTCCCGCTTGATCCATCGTTTCCAGGATCTGGCGGGACGGCCATTCAGCGATGAACAAGGGTTGAGCGACCAACTCTATATTCATCTTTCGCAAGCGTTGAACCGCAGCGTATTCGCCATCGGTATTGATAACGCTTTACCGGAGGAGATCGGACGCCTGTATCCGCGCCTGATGCGTACCACCCAGGAGGCATTACGCGATTTCGAAGCGGCCTATCATATTCAATTTAATCAGGAAGAGGTCAGCTTAATCGCGGTTATTTTCGGCGCGTGGTTGATGCAAAAAACCGACCTGCATGAAAAGCAGGTGGTGCTGTTGACGCGGGAAAATAGCGAACTGGAACAGGCGCTGGAAATGCAATTGCGGGAATTGACGCTGCTGCCGCTGAATATTAAGTACTTAAGCGTGACCCAGTTTCAGCAACAAGGCGCGCCGAAGGATGTGACCTTAGTGGTCACGCCCTACACCACCGCGCTACCGCTGTTTTCGCCGCCGCTGTTTCATGCTGAAGAGAATTTTAGCGATCACCAGCGGCAGCAGATTTGCAAAATGCTTGAGGATTAGGCGCTCACCGCCTTCGGTCGCACGACCAGCGCCGGTAGCGCCACCAGCGCCATCACCCAGAAGACGCCCTGATGCAGGTGCTGGTAGAGGAAACCAGCAAACACCGTCATCACCGCGATGCTGCCGCCCATCGCCACCGCCGAGTAAACGGCCTGCAGGCGGATAACCTCACTTCCCTGCCGCGCGGCGATATAGCGCATGGCCGCCAGATGGCAGACGGTAAACGTTCCACAGTGAAGGATCTGCGCGACCAGTAGCCATGGCAGCGCGGTCGTCCAGCCCATAATCGTCCAGCGCGCCACCCCACACACCGCCGAGAGCAGCAGCAGGTCGCGGGCGCTAAAGCGACGGAAGACTTTTTTACTCAAGGCGAAAATCATCACTTCGGCGACGACGCCGAGCGACCATAAATAGCCGACGGCGGAAGCTGAATAACCGGCCTGCTGCCAGTATAGCGCGCTGAAGCCGTAGTAGGCGGCGTGCGCCCCCTGCAACAGACAGACACAGGCAAGAAAACGCCAGCTTTGCCGCACCAGGCTAAGCCACGCCGATAGTCCGGCCGCCTCCTGATGTCGGCTCTCCCCTTGCGGCATCACTGAAGGTTTCAGCAACATGCCCAACAGCATCGAGGCCGTGCCCAGGCTTAACAACAGCAGGATCGCCCGATAATCAAACAAACTCACCAGTTTACCGGTCAGCGCAGAACCAATGACGAAAGCAATCGATCCCCACAACCGCACCCGGCCGTAATCCATGGTGATTTGTTTTTGCCAGGTGTTGGCTAACGCATCGGTTAGCGGCACCAGCGGCGAGAAAAAGAGGTTGAATCCGACGATGACCACCATCAGCCAGGCTACCTTGCCGCCGACCCAGAAGGCGAGAGCAAATAGCAGCGTCAGCAACGCGAGGATTCGCAAGGCGCTAATCAAACGAGAAGGATCGCTGACCCGCGGCGCAATCAACAGACTGCCCAGAAAACGCGCCACCAGCCCGGCGCCGAGCAACACGCCAATGGTTTCCGGCGTCAGGCCTACGCCTGCCAGCCAGACGCTCCAGAATGGTAGAAAAATACCGTAGCTAAAAAAGTAGGTGAAGTAACTTAGCGCCAGCCAGCGCGTGGAGTGCAAGACCATGATTCCCTCCCGAATGGAAGCTCTAGTCTGGCGATAAAGCGCATACTGAGCAAACCCATGTCTCACTATCTTCATGGTCGTTAAGTACATTTCTCTTAAAATCGTGAGCATTGTCACGCGATGAGTGTGCAATATGGTGGGCAGTATGAAAAAAAATCCGATAACCGGGCATCAGAGTGTTTCCCGCGTATCGACTTAATCGCCGCTCAACGAGGTGCAACAATATTATTTTCCCAGCGTGGCGGGGAGTAAAAATGTGTATTACGTTTAGATCACACGCCTGTGATAAAGGACTGATTATGAACACGCTACGCTATTTTGACTTTGGCTCTTCCCGCCCTGTCCTGCTGTTAATCGCACGTATTGCGATCGTGCTGCTGTTCATTATTTTTGGCTATCCGAAACTGATGGGGTTTAGCGGAACGGTACAATATATGGCTTCTTCCGGCGCGCCGATGCCGACGCTGGCGGCGATCATCGCGGTCATCATGGAGGTACCCGCCGCTATACTGATTATTTTAGGTTTCTTCACCCGCCCGCTGGCGGTGATCTTTATTTTTTACACCCTGGGTACCGCGGTTATCGGCCATCATTACTGGGATATGACCGGCGATGCGGTATTGCCGAATATGATTAACTTCTATAAGAACGTCAGTATCGCCGGGGCCTTCCTGCTGCTGGCGATTACCGGACCGGGTTCGATTTCGCTGGATCGTCGATAACCAGCAGACACAAAAAAGGCCGCAATCGCGGCCTTTTTTATCTTAACGCGGCAAGATTACGCGTAAACCGGGAAACGGGCGCAGATATCCAGCACTTTACCTTTGACGCGCTCAATAACAGCTTCGTCGTTGATATTGTCGAGAACGTCGCACATCCAGCCAGCCAGCTCTTTCACTTCCGCTTCTTTAAAGCCGCGGCGAGTCACAGCCGGAGAACCGATACGGATACCGGAAGTCACGAACGGGCTCTTCGGATCGTTCGGTACGCTATTTTTGTTAACGGTGATGTTGGCGCGGCCCAGGGCGGCGTCAGCTTCTTTACCGGTCAGGTTTTTATCTACCAGATCCAGCAGGAACAGGTGGTTTTCAGTACCGCCGGAAACCACTTTGTAACCGCGGTTCAGGAACACTTCCACCATCGCTTTGGCGTTTTTGGCAACCTGCTGCTGATAAACTTTGAACTCTGGCTCCATCGCTTCTTTCAGCGCCACCGCTTTCGCGGCAATTACGTGCATCAGCGGGCCGCCCTGCGCGCTTGGGAACACGGCGGAGTTCAGTTTCTTGTACAGCTCTTCGCTACCGCCTTTCGCCAGGATCAGGCCGCCGCGCGGACCCGCCAGGGTTTTGTGGGTGGTAGTAGTAACAACGTGGGCGTGCGGAACCGGGTTCGGATAAACGCCGGCGGCAATCAGGCCCGCTACGTGCGCCATATCGACGAACAGATAAGCGCCGATGCTGTCAGCGATTTCACGCATTTTCGCCCAGTCAACGATACCGGAGTAAGCGGAGAAGCCACCGATGATCATCTTCGGTTTGTGCTCCTGGGCCTGCTTCGCCATGTCTTCGTAGTCAATTTTACCGGACTCATCGATACCATAAGGAATGATGTTGTACAGTTTACCGGAGAAGTTAACCGGGGAGCCGTGGGTCAGGTGGCCGCCTTGCGCCAGGTTCATACCCAGCACGGTATCGCCTGGCTGCAGCAGTGCGGTGTAGACGGCAAAGTTAGCCTGCGAGCCGGAGTGCGGCTGCACGTTAGCGTAGTCGGCGCCGAACAGTTCTTTCGCGCGGTCGATAGCCAGTTGCTCAACGATATCCACGTACTCGCAGCCACCGTAGTAGCGCTTGCCCGGATAACCTTCGGCATATTTGTTAGTCAGCTGGGAACCCTGAGCCTGCATCACGCGCGGACTGGTGTAGTTCTCGGAGGCGATCAGTTCGATGTGCTCTTCCTGACGTACTTTTTCTTGCTCCATAGCCTGCCACAGTTCGGCATCATAATCGGCAATGTTCATTTCACGCTTTAACATCCGCATCTCCTGACTCAGCTAACGATAAAATTTTGGCCTAAAAAGGCGGTCCTGATGGACAACGGCCCACAGTATAACCGAATCATTCTGTGATAACAGGTCTTGACAAAGGATTTTACGCAAACGATTGGCTCCACAGCACACAAGGCTTTGAGCAATAACGCATCAAACATTATCAACGGATTTCTTTTCAGGTTTGTGATGCAAATTCTTCATGTTGTAACTGCTTTGCGGCAAAGTGATAAAGAACCATTTACATAGCAGGGTTATTTATATAAGATGCATTTTAAATGCATCAATAGGATAACATTTAAGGAAGCTGCTATGCTCGACGCTCAAACCATCGCCACGGTCAAAGCCACTATTCCCCTGCTTGTAGAGACCGGCCCAAAGCTAACCGCGCATTTTTATGACCGTATGTTTACTCATAATCCGGAGCTCAAGGAGATCTTCAATATGAGTAACCAGCGCAACGGCGATCAGCGCGAAGCGCTGTTCAACGCTATCGCCGCCTACGCCAGTAATATCGACAACCTGCCGGCCCTGCTGCCGGCGGTCGAAAAAATCGCCCAGAAACATACCAGCTTCCAGATTAAACCGGAGCAGTACAATATTGTCGGCAGCCATCTGCTGGCGACCCTCGACGAAATGTTTAGCCCAGGCCAGGAAGTACTCGACGCCTGGGGCAAAGCCTATGGCGTGCTGGCGAACGTCTTTATCAATCGCGAAGCGGAAATCTACCAGGATAACGCCAGTAAAAATGGCGGCTGGGAAGGTACCCGCGCGTTCCGCATTGTTAAGAAAACCCCACGCAGCCAGCTTATTACCAGCTTTGAACTGGAGCCTGTCGACGGGCAGCCGGTCGCCGATTACCAGCCGGGACAGTATCTGGCTATCTGGCTGAAGCCGGAAGCCTTCGAGTATCAGGAAATTCGTCAATACTCTCTGACCCGCAAAGCGGACGGTAAAGGCTATCGCATCGCGGTGAAACGTGAAAACGGCGGCCAGGTGTCCAACTGGCTACATAACCATGCCAGCGAAGGTGACGTAGTCTATTTAGCCGCGCCAGCGGGCGACTTCTTCCTCAACGTGGCAGCGCAGACGCCGGTGACCTTGCTCTCCGGCGGCGTGGGCCAAACGCCAATGCTGGCGATGCTGGATACGCTGGCGAAAAGCCATCATCAGGGCCAGGTGAACTGGTTCCACGCGGCAGAAAACGGTGACGTTCACGCCTTTGCGGACGAAGTGAAGGCGCTTGGCGCGGCGTTGCCGAAGTTTACTTCTCACGTCTGGTACCGTAGCCCGAGCGAGGCCGACCGTCAGGCTGGTCGTTTTGATAGCGAAGGTTTGATGGATTTAGCGCCGCTGGCGGAAAATATTCGCGACCCGCAGATGCAATTCTATCTCTGCGGCCCGGTGGCCTTTATGCAGTTTGCAGCGAAGCAGCTGGTAGAATTTGGGGTCAATAAAGACAACATTCATTACGAATGTTTCGGCCCGCATAAGGTTCTGTAAGCCCAACGACGCGGGGATTTGTAGGCCGGGTAAGCGCAGCGCCACCCGGCAATACTGCTGCGAGCGGGGAGGATTAAATCGCCGCGTCGTCTTCTTCACCGGTACGGATACGAATCACCCGCGCCACGTCGAAGACAAAGATTTTACCGTCGCCGATTTTACCGGTCTGGGCGGTACGAATGATGGTATCGACGCAGGTATCGACGATATCGTCCGTCACCACGATTTCAATTTTCACCTTCGGCAGAAAATCCACCATATATTCCGCGCCGCGGTACAGCTCGGTATGCCCTTTCTGACGACCAAACCCTTTGACTTCGGTGACCGTCATGCCGGTGATACCGACTTCCGCCAGCGCTTCACGCACGTCATCCAATTTGAACGGTTTAATAATCGCATCAATCTTTTTCATGGTTTTCCTGTCTTTGTCGCGTAACCGGTTGCTTACCGTATCATAGCTTGCGCTATGCCGCGGGGCTACTCTTTAAAGTCGTTGGCGTCGAGCTCGTGGCGCGACAGCAGTTTGTAAAACTCGGTGCGGTTGCGCCCGGCCATCCGCGCGGCATGCGTCACATTGCCTTTGGTTATCTGCAAAAGCTTACGCAGGTAGTTGAGCTCAAACTGATTACGCGCCTCGACGAAGGTCGGTAGCGCGGTATTCTCACCCTCCAGCGCCTGCTCCACCAGCGCATCGCTGATCACCGGCGATGAGGTCAGCGCCACACACTGTTCAATCACGTTAACCAGCTGGCGCACATTGCCCGGCCATTTGGCGGCCATTAGCCGCTTCATCGCATCGGTGGAGAAGGCGCGCACGAAGGGTTTGTGACGGTCGGCGGACTGGCGCAATAGATGATTGGCCAGTAACGGGATATCCTCCGCGCGCTCGGAAAGCGGCGGGATCTTCAGGTTAACCACATTGAGCCGATAGAACAGATCTTCACGGAACTCACCGCGCGCCATCGCCTTCGGCAGATCGCGGTGGGTCGCCGAGATAATGCGCACGTCGATATCGATATCGCGGTTGCTACCCAGCGGGCGCACCTTACGCTCCTGCAGTACGCGCAGTAGCTTCACCTGCAGCGCGACGGGCATATCGCCGATTTCATCAAGGAAAAGCGTACCGCCCTCGGCGGCCTGAAAAAGCCCTTCGCGGTTGCTGACCGCGCCGGTAAAGGCGCCGCGCGCGTGGCCGAACAGTTCGGATTCCAGCAATTGTTCCGGCAACGCGCCGCAGTTAATCGCGATAAACGGTTTTTCGTGGCGCGGACTGGCGTTGTGGATCGCCTGGGCGACAATCTCTTTCCCGGTACCGCTCTGGCCGATAATCAGCACGCTAACGTCCGACTGCGCCACCATACCGGCCTGCTCCAGCAGCCGCAGCATCTGTGGGCTGCGGGTGACAATCGCCTGTCGCCAGCGCTCGTCGGTGGCCGGCGAGCTCTGCTCGAGAGCATCATCAATCGCTTTATACAGCGCGTCTTTATCGACCGGTTTAGTCAGAAAACTAAACACCCCTTGTTGGGTAGCGGCAACGGCGTCAGGAATGGAGCCGTGGGCAGTCAGGATGATGACCGGCATGCCGGGCTGCGCCTTTTGGATTTCAGCGAACAGCTGCAGGCCATCCATTTCATCCATGCGTAAATCGCTCACCACCAGGTCCACCCGCTCGCGCGTCAGCACGCGTAGCGCCTCTGGCCCGCTTTCCGCCGTGACCACGCTGTAACCTTCGCTGACCAGACGCATCCCCAGCAGCTTTAACAACCCCGGATCGTCGTCCACCAGCAGCAGGTGGGCGGGTTTACGGATCGTCATGGATCACCTCCGGTACCTTATCGCTACCGCTATTAAAATTGCCGCCGGGCTTACGGCTGGAGAGCTGGCGCTCAATATCGGTAAGGTTTTCCAGCTTGCGGGTGGTCAGCTCCAGTTGGCTACGCAACTGTTGCTCCTGCTGACGCAAGGTTTCCAGTTCAGCATCGCTTGATTGCTGGAGTTTGCCGTAGCGGGAGCGCTCCTCAAATAACTGCAATTGGCGGGCTTGGCCGTCGCGCCACAGCCGGTACAGCGGGCGAACCTGGGCGGCGATTTGCGGGCTAAAGCTGTCGATGCGGGCAACCATTTCGCGACGCTCGTCGGGGGTGATTTTGGCGTCGGCCAGCAGAATGCCGCGTTTCAACGCATCCTGCCAGTTATCATCGTTATGCAATTTGGCTTCGGCGCGGGCCTGTACCGGCGCCAGGCGATCCGCGCAGTCAATGCCGCGCAGCCAGTACAGCGGGTTTTTATCACTGGCATCGTTTTCCAGCGACCAGATATTGGCGCAATCTACGGAGAGAAAATCCGCCACCTGATGTTCCGGCAGCTCGGGCGGCGCATTGCCGTCAGCGGCGCGCGGCGACATAGCGGCGGAACAACCCGCCAGCGTCAGGCAGCATAGGCCCGACAGCAGCCATCCCCGTAATGGACGGCGCAATGCGAAAAAGTGGGACATATTCACCCAATGTTGATTCATGTGTTGGTTTTTCCCGGCTCAGCGGCGGGGAGCGAGATGCGAAAACAGATGAACCCGGGATTATCATCGACCAGGCTCAGCTCTCCCTGCATTTGCCGTACGCAGTCGCGGGCGATACTTAACCCCAGACCGCTGCCTTTTACTGCCCCTTTACGCAGGTGGCTTCCCTGATAAAAAGGCTCGAAAATCATATTTCTTTCGGCGGCGGGGATCGGCTCGCCGCTATTGGCGACATCGATACGAACCTGCTCGCCGTGGCGGTAACTATGAATCCGAATGTTACCGGATTCAGCGCCATAGTGCACCGCATTGGAGTACAGATTATCAAGCACGCTGGTCAGCAACGTCGGCTCCGCCAGGCAGAAGCGTTCACCCAGCGCAAGCTCGGTAGACATCATCTTGGCTCTTGCCGGTAAACTATGCGCGGAAACGACGGTCTGCGCCAGTTCGGCAATATCCACTTTCTGCCGCTCGACCGGGCCATCGGCCAGTTTGCGATTATAGTCGAGCAGCTGTTCGATCAGCTTTTGCAGATTACGGCTGCTGTTATCGAGGATCTCAACGATTTCTTGCTGTTCCGTCGTCAGCGGCCCCGCGACCCGGTCCGCCAGCAGTTCCGTTCCTTCACGCATGCTGGCGAGCGGCGTTTTCAGTTCATGTGACAAATGACGAAGAAATTGGTGGCGTTGGGACTCCAGCCACGCCAGACGTTCACTCAACCAGATAATCCGTTTACCAACCGACCGCAGTTCGCGCGGGCCGGTGAATAGCGCCGCATCATCCAGCGATTTCCCCTCCCCCAGGCGATTGATCATCTTCTCAATGCCCTTCACCGGGCCGATGATCATGCGGGTAAACAGCAAGACCAGCGTCAGGCTCAGCAGAAACAGAACCAGCGCCTGCCAGCCGAAGAACTGCCCGCGCTCGGCAATCTCCTGCTGTAGCTGCTGGCCGCGGGAGAAAATCACCGTGCGGGTCGCTTGCACCATTTCACTGTTAGCATCGGCAAAGGCTTCGAGGCTCGCCGCGGCTTTGGCATCCGGCGCGCTATTATGGCAACGTAGTTGGGCCAGGTCGGCAAGGTTCTGCCGCAGGGTCTGCCAGATGTCAGCATCCGGCAACACGCCGGAGAGCGCCTCAAGCATTTCGCTATAACGCTTACGTTGATTTTGATAGACCCGCTCAAGGGTAGGATCGTCCAGCACGCAATACTGGAGATAGCTACGCTCCATTTCCAGCGAGGCGTTGACCATCGCTTCGCTACGCCGCGCATCCGTCAAGGTGGTGCGGTTAATATGCGCGGCCTGGGCGCTGAGCGCGTTCAGGCTTTGCCAGGCCTGCCATGCCAGCACCAGCAGCGGCAGCATGATCAGCACAAAGGAAAGCGTCACCAGTTGGCGCAAGGAACGGGGGAAAAGAGAGAATCGCTTCAAAGATATAGCCTCAACCATTAGCTCCTGAAGATGCTAACTGAGGATGGCGGAAACATCCACGGCAGAAACAATAAAGGCAGGCTCTAAAGCCTGCCTTTATTAAGGAATGAGGCGGTGCCTTACTCGACGTTTCGCCCGATGGCTGATAAAGCAGAGCTGTTATCAGGAGTTGGACGGCAGGCACCTGTTTGTGCGTCATTCGAAGTTTATGTAGCGCTTCCCGAAGGGGCTGACATAAGAAGGTGAATGAGCCACTGCTGATTATTATGCACGAACTATGCCACCTTTCAAAACAAATTATTAACACCATGATATATAAAGAATTACATGCAAAAACCCACCCAAAATAATTTGCCTGTTCTTTGACCATAGTGTCGCCAATTAGCAACAGCAAATCGACCTTCAATTACACACATTTAAAATCAATAACTTAAGTGTCGTCATTCAGAGACACCGCAAAACCACGTCTGTCGGTAATTCCCGACACTCTGATACGGCCTCGATCACAAATAAAAAAGCCCCCTGGATTAACAGGGGGCTCGTTTTCATCAACACAATACGCTAGCGGTATTAACCCAGTTGCTTACGCGCGTTGCGGAAGATGCGCATCCATGGGCTGTCTTCACCCCAGTTTTCCGGGTGCCAGGAGTTGCTGACGGTACGGAAGACGCGTTCCGGGTGTGGCATCATAATCGTCGCGCGACCGCTTTCGCTGGTCACCGCGGTAATGCCGTTCACCGAGCCATTCGGGTTCGCCGGATAGGTTTGCGTCACTTTGCCGAAGTTATCGACGAAGCGCAGCGCCACCAGCCCCTTGCTTTCAAGCTGAGCCAGATGCGCGCTATCACGAACTTCCACCTGCCCTTCGCCGTGCGAAACGGCAATCGGCATCATCGAACCGGCCATACCCTGCAACAGCAGCGATGGGCTTTGGGTGACTTCAACCAGGCTGAAACGCGCTTCAAAGCGGTCTGAGTGGTTGCGTACGAAGCGCGGCCACAGATCGCTGCCAGGAATCAGCTCACGCAGGTTGGACATCATCTGACAACCGTTACACACGCCCAGCGCCAGCGTCTGCGGGCGGTGGAAGAAAGTGGCGAACTCATCGCGTACGCGTTCGTTGAACAGAATCGATTTCGCCCAACCTTCACCTGCCCCCAGTACATCACCGTAGGAGAAGCCGCCGCAGGCCACCAGCGCATGGAAGTCGCCAAGACCGGAACGACCTGCCAGCAGATCGCTCATATGCACGTCGATGGCATCGAATCCGGCGCGATGGAAAGCGGCCGCCATTTCAACATGGGAGTTAACCCCCTGCTCGCGCAACACGGCCACTTTCGGGCGCGCGCCGGTCGCAATATACGGTGCGGCAACATCTTCATTGATATCAAACGACAGCTTAACGTTAAGACCCGGGTCGCTATCGTTAGACTTCGCCTGGTGTTCCTGATCGGCGCACTCCGGGTTGTCGCGCAGACGCTGCATCTGCCAGGTGGTTTCCGCCCACCACATACGCAGCGTGGTGCGGCTTTCGCTGAACAGCGGCTGACCGTCGGCGGTAATAACAAAACGATCGCCTGCCGTCGCCTGGCCTAAGTAGTGCACGCAATCTGCCAGACCATTCATCGCCAGCAGCGCTTCTACCGCTTCGCGATCCGCGGCGCGAACCTGAATCACCGCGCCCAACTCTTCGTTGAACAGCGCCGCCAGACGGTCATCGCCCAGCGCGGCGATATCGGCAGTTACGCCGCAGTGACCGGCGAACGCCATTTCCGCCAGCGTCACTAACAAGCCGCCATCGGAGCGGTCGTGGTAGGCCAACAGCTTACGCTGCGCCACCAGCGCCTGCATCGCGTCCCAGAAGCCTTTCAGCTGCGCGACATCACGCACGTCGGCCGGCTGGTCGCCAAGCTGACGATAGACCTGCGCCAGCGCGGTAGCGCCCAACGCGTTACGCCCTTTGCCGAGATCGATCAGCAGCAGGGCGTTGTCTTCCGTAGAGAGCTGCGGGGTCACGGTGCCGCGCACGTCTTCAACGCGGGCAAACGCGGAGATAACCAACGACAGCGGCGAGGTCATTTCGCGCTGCTCGCTACCTTCCTGCCAGCGGGTTTTCATCGACATTGAGTCTTTGCCCACCGGGATAGTCAGGCCCAGCGCGGGGCACAGTTCTTCACCGACCGCTTTTACCGCCTCATACAGACCGGCGTCTTCCCCCGGGTGACCGGCTGCCGCCATCCAGTTTGCCGACAGTTTGACGCGGTTGAGTTCGCCAATCTGCGTAGCGGCGATATTTGTCAACGCTTCGCCGACCGCCAGGCGGGCTGAGGCGGCAAAGTCGAGCAGCGCAACCGGCGCGCGTTCGCCCATCGCCATCGCTTCGCCGTAGTAGCTATCGAGGCTGGCGGTGGTCACCGCGCAGTTGGCGACCGGGATCTGCCACGGCCCCACCATCTGGTCACGCGCCACCATACCGGTCACGGTGCGATCGCCGATGGTCACGAGGAAGGTTTTCTCAGCCACCGTCGGCAGATGCAGCACGCGGTTAACCGCATCGGCAATCGTCATCGGTTGACGATCCAGCTCGCTGCCCTGCGCTTTCAGCGTTTGCACGTCACGCGTCATTTTCGGCGTTTTGCCAAGCAGGACGTCCAGCGGCAGGTCGATCGGCCGATCGTTAAAGTGGCTGTCGCTCAGGCTGAGGTGTTGCTCCGCCGTGGCTTCACCGATCACCGCATAAGGCGCGCGCTCGCGGCGGCACAGCTCTTCAAACAGCGGCAGCTGTTCCGGCGCGACCGCCAGAACGTAACGTTCCTGGGATTCGTTACACCAGATCTCCAGCGGGCTCATGCCCGGCTCATCGCTGAGGATATCGCGCAGCTGGAATTTTCCGCCGCGGCCGCCATCGCTCACCAACTCCGGCATGGCGTTAGAGAGACCGCCCGCGCCAACGTCGTGGATAAACAGAATCGGGTTCGCATCGCCCAACTGCCAGCAGCGGTCGATCACTTCCTGACAGCGGCGCTCCATTTCCGGGTTGTCGCGCTGTACAGAGGCGAAATCCAGATCGGCATCAGACTGGCCGGAAGCCATGGACGACGCCGCGCCGCCGCCGAGACCAATGTTCATCGCCGGGCCGCCCAGCACGATAAGCTTGGCGCCAACGGTGATTTCGCCCTTCTGGACGTGCTCGCCGCGGATGTTGCCAATACCGCCCGCCAGCATGATCGGTTTGTGATAGCCGCGCAGCTCTTCGCCATTGTGGCTGGTCACTTTCTCTTCATAGGTACGGAAGTAGCCATTCAGCGCCGGACGACCAAATTCGTTGTTAAACGCCGCGCCGCCCAGCGGGCCTTCGGTCATGATATCCAGCGCGGTCACGATACGCTCTGGTTTACCGAAATCCTCTTCCCACGGCTGCTCAAAGCCCGGAATACGCAGGTTCGAAACCGAGAAGCCGACCAAGCCCGCTTTCGGCTTCGCGCCGCGTCCCGTTGCGCCTTCGTCGCGGATCTCGCCGCCGGAACCGGTCGCGGCCCCTGGCCACGGCGAAATTGCCGTCGGGTGGTTGTGGGTTTCAACTTTCATCAGAATGTGCGCCGGCTCCTGATGGAAGTCATAGCGCCCGGTCTGATAGTCGGCGAAATAACGGCCGACTTCGGAACCTTCCATTACCGCGGCGTTGTCTTTATAGGCAGACAGCACATATTCCGGGTTTTTCTCGAAGGTGTTTTTGATCATTTTAAACAGCGACTTCGGCTGTTTTTGGCCGTCGATAATCCAGTCGGCGTTAAAAATTTTGTGGCGGCAATGTTCCGAGTTGGCCTGCGCGAACATATACAGTTCGATGTCGTTCGGATTGCGGCCAAGCTTAACGAATGCGTCCTGCAGGTAGTCGATTTCGTCATCGGCCAGCGCCAGCCCCAGACGGAGGTTAGCGTCAATCAGCGCCTGACGTCCCTGACCCAGTAGGTCCACGCTGGTCACCGGCGTCGGCTGATGGTGAGCAAACAGCTTCTCCCCCTCTTCCAGCTCAGTGAAAACGCTCTCCATCATGCGATCGTGCAGTTCTGCCGCAACGGCGTCCCACTGCGCGTCGCTCAGACCCTGTGCTTCAACGTAGTACGCCACGCCGCGTTCCAGCCGCACGACCTGCGATAAACCGCAGTTATGGGCGATGTCGGTAGCTTTGGAGGACCAGGGAGAGATAGTGCCGGGGCGAGGGGTGACGAGCAGTAATTTACCGGTTGGCGTATGGCTGCTGAGGCTTGGGCCATATTTAAGCAGTCTGACCAGTCTTTCGCGCTCCTCATCGCTTAGCGGGGCGCTCAGGTCGGCAAAGTGAACATACTCCGCGTATAAGGTGCTAACCGGCAGGTTGGCCGCCTGAAAACGTGCCAGCAGTTTGTTGATACGGAATGCCGACAGTGCAGGTGAACCACGCAAAATATCCATCATAAGTCTCTCGTCTTCGAAGCTTTCAAGGTGAGCCAGGGGGAAACGGGCGCCATTATAGAGAATCCTGAGCCCCGACGAAACCGTTTGCGTAGAAATAAAATGATTCATCAGTTTTATCAATAAATGTGACATGAATCGCGAATAAGTTGCCAACTGGCGCATTCTTAAGCAAAATGCCGCTCAACTTACGGCAACCTTTTACTTTTTCCGGATATACCCAGCTGAGGAACTCCACGCTGCAGAAAATTAACTATTTGAAAAAATTAAAGATTAATTATCTGCTGATCGGCGTCGTCACCCTTTTGTTGGCGGCGGCGCTGTGGCCGTCTTTACCGTGGATGGGAAAACCGGAGAACCGCGTTGCCGGGATCATTGCTCGCGGCGAACTGCGCGTGAGTACAATTAACTCCCCGCTGACCTACGCCGCCATCAACAATAAAGACTACGGTCTTGATTACGAACTGGCGAAACGCTTCGCCGATTACCTTGGGGTGAAGCTGAAAGTCACCGTGCGGCAGAATATTAGCCAGCTATTTGACGATCTCGATGCCGGTAAAACCGATATGCTGGCCGCCGGGCTGGTCTATAACACCGAGCGGGTAAAGAACTATCAGGCGGGCCCCACCTATTATTCCGTTTCGCAGCAGCTGGTCTATCGCGTTGGCGGTAATCGCCCGCGCACGCTGGCCGGGATCAACGCCGAACAGCTCGCCATCGCCCCAGGCCACGTCGCCCTTAACGACCTGCAGGCGCTGAAGGAGAGCAAATACCCGGACCTCAACTGGCGCGTCGATGAAAAACGCGGCACTACCGCCCTGATGCAGGCGGTCATCGACGGCACGCTGGAATATACCGTCGCCGATTCCGTCGCCGTCAGCCTGTTCCAGCGCGTGCATCCGGAGCTGGCTGTGGCGCTCGATATCAGCGATGAACAGCCGGTCACCTGGTTTAGCGAAAAAAGCGAAGACAATTCACTATCGGCAGCTATGCTCGATTTCTTTAATAGTATGAATGAAGACGGCACCCTCGCCCGCCTGGAAGAGAAGTATCTCGGCCACGGCAACGATTTCGACTATGTTGATACCCGCACCTTCCTGCGCGCGGTGCAGAATACGCTGCCGGATCTGAAGCCGCTTTTTGAGAAATACGCCCGGCAGATCGACTGGCGACTGCTGGCGGCGATTGCCTGGCAGGAGTCGCACTGGGATCCGCAGGCCACCTCGCCAACCGGCGTGCGCGGCATGATGATGCTAACCCGTAACACCGCCCAGAGTTTAGGCCTGACCGACCGTACCGATGCCGAACAGAGCCTCGATGGCGGTATGCGCTATCTGCAGGATATGATGGCCAAAGTGCCGGATTCAATCCCGAAAGAGGAGCGGATCTGGTTTGCGCTGGCGGCTTATAACATGGGCTACGCGCATATGCTTGACGCGATGGCGCTGACAAAAAAACAAAAAGGCAATCCGAACAGCTGGTCCGACGTTAAGCAACGTCTACCATTGTTGAGCCAGAAGCCCTACTACAGCCGCTTAAAATATGGCTACGCCCGAGGCCATGAGGCCTACGCCTACGTGGAAAATATTCGTAAGTACCATATCAGTCTGGTTGGGTATTTGTCTGAACAGGAAAGGAAAGCGGCGCAGGAGATGGCGATTGCCGAAGATTATCCAGCCGTCGCGCCGGAAGAACTCGATAGCGAGCATAAAGAGTATGCGATGCCCTTCTTTAAGTTTCGCGGCGAAAAGCTTGTCGACAACGTTAAACTGAAATTGCCGACATTGGGACGTTAGCCCTCTTCCTGACGCGCTTTCTTCAATGCCTTTTTCTCTTCCCGCCGCCAGCGGAAGAAATCGCTCAGCATTGCGGAGCAAGATTCAGCCAGAATTCCCTCGGTAATTTCAACGCGGTGGTTCATCCCCGGATGATGCAGCACATCGATTAACGACCCGGCCGCGCCGGTTTTAGCATCGCGGGCGCCGAACACCAGCCGCGAGATACGGCTATGCACCATCGCCCCGGCGCACATCACACAAGGCTCCAGCGTGACGTACAGCGTGGCATCAATTAAACGATAGTTCTGCAGGACCAGCCCTCCCTGACGCAGCGCCATAATTTCGGCATGGGCGGTGGGATCGTGACGACCAATCGGCCGGTTCCAGCCCTCACCGATGACCTGATTGTTATGCACCAGCACGGCGCCCACCGGCACCTCGCCCTCTTCCCAGGCGCGTTTCGCCAGTGTCAGCGCATGGCGCATCCAGTATTCATCATTAAATTCGTGGTCAGACACAGCGGCACTCCTGCAGAAAAAGCGGGGCGCATTATACATGGGCGCTATATATCGCCCAAATAATTCGCCTGCAGCAGAATTATTCGAGCTGCTGGAGATCGCCCTGCGGCGTCACCCGCCAGCGGTGCTGGCAAAAACAGAGTAGCGGGTTATCCTGCTCGCTATCGCTATAGCCGCTATATAAGCGTAGCGGCGCGCCGATCCGCTGTTCCAACTGCGCTACTTTCTCATGGCCCAGGCAACGCAGCGTCAGCACCCAGCCGCCGCGACGGCGGCTCATACGGCTGGCGATAAGCTTTACGCGCGGCAGCCAAAGCGTATCGGCATAGACCTGTTCCACCAGCGACTGCGGTGAGCCGGTAATCAGCCAGACGTCGGCATCGGTACTGGTTAAATAGTCGTTTAGCCGGCCCTGTACCACGGGAAAGGCGGTCACGTGCTGGCGAAACCAGCTAACGAACTCCGCCTCCAGACGCTTAAGATGGCTTTCACGCCGGCCACAGGTGGCGGCCCACAGCAGCAGGCTCATCGGCCAGCGCGCCGCGCGTCCGTTAACCAACAGCCCCAGCAGTACTATTGGCGACAAGGCCGCCACTGCCAGTACGTTGAGCGGTTGACGACGTAAGAGGTAACGAATAAAGCTGCCGAACATATCCTGCTGGTGCAAGGTGCCATCAAGATCGAAAAACACGACTCGTCGCGCGTTACTGTTCAAACCGAACTCCTTTCTGGTACGGATTTTCCTGGCGATGTCGATAGCTTAACAGGCTTGCCGCGACGAGCGCGAAATTGTCTGCCGTGGTTGAGGTAAGATTCAGAATCTGACCCGTTCGCATAATTCTTCACAGCAGAATTTTTAATTCGTATTATTCCACTTATAATCGAATACAAAATTCTTTTCGCCGCTAACGCCCTCCTTCGGAGAAGCCATGAACTGTTTAATCCGCATCCGCCAACGTTACCCGTCGCTGGCGGCGAGCGACAAAAAACTTGCCGACTTTATTCTGGCTCAGCCGGACCAAACCCGCCATCTCAGCTCGCAGCAGCTGGCGGGCGAAGCGGGTGTAAGCCAGTCCAGCGTGGTGAAGTTCGCGCAAAAAATGGGGTTCAAAGGCTTTCCGGCATTAAAACTGGCGCTCAGCGAAGCGCTGGCTAGCAGCCCGGATCCGCACTCTGTACCGGTACATAACCAAATTCGCGGCGACGATCCGCTGCGTCTGGTGGGCGAGAAGTTGATCAAGGATAACATCGCGGCGATGCACGCCTCGCTTGACGTCAACAGCGAAGAGAAACTTCTGGAGGCTGTGACCCTACTGCGCGATGCTCGCCGGGTAATCATTACCGGCATCGGCGCCTCCGGGCTGGTGGCGCGCAATTTTAGCTGGAAGTTAATGAAAATTGGCATCAACGCCGTCGCCGAGCAGGATATGCATGCGCTACTGGCAACGGTGCAGGCGATGTCGGCGGACGATCTGCTGCTGGCTATCTCCTATTCCGGCGAACGCCGCGAGATCAATATGGCGGCTGCTGAAGCGCTACGCGTTGGCAGCAAGATCCTCGCGATCACCGGGTTTACTCCCAACGCCTTGCAGCAGCAGGCTTCGCAGTGTCTCTACACTATTGCTGAAGAGCAGGCGACGCGCAGCGCGGCGATCTCCTCCACCAGCGCGCAAATGATGCTCACCGATCTCCTGTTTATGGCGCTGGTGCAGCAAGATCTCGAACACGCGCCGGAACGCATACGCCATAGCGAAGCGCTGGTGAAAAAGCTGGTCTGAGTAGAAAATGGGCGTATAATGCCCGCCCTGTTTGTGTTGTTTCTGAGATTTTCCTGATGGCGCTGTTAATCACCAAAAAATGCATCAATTGCGACATGTGCGAGCCGGAGTGCCCGAATGAGGCCATTTCGATGGGCGAGAGCATTTATGAGATTAACAGCGATCGCTGCACCGAGTGCGTGGGCCACTACGACACGCCAACCTGCCAGAAAGTGTGCCCGATCCCGAATACTATTCTCAAAGATCCGGCGCACGTCGAGAATGAAGAACAGTTGTGGGATAAATTCGTGCTCATGCACCACGCGGATAAGCTTTAACCGCGGGTTTAGCTTTCGACGATCACCGTGGCGCAGGCATAGTGGCGTTCATCGGCGAGAGTGACGTGAATAGCGCTTACCCCCATCCGTTCAGCCAATAGCTTTGCTTCGCCCCATAGCCGCAGTTTCGGCTTGCCTAATTCATCGTTGAAAACTTCGAACTGATTAAACGCCAGGCCGTTGCGAATACCGGTTCCGAGCGCTTTCGCCGCCGCTTCTTTGACCGCAAAGCGTTTTGCCAGAAAACGCACCGGCTGCTGATGATGCTCCCAAATGCTCCATTCGTGATCGCTCAGCACCCGGCGCGCCAGGCGATCGCCGCTACGGGCGATCACCGCTTCGATGCGGGCGATTTCGACGATGTCGGTACCCAGCCCGAGAATCGCCATTAGCCGCGCGCTTCCAGCATCAGGCGTTTCATTTCCGCGACAGCTTCTTTCAGGCCGCTCATCACCGCGCGACCAATAATGGCATGACCGATATTCAGCTCATGCATTTCCGGCAAGGCGGCAATGGCTTTCACGTTGTGATAGGTCAAACCGTGACCGGCATTCACCTTCAGACCAAGGCTGGCGGCATAAGTCGCCGCTTTGGCGATACGCTCAAGCTCTTTTGCCTGTTCGGCATCGGTTTTGGCATCGGCATAGCAGCCGGTATGGATTTCGATATACGGCGCGCCCACGTCGGCAGCCGCTTTGATCTGCTCATCATCCGCGTCAATAAACAGGGAGACCAGAATACTGGCATCCGCCAGGCGCTGACAGGCATCGCGCATCTTATCGCGCTGTCCGGCCACGTCCAGCCCACCCTCGGTGGTCACTTCCTGACGCTTCTCCGGCACCAGGCAGCAAAAGTGCGGTTTAGTTTCGCAGGCAATCGCCAGCATCTCTTCAGTGACCGCCATTTCAAGGTTCATTCGGGTGTGCAGAGTCTGGCGCAGGATGCGCACGTCACGATCGGTGATATGGCGGCGGTCTTCGCGCAGGTGCACGGTAATACCATCGGCGCCGGCCTGTTCTGCAATAAAAGCCGCCTGCACCGGATCCGGATAAGCGGTACCGCGCGCGTTACGCAATGTCGCAATGTGGTCAATATTGACCCCTAACAGTAATTCAGCCATGACAATCCTCGTTAATCATTATTCGTATTATCGGCTCGCGCCTTTCGCGCGGGCATAAACTGGCGAAACAATTCCCGGCTCTTGAGCGGTTTCCCTCCAAGATACGGCTTCAGGGCGATGCGGGTAAAGCGCTTCGCGGCGCGCAGCGTATCTACATCCGGAAACTCGCGGCTAGCCAACGCTTTCAAATGGTGCCCGGTAAACGTGCTGTTATCAATCACCAGGCTGGCGATAAAGCCTTTTTCTTCGCGATAGCGGTAGGTCATGGTGTCATCCACCGGGTCGCCGCTGCCGGCACAGTGGAGGAAATCCACGCCATAGCCCAGGTGCCCGAGCAGGGCCAGCTCAAAGCGCCGCAGCGCGGGCTCCGGCGAACCGCTGGCCCCGGCAAGCGCCTGGATGCAGTGCAGGTAGTCGAAAAAGAGTTCGGAGAAGCGCGTTTCGTGCTCAAGCACGCGGGAGATGAGCTCGTTTACGTAAAGACCGCTGTAGAGCGTGATGCCGCTAAGCGGCAGCGCCAGCGAGACGGCTTCCGCACTGCGAAGGGTTTTGACTTCGCCGCGGCCGCCGAAGCGAACCAGTAAGGGGGTGAAGGGCTGTAAAGCGCCCTTGAGATTAGAACGTTTGGAGCGTGCGCCTTTGGCAACCAGGCGCACGCGACCGGACTCTTCCGTGAAGACGTCCAGCATCAGACTGGTTTCACTCCACGGTCGGCTATGCAGGACAAAGGCGCGCTGCCATCCATCCACGTTGCGTTAACTCAGAGGTCGTCAACGTAACCGAGACTGCGCAGCGCGCGCTCGTCATCGGCCCAGCCGGATTTCACTTTGACCCACAGTTCGAGGTGCACCGGCGCTTCAAACATCTCTTGCATGTCTTTACGCGCTTCGATGCCGATGGTTTTGATTTTGGCGCCTTTGTTGCCAATTACCATCTTCTTCTGCCCTTCACGCTCGACGAGGATCAGACCGTTGATGTCGTAACCGCCGCGTTCGTTACTCACGAAACGTTCAATTTCGACGGTCACGGAGTACGGTAGTTCAGCGCCGAGGAAACGCATCAGCTTTTCACGGATGATCTCGGAAGCCATGAAACGCTGGGAACGGTCGGTAATGTAATCTTCCGGGAAGTGATGAATCGCTTCCGGCAGATGTTTACGTACGATCGACGCGATAGTATCAACGTTGGTGCCGGTTTCCGCAGAGATCGGCACGATGTCAAGGAAGTTCATCTGGCTGGCAAGGAACTGCAGGTGCGGCAGCAGATCCGCTTTTTCCTGCACGTTATCAACTTTGTTGACGGCCAGAATCACCGGCGCGCGCGCATCGCGCAGCTTGTTCAGCACCATCTCGTCATCTTGCGTCCAGCGGGTGCCTTCAACGACAAAGATAACCAGTTCCACGTCGCCAATCGAGCTGCTGGCCGCTTTGTTCATTAAGCGGTTAATCGCGCGCTTCTCTTCCATATGCAGGCCCGGGGTATCAACATAAATCGCCTGATACGGCCCTTCGGTATGGATACCGACGATGCGGTGACGAGTAGTCTGCGCTTTACGGGAAGTGATCGAAATCTTCTGCCCCAGCAGCTTGTTCAACAACGTGGATTTGCCAACGTTTGGACGACCAACGATGGCGACAAATCCGCAATAACTTTTTTCTTCGCTCATTCCAGCTCCAGTTTTTTCAGCGCCTGTTCGGCGGCAGCCTGCTCCGCCTTGCGACGGCTGGAACCTGTGCCAACCACCGGTTCACTCAGGCCACTGACCTGGCAGTGGATAGTAAATTCCTGATCGTGCGCTTCGCCGCGTACCTGGACGACCAGGTAGGACGGCAGCGGCAGATGACGCCCCTGCAGATATTCCTGCAGACGAGTCTTCGGATCCTTTTGCTTATCGCCCGGGCTGATTTCATCCAGACGAGTCTGGTACCAGGAGAGGATTAAGCGTTCAACATTTTGAATATCGCTGTCGAGGAAAACCCCGCCGATTAAGGCTTCTACGGTATCAGCCAGAATCGATTCGCGACGAAAACCGCCGCTCTTCAGCTCGCCAGGCCCAAGGCGCAGGCACTCGCCCAGTTCAAATTCGCGGGCGATTTCCGCCAGCGTATTGCCTCGCACCAGCGTCGCGCGCATACGGCTCATATCTCCTTCGTCTACCCGAGGGAAACGATGATAGAGCGCATTGGCGATCACGAAACTTAAAATAGAGTCGCCTAAAAACTCGAGACGCTCGTTGTGTTTGCTGCTGGCACTGCGGTGAGTTAATGCCTGTTGCAACAGCTCCTGATGAACAAAAGTGTAGCCCAGCTTTCGTTGAAGCCGATTAATTACGATGGGGTTCATGCGTTACCAATAAATGAATGCGTCAAAGATGCAGCACACGAAACCGACCTGAGCATACATACCCTTGATATATAAGGGCAGAAACTAACCAACGCGGTTTCGTGTGCAGTGTCACTCTTTCGAGAGACAACCAAAAACTTCGGGGGGATATTCTATACGCAACGACAAGGGATGTCGTTAGTTTGGATGGATTTAAATACTAAATAATTCACGCTGCCGTTATTGCACCAGCAGCGTGAATTAAGATGGGGAATTAGTGGATGCCGCCGATGCGCGATAAACGTACGCCGGTTGGCCACTCACCTTCCTGTTTTTCGAAGCTCATCCAGATGGCGGTGGCTTTACCCACCAGGTTCGCTTCCGGCACGAAGCCCCAGTAACGGCTGTCGGCGCTGTTGTCGCGGTTATCGCCCATCATGAAGTATTCACCCGGCGGAACGACCCACGTTGCCAGTGGTTGGCCAGACTGACGATAGTACATCCCCACCTGATCCTGAGCGATAGGTACCGTCAGAATACGGTGGGTCACTTCGCCCAGCGTCTCTTTGCGCTCGGTCAGACGAATACCGTCGGCTTTGGTTTCGCCTTTTGGCAGTTGCCAGAAACCGCTGGTAGCTTCACCACCGTTGCGACGGGAGAAGGTCTGAACGAAATCGCTTGGTTCGACGTTGGAGTAGGTGATCGGCAAGGCGCTACCGCATGCCTGACCCGACGCGCAGCCAGGCTCGATCGTGACCTGTTTAGCGACCGGATCGTAAGTGACTTTATCACCCGGCAGACCAACCGCACGCTTGATGTAGTCAAGGCGCGGATCTTCCGGATATTTAAATACCACGATGTCGCCGCGCTTCGGATGACCGGTTTCGATCAGCGTTTTCTGGTAGATCGGATCTTTAATACCATAGGCGAATTTCTCCACCAGGATAAAATCGCCAATCAGCAGAGTCGGCATCATCGAACCTGACGGGATCTGGAACGGTTCATAGATAAACGAACGCACAATCAGCACAATCGCCAGCACCGGGAAGATCGAGGCGCCGGTTTCCAGCCAGCCCGGTTTTGGACCGACCTTCTTCAGCGTTTTCTTGTCCAGCTGATCGCCGGTCGCTGCCTGAGCAGCGGCCTGACGTTCACGACGTTTCGGTGCGAATATGAACTTATCCAGACACCACAACAGCCCTGTGACGAGGGTCGCAATGACCAGAATCAGGGCAAACATGTTCGCCATGCCAACTCCTTAGATTATTTGCCGTCTTTACCAACGTGCAGAATGGCGAGGAACGCTTCCTGCGGCAGTTCAACGTTACCAACCTGTTTCATACGCTTCTTACCTTCTTTCTGCTTCTGCAGCAGCTTTTTCTTACGGCTGACATCACCGCCGTAGCATTTCGCCAGGACGTTTTTACGCAGCTGTTTGACGGTAGAGCGCGCGATGATGTGGTTGCCAATAGCCGCCTGAATCGCGATATCGAACTGCTGACGCGGGATCAGCTCTTTCATCTTCTCGACCAGCTCGCGGCCACGATACGGCGCGTTGTCGTTGTGCGTAATTAACGCCAGCGCATCGACGCGCTCACCGTTGATCAGTACGTCAACGCGCACCATGTTAGAGGCCTGGAAACGCTTGAAGTTATAATCCAGCGACGCATAGCCGCGGGAGGTGGACTTCAGACGGTCGAAGAAGTCGAGGACCACTTCCGCCATCGGGATTTCATAGGTCAGCGCAACCTGTTTGCCGTGGTAAACCATGTTGGTTTGCACGCCGCGTTTCTCGATACACAAGGTGATCACGTTGCCGAGGAACTCCTGCGGCAGCAGCATGTGACATTCGGCGATCGGTTCACGCAGTTCCTGAATATTATTCAGCGGCGGCAGCTTCGACGGACTATCGACGTAAATAACCTCTTTAGAGGTGGTTTCTACTTCATAGACTACCGTCGGCGCGGTGGTAATCAGGTCAAGATCGTATTCACGCTCCAGACGCTCCTGAATGATTTCCATGTGCAGCAGGCCGAGGAAGCCGCAGCGGAAGCCGAAGCCCAGCGCCGTTGAGCTTTCCGGCTCATAGAACAAGGATGCATCGTTCAGACTCAGTTTACCCAGCGCATCGCGGAAGTTCTCATAGTCATCAGAGCTCACCGGGAACAGACCGGCATAGACCTGTGGCTTCACTTTTTTGAAGCCCGGCAGCGCCTTATCCGCTGGATTACGCGCCGCGGTCAGGGTATCGCCCACCGGCGCGCCAAGGATGTCTTTAATGGCGCACACCAGCCAACCCACCTCGCCGCATTTGAGTTCGGTACGGTCAACCTGTTTCGGGGTGAAGATGCCCAGACGGTCGGCGTTATAGACCTGACCGGTGCTCATCACCTTAATTTTGTCGCCTTTGCGCATGGTGCCGTTTTTAATACGCACCAGCGACACGACGCCTAAATAGTTATCGAACCAGGAGTCGATAATCAGCGCCTGCAGCGGGGCGTCCGGATCGCCTTCCGGCGGCGGAATGTCGCGTACCAGACGTTCCAGCACATCCGGCACGCCAACACCGGTTTTCGCCGAGCAGCGAACCGCGTCGTGAGCGTCGATACCGACGATATCTTCAATCTCGTCCGCTACGCGCTCAGGGTCGGCCGCAGGCAGGTCGATCTTGTTAAGAACCGGAACGACTTCGAGGTCCATTTCCATCGCGGTATAGCAGTTCGCCAGGGTCTGGGCTTCTACGCCCTGCCCGGCGTCAACCACCAGCAGCGCGCCTTCGCACGCTGCCAGGGAGCGCGAGACTTCATAAGAGAAGTCAACGTGGCCCGGGGTGTCGATAAAGTTAAGCTGATAGGTTTCACCATCGCTGGCTTTATAGTCGAGGGTGACGCTCTGCGCCTTGATGGTAATGCCGCGCTCACGTTCAAGGTCCATGGAGTCCAGAACCTGGGCCGCCATTTCGCGATCAGAAAGGCCACCGCAAATCTGGATGATACGGTCAGACAGCGTCGACTTACCGTGGTCGATGTGAGCGATGATCGAAAAGTTACGTATATTCTTCATATTTAGAGTTAATTATGCCTTACGAGTCTCATGAGGCCGCTGTTCTGTGCCTGACGTTTTTTAATCCGAAAACGCCGCATTCTACACTACATCCGCGAAACCAGGAAATGCTGTTAGATCCAGCATAACGGCAGAATTGTGGCGTTGTATCAGGAAGCGTAAATAAAGATGAGGGACAGTGAAATCACTGCCCCATTTCAGAGGAAGGCGTATCAACGCGCAGCAAATCCGGCGGTAAACCGACGCTTAAAATCACCGGCTGCCACGACTGGCGAGCAGCCAGCTTCGGCGACAGCCCGCGCGCCACCAGGAATCCGCCGACGCCGCCAAGCAACGCGCCGCACAGCGAAGCAATATCGCTGGCAAACAACACCTGAAAAATAGATGCCATCACAAACAGCCCGAACAGCGGCGCCATGTAGACCAGCATCGCCGAACCCAGCAAGCTGCTTTCAGCAATGCCCAGCTCCACTTTTTGCCCGGCCGTCAGCGGCTGGTCGCAGGGAACGCTAATGGTATGGCTGGTTTGCGGCCCCAGTTTATTGAGCACCCGGCTACCGCAACCGGCGCGCGAGGCGCAGCTGCTGCAAGAGGCTTTAACATCGCAGTGAACCTGCGCCACGCCGTTATGCCAGGAGACGACAGTCGCCCACTCTTTGATCATTGCGCGGCCCTGAACTTAATGCTGTCTGAGATACGTTTTGCCGTCTGCGGCGGTAATTCGCCAACCACCGAGATTTCGGCGTTATCGCGCACCGAAGTGCTGACGGTACGGCGACCGGTGCGCAGCAGCTGATCGCTGCTGTTAGCCGTCGCGCGGTTAACGTTAACGGAGAAGCTAAACAGACCGTCGGAATAGAGACGAGACTCGACCGGACCGTCGAAGGTCGGTAAACGACGCTGGCTGCTGGAAACTTCCGTCACGCCCTGCGGCAGCCAGGTTGGCGCCCAGTTAAAGTTGGCTTTATTGCCGCTTTCCGGAACCGACAGTTGCGGCGGCAGGCTGGCTTTTGACAGCGCTTCCATACTCGAGCTTACGTTATCACCGATATTGAATGAGACCACCCGGAACTGCTCCAGGGTTTCACCGTCGCGGTCGAGCAAGTCGACGCGTAGCGGCAGCTTGGTCTCGGCATCCAACCACGCAATGTAGCTATAGCGCGTACCGTCGCGGGCCACCACGCGCACTACATCGCACAGGCGATCGGCGATACGCGTCCGGCCAACGGAGATGAAATCATAATACGAGGCCAGCTTTTTGAAATCGGTATACACCAGAGACGGCAAGGAATCGACGATATAGTCGCCGTTCAGGGTGAAGGGATCGAGACCGGGTTCAAAATAGCTGATTTCAGTACCGCGCAGCACCACTTCCCGACGAGGACCGTCGAGCTGCAGCAACTGAGCAAGGGGCTGGTTGTTCAACCGCACGTGACGATAGCGCAGCGACTCAACGCCCTGTTTGTTGATACTGACAAAAGACAGCTCGTAGTTGAGGGACTGGCTAGCCAGGTTCATCTGCTGCAACAACGCCCCGGACGATGTATCAGCCGAGGCGTTGGTGGAGAAGAACAGGCTGCCTGCCATGAGCGACATGGCACACCAAAGTTGCTTCATTACTGCGATTGCGTTCCTAAAGTTTGATAACCCGGCACCTGAACAGCGGCTTGCTGAGTCTGGGCCTGGCCAAACTGAAGCTGCTCAGCGTGCAGGCGACGCTGCAATTCATAGTCCTGCAGCATAGCATTAATACGACGACGTTGCTCCTGAACCTGCGCCTGCTGACCGCTGCCGGCGGAGGCATCGGCCGGAACGCCCAGGCTAACCGGGCTAGCTTTGCCCATCATCGGCATGGTGTTGAAGACTGGCGCTTCCGGCTGCTGGGAGGCATCGGAGTGTCCGTTATACTGCTGGACACCGACGATAACGGCCAGAGAAACGCACGCTGCCACGCCCATTTGGGTAAGCGAGCTGGCCCACGGGCGCACTTTCTGCCAGAAAGGCATTTGACGCCACTGGTGTGGAGCGGGTTGAGATTCAGGAATAAGCGGCGCAACCTGACGAGCAGGTTCGTTCTCGATGGCGGCCATCACGCGAGCTGAGATATCAAATTGGAGCATCTCAGCGGTATCGCCTCGCAGCGTGTCGCGGATGAGATGGTAGCTCTCCCAGGTTTTTTGCATTTCAGAAGAACGACTCAGCTCATTGAGCAGCTCGTTATCCAGCGTTTCACCATCCATTAAGGCCGAAAGTTTTTCTTTCTGCATGCCTGATACCCTTTTCCAGTATTCCGCTATCGTCAACGCCTGATTAGCGGTTGAACTTTATTATCAATAGCTTCACGTGCCCGGAAGATACGCGAACGTACCGTGCCAACCGGACAATCCATGATGGCGGCTATTTCTTCATAGCTCAGGCCATCCAGCTCCCGCAACGTAATTGCCATGCGTAAATCTTCCGGGAGCGATTCAATGGTACGAAAAACTATTTGTCTCAGCTCTTCTGACAACATTAAGTTCTCAGGGTTCGAAATTTCTTTCAATGCCCCGCCGCTTTCGAAGTTTTCCGCCTCGTTGGCGTCAACATCGCTTGATGGCGGACGGCGTCCCTGAGCAACCAGATAATTCTTTGCCGTGTTCACGGCGATACGATACAACCAGGTATAAAAAGCGCTATCCCCCCGGAAAGAATCCAGCGCACGCCACGCCTTCACGAACGATTCCTGAACAACGTCAGCGATATCGCCCGGCGGTACATAGCGGGAGACCAGGCTTGCCACCTTGTGCTGATAGCGCACTACCAGTAGGTTAAAGGCTTTCTGATCTCCTTTCTGGACCCGTTCAACGAGGACCTGATCCGTTAACTGCTCGCTCATCCGAGGTAATGTCTCCCCAAACCCAATTCCCATGCGTATTCAGAACACCACCCAAGCACTGCATTATGAGCAAGCAGACGTTTGGAGTGTCTGAACACAATAAAGTTCCGTTACGCTTTTGATTTTTGTCTGACAACGGTGGACTGATTGTTATCTCTCATTATAAGTCCCGTTGTTCAACGCCAGGTAAGCTAATGAAGAAAAAGCGCAAGGCCCGCCTGAAGGGTAACGTAACCCAACTTATTTTTCACTATAAAATCTGAAGGTAACGGTCTGCTTCGCAAATATTTTCTTTCGTTTACATATTTACTTTTCCGCCTGCCTTGTTTAGCCCGCACAACTATTCACGAAAATAATTGTACGATTTAGCCCCACCAGGTGCTATGGTGAGGCTATTGTGTTTAGTAAATTAAACAGAAGCTATGAAGACGACTCCCGACTTTTCCTGCGATGTATTGATTATCGGCAGCGGCGCTGCCGGATTGTCTCTGGCGCTGCGCCTGGCGGAACGCCACTCGGTTACCGTCCTGAGCAAAGGCCCGGTTAGCGAAGGTTCAACTTTCTATGCCCAAGGAGGGATTGCCGCCGTTTTCGACGAAACCGACAGCATCGAATCCCACGTCGAAGATACGCTCATCGCCGGGGCCGGCCTTTGCGACCGTCATGCCGTCTCCTTTGTCGCAAGCAACGCCAAACCCTGCGTACAGTGGCTTATCGATCAGGGGGTACTGTTTGATACCCAGGTCCAGGCCAATGGCGAAGAGAGCTACCATCTGACCCGCGAAGGCGGCCATAGCCATCGGCGGATCCTGCATGCCGCCGATGCCACCGGTAAAGAGGTTGAGACGACGTTGGTTGGCAAAGCGCTGGCACATCCGAATATCACCATTCTGGAACGTAGCAACGCGGTTGACCTGATTATCTCCGATAAGATTGGCCTGCCGGGTACCCGGCGGGTGGTGGGCGCATGGATCTGGAACCGTAATAAGGAAAAGGTAGAAACCTGCAGCGCAAGAGCCGTGGTGCTCGCGACCGGCGGCGCAGCTAAAGTCTATCAATACACCACCAACCCTGATGTCTCCTCCGGCGACGGCATCGCCATGGCCTGGCGCGCGGGATGCCGTGTGGCCAATCTCGAATTTAACCAGTTCCACCCTACCGCGCTGTTTCATCCACAGGCGCGAAACTTCCTCCTGACGGAAGCCCTGCGCGGCGAAGGCGCGCTGTTGAAACGGCCTGACGGTAGCCGCTTTATGCCGGACTTCGACGAGCGCGGCGAACTGGCCCCGCGCGATATCGTCGCCCGCGCCATCGACCATGAGATGAAACGCCTCGGCGTCGACTGCATGTATCTGGATATTAGCCATAAGCCCGAAGCGTTTATTCGCCAACATTTCCCGATGATTTATGAAAAGCTACTCGGCCTCGGCATTGATTTAACCAAAGAGCCGGTGCCTATCGTGCCAGCCGCCCACTATACCTGCGGCGGCGTGATGGTGGATGATAACGGACGTACCGACGTCGACGGCCTTTACGCTATCGGCGAGGTGAGCTACACCGGGCTGCACGGCGCCAACCGCATGGCCTCGAACTCATTGCTGGAGTGTCTGGTGTACGGCTGGTCGGCAGCCGAGGACATTGCCAAACGCCTGCCGCTGGCGCAAGCGGCGGAACAGCTGCCGCCGTGGGATGAAAGCCAGGTTGAGATCCCGGATGAACTGGTGGTGATTCAACATAACTGGCACGAACTGCGCCTGCTAATGTGGGATTATGTCGGAATTGTGCGTACCACCCGCCGGCTGGAACGAGCGCTGCGGCGTATTACTATGCTGCAGCAAGAGTTGGATGAGTATTACGCGCGTTTTCGCGTCTCCAATAACTTACTGGAGCTACGCAATCTGGTGCAGGTGGCCGAGCTTATCGTGCGTTGCGCCATGCAGCGTAAGGAGAGCCGCGGCCTGCACTATACGCTCGACTATCCGGACACGCTGGAAAACAGCGGTCCGTCGGTGCTCTCGCCGCTTGCTCACATAAAGAGATAGAAATCGCGGGTCAGGGCGGTAAAGCCTTCAGAGTACTGCTGCTCTGGCCCACGAACCACCAGCCGATCGCTGAAACACTCGCCGGCGCAGGGAGAGAATGCCAGCAGGACGCGATGCGGCGGACGCATTTCTGTTTCCGCCACGTCGGTGCGTAAGCGCAAATGCCATCCCATCGCTTTCGCCCTATCGACAAACGCATTACCAATATCCACCGGCAGCACTACGCAGAAAAAGCCCTCCTCGGTAATCAGATCCGCGGCGCAGGCGAGCAGCGTCGTATGATCGAGCGAGGTGGTATAACGCGCTTGTTCGCGCTGCGACGTCGCGCAAGGTACACCTTCGGCAAAAAACGGCGGATTGCTGACGATAAGCTCATAGCGCCGCGGCGGCTGCGGCTGCCACTGCTGAATCGGCGCCTGAAATACCGCGACGCGTCCAGACCAGCTGCTGGCCGCCACGTTATCCCGCGCCTGCGCCGCGGCCTCTTCATCCAACTCCACCGCATCCAATTGGACCGAATCCGCGGTACGCTGGGCTAACATTAATGCCAACAAACCGCTCCCGGTTCCGATATCCAGCACGTGCTTCACCTGAGCAATCGGCGCCCAGGCGCCCAGCAGAATACCGTCGGTACCGACTTTCATGGCGCAGCGATCGTGGGCGACAAAAAATTGTTTAAAGGTAAAACCATTGCGCGGCAGCGCAAACTTCGACTGAGACATCCTCAAAACCTTGCTGACGAAAACTCCTGTGCTTAAGGCTATGCACAATACCGGAGAACAGATAGCCTTACAAACAGATGAACATTACGTCAGTAACGTCTATAATCGGCGGCCCACTCAGAGGTAGAACATGACTGTAACGACTTTTTCCGAACTTGAACTCGACGAAAACCTGCTGGAAGCGCTCCAGGATAAAGGTTTCACACGCCCGACAGCCATTCAGGCCGCCGCTATTCCGCCTGCGCTTGATGGCCGTGATATTCTCGGTTCTGCGCCGACAGGCACCGGTAAAACTGCGGCATATTTGCTGCCAGCGTTGCAGCATCTGCTTGATTTCCCGCGTAAGAAATCGGGGCCGCCGCGGATCCTTATCCTGACGCCGACCCGCGAGCTGGCGATGCAGGTTGCCGATCACGCCCGCGAACTGGCGAAGCATACCCATCTGGATATTGCCACCATTACCGGCGGCGTTGCGTACATGAACCACGCGGAAGTGTTCAGCGAAAACCAGGATATCGTGGTCGCCACCACCGGTCGCCTGCTGCAGTATATTAAAGAAGAGAACTTCGACTGCCGCGCGGTAGAAACGCTGATCCTTGATGAAGCGGACCGCATGCTGGACATGGGCTTTGCCCAGGATATCGAAACCATCGCCGGTGAAACCCGCTGGCGCAAGCAGACCATGCTGTTTTCCGCCACGCTGGAAGGCGATGCAATTAAAGACTTTGCCGAACGCCTGCTGGAAGAGCCGGTTGAAGTTTCTGCAAATCCGTCGACCCGCGAACGTAAAAAAATTCACCAGTGGTACTATCGCGCCGATGATATCGATCATAAAACCGCGCTGCTGGTTAATCTGCTGAAGCAACCGGAAGCAACCCGCTCTATCGTGTTCGTGCGTAAACGCGAGCGCGTTCACGAACTGGCCGCTAAGCTGCACGAAGCTGGCATTACCACCTGCTGGCTGGAAGGCGAAATGGTGCAGATCAAACGTAACGAAGCGATTAAACGCCTGACCGATGGTCGCGTGAACGTGCTGATTGCCACCGACGTCGCCGCGCGCGGTATTGATATTCCGGATGTCAGCCACGTGTTTAACTTCGATATGCCGCGCACCGCCGATATCTATCTGCACCGTATTGGCCGTACCGGCCGTGCTGGTAAGAAAGGCACCGCTATTTCGCTGGTTGAAGCGCACGATCACCTGCTGCTGGGCAAAATCGGCCGCTACGTTGAAGAACCGCTGAAAGCGCGCGTGATTGATGAATTGCGACCGAAAACCCGCGCGCCGAGCGAGAAGTTAACCGGTAAGCCTTCAAAGAAAGTACTGGCGAAACGCGCCGAGAAAAAAGAGAAAGAAAAAGAGAAGCCGCGGGTGAAGAAACGCCACCGCGATACCAAAAACATCGGTAAGCGCCGTAAGCCAAGCGCTGCCGGGACGCCGTCAACGTCTAACGAAGAGTAAAAAAAAACGCCGGGATATCCCGGCGTTTTCACATCTGGCTTCAGCCTTACAGGCTTTCGGTAAAGGTACGAGCGATAACGTCGCGCTGCTGTTCCGGAGTCAGAGAGTTAAAACGTACCGCGTAGCCGGAAACACGAATAGTCAGCTGCGGGTATTTTTCCGGGTGCTCAACGGCATCCAGCAGGGTTTCACGACGCAGCACGTTCACGTTCAGGTGCTGACCGCCTTCCACGCGGACTTCCGGTTTCACGTCTACCGGGATTTCACGGTATTCGATTTCACCCAGTTTGCTCACCGCAACCACGTCATCTTCCGCAAAACCACCCTTGGCACACAGGCAGCGCGCTTCGCCTTTTTCGCTATCCAGCAGCCAGAAAGAGTTCAGCAGGTCGTCGTTTGCCGCTTTAGTAATTTGGATACCAGTAATCATTTGATGCCTCCCAGGCAGTGTTTATTCGATTTTGGCCTCTTAGCGGCCAATTGGTAAAACCATTGTTGTATGAGTGTATATATATCAGCCGCTCACCCGGCATTCATTGATTTAAATCAACAAAAACCACTCACTCAAAGTGGGTATATAGGGATAGTATTGTTTTACATCAAGTTACGCCAGTAGATGCCATAAAAAATATTGTAAATTTTCAATTTTTTTTATGCGCAATCAGTCAGGAATAACGTCGCGATTTTGTTATGCAGAAAGAAGCAGTTAAGCTATGGGCATGACACTTTGCAGGAGAGCAAGATGACCACCCCATTAACCTGGCACGACGTGCTGGCGGAAGAGAAGCAGCAGCCCTATTTTCTCAACACCCTCAAGACCGTCGCCGAAGAGCGCCAGTCCGGCATGACTATCTATCCGCCGCAGAAAGATGTCTTTAACGCCTTTCGCTATACCGAACTGGGCGAGGTCAAAGTGGTCATCTTAGGTCAGGATCCCTATCACGGCCCGGGACAGGCGCACGGTCTGGCCTTTTCTGTTTTACCGGGAGTGCAGATACCGCCGTCGCTGCTGAACATGTATAAAGAGCTGGAAGGCACCATCCCCGGCTTTCAGCGCCCGGCGCATGGTTATCTCGAAAGCTGGGCACGCCAGGGCGTGCTTCTGCTTAATACCGTGTTAACGGTGCGCGCCGGCCAGGCGCATTCACACGCCAGTCTCGGCTGGGAAACCTTTACCGATAAAGTGATAGCGCTGATTAACCAGCATTGTGAAGGAGTGGTATTTTTATTGTGGGGCGCACACGCGCAGAAAAAAGGCGCCATTATCGATCGCCAGCGCCATTGCGTGCTGAAAGCGCCGCACCCATCGCCGCTGTCGGCGCACCGCGGTTTCTTCGGCTGCAACCACTTTGTGCAAACCAACCAGTGGCTGGCCGAACGCGGTGAGGCGCCCATTGACTGGATGCCGGTGCTGCCCGCTGAAAGCGAGTAAGCGACGGCAATAAAAAAGCCAGCATCAGCTGGCTTTTTGCATTCAGAGACCGATATCAGGCCTTATTCTGACGCCACCATTCCGCCAGCAGCACGCCGGTCGCCACGGAGACGTTAAGGCTTTCGACGTTACCGGTGCCGTCGATGGCGACGTTGAGGTCAGAGCTGGAGATCGCCGCATCGGACAGACCGTCGCGCTCCTGGCCTAATACCAGCACCATTTTTTTCGGCAGCTCGGCCTTAAACAGCGGCGTACCGTTATGGCTGGACGTAGAGACGATAGCGTAGCCAGCCTGACGGAACTGCGTCAGGGTATCGATAAAGCTGTCGCCGGTGATCGGCTCAACATGTTCCGCACCGCCTTCTGCAGTACGGATCGCCGCGCCAGACTCCAGCACGCCGGCATCCTGCACTACTACGCCTTTCACGCCAAAGTGCGCGCAGCTACGCATAATCGCGCCGAGGTTGTGCGGGTTGCCGACATCTTCCAGCGCCAGTACGCAATCTTCGGCTTCTGCTTTCGCCACCCACTGGGCCACGGAAGTACCATGACGTTTTTTGATCAGGAAACAGACGCCGCCGTGGTGTTCGGTACCAGACGCCTTCGCCAGCTCGGCTTCGTCCACAACGTGGTAGGCCTTACGGTTGGCCGCCATCCAGCGCAGCGCCTCTTTAAAGCGCGGAGTGACGCTCTGGATAAACCAGGCACGTACGATGGCTTCCGGACGGCTCTGGAACAGCGCCTGACAGGCGTTCTCGCCGTAGACGCGAGTCTCTTCGGCACGTTGACGACGCAGTACTTCCGGATCGATAAAGCTCTTACCGCTGATGCCGCCGTGATCTTCTTTTACCGGCGTCTCATCGCCAGGGGCGCGGGAAACGGTACGCCACGGGGATGCATCATCACGGTTAAAATCATTGCGCTTGCGATCGTCGCGTTTGCGATCGTCGCCGCGGCTGTTACGTTCATCGCGCGCAGGGCGGCTGCGGCCGTCAACACGTGACTTTCCTGGACGACCTCCCCCTTTCCCGGTACGAGGGTTATGGGTACGTTTGTCAGAATCATCATCACTGCGGACATACATCACTTTGACCTTGCCGCTTTTATTTTTCAGTTCGTCGCTCATCTATTTTCTCCACCTGCGCTGCGCGAAGCGCGAAGATTACCCGATGTATCTTCACTTAGCCATTATTTCATTTAAAAGCCTTGGTCTATTGTAACCATCGAACAAAAGACATTGTCCTTTATTCGCGCCTCATCGATAATATGTAACATTACAGAAACAAATCGGCCACGTGCCGCGCTGCAACCCCATAACCAGAGGTTAGTTATGAATACCGTTTGTGCCAGTTGTCAGGCTCTTAACCGCATCCCCGAAGACCGTAGCGCTGATGGCGCCAAGTGCGGACGCTGCGGCCACGATCTTTTTGACGGCGATGTCATCAACGCGACCGGGGCAACGCTGGATAAACTATTAAAGGACGATCTGCCAGTCGTTATTGATTTCTGGGCCCCGTGGTGCGGCCCATGCCGTAGCTTCGCGCCGATCTTTGAAGATGTGGCTGAAGAGCGCAGCGGCGAAATGCGTTTTGTGAAAGTGAACACCGAAGCCGAACGCGAACTGAGCGCTCGCTTCCGCATCCGTAGCATTCCAACCATTATGATGTTCAAAAATGGTGAAATGGTCGACATGCTGAATGGCGCCGTCCCCAAAGCGCCCTTCGATAGCTGGCTGAACGAAGCCAACCAGCAGTAAACCCACCGGGGCACCGCTTGTGCCCCGTTTTCTCCTCTGCGACAATAGCGTTTTTCATTAGCGACTCCCATGATTGATAACGCTGTCCTTCGGCTACGCGCCGAACGCCTCGCGCGCGCAACCCGGCCTTTTCTTGCTCGCGGCAACCGCATCCGCCGCTGTCAGCGCTGCCTGCTCCCCCTAAAACAGTGTCTGTGCGCAACGCTGGCGCCGGCACCTGCCGACAGCCGTTTTTGCCTGGTGATGTTCGACACCGAGCCAATGAAGCCCAGCAATACCGGACGCCTTATCGCCGATATTCTGCCCAACACCGAAGCATTTCAGTGGTCGCGTACCGAGCCGCCGCGGGCGCTGCTCGATCTGGTCACCAACCCTGATTATCAGCCTATGGTCGTCTTTCCGGCCTCTTATGCCGGAGCGGATCGTCAGGTACTGAGCGCCCCGCCGGAGGGTAAGCCGCCGCTGTTTATTATGCTCGACGGCACCTGGACGGAAGCGCGGAAAATGTTTCGCAAAAGCCCGTATCTCGATGCGCTGCCGGTGATCTCTGTCGACCTGTCGCGCATCTCCGCCTATCACCTGCGCGAGGCCCATGCCGACGGCCAGTACTGTACGGCGGAAGTCGCCATCGCCCTGCTGGACTTAGCCGGCGACGCGCAGGCGGCTGCCGCGCTTGGCGATCACTTTAGCCTGTTCAGAAGCCGCTATCTGGCGGGAAAAACGCAGCATAAGGGCAGTATCACAGCACAACAGGCTGAAAGCGTTTAAAATCATTCGGTCACTGGGGATCAAAGGAGACCGGTATGAGCCAACGAGGCCTGGAAGCACTGCTGCGGCCAAAATCGATCGCCGTCATTGGCGCATCGATGAAACCGCAGCGCGCTGGCTATTTAATGATGCGCAATCTGTTGGCCGGCGGTTTTAATGGCCCGGTCCTGCCGGTGACGCCCGCCTGGAAGGCGGTGCTTGGCGTACTGGCGTGGCCGACTATCGACAGCCTGCCGTTTACCCCGGACCTGGCGGTGCTCTGTACTAACGCCCGGCGCAACCTCGAGTTGCTCGAGGCCTTAGGGCGGAAAGGGTGTAAAACCTGCATTATCCTCTCTTCACAGCCGGATCAGTACCCGGCGCTGCTCGAATGCGCCGCCCGTTATCAAATGCGTCTGCTCGGCCCCAACAGCCTGGGGCTACTGGCACCGTGGCAGGGGCTGAACGCCAGCTTTTCGCCGGTCCCTATCCAGCGCGGCAAGCTGGCGTTTATCTCGCAATCCGCCGCCGTCTCTAACACCATTCTGGACTGGGCGCAGCAGCGTGAAATGGGTTTTTCGTACTTTATTGCGCTGGGCGATAGCCTTGATATCGACGTCGACGACCTGCTCGATTTTCTCGCCCGCGATAGCAAAACCAGCGCTATCCTGCTCTATCTGGAGCATCTCAGCGATGCCCGGCGTTTTGTCTCCGCTGCCCGTAGCGCCTCGCGTAATAAACCCATTCTGGTCATTAAAAGCGGCCGCAGCCCGGCGGCGCAGAAATTACTGCATGTAAACTCAGGGATGGATCCCGCCTGGGACGCCGCTATTCAGCGGGCGGGGCTGCTGCGCGTGCAGGACACCCATGAACTCTTTTCCGCCGTTGAAACCCTGAGCCATATGCGCCCATTGCGCGGCGAAAAGCTGATGATCATCAGTAATGGCGCCGCGCCGGCAGCGCTGGCGTTGGACGAACTGTGGCTGCGTAACGGCAAGCTCGCCAATCTCAGTGAAGCCACCTGTGACCAGCTCAGGCAGGCGTTACCGACAGGCGTCGAAGTGGCTAATCCTCTGGATCTGCGCGATGACGCCAGTAGCGAGCACTATCTCAAAGCGCTGAATGTATTGCTGGACAGCCAGGATTATGATGCGCTGCTGGTGATTCACTCCCCCAGCGCCGCGGCGCCGGGTACCGAAAGCGCGCTGGCGTTGATTGATGCCCTTAAGCGTCATCCGCGCGGAAAATACGTCACGGTGCTGACGAACTGGTGCGGGGAGTTCTCCTCCCAGGAGGCGCGACGGCTATTTAGCGAGGCAGGTATTCCAACCTATCGCACACCCGAGGGTACCATTACCGCCTTTATGCATATGGTGGAATACCGTCGCAACCAGAAACAGCTCCGTGAAACGCCGGTATTGTCCGATACGTTGACCGCCAATACCGCCGAGGCTCACACGCTGTTGCAGCGCGCGCTGAGCGAAGGCGCGACCTCACTGGACACCCATGAGGTCAGCCCGGTGCTGCGCGCCTACGGCATCCATACTCTTCCCACCTGGATTGCCGCCGACAGCGCCGAAGCGGTACATATCGCCGAGCAGATTGGCTACCCGGTGGCCTTGAAGTTACGTTCGCCGGATATTCCGCATAAATCTGAAGTTCAGGGCGTTATGCTCTATTTGCGTACTGCTGCTGAAGTCCAGCAGGCGGCGGACGCGATTATTGACCGGGTAAAAATGGCCTGGCCGCAGGCGCGCATTCATGGCCTGTTGGTACAGAGCATGGCCAACCGCGCCGGGGCACAGGAACTTCGGGTCGTCGTCGAGCATGACCCGCTTTTCGGCCCGCTGATTATGCTTGGCGAGGGCGGCGTCGAATGGCGAGCGGAAAATCAAGCCGCGGTCGCCCTGCCGCCGCTGAATATGAACCTGGCGCGTTATCTGGTGATCCAGGCCATCAAGAGCAAAAAGATCCGCGGACGCAGCGCGCTACGCCCGCTTGATATTCCCGGTCTCAGCCAGTTGCTGGTACAGGTCTCTAACCTGATCGTCGATTGCCCCGAGATCCAGCGGCTGGATATTCACCCCTTGCTTGCTTCCGGCAACGAATTTACCGCCCTCGACGTTACTCTCAGCCTGGCGCCATTTAGCGGCGACAGCGAAAGCCGGCTGGCAGTCAGACCCTATCCGCAGCAACTTGAGGAATGGGTGGTAATGAAAAACGGCGAGCGCTGCCTGTTCCGGCCGATCCTGCCTGAGGATGAACCTCTGTTATTAGCCTTTATTGAGCAGGTCACCAAAGAAGATCTCTATTACCGCTACTTCAGCGAGATCAACGAATTCACCCATGACGACTTAGCCAATATGACGCAGATCGACTACGATCGTGAAATGGCTTTTGTTGCGGTACGCGCCACGGAGCAAGGAAGCGAGATCCTCGGCGTGACCAGAGCGATTTCCGACCCTGATAATATTGATGCCGAGTTTGCCGTACTGGTACGCTCGGACCTGAAAGGTCTAGGCCTTGGCCGACAGCTCCTTGAAAAGCTGATCGCCTACACGCAAGGACACGGATTACAGCGCTTAAATGGCATCACCATGCCAAATAACCGCGGCATGATAGGCCTCGCCAGGAAACTTGGCTTTGCAGTGGATATCCAGTTAGAAGACGGAATTGTAAGCCTGTCTCTTGCACTAAATACGTTACATTCGGTGACAAGCGACAGCAATTAATGACCACATTCGCGGGTAGTGATGGTATTATTGCCCGCTTACGTCGTCTGCATGGTACAGAAGACCCTTCAATAAACAGAGAAGAAACGCACTGTGATGTTGTCAAAATTTAAGCGTAATAAACATCAACAACACCTTGCCCAACTCCCTAAGCTCTCTCAGTCAGTTGATGATATCGAGTTCTTTTACGCGCCGGCTGATTTCCGCCAGGCGCTACTGGCAAAGATAGCCCACGCCACCCAGCGTATTTGCATTATTGCGCTCTACCTCGAGCAAGATGATGGCGGAAAAGGAATACTGCAAGCCCTGTATGACGCTAAACGTCAACGTCCGGAACTGGATGTACGCGTGCTAGTTGACTGGCATCGCGCCCAGCGCGGCCGCATCGGCGCAGCAGCCTCCAATACCAATGCCGACTGGTACTGTCGTATGGCCCAGGAAAACCCTGGGATTGAAATCCCGGTCTATGGCGTCCCGGTCAATACCCGGGAAGCGCTCGGCGTGCTCCATTTTAAAGGCTTCATCATCGACGATAGCGTCATCTATAGCGGCGCCAGCCTGAATGATGTGTACCTGCATCAGCATGATAAATATCGCTACGATCGCTATCAGTGCATCCGCAACGGCAAGATGGCCGACGTAATGTTCGACTGGGTCGAGCACAACCTGGTACAGGGGCGCGGCGTAAATCGACTGGATCGCCCGGATCGGCCGAAAAGCCCGGAAATCAAAAATGATATCCGCCTGTATCGCCAGGATCTGCGCGAAAGCGGCTATCACTTCACCGGCAATGCCGATGAAGATCAACTGTCAGTCACACCGCTGGTCGGGCTCGGTAAATCGAGCCTGCTCAACAAGACTATCTTCCACCTGATGCCGTGTGCGGAACATAAGCTGACCATCTGCACCCCGTATTTCAACCTGCCCGCCGTACTGGTCAGAAATATTATTTCTCTGCTACGCAACGGCAAAAAAGTGGAAATCATCGTCGGCGATAAGACCGCGAACGACTTCTATATCCCGGAAGATCAGCCGTTTAAAATCATCGGCGCATTGCCTTATTTGTACGAAATTAACCTGCGTCGCTTCCTGAGCCGACTGCAATATTATGTGAATACCGATCAGCTCATCGTGCGTTTATGGAAAGATGACGATAACAGCTACCACCTGAAAGGTATGTGGGTTGATAACGAATGGATGCTGTTGACCGGCAACAACCTCAATCCGCGCGCCTGGCGGCTGGATTTGGAAAATGCCGTGCTTATCCACGATCCTAAGCATCAACTGCGCGAAATGCGGGAAAAGGAGCTTCAGCTCATCCGTACGCATACGACGGTAGTGAAGCATTATCGCGATCTACAAAGCATCGCCGACTATCCGGTGAAGGTGAAAAAGCTCATCCGCCGTCTGCGACGCATCCGCATCGACCGTCTTATCAGCCGCATTCTCTAAGATCAACGCCCCGTAATACGGGGCTTTTTTCAGGAAGCACTATGCGCTACTTCGTGATTATTATCCCTCTTCTGCTCAGTGGTTGCAGCCATATGGCCAATGATTCCTGGCGTGGTCAGGACAAGGCCCAACACTTTCTCGCGTCGGCAATGCTCTCCGCGGCCGGCAATGAATATGCGCAGCATCAGGGATACAGCCGCGATCGCAGCGCCGCCATCGGCCTGATGTTTTCCGTTAGTCTGGGGGCATCAAAAGAGTTATGGGACAGCCGCCCGGCTGGGAGCGGCTGGAGCTGGAAGGATTTCGCCTGGGATGTCGCCGGCGCCACCACCGGCTATGCGGTGTGGCAACTGGCGCATCAATAAGGTTACAAACGCAGGCCCTTCCCTTTGCCATGTAGCATCAGGGAGACCAGGAAGGCAATCGCCGCCATTACCGTCACGTACCAGTAGAAGGCATTTTCCATTCCCGCAGATTTAAGCGACAGCGCGACATATTCAGCCGAACCGCCGAACAGCGCGTTTGCTACCGCATAGGACAGGCCCACGCCCAGCGCGCGAACCTGTGCCGGAAACATTTCCGCCTTCAGGATACCGCTGATGGAAGTGTAGAAGCTGACGATCAACAACGCGCAAATCACCAGCGCAAATGCGGCATACGGCGAGCTAACATTCTGCAGCGCACTCAAGATTGGCACGGTAAACAGCGTCGCCAGCACGCCGAAGCATAGCATTGAAGTGCGGCGCCCCACCTTATCCGAGAAGGCGCCAAACAGCGGTTGTACCAGCATATACACGAAAAGCGCCGCCGTCATAATCATGCTGGCGGTGCTGGCCGACATGCCTGCGGTATTCACCAGATATTTTTGCATGTAGGTGGTGAAGGTGTAAAAAGTCAGCGAGCCAGCGGCGGTAAAGCCCAGCACCATGACAAAAGCGCGGCGATTACGCCACAAACCTTTAAAGGAACCGGCCTCTTTCAGCGCACGAGTTTCCTGCTTCGAGGTTTCATCCAACTGACGGCGCAGCCACAGCGCGACGATGGCCAGTACGGCGCCCAGCGCAAAAGGAATACGCCATCCCCAGGCATGCAAGTCTTCATCACTGAGGATTTGCTGTAGCGCGACAACGACCAGTACCGCCAGCAATTGACCGCCAATTAACGTAACGTACTGGAAAGAGGCGTAGAATCCTTTCTTTCCTTCTACTGCCACTTCACTCATGTAGGTCGCGCTGGTGCCATATTCCCCGCCAACGGACAGACCCTGGAACAGACGTGCCAGCAACAGCAGCGCCGGTGCCCAGGTACCGATAGTGGCGTATCCCGGTAGACAAGCAATCACCAGCGAGCCGAAGCACATCATGCATACCGAAATAAGCATTGAGGCTTTACGTCCGCGCCGGTCAGCAATGCGGCCAAATAGCCAGCCGCCGATGGGGCGCATCAGGAAGCCAGCGGCAAAAACTCCGGCTGTTTGTAACAATTGAGTGGTGGTATTTCCTGAAGGGAAGAAGATGTGCGCAAAATAGAGTGAGCAAAATGAGTAGACATAAAAATCAAACCATTCCACCAGGTTCCCTGAAGATGCCCCCACAATTGCCCATACACGGCGCCGGGTATCGCCCTGCTCCAGGGAACCCTGCTCGTTAATGCTACTTTCTGTCATTATAATTTTGCTCCAGCAAAGACCGTAATCTGTCTCATCGGGCGTGACACGTCACTCAGACAAATTAATTAGTGAACCAAATGTTATATAATTGTTATTTATTTATATGTGATTGTATTCACATTTTTTTTCGTAACACCGGTTTTCGCGATTAACGTCAGCACATGAGCAGTGAAAAAGTGAATTATGGCGAAGTGGTTACAACGACGGGGTTTTATATGGCTTTGAATGAAGGTGATCGTGTGGATATGGCGCGCTCCTCCCCGCAGGAGGTGCGGATCGGTAGCCCCGGTAAGCGCAGCGCCACCGGGGAGATGGCGGCGCGTCTGGCCGCAAA